>NZ_JBIYCT010000008.1:0-204210 GCF_044907945.1 Bacillus sp. RC240 | reverse complement strand
ATGTATTAGGCACGCCGCCAGCGTTCATCCTGAGCCAGGATCAAACTCTCCAATAAAGTTAGTTTGTCTAGCATCTAAAAATAAAAATTGACGTTCACGTTGTTTGTTTCGTTCAGTTTTCAAAGAACTTATCTGCCGCTTCAGAAGCGACTTCATCATATTAACATCTTCATTTTTCGATGTCAACTATGTTTTTCAATTTCTTTTTTGTCGTTTTCTGCGTTTCTGCATCAGCGACGTTTATTAATATATCATGTGAAAAAATGAAATGCAACACCTTTTGAAAACTTTTTTGAAACCAACTACATTTCTTTTTTAATATCATATACTTAAACGAAACATCTCTTTCATTTCTAAGTAATTCCTACATATATTCTATAGAAAGTCACTCTGTCAAAAAACGTTTCTTTCTATATAAAGTGAAACTTTAATCAGTGGGGGGTGTTCATCCCCCACTGATTATTAGCCTTCACCAATCGGGCATTTACGGGCAGTCGTCTCCCACCTAACTTTCTCGCATTCGGCGAATTTTGAGGCGGGGCTTACTGCCCGCAAATAGTGGGATAAACGTTTTATTCATATACCATATCATACAAGGAGGAATATACATGGACTACACCGACTTATTAATAAAACTAGGTCTCTCGGCTATTTTAGGATTCGCTATCGGTTTAGAGCGCGAATTAAAACGTAAACCACTCGGCTTAAAAACGTGTTTAGTTATTTCTATTATTAGTTGCCTCCTAACTATTGTTTCTATTAAAGCAGCTTACAACTTACCACATACCGATCATATGAATATGGATCCACTTCGACTTGCCGCTCAAATTGTATCAGGAATTGGGTTTTTAGGTGCCGGTGTAATTTTACGCAGAGGAAACGATAGTATTGCGGGGTTAACGACCGCCGCTATGATTTGGGGTGCTTCTGGCATCGGCATTGCCGTTGGAGCTGGTTTCTATATCGAGGCTATTTTCGGAATGTGTTTCCTTATGATTAGTGTAGAACTTATACCATTAGCGATGAAATACGTCGGTCCTAGATCATTTCGCCAACGTGATATCGCAGTGAAACTCGTTGTACGAAATATGGACAATATCCCGACCGTAATTGAAGAAATAAAAGAAATGGATATAAAAGTTAAGAACATGAAGCTCAAAACATTGGAAAATGGTTCGCACTATTTACATTTAAAATTGTCTATCGATCAAAAAAGACATACTGCTGATGTTTATTATGCTCTTCAGCATCTTGAAAGTGTTCAACAAACTGAAGTTGAAAGTATGTATTAATTATGAAATGAACTCTCTTTTTAATTAGAGAGTTTTTCTTTTTTCTATAATGGTAACAATGAATGTAGTCCTGAAAAGTAAGGAGGAATAGGAACTTGAAATCCCGTCCGAATTTAGTAGATACATTTCGTGATTCCATTATTTTTCGTTTAATTTGTTTTATTATTGTACTTACTACCTTCTCCGGCTTTCTTATACATATATTAGAGCCATCTCACTTCACCACATGGTTCGACGGGGTTTGGTGGTCAATCGTTACCATTTTCACCGTTGGATACGGCGATTTCGCCCCCCATACAACGATAGGAAAACTTATTGGTATATGTATTATTTTATTAGGAACGGGATTTTGTTCTTATTATATGGTTCTATTCGCTACCGACATGATTAATAAACAATATATGAGAATTAAGGGTGAAGCAGCTGCTACCTCTAATGGTCATATGATTATCGTTGGCTGGAATGAGCGTGCAAAACATGTTGTAAAACAAATGCACATATTACAACCGAACCTTGATATCGTTTTAATTGATGAAACACTTTCTTTACTTCCAAAGCCATTTCATCATTTAGAATTTATAAAAGGTTGTCCGCATCATGATCAAACTTTATTAAAAGCTAACATTACAACAGCTCACACTATATTAATAACAGCGGATAAAGAGAAGAACGAAAGCTTAGCAGATACACAGTCCATTTTAAATATTTTAACTGCAAAAGGACTTAATCCAAACATTCACTGCATCGCTGAACTTCTTACTTCTGAACAAATCCAAAATGCAACGAGAGCTGGCGTATCAGAAATTATAGAAGGAAATAAATTAACGAGCTATGTATTTACCGCTTCTCTTTTATTCCCTTCCATTTCAGGTGTACTATTCTCACTTTACGATGAAATCTCTGATAACAAATTACAACTGATGGAGATTCCCCCGTCCTGCACCGGACAATCCTTTGCAAATTGTAGCTATACTCTTTTAAAGCAAAACATTCTCTTACTAGGTGTAAAGCGCGACGAACAATATATGATCAATCCAGTTCATTCTTTCATTCTCATCGAAAGCGACATACTCATCGTTATTCACCATTAAAAAAATGATTTTCTAGTTCTTGTACCAATACTTTACCAATATTGACATACTTTCTTTTCACATCTCCATCTGGATCTTGCGGCTCCGCAAATTGATCCAATCCACTCGTTCCAGCTGTTAAAGCATTAACATTATCATCTAGTTCGTCTTGATATACGTGCGAAAGAATATACGGTGTTTCAAGACGGACTATTACACCAGGCACATCTAGTTCCCCATCCACCGCTGTAAATGGTACGCGTAAAAATTGATACCCTTCTTCTTCGTCGATTTTATAATCAAAGCATCCTTTATCATAATCCCAATTACCGCCAATACTATATCCAAGTGGTTTCATAACCTCTTCTAACTTATATAACGCATATGTACATCCTTCTAATTTTGATTGAATCGGAATCAAGCCCATCCCTCCTAGACTTTTCCTTTAGCATACCCATTCTAGTTTGAATATACCGATGTACCTTTCAATAAAATAATAAAAAGCGACCGGAGACCCGATCGCTTTTCATTATTTTAAACGCTCTTCTAATTCTGCTTTTAATTCTTCAAATCCTGGTTTACCAAGTAAAGCAAACATGTTTTTCTTGTATGCTTCTACTCCTGGTTGGTCAAATGGATTTACGCCTAATAGGTAGCCGCTCATCGCACATGCTTTTTCGAAGAAGTATACAAGGTAACCGAATGTGTACTCATTTAATTCAGGGATGTTTACGATTAAGTTTGGTACTCCGCCATCGCTATGTGCAAGTAATGTACCTTCGTATGCTTTTGTGTTTACGAAGTCTATCGTTTCACCAGCAAGGTAGTTTAATCCATCTAAATCGTTGTCGTCTAATTCGATTTTTAGTTCGTGTGTAGATTTACCTACTTTAAGAACTGTTTCGAATAGGTCACGACGACCTTCTTGAATGTATTGACCTAATGAGTGTAAGTCAGTTGAGAAGTTTGCTGAAGATGGGAAAATACCTTTTTGATCTTTTCCTTCACTTTCACCAAATAACTGTTTCCACCACTCAGAGAAGTAGTGAAGTGCTGGCTCATAGTTAACAAGCATTTCAATTGTTTTCCCTTTATTATATAGAGCATTACGAACTACTGCGTATTGGTAAGCTGGGTTTTCTTCAAGTTCTGATTTCGCGAAATCATTATGGCCAGCAGCTGCACCTTTCATCATCTCTTCAATGTTTAGGCCACTTACAGCGATTGGCAATAAACCTACTGGTGTTAATACAGAGAAACGACCGCCAACATCATCTGGAATAACGAACGTTTCGTAGCCTTCATTATCAGATAATGTTTTTAAAGCACCGCGCGCTTTATCTGTAGTCGCATAAATACGTTTGCGTGCTTCTTCTTTTCCATACTTTTCTTCTAATAATTTACGGAAAATACGGAATGCGATTGCAGGCTCTGTTGTTGTACCTGATTTGGAAATAACGTTAATAGAAAAGTCTTTACCTTCTAGTACGTCCATTAAATCTTTCATGTAAGTGGAGCTAATGTTTTGTCCAACAAATAGCACTTGTGGAGTTTTACGTTGTTCTTTAGAAAGCGTGTTATAGAAAGAATGGTTTAACATTTCAATTGCTGCGCGTGCTCCTAGGTAAGAACCACCAATACCTACAACAAGTAAAATATCAGAGTCATTTTTAATTTTTTCTGCGCATTTTTGAATGCGAGCGAATTCTTCTTTATCATATTGAAGCGGAAGCTCTACCCACCCAAGGAAATCGTTCCCAGCTCCAGTTTTTTCGTGGATTGCATGATGTGTTACTTTTACTGCATCACGTAAATAAGTTAGTTCATTTTCACCGATGAAGGATAACGCTTTAGAATAGTCGAACGTTACATGTGTACTCATCTTTTTCCCTCCAATTATGTATATGTATTTCTGTATTCACTTTAGCGAAACTAAAGTTGTAAATCAAGCGATTCAGCAATTGTAAACGTAACCATTATTTATTTTTTAGAAAAAGTTCATTTTTTGCATAAAATTCGGATTTTTCGGTATAGATGTATATACATCGTTTTTCGTACATTTTTCATGTATAAAAACAACAAAACTATACCATTCTATAAAGGAGTTAAATTTTCTTATTAACTCCTTGCTTGCTCACGCTTCACATTAAGGGGGGGACTTTTCATGAGTACCTTGCAACGTATCGCATTAGTCTTCACTGTAATCGGCGCTGTTAACTGGGGACTGATCGGGTTCTTCCAGTTTGACTTAGTAGCGGCTATTTTCGGGGGACAGAAATCAGCTCTTGCACGTATTATTTACGGCATCGTTGGTATTTCTGGGCTTATCAATCTCGGCTTACTATTTAAACCATCCGAGAATCTTGGTACTCACCCAGAAACACATGAAATTCAATAGTCAGTATGTCTTTTTCGCCTCCGACATACGAATATGATTGCATGCAATCATATTTGCAAATATATATATCATAAGTCACAGTAAAAGAGGAACGCTCATATGCGTTCCTCTTTTACTTTATTACCTCCGACTCTTCAATCCATTCCGCTAGCTTTTCTCGCAGTGTATTAAATCCGTTCTCTGATGGATTCGGTATAAGAATTCGTCCTTGCTTTCTTTTCGCCGCTTTTAACGATAAACTCATTTTTCTGTGTTCTTCATCAATTGAAAGTACTTTTACTTCTACTGTATCTCCGACCTTTAAAAAGTCATGAATGTCTTTTACATACCCATTTGTGATTTCAGATATATGCACAAGTCCTTGTGTTTCTGCATCCAAAGCTACAAATGCACCGTAATCTTGAATTCCAGTTACTTTCCCTGTTACAACCACTCCCGTTGTATATTGTTCTGACATGTGAAACACTCCCATACGTTTACCATTTTCTCTACAATTGTAAATAGCAAAGCAGATGTATTTATTGTTAAATATCCGATTAGTGGTAAGTATCCTAAGTAAAACACCGAGGATACTCCCACCTTATATTAGTAAATTATACCACTTTGATAGAACTCATTCAAAATTCACGAAAAAATTTCCTGTAATACGTATAATTCTCCAATATTAGGATAGAATACTAACACATGGCTTTCTAGTATTCCCCCCCTTTTATGGACAAAACGTATTGTGTTTTGTCCTTTTTTTATTCTCTATGAACCGTTCCATTCTCTTCATTGCTTCCATAAGTTGCTCAAGCGATGTTGCATATGAACAACGAATAAATCCTTCACCACTCCCGCCAAACACATTTCCAGGAACAACAGCCACTTTTTCTTCTAATAATAATTGTTCTGCAAATTCTGCTGAAGATAGTCCGGTTGAAGCTATAGAAGGGAAGACATAAAATGCCCCGCCTGGCACATGACATGTTAAGCCCATTTCATTGAAAGATGTCGTCATAAAGTTACGACGCTTTTTATAGCTATCTCTCATTCGAATTACTTCATCATTTCCTCCGCGTAATGCTTCAAGCGCTGCAAATTGAGACATCGTTGGTGCACACATCATTGAATACTGGTGGATTTTGAGCATTAATTCTGAAAATTGAACAGGGGCTGCAATCATCCCAAGACGCCATCCCGTCATGGCAAACCCTTTTGAAAACCCTGAAATTAAAATCGTATGGTCACGCATATTTTTAATACTCGCGAAACTCGTATATGCTTCGTCGTATACGAGCTCTGCATAAATTTCATCCGATAACACGATTAAATTATACTTCTCAACAATAACA
Organism: Bacillus sp. RC240; assembly: GCF_044907945.1. Lineage (NCBI taxonomy): Bacteria > Bacillati > Bacillota > Bacilli > Caryophanales > Bacillaceae > Bacillus > Bacillus sp. RC240. The sequence goes on along the minus strand of NZ_JBIYCT010000008.1, from coordinate 198,116 downwards.
GCTAGCTTTTCTAATTCGGATTTATTTAACATTGCGCCTGTTGGGTTATTGGGAGAACAAAGTAATATTGCCTTTGTTTTCGTTGTAATAGCTGCTTCAATTTGATCTGGCTGTACTTTAAATTCAGCTTCTAATGAAGTCGCCACTGGAACTGGGACCCCGCCCGCTAACGTAACAAGCGGTGCATACGAAACGAAACTTGGTTCAATAATAAGTATTTCATCATCAGGGTTTACAATAGCACGCATCGCTACATCTAGCGCTTGACTCGCTCCAACTGTAACAATGATTTCATCATTCGGATCATAAGATACTGCAAATTGTTTTTTTAGATACTTTGCTATTTCTTGACGGAGCTCCAATAATCCTGCATTTGCTGTATATGACGTATATCCTTGTTCTAAAGAACGAATACATGCTTGCCTTACATTCCAAGGTGTAACAAAGTCAGGCTCTCCTACTCCAAGAGAAATAACACCTTTCATATTTGCTGCTAAATCGAAAAACTTTCGAATACCAGATGGTTGTAAAGATTCTGCCGTTCTAGATAGGTCAAATTGCTTCATGGTGTCACCACAATGCGCTTATCATCATCGTTTTTTTCGTAAATAATTCCCTCATGTTTATACTTCTTCAAAATGAAATGCGTTGTTGTAGAAACGACAGATTCAATTGTTGCTAATTTCTCAGAAACAAACATCGCTACTTCTCCCATCGTCTTTCCTTCTAATGTAATAGAAAGATCGTATGTCCCTGACATTAAATACGCAGATTTTACTTCTGAATAACGATAAATTTGTTCAGCTACTGCATCAAAACCGACACCACGCTTCGGTGTAACTTTCACATCAATCATCGCCGTTAAACCAGTATGTTCTTTCACTTTTGTCCAATCGATATGTGTTACATAGTCCACGATAATCTTTTCACTTTCTAATTTCGTAACCATTTTTTTCGCTTCTTCTACTTCTATATTTAACAACTTCGCTAATGTATCTACAGATAAACGACTATTCTTTTCAAGACAAGCTAATAATTCCAATTCTTTCTCTGTCACCATATAAATCATCCTTCCTTTTCTGTTGTGTCTAAATTATACAAATACCCTTTCCAGTTTGAAAAGAAGATTTTTTTAGTGAATTATGTCAAAATAAAGTGAAACTTTAATCAGCGGAAAGACTCACCCGCTGATTATTAGCCCACACCAATCGGGCTTTTACGGACAGTTGCTTTCCCACCTAACCTCTTTGCTTAAGCTGCTTTTGAGCTGGGAGGCTTACTGTCCGTTAAAGCGGGGTAAAGTGAAACTTTAATCAGCGGAAAAATGCGTGATAAAGCGAAAGGGGATGGAACCGTGAAACCAAAAGTATATATTGCCGAACCAGTTCCAACATTTGTAGAAAACTATTTATCAGAACACTGTGATTTCGAAAAATGGGATCAAGATGAGAAGGTACCTCGTGATGTTCTATTAGAGAAAATACAAGATAAAGATGGTTTATTAAATTTTGGATCTGCTATTAATGAAGAATTATTAGAAGCGGCTCCTAACTTAAAAGTAGTAAGCAACATTTCTGTCGGTTACGATAATTTTGATTTACAAGCGATGGAAAAGCGAAATGTCATCGGAACGAATACACCATACGTACTAGATGATACAGTAGCCGATCTTGTTTTCGCTCTTATGTTATCTGCCGGTCGCCGTGTTTGCGAACTCAATTCCTATGTGAAAAATGGTGAATGGAACGCTGAAATTGGAAAAGAACACTTCGGACTAGATGTACATCATAGTACGATTGGTATTATCGGAATGGGACGAATTGGAGAAGCTGTCGCAAAACGAGCGAAATTCGGCTTTGATATGAATGTCCTTTACTATAACCGTCGCCGTAAAGAAGAAGCTGAGCAAAAATTTGATGCTACATATTGTGATTTACAAACTTTAATCAAACAATCTGATTTTATTATTCTTCTTACTCCATTAACAGATGAAACGTATCATCTTATCGGTGAAAAGGAATTTTCACTAATGAAAGAAACAGCAATTTTCATTAATGCTTCTCGCGGGAAAACAGTAGATGAAACTGCATTAATTCATGCGTTAACAGAAAAGAAAATATTTGCAGCCGGCATCGACACATTTACACAAGAGCCGATTCAAAAAGAGAATCCGCTCTTATCATTACAAAACGTTGTAACTTTACCGCACATCGGATCTGCAACATTAAAAACTCGGCAGCAAATGGCAATGACAGCTGCTGAAAATTTAGTAGCAGGATTACAAGGAAAAACACCACCTAATATTGTGCGTGGGTAATTATAAATACGCGAAAGGCAAGATGACGATGTCATCTTGCCTTTTTTTGTTAACATATTTTGTTTCTTGCGGGGAGATGATATGAACAAAAATCAATGGAGTGACAAAAAATGAACCATGAATGCAAATGCCCTTACTTCACTTTTTCCACTCGCGGGACTACTATTCATTACGAATTGTATGAACATAATACTAAAAAAGAACGACCTACTTTCGTACTCGTTCACGGCTTCCTCTCTTCCTCATTTAGCTATCGACGACTCATTCCTTTACTAACAAAGGAAGGTACAGTAATTGCCCTTGATTTACCACCATTCGGAAAAAGTGATAAATCTCATCTCTTTAAATATTCTTATCACAATTTAGCGGCTATTATTATCGATTTAATCGAACATTTATCTCTCGCGAATATTGTATTAGTTGGCCATTCTATGGGCGGACAAATTTCACTCTTTGTAAACCGTTTACGCCCTGAATTAATTTCAAAGACGATTTTACTATGTAGCTCTAGTTATTTAGCACGCGCAAACTTACCTTTACTGTACTCCTCTTATTTACCGTTCTTCCACTTATACGTGAAGAACTGGATTATTCGAAGGGGCATCGTCCATAACTTAATGAATGTCGTTCATGACCATTCATTAATTGACAATGAAATGATGGAAGGCTACGCTGCTCCTTTTTATGATGATCGTATATTCCCTGCTTTAACTCGAATGATAAGAGACCGTGAAGGTGACTTATCTTCAACTGAATTACAAAAAATCGAAACCCCAGTATTACTCATTTGGGGTGAAAAAGATCGCGTCGTCCCTGTACATGTAGGACACCGTCTCCATAAGGACCTACCTAATTCAACTTTCATTTCTTACGAAAATACAGGGCACTTACTACCTGAAGAAAAGCCCGATCATGTTTATGAAGAAATTATTACGTTTGCGGCGCAATAAAGTGAGGATTTAATCCGTGGGGGTTTTTACGGGCAGTTTGATTTCTCGCCTATCTTCTTTGCTTCAACTGAATTTTGAGGCTGGAGTCTTACTGCCCGCAAATAGCGGGATAAAGTGAAGCTTTAATCCATCCGCACAAATGAAAATAAACAAAAAGGCTGTCGTAAATTCCGACAGCCTATAATGAACAACTTCCGCCTTCTTTTAGTACGAGTAACTCTACTGCTAATTTTTCGCATTTTTCAAGTGCAGGTACTTCTTCAAAAGACATAAAGTATATATGTTGAATCTTCTTTGCGATGTATTTCGGATCATCAAACACACTTACGACGTTTACAACATCGCTCGCTTCTGTTTCATAAAACTCCGGTCCCATTTGAAACGGATCCCAATTTTTCACAACCTCAATCATTTTGTCATATGCACCCATCTGCTTCCCGCCTTTTCACTTTTTAATGCTTTTCTTTATCGTATCACATCAGCTATTCTATAAGAAGAGTGAGAATTTTCATAACTTAACAGTTTGACAGAAGAAAGGAGCGAACATATGCAACTATTTCATAAAACGGTAAATCGTCGCGGAACGCATAGTACAAAATGGGATACATATAAAAATGAAGAGCTCATCCACGCTTGGATTGCCGATATGGATTTTGAAGTACCAAAACCAATTCAAACTGCATTACAAAAACGCACAGAACATCCTATTTTCGGCTATACACTTCCTCCTGAAAATATTGGGGATATCATTTGTAATTGGACGAAAAGCCAATACAATTGGAAAATACAAAAAGAATGGATTGTATTTAGCGCAGGTATCGTTCCAGCTCTTAGTACGAGCATACAAGCTATAACGAAAGAAGGAGAAGCCGTACTCGTACAACCTCCTATTTATCCACCATTTTTTGAAATGGTCAAAACAAATAATAGACAATTATGTGAGAGTCCCTTGTTTAAACAAAATGGCATATATAAGATAGACTTCGAGCATCTAGAAACTCAATTTAAACAAGGTGTAAAACTAATGCTTCTTTGCAGCCCTCACAATCCTATCGGGCGCGTTTGGACGAAAGAGGAGCTAACAAAACTCGGTACGTTATGTACGCAATATAATGTAACCGTTGTCGCGGATGAAATTCACGCCGATATTATTTATAGAGGCCATACTCATACACCGTTTGCTTCTTTATCTGAAGAATTAGCAGCACGCACTATTACTTGTATGGCTCCGAGCAAAACATTTAATATCGCTGGATTACAAGCATCAACCATTATTATTCCGAATGAAAATCTCCGTAATGCCTTTATGTCTATCCAACATAGACAAGGATTCCACGGATTAAATACATTTGCTTATACAGCAATGCAAAGTGCCTATACAGAATGTAATGATTGGCTAAATGAAATTCGATTGTACGTTGAAGATAACGCTCAATTTGCTTGTGAGTATATTCAAAATCACATACCATCTCTTTCTATAATTAAACCAGAAGGCAGTTTTTTACTGTGGATTGATTGTTCCCACTTGGACCTTTCTCAAAATAAACGAACAGCCTTGCTTGAAGAGAAAGGTAAAATCATCGTTGATCCTGGTGAGAAATACGGAACAGGTGGAGAAGCCCATATAAGAATTAACATTGGCTGTCCTAGATCTGTTTTAGAAGAAATTTTAAACAGACTACACCATACATTCTCATAACAAAAAAGGGGGCTATCCCAAAATGATTTTGGGATAGCCTCCTTTTTTTCGATAAATCGATATAATTCCACTTACTATCATGCGGTTTTACAACAAAATCTACCATTCAAGGTAGCTTCTATTTTTTCTTCATATCCGACACTTTTTTTACGATAACACCGCAAGCAATTCGGCCACCAGATTTACCCGTTGGTTGCGTCATACCATCATCAGCGTTTTCTGTAATAATAATAGACGCTCCATCTTTTCTATGAATCGTCGTTTTTCCTTCTTCAAACGTTATATGCGGAGCATCGATTTCTGCTTTAATCTTTCCCGAACCGTCTGCAACTACGTTCGGTAAATCACCATTTTCTGCACCTTTCGGATTCAAGAGCCCATGTTTTTTATTATCCGGATTAAAATGATTCCCAGATGATTCGAAACGTGGCGCTTTACATTCTCCGATTTCATGCACATGTATCCCGTGTGGTCCTGGTGTAAAGCCTTCCGCTTTAATCGTAATTTTCACTCCACTTGTTTGCTGAACTACTTTTGCAGTCCCAACTTCATCACCTGAAGCATTATGTAATTTCACATCAATTTCTTTCGGCTTCCCTTGGTCACAACCCGCCATTAGAAATAATAAACAACAACTGAAAAAAAGCCGTCTTTTCATTCAATTCCCTCCAAAATGCTTTCTGCCCTTAGATTGTCCGAGCATAGAGGGAAACATACAAAAATGAATTACCGTTTCTTTTCAGCTAAAAGCTTTTCTTCTACTTTCTGTAATCGCTCTGCTTCTCGTTTTGATACACGAATAAACATACGCCACGTAGCAACCGCACCGATGATAAATAGAACGCAAACAATACCTGGAATAATATACTCCGTTTTATCTTCAGGAAAATATAAAGGCATCATATAGAACACTCCTTATCGGGGAATTTATGACAAGAATAAACATCAGAATTTTCTGTTTTATCATCTTAAATTATAATTGAAGCCTGTCATATTCTCAAGGACATTCAAAAATCAACTAATTTCTTTGACTCCTTCTTATACTTTCCTTACTATAAACTTGAGGTGAAAAATATGAGAGAAACATTTGAAATTGGTGAAATCGTTACTGGTATTTATAAAACTGGAAAATACATCGGCGAAATTACAAATAGCCGTCCTGGCAGTTACGTCGTAAAAGTACTAGCTGTTTTAAAACATCCAGTGCAAGGTGATTTACATAATGTAAAACAAGCTGACGTACCATTCTTCCATGAAAGACGTGCTTTAGCTTTTCGTGAACAGACGAACATTCCAGAGCAAATGGTGAAGAAATATGAAGGAGAAATTCCGGATTATACAGAGTCACTAAAATTAGCATTAGAAACTCAAATGAATTCATTTTCTGAAGATGATTCACCTTTTGCGGGGCGTAGTCTAGAAACACTTCAGCAATTGAAGCAAGATTACAAACTTTAAAAAACAAAACGACCAAATTACATATTTTGCAATTTGGTCGTTACTGTGTACTCACTTTCTTTAACACTTTCGAAAAATCAACAAGTTCCCCTAATGTCGGAGGTGCTGGTTTGACTAAATACTCTTTATCTTTTTCTACTAACTTAAAAATATTATATGTCGTCATCGCATCATCAAGCGCACAATGATGCTTTCCTGTTCCTGCTTTTCCATACGCCTCAATTGCCTTCCACAGCCCTGTTTGATTTCTCTCTCCAAAAAACTTCTTATACTCAAGCGATAAATCACGACACTGTCCAAAGAATGGAAATTCTACTCCCGCCATTTCACAGTTATGCTTTAAGACTTTCATATCCATATTTCCCCACGTTACAATTGTCGGTCTACCACTCTTTTCATATTCTGCAAGTTTCTCAACAAGTTCATGAAAAGAAATTCCTTTGTCCACTACTTCCTGTTTAATTCCTAAAAATTTTTTACATCGATCCGTTAAAGACGGAAATGTTTTCGGTCTAATATGCGATGAATACGTATTTTCCACCTTACAACCAACAACTGAAACGAGTCCGACCTCAATAATTTCTGGGAAAAAACCTTTTGGCTTTTTTCTATGCTGGGGCATCGTAAACTCAAAGTCTAAAAACAAAAATCGTTGTTCATCCATACGATCCCTTCCTTATCATATTTGTCATTCCTTTCTATTTGACACTCCTACACGAACAAGCTCGAATGCTGATTCGATTTTAAATATTCAGATTGGATGTATCTTATATATATGTCAGATGCCCACAAATATTTTTAAAAATAAGAAAAAATGACCAATGCAGAAAATATGACAAAATAAACCCTTTCATTTACATCCGCCATTTTTCTACTTTATAATGACGTTATGTGTGTTTCATCTAGTTAATTTTTTGACACACTAAGAAAAGTGAATGAAAGGAGATGAGAGTTTTGCACGAAACAACGCAAGAACTCGCAAACTGGCAGTATTATTTCGCTATCGCAGTCTTTTTAATTACATATGCCATTATTATTTCTGAAAAAATTAACCGTGCTGTCATCGCACTTCTTGGTGCAGCATTCATGGTAATTGCAGGGGTCGTTGACTTACACAATGCCTTTACGAAACATATTGAATGGGGAACAATTACATTACTCATCGGTATGATGATACTCGTAAACATTACAAGTAAGTCAGGTGTCTTCCAATACGTTGCCATTAAAGCCGCAAAAGGAGCACAAGGAAATCCAATTAAAATTTTAATTTCACTTTCCTTACTTACCGCGCTTGGCTCCGCATTTTTAGATAACGTTACAACAGTACTTCTTGTTGTTCCAGTTACTTTATCTATTACGCGCATCTTGCAAGTAAATCCTGTCCCATATTTACTTTCTGAAATTATTTTTTCAAATATCGGAGGAACAGCAACATTAATTGGTGATCCGCCAAATATTATGATTGGTTCTGCAAATAAGCATTTAGATTTCAATGCTTTCTTATTCAACTTAGCACCTATCGTAATCATCATTATTGCTGTTACAGCAACAATTCTTTACTTCATGTACCGTAAGCAATTAATTGCTGATCCTGTACAAATTAAAAAGTTAATGAGCTTAGATGAAAAACAATACATTAAAGACCCAGTATTAATGAAGAAATCTTTAACAGTACTTGGCCTTACTATTGTAGGCTTCATGACTCATTCCATTTTCCATATTGATGCAGCTATCATCGCCTTAACTGGCGCTACTGTACTTATGCTAATCGGTGTGAAAGAACATGAAATTGAAGAGGTATTCGCAAGTGTAGAGTGGGTAACAATCTTCTTCTTCGCGGGACTATTCGTACTCGTTGGAGGACTTATCGATATCGGGCTTATCAAAATGTTAGCTCAAAAAGTAATTGGAATAACAGGCGGAGATATTTCTCAGGCATCTATCCTTATTCTATGGGTATCTGGTATCGCCTCTGCAACAATCGATAACATTCCATTCGTTGCAACAATGATTCCACTTATTAACGATATGGCAGTTGGGCTAGGTTTATCACCTTCTGACGCACAAATCGACGTACTATGGTGGGCATTAGCATTAGGTGCTTGCTTAGGTGGAAACGGAACATTAATCGGGGCTTCTGCTAACGTAATCGTAGCCGGAATCGCAAGTCGTGAAGGACATAAATTCAGCTACATGGAATTCCTTAAAGTCGGCTTCCCAATTATGATCGTTTCATTAATCATTTCTCACATTTACATTTACTTACGCTATCTTATGTAGTAGAAAAAAGCGCCCTGCTCAGCAGGGCGCTTTCGTTCTTTTTTCAGCATATCCGAATTATTATAGAATCAAATATATCGACCGCAGGGCAACTTTGATACGCCTACTCGTTATACCTCACCGGCTCATTCCGAATAATGAACAAATGAATCGGCAAGAAAACCGAAAACGTGATTGTATGAATGATCGTAAATAGTATGGAATTCGTTCCGTATCTATCCAAAATAGCATAGATAAGATAAATAGACAGTACAAGTGATACAGCTGTTGCTAATATATATAGAATTGGTACGAAATTAAAGATGAAGCATCCAACATATATGCCAAATACTTTCCACCCTGCTTCTTCTTTCAAGAAATCTGGTAATTTATCTTTCGCTAAATCACCCCATATCTTACTATTTATAAACGGAATAAAAGCAAGAACACCATCAGTTGCACCATCATTTTTCGCCATCGTATAAAGTGCAACAGCCGTTAACACATACGAAATAATTGCCCAAATTATTATAACAAGAATAAACGCAAAACTAAGAGCAAAGAAACCTGCTAGTACGCCTTGATCTTCCATCTTATCCTCTCCTCTCTATTCTCAACATATTGCATTACAGTGCAAGTTATGTTTTAAAATTTAACCAAACTCTTTGTATAATAAGAAGAGAAAGATAATGAGAGAGGAGCACATACCTATGCATCCATTTGTAAAGGCATTACAAGAGCATTTTACAGCAAATCAAAACCCAGCAAAAGCAGAACCGATGGCACGTTATATGAAAAATCACTTCCCGTTTCTCGGTATTCAAACACCTGAAAGACGACAATTATTGAAAGACGTTATTCAAATACATACTCTCCCAGATAAAAAAGACTTCCAAATTATCGTACGTGAGCTTTGGGATTTACCAGAACGTGAATTTCAGGCAGCTGCACTTGATATTATGCAAAAATATAAAAAGCATATAAACGAAACTCATATCCCATTTTTAGAAGAACTTATTGTCACAAAATCTTGGTGGGATTCTGTTGATAGCATCGTCCCTACATTTTTAGGTGCTATCTTTTTAAAACATCCAGAATTAATTTCTGTATATATTCCAAAATGGATTGCATCAGAAAACATATGGTTACAACGTGCCGCTATTTTATTCCAGCTGAAATATAAACAAAAAATGGATGAAGAACTCCTTTTCTGGATTATCGGTCAACTACATTCCTCAAAAGAATTTTTCATTCAAAAAGCAATTGGCTGGGTCCTTCGCGAATATGCAAAAACAAAACCAGATGTAGTATGGGAATACGTTCAAAACAACGAACTCGCTCCATTAAGTAAACGCGAAGCAATTAAGCACATTAAGCAAAATCACGGAATAAATAACGAAAAAATAGGCGAGACTCTATCCTAGATGGGCACGTTCCTCTATTGAGATTTAAAAAAGAACGTGTTAAAATATGTTCATTATTATTAATATAAGTAGCGATGACGGACTTATAAGTACTTGCATAAAAAGCGATTCAGGGATAGTGAAAGCCTGAAGCTGCGAGGAAACGGCAGTCTCGAGCAATACGTGATAAAGTGGATGCACATTTTGTGTATCAACTAGGGTGGAACCGCGGGCAAACGCTCGTCCCTAGGCGATTAAGCCTTGGGACGAGCGTTTTTTTATGTTTTTTAAAGCATATATTGCTCGTTTCCAAAGTACCCATCACGTCATCGCAAATACGTTAACTTTCAAAAGGAGGATTTTATTATGTATTCAATGGAACAAGTTGTAAACTTAGCGAAACATCGCGGTTTCGTTTTCCCTGGTTCTGAAATTTACGGTGGTCTTGCAAACACATGGGATTACGGTCCACTTGGAATCGAATTAAAAAATAACGTCAAAAAAGCTTGGTGGAAAAAATTCATTCAAGAATCTCCACACAACGTTGGTTTAGATGCTGCTATTTTAATGAACCCAAAAACTTGGATCGCTTCTGGTCACGTTGGTAACTTTAATGATCCAATGATCGACTGTAAAAAATGTAAAGCTCGTCACCGTGCTGACAAATTAATTGAAGATGCATTAGACGCAAAAGGTATCGAAATGGTCGTTGACGGTCTTACTTTCGACCAAATGGCTGACTTAATGAAAGAACATGAAGTAAAATGCCCAGATTGCGGTAGCCAAGAATTCACGGAAATCCGTCAGTTCAACTTAATGTTCAAAACATTCCAAGGTGTTACAGAGTCTAGCACAAACGAAATCTTCCTTCGTCCTGAAACTGCACAAGGTATTTTCGTAAACTTTAAAAACGTACAACGCTCTATGCGTAAGAAACTTCCATTTGGTATCGGCCAAATCGGTAAAAGTTTCCGTAACGAAATCACACCTGGTAACTTCACATTCCGTACACGTGAATTCGAACAAATGGAACTTGAATTCTTCTGTAAGCCTGGTGAAGATTTAGAGTGGTTCGCATTCTGGCGTGAAACTTGTAAAAACTGGTTACTTTCACTTGGTATGACTGAAGAAAGCATGCGTCTTCGTGACCACGGTGAAGACGAATTATCTCACTATAGTAACGCGACAACTGATATTGAATTCAGATTCCCATTCGGTTGGGGCGAACTATGGGGCGTTGCATCTCGTACAGATTTCGATTTAAAACGTCATATGGAACACTCTAACGAAGACTTTAACTATATCGATCCACAAACGAATGAGCGTTACGTACCTTACTGCATCGAGCCATCTCTAGGTGCAGACCGTGTAACATTAGCATTCTTATGTGATGCATATGAAGAAGAGCAATTAGAAAACGATTCTCGTACAGTTCTTCGTTTCCACCCTGCTTTAGCACCATATAAAGCAGCTATCTTACCATTATCTAAAAAGCTATCTGAAGGTGCTACTGAAGTATTCGCAGAACTAGCTCAAGACTTCATGGTAGACTTTGATGAAACTGGTTCTATCGGTAAACGTTACCGTCGTCAAGACGAAATCGGTACTCCATTCTGTATCACATACGACTTCGACTCTGTTGAAGACAAAGCTGTTACAGTACGTGACCGTGACACAATGGAACAAGTTCGTATGCCAATTAGCGAACTAAAAGGTTTCTTAGAGAAGAAAATCCAGTTCTAATTATAAAGTGAAACTTTAATCAGTGGGGGTTTTGTTCATCCCCCCACTGATTATTAGCCTTCACCAATCGGGCTTTTACGGGCAGTTGATCTCCCACCTAACTTCTTTGCTCCACCTGAATTTTGAGGTGGGCGTTTTACTGCCCACAAATAGCGGGATAAAAAAAGAGGCAGCTCATCAGAGCTGCCTCTTTTCTATTTTTCACGTTTTTCTTTAATTGCTACTGTACATCTTGATATGCATAGTAAATCATCATTTTCATCAATGATGCGAATATCCCAAACCATTGTCGATTGTCCTCTATGTATCGGTGTTCCAATTGCTGTTACAATTCCATCTTTCTTTGAGCGAATATGATTTGCATTAATTTCTAATCCGAAACAAATACATTTTTCTTGATCAATTAAATTGTATGAACCAACACTTGCCACAGTTTCTGCTAATGCAACAGATGCACCGCCATGTAAAAATCCAAACGGCTGATGCGTACGTTCATCAACAGGCATTGTAGCAACTACTTTATCCTCTGTCATTTCTAACAACTCAATTCCAAGCGAATCCATTAAAGTTTTTGACATATCGTTTTCAACCTCTCTCCCTTTAGATCAAATGTATAATTTTACCTGTTTAATTTCAAACTACCTATAACACTTATATAAGGAGGTTTCACCTAAATGAAACAGAAATTTTGTATACTATTGCTTATGTTCTCCTTGCTGACTATTGTACCAAATTGTGCAATAGCAGCCAAAGCATCCAACCTGACAATCAATGTTAAGACTGTAACGCAAAAAGGTAAGAAACCTTATATAGAATATCAAATTAATAGGCCTTCCTTTCACAACTTTTCTGATTCGAAATTTCAAAATAAGCTGAATTCCTATTACAAAAACTCTACTACTAAATTTAAAAGTAAATTAGAAAAAGAAGCGAAGAAATATTATGAAGAAACAGAAGGATCTAGCACACCTTTTCATCCATACGTTGCAAATGTTGACTATAAAGTAGCTTTAAACAAACCACCTTTCCTAAGTCTATATGTGAATTACTATCAATATACAGGCGGAGCGCACGGACTGTATACGTGGAAGGCAAATACATTTGATTTAAACGAAAAAAAATTATTACACTTAGACGATTTATTTCAACAAGAGGATAAATATAAAGAAATAATTCGCACAGAGATTGTAAGACAAATTAAACAAAATGAAAGCATTTATTTTCCTGATGCAGTCGAAAAAGTAACGAGCACTAAAAAGTTTCACTACTTTTTAGAACCCGATAATCTTGTGATTTATTTCCCTTTATATGAAATTGCTCCTTATTCAAGCGGAATTCCGCAGTTTCGTATTCCATACACATTGCTTAGAGACTATTTAAAGCCTTCTTATCAAAATATTTTGATTGACAACAAGTAAATATTTTCGCTACGATAATGTTAACCTAAACACAACTGGAGGTTAACATTATGAAGAAGCTTCATGTTTTAGATTTAGCATTAGCTGCCATGTTCGTCGCTCTTATGGCTATTGGTGCAAATATTGTATCGTGGGCACCATTCTTACAAATAGCGGGCATTCCATTATCTATGCAACCGTTTTTCGCAATTTTAGCAGGTCTTCTTCTCGGGAGTAGACTTGGGGCATTATCAATGACTGTTTACATGCTTGTTGGAGTAGCAGGTGCGCCAATCTTCGCTAACTTCAAAGCTGGATTTGGAGCACTTTTAGATCCTACTGGTGGTTTTATTATCGCATTTATTATCGTTGCTTACGTATCAGGAAAACTAGTAGAACAAAAAGAACGACCAACATTCAGCACCTTTGCAATTTCTTCTTTCGTCGGAATCATTTTAACGTATATTATCGGTACTACTTATATGTACGGGGCAGTCAATATTTTCATGGGTGGTAATATGAGTTATAAAGCTGCCTGGATGATTATGATGTGGTTCGCAGTAAAGGATATTGCGTTTACAATTATCGGCGCTATTATCGCACCTCGCATATACTATGCTGTACGTCGTTCCGCTTATCAGCATTCTCATTCGACGATTTCATAATAAACAAGGAGCTGTTCCTATAGGAACAGCTCCTTGTTTATTATATTAAGACTCTTGCTTCATTTGCTCGTCTAAAACTTTCTTCATCATTACTAGCATATCATCACGTAATTCTGGGTGCTGCAATGCCATTTCAATTGTCGTTTGAACGAATCCTAATTTTTCACCAACGTCATAACGCTTTCCTTCAAAATCATATGCAAATACACGTTGAATTTCATTTAAGCTTTGAATTGCATCCGTTAACTGAATTTCGCCACCCGCTCCAACTTGTTGCTGTTCCAAGAACATAAAGATTTCAGGAGTTAAAATGTAACGTCCCATAATCGCTAAGTTTGAAGGCGCAGTACCTTGCGCTGGTTTTTCAACGAATTTACGAACTTGATAACGACGTCCCTCTTGCTCTAACGGATCAATAATTCCGTAGCGATGTGTTTCTGCTTCAGGAACAGTTTGTACACCAATAACAGAAGAAAGTGTTTTGTCATACTCGTCCATTAATTGACGTAAACATGGTTTTTCAGCTTGAACGATATCATCGCCTAATAATACTGCAAACGGCTCATCACCAATGAATTTACGTGCGCACCAAACAGCATGTCCTAATCCTTTTGGTTCTTTTTGTCGAATGTAATGGATATCTACCATTTTAGAAGAAGCTTGTACTTTTTCAAGTAACTCATACTTTTTCTTCTCTAATAAGTTTTGCTCTAATTCAAATGCGTTATCAAAATGATCTTCGATAGAGCGCTTTCCTTTACCAGTAACGATAATAATATCTTCGATGCCTGATTTTACTGCTTCTTCTACGATGTATTGAATTGTTGGTTTATCTACAATTGGAAGCATTTCTTTTGGCATTGCTTTCGTTGCTGGTAAAAAGCGTGTTCCTAATCCCGCTGCCGGGATAATTGCTTTTCTCACTTTTTTCATGACAAATACCCTCGCTTTTCATTCTAATTCTCTTAGTAAAGTGCAAATTTATAACACTCGCTCGTAATAATCCTCTACATCAAACAAAACTACATGAAAAGAGGAGGCCGTTCTCCGTTCTCCTCTTTTCCTATCAGTAGCATTCTATTCTATTATAAACGATTCATAATATCTTCTTTAATAGTAAGTAACTTTTGTTCACTATTTTGTAAGGAATCATCTTGTACACCAAAGTAGAATTTAATTTTCGGCTCTGTTCCAGATGGACGTAAGCAGAACCAAGAACCATCTTCTAATTGATATTTTAACACATTTGATTTCGGTAAGTGAATCTCTTCCTTATTTCCATCTTGTAACGTTGTAACGATGCTTTCTTTATAATCCTCAACTGCAACGACTGTTAAACCAGCTACTTCTTTCGGAGGATTCTCACGGAATGTTGCCATCATCTTTTGAATCTGTTCGGCACCATCTTTTCCTTTTAACGTTAACGATACAAGGTCCTCACGGAAGAACCCATACTTCTTAAATACTTCTAGCAGACCATCGTATAACGTTTTACCTTGTGATTTGTAGTATGCAGCTACTTCACATGCAAATAGGACGGATTGCACCGCATCTTTATCACGGCAGAATGAACGGATTAAATAACCGTAGCTTTCCTCATAACCGAATTGGAATTCATATTGTCCGCTTTCTTCATACTGTTTAATTTTTTCGCCGATAAATTTAAATCCAGTTAACGTATCAACTGTATCTAAACCGTATGCTTTTGCGATTGTACGGCCAATTTCAGACGTTACGATTGTTTTTAAAACAACACCGTTTTCTGGAAGCGTTCCGTTTTCCTTCTTTTGTGATAATAAGTAATCAAGCATTAATGCACCTGTTTGGTTACCAGTTAATACTTGGAACTCACCATCGTGATTGCGAACTGCTACACCTAGACGGTCTGCATCAGGATCTGTTGCGATTAACACGTCTGCGCCTACTTTTTCACCGTCGCGAATTGCATACTCAAACGCTGCATGCTCTTCTGGGTTTGGTGATTTTACTGTAGAGAAATTTGGATCTGGTAACTCTTGCTCTTTTACAACTGTTACATCTGTAAATCCAACTTCTTCTAAACCACGGCGTACCGAAATATTTGATGTTCCATGCAATGGTGTAAAGACGATTTTTAAATCTTTTCCTACTTCTTTCACCATCTCTTTATTAATAATGACATTGTTCAATTCTGCTGCATAAGCATCATCTACTTCTTGTCCAATTATATGTAATAAACCGTCAGCTTTTAATTGCTCAACATCAGCAACTTCAACTGTTAATTCATTCTCTACTGCATTTACGTAGCTAATTAACTCATCAGCTTCTTTTGGAGGCAATTGTCCACCATCGTCACCATATACTTTATAACCATTATATTCAGGCGGATTATGGCTTGCCGTAAGAACGATTCCACTTGCTGTATGTAAATGACGAACTGCGAAAGAAAGCACTGGTGTTGGACGTAAGCTTTCAAATACATATGTTGTAATACCGTGTGCACCAAGAGTAGCAGCTACTTCCATTGCGAATTCAGGTGATTTATGACGAGAATCATATGCGACAACAACACCGCGTTTTTTCGCTTCTTCACCTAAGTTTTCAATAAACATAGCTAATCCTTTTGTTGCTTTACGAACTGTATATACATTTAAACGGTTCGTACCAGCACCAAGTTCACCACGCATACCACCTGTGCCGAACTCTAGATTTTTATAAAAGCTATCCTCGATTTTCTTCTCATCTTGCTTCATGTTTTCTAGCTGTTCTTTTAATTCTGCGTCTAATTCTGCATATGAAAGCCAGCGACTAAATTCTTGTTTCCAATTCATACTTCCATCTCCTCTCGCCTGTCGTACCTTCATTATATGAAAAAAACAACCTGAATCTCAATATTTTTTAAAATCTAGCAGGATTTTACTATAAATATTTGTATACACTATGGTTAAATACTCCACCAAAGGGAATGAGGATTATGCAAGAATGGGGCTTGTCAGAAGAGCTCAAAATAAAAACAAAGCAGATGATTGAAATTGCTGAAAAAGAATTATCAAACATGAAGCATGCAATCGATAAAGAAGATGAATGTATTTTATGTAAAATGGAAGATATTCATCATATGTTAACAAATGTACAGACGTTAGCAGCTACATATTATATTCAAGCATATTTATCACCTTATACGGAAAGTTCACATTTCATCACTACAGCTGTCCAACATTTAAGCGCTCGAAAACACGGTGCTCTTATTATTGTGGAACGAAGTGACGCTCTTGATTCTTTCATTCAAACTGGAACGACATTAAACGCACACTTAACCGCGCCACTACTTGAATCGATTTTTTATCCAGGGAACCCTCTTCATGACGGAGCCGTTCTCATTAAAAATAATCATATTGTCTCAGCAGCTAATATTCTCCCATTAACAAAAAGCATGGAAATCAATCCTGAGCTAGGAACACGTCATAGGGCCGCAATTGGCTTATCCGAGAAAATTGATGCACTTATATTAGTTGTCTCTGAGGAAACAGGGCGTACTTCATTCGCATTAGGCGGGACGTTATATACGATTTCTTTATAGGACGAATCTTTCACTATATAGCACTTTTTGGAACGGTAAAATAATAAATGAAATTATATGAACCGTAACTCCAAATATATCGACGTTTCGACAAGGAGTATCGACTTACCGACAAAAACTTACAATAGTCATACCATATCAATAAGAAAAGGCTATCCCAAAAATTTGAGACAGCCTTTTCTTCAAAAATTATTCTTCTCCGAAACGCTCAACAAGTGTTGCAAGTGTACGCACCATTGCACCTGTTGCTCCAGATGGTCCTAAATCATGTGCTCCTGATGTTTCAGATGTTCCAGCGATGTCTAAGTGTACCCATGGTGTTTCTTCTGCAAATTCACCAATGAATGTCCCAGCCATAACCGCATGTCCTTCACGGCCTGGTGAGTTATTTAAATCAGCAAATTTACTGTTTTTGACACGTTCTTTATCACGTTCAAAAATCGGCAATTGCCAAATTGGCTCATCCGTTTCCATAGAAGCCTCTAACACTTGTTCAAACAATTCTTCATTATTTGTCATCGCGCCTGTTGTATGATTTCCAAGTGCAACAATTACACCGCCTGTTAATGTTGCAACATCAACTAAGTAATTTGCGCCAAGTTTCTTCGCATACGTAATACCGTCAGCTAACGCTAGGCGACCTTCTGCATCTGTATTTAATACTTCAATTGTTTTTCCGCTCATAGATGTAATAACATCATCTGGCTTAAATGCTGTACCACTTACAACGTTGTCAGTTGATGGAATAACAGCAATTACATTTTGCTCGGGGCGAAGTTCACCGATGATCTCCATCGCGCCAAGAACAGCTGCAGCTCCGCCCATATCACCTTTCATACCAACCATGCCTTCACGTGGCTTTAAAGAATAACCGCCTGTATCATATGTAATCCCTTTTCCAACAAATCCAATTACATCTTTCCACTCTTCTTTTCCTTTATAAATAAGAGCGATCATTTTTGGAGGTTCAGTAGATCCTTGGTTTACTGCAAGTAATGCACCCATACCAAGCTCTTCCATCTCTTCTTTCTCAAGAACCTTATAATCCATATCGTATTTTTCTGCTAATTCAACTGCATACTCAGCAAGCTTTGTCGCTGTTAATACGTTTGGCGGCATATTTACAAGCGTACGAGCTGAATTCGTTGCACGTCCATGTACGTATCCTACCGTTAATGCTGCTTCAATTTCTTGTGCATCTTCTGCTGTAATAGCCGTAAACTTCTCTAATTCTACACGATCCTTTTTATCTGTTTTATACGTTTGTAATTCATATGTACCAAGACCTTGTACTTCTGCCGCAATATGAGCTACATCAATCGCATCTAATTTATCTGTCACGAAAGAATCAAGTAAGATTGCTGCATCTTGTACTTTTGCTGCTTGTAACGCTTTAAACGCCTTACCAAGAGCCGCACGTAACGTTTCTGTTGTATATGACTCTTTCTTACCTAAACCAACAAAATAATAACGTTTAACATTTGTTTTTCCTAAGCTATGTACTTTTGAAATGGCTTTCTTCTTAGTTGAAAGTTCTTTTTCTTCTAATAAAACTTGTAATTGTCCTTCAAACGCTTTATCCAGTTCTTGTACAAAGCTACTCGTTTTATCTTCTTCAAATAAGGAAACAATTACCGCTTCATGACTTACTAATTCTTTTTGTACTTGAAACATGTTCAGACCCCCTAAATTTCTCTACGTCCATTATAACTTTATTTTCGATAAAATGCGACAATTCTAAATTCTGTCATTTCATATAAAGTGAAACTTTAATCAGCCCGCACCAATCGGGCGTTTACGGGCAGCAGGGCTCCCCCCTAACTTCTTTGCCCTAGCTGAATTTTGAGGTGGGAGTTTTACCGGCCGCAAATAGCAGGATAAAGATGCTATCTCCAATATCTTCTATGGTGAAATAAGACAAGAAAAAAGTCTAGCGTTATTGCCACTAGACTATCTTTGTTTTAAATATTGTCCACGAAACACTTGCATCGTTTCGTCTTGATTTAACATCGTTAACTCTTCTTCCGAAAACTTGCCATTTCCTATTTTCACTATATACACATTTACTTTTTTCTTACCCCATTGGCTATAAACATCTTTCACCGTATCATAATATAAATCGAGACGATTTCCTTTTATAGCACCGCCCTTATCAGCCACAACACCATATCCGTAACCTGGCACGAATAGAATTGTCCCAAGCGGGAATACGCGTAAATCGGCAGCGATTGTGGAATATAAATCCCTTTTTGCTTTAACACCTGAATATGTAATGCCATACTCTGGATGCCCCGCCCTCTTTCCAGTTGACTCTATACCTGATGTATAACCAGTTGCAGTCATTTCTATAACACGATATTTAGACCAGTCATTTGCCTGCTCTAAAGCATTTATCACTTCTTTACTCGGAGCAACTTTTTTCTCAATCTCTGCTGCATGTACTTCTTTTACACTTGTTCCTTCATATGATTTTATAATCTCTAATAAAGAAACTCCTGTGAAAGCCTGCCATGTTACGCATAATGCGAATGCAAGTAAACAAGTCATCATAATGCGAATACAATATCGTTTTAACATTTTTATATTCCACACTCCTTCATCGTTAATCATTCCCTATACGATGAAGGAATATGCAAAAAAATAATCTCCAAATTGATTGGAGATTAAAACATTTGATATCCACTTTTTCGAAGTTTTTTAATTATGATTCCTGCTAAAGCAGCACCTACTAATCCAGTAGATAGAATAAACACATCTGCGTGTCCTAAATGCGATACACTTGTCCCAAATGAAGAAAATGTTTCTTTTGGCTTTGAAAAATAGTCCCATACACTCGCTTTATTAATAATAAGCATACAAATAATCGGATATACAATAACCATTACCCACGTAGCTCGCAAAATCATGTTGAGTAAAAATCCAATTCCAAAAAATAAAATAAAGAACAACATCATTGAAATAAGTAGTACCGGTATACTCACTTCTTCTCCCTCTCCTTCGCATACGCCGTAAACACATGATAAGCCGTATAACCAAATTGCTCTCCTGGATTTAATGTTTTGTCCATTTCAAAATGCGACTCTGCTCTTCCTTCTAATAAATATTTGATGAGTACAGAAGTATTTTGATCATCTGCAATATTTTCCGGATGTAAAAAAGCTACTTCCGACAATTCTTTCTCCTGTACAATAACGTCTTCTCCCTCTGGTTCTAGAAGAAAAATAATCATATTATCACTAATTTCATTATGAATAACACCTGAGCGAATACCAATGATCCCCTTTACATGAGCAACAATGCCTGTCTCTTCCAATATTTCACGTTTCACAGCTTCATCAACAGTCTCGCCTTCATTAACAAAACCAGCAGGTAAAGACCATTGCCCTTTCAATCCACCGTATTTTTTCTTAACGAATAGCCATCTCCCATCTTCTGTAGCTACTAAGCCACTGACAGCTAACCACACTTTCCCTCGCTTCCCCATGATGTAACCTCCTCCATCAAAACGAACAGAATATTCTTTCTTTTTGTTTATTATACTATATTTTCAATACGAAAAAAGCAGAAACAGCTCATAGCCGTTTCTGCTTTTTCTACTATATATTAAAAGAACTTCAATTTACCTTTTTTAAGAACTAATAAAGGTCCGCCTAGTAAGAATAAGTAACGGTTGTCAATTACTTTCTTCATGAATGAAGCTTTCCAACCTGTTAACTTTTTGCCCATAACAACGCCCATTGCATCGTCATGACCTAATGAACATACAGATCCTTTATTATCAAATGCGAACTTTTTCATTTCACCTTTGCCGCGAACTAACACAGTTAAATTGTGTGCAATATTATAACCTTCTTGAATTGCAATCTGTGCTGTTGGTGGGTATGGACGGTTAATTTCTTCGTTGATGATTAACGCTGCATCACCAACCATGAATACATCTTCATGACCTGGAGCGTGCATGTACTCATCCACTTTAATACGTCCGCGCATTGCTTCAAATCCAGACTCTTCCACAATACCATTACCACGAACACCTGCAGCCCAAACTACAGTTTCAGATTTAAGAAGTTCAGCATCATCACCGTTTGCAACGATAATACCTTCTTCAGTTGCTTCCTTAATTGCTGTACCGATGCGGAATTCTACACCTTTTTTCTCAAGTTGTTTTACAGCGTACTCTACTAATGCTGGATCGAAACCAGGAAGTGCTGTTGGAGCAGCTTCTACACAGATGATACGTGCTTTTTCACGTGGAACATCATACTCTTTGCAAAGTTCAGGAATACGGTTTGCAAGCTCACCTACGTACTCGATACCAGTAAATCCAGCGCCACCAACAACGATTGTTACTAACTCATCACGTTTTTCAGTCGCATATTGAGCGAATTTTTCTTCCATATGCTCACGAATTTGACGAGTTGCATTAATGTTAGTGATTGAGAATGCATGCTCTTTTAATCCTTTAATTCCGAACGTTTCTGATTCGAAACCAAGACCGATTACTAAGTAATCATACTCTAATTCACCATCTTTTAAGATAATACGTTTTTCAGCAGCTTTAATCTCTACTACTGTATCTTGTACAAAGTTCACTTTATTTGTATCGATAACGTCTTGAATATCTAGACAGATTTTATCATCTTGTAATGTACCAGCTGCACTCTCATGTAACCAAGTTGCTTGGTAGTGATAGCTGTTGTTGTTTACTAACGTAATTTCAGCTTCACTTACAGATAATGTTTTTTGCAGACGAACAGTCGTAATCATCCCGCCATAACCTGCACCTAAAACTACGATTTTTGGAGTCTTCACTAAATCACAACCCTTTTCTTTATATAATAGTAATAAAAAATAATACCAAGTACTAAAAACTCTATTTGTCAAGAATGTGGAATTTATCACATTCTATATCATAACAAAACGCAGTCAAAAAATCGTACGAAATTTGTCATAGAAATTTAACATAATACTTCCCTATATTAGTCGGTTTCATTCCATAATTCAAGCACCTAGAGAATTATCAATATTTTAAAATAACATAGCGTTTTCAAGGGTTTTTTAGCCTTTTTTTCATGTATTTTCCTTTCGCTATATTTTATACAATTCTAAAACATCTATGCGCAAACTTACTTATTATTCAGTCGTTTCCAGAAGTATTATTAACTGAAATATGCTATCATTTATTTGAAAGTGTCATCATTTGCAGGATTTTCATGTACATATGAACAATATATGAAATCAATATTAAAATTCCATCATCTATAGGGGGAATGAAAATGACAGAAAATCAAAAAGTTTACGACATAACGATTATTGGTGGTGGCCCAACAGGACTATTCACCGCATTTTATGGCGGAATGAGACAAGCAAGTGTAAAAATTATTGAAAGCTTACCTCAACTTGGAGGGCAATTATCCGCACTATATCCCGAAAAATATATTTATGATGTAGCTGGATTCCCAAAAGTGCGCGCACAAGAGTTAGTTGATAACTTAAAAGAACAAATGAAAAAGTTCGATCCAACTGTTTGCTTAGAAGAAGCTGTTGATACGCTTGAAAAACAAGCTGACGGTATATTTAAACTTGTTACAAATAAACAAACTCACTACTCTAAATCTGTCATTATTACTGCTGGTAATGGTGCTTTCCAACCACGCCGCTTAGAATTAGAAGGCACAGCAAAATATGAAAAGAAAAACTTACATTATTTCGTTGATGATATGAATAAATTTGCTGGAAAACGCGTCGTTGTATTCGGCGGTGGTGACTCAGCAGTAGATTGGACAATGATGTTAGAACCGATTGCGGACAAAGTTACAATTGCTCATCGCCGCGATAAATTCCGTGCACATGAACATAGCGTAGAAAGCTTAATGAATTCCCGTGCAGAAGTAAGCACACCTTACGTTCCAGTTGAACTTATCGGTGATGATACTATTGAACAAGTTGTTCTTCAGCACGTAAAAACAGAAGAAAAAATTATCATCGATGTTGATGACGTAATCGTAAACTACGGCTTCGTTTCTTCACTTGGTCCAATTAAAAATTGGGGCTTAGATATTCAAAAGAACAGCATCCTCGTGAACTCAAAAATGGAAACAAATATTCCTGGCATTTACGCTGCTGGTGACATTTGTACATATGAAGGAAAAGTAAAACTCATTGCTTGCGGCTTTGGTGAAGCACCGACAGCAGTAAACAATGCAAAAGCTTACTTCGATCCAAACGCAAAACTTCAACCAATGCATAGCTCAAGTATGTTTTAATATAGAAATGAAAAGAGCTCCTTTTACATGAAAGGAGTTCTTTTGTTATAAAGATCCCTAATCCAAATTACCTCTCTTTCTTCACAGCTATGTACTTTAGAAAAAAATACCACATACTCCTAAAATATGTTACAATAAAACAGAACGTACGTTTCATTCAATGGAGGGGAATTTTATCATGAAAGAACCTATTATCATTAAGAAAGAAGCTTTCCAAGCAATCGGCGTTTCTATTACGACGACAAATGAGAAAGAAGCATCTACTGAAGGAAAAATCCCACAACTTTGGAACCAATACTTCCAAGAACAAATCATGCATCACATCCCAAATCAACAAACCAAAGAAACATTCGCTTTCTACTCAAACTACGAATCAGATGAAACTGGTACATATCAATTTACTATTGGCATGCCTGTTTCTTCATTAAAAGACGTTCCTGAAAATATGACAACTTTAACAATACCTACTGCTACGTATGCGGTATTTACAACGAGAAAAGGTCCTGTGTCTGAAGTCGTTTGTGAAGCTTGGGAATATATTTGGCAATGGTCGAAAGAAAACAAACGTGCTTTTACAACAGACTTTGAGCTTTATGACGAAAATGCAGTAGATCCAAATAACGTACAAGTGGATATTTATATCGCTTTAGCGTGAATGACAAAAAGAAGATACCCTTTGGTATCTTCTTTTTTGTCGTTAAATAGCCACTGTGCAAATTCATTATTATTGTCTACAATGAGAAAGTGCAGTATAGAAATATTAGAAACTGTATAAAACGATTGTTAATAGGTTTTTCAGTCTAAATTTGGTACATAGAAAGGAAGCAATATGGAGGAACTACAACAAAATAAATCTGCTTTAGAAGGAAGCGGAAAACCGTTATTAAAAAATACGAATTTCCTTTTTCTTTGGGCAGCTACTCTCTTTTCAAGTTTTGCTTTAGCCTTTTTTACTTTTTCACAAACATGGTACATAGCAAAAACATTAAACCTTGAGGCTTCACTCGGTATTGTTTTCGTGGCTCTTAGTGTTCCAAGGCTCATCTTTATGATTATCGGCGGAGCATTAGCTGATAAATTCCCGAAAAAAAATATTATGTTTTACTCTAATATTATTCGCGCTATTCTTGTCGCAACCATTCTCACCTGGTTCATCGTCGGTGATGTAACACTATATACATTTGCTTTGTTCGCTTTGTTCTTCGGACTTGCTGACGCTTTCTTCTGGTCAGCAGATGGATCTATTCTGCCTGAACTTGTAGAAAAAAGCCGTTTAACACAAGCAAATTCACTTACTCAAATGACAAACCAAGGATCGGTCATCTTGGGCCCTGTACTTGGCGGTATTCTCATTAAATTTACGAACTATGAAACAATCTTTTCAATTACAATCCTGCTACTCATTATCGCTGCGATACTCGTACAAAAAATACAATTTACAGTACCCGAAAAAAATGAAACAGATAAAGGCATGTTTACTTCTATTAAAGAGGGAATTTTATATGTAAAAGAATCACCATTTCTTTCAACTTTCCTTATATGTAGCGCCTTTTTAAATTTATTTTTAATCGGCCCAATGCAAGTAGGCTTCCCGCTCTTCGTCAAAAACGTTCTGCACGGTGATTCACTTCAGTTTAGTTACTTAGAAGCGTCTGTTGGCGGCGGGATGGCGATAGGAGCTGTCATTGTCGGATTAAAAAACATTAACCGCAGACGTGGTCTATTTTGTATTATCATGATGCTACTGTCTGGTGTATTCTTCCTAGCCATCAACTTTAGCACTGTACTTTGGCAAGCGTTATTAGCTGGAATGTTTTACGGTATTACAATTGCGATGGCTATCGTTCCACTTATGGCGATGATTCAATCAACAGTAAAAGAAGAGATGATGGGACGCGTTATGAGCTTACTCATGCTTTCATCGATGGGATTCATTCCACTCTCTTACGCATTTACATCGCTTGCACTTGGGATAGGCATTCCAATTGTAACGGTTATGAAAAGCGGTGCAATCGCTGTTATCGTCTTTGTACTATTTGTAGCAATTCGTGTTCCAGTTGTAAGAAAGTTCGATTAGCTACTTGGAGTCATGTATTATACGCATGGCTCTTTTTTAAATGGATCGAATAACGGTATTCCCTTACTTCTCCTTAATGCCGCTCCCCACTCTAATCCAATTTCTAAAAATAAATCTCGCATCGTACTATACAATAGTGCTCCAACATCTTTACGAATTTCTCCGTACTTATACGCTCTCACAACACTTTTCACCCTCCAAATTAAATTTCCACGCACTTCTTCATCAGCTAATATTCCCTCTAATAAAGCACCTTGCTCTAGTAATCCGCTCTTTTTATAAGCAAGTTCCACCTTACTCCAAAATATATTAATCTTCTTCGGATTACTCGTCATCGGCACCAGTGCATATATAAAAGGCTTAGGTATATCGTGACGACAATACGTTTCATCAAGCTCGTACGTTACTTTTCTTTTCTCTTTTATTTGTGGAATGTTTTTAGAAAGAATTGTTTCCCCCTCATTTTTTTGCTCGTTTCCACTACAGCCATCTGTATGATCATCACTTTCACATGCGGACATTTTCATACGGTCATCCATGCGGTCAATTGCAGATTTAAGAAATACATATAAGTTTGCACTATATCCCCCGCGCTTATATCTTTCTTTTGTCGCAACACGCTTTATAATTCCAAGCTCCTCTAGCTTCGCAATCGAGCGACGTACTGTACGAATACTCTTTCCAATATTCGTCGCAATTGTCTCCATTAACAGACAAGCAACACCAACTGTTTCGTTCTTCTCATTAACCGCATATTTTCCTAAAAAATGAATGACGGCAGAATCAGTCTTATTTAGTTGAAACTGATAACATTTAAAAACTTGTTTTTGATATACATTAAACTCTTCTTTACTTCGAAATTCACTATATGGTTTCATTAAATTATATAAGCTTCCCATTTTTATCACCTCATTTATAGGTAAGAGTCAGGAAGAGAAATTGGCGTGATATTTAATATTTTTTATCCCGCATTAACGGGCAGTAAGACTCCCACCTCCAGATTCGGCGAATGCGAGGAGGTTAGGTGGGAGATCAACTGCCCGTAAAAGCCCGATTGGTTCAACTAATAATCAGTGGGGGATGGACAAAACCCCCACTGATTAAATTTTCACTTTATTGGAGATGAAAATATGATTGTAATTAGTGCTTGTTTAGGTGGTATTGCTTGTCGGTATGACGGTAACGATAATCTCGTTTCAAAAATAGAAGAGTTATTACAAAGGGAAGATACCATCCTCGTTTGTCCCGAAGTATTAGGCGGTTTACCAACACCACGCCCTTCTGCTGAAATTATCGGCGGTAATGGCGATGATGTTTTAGATGGAAAAGCAAAAGTAATGACGAAAGAAGGACAAGATGTCACGGAGGCTTTCGTGCGTGGTGCTTATAAAGCATTAGAACAAATAAAAGCTTTAAACCCAGAATATATAATTTTAAAAGAACGCAGTCCATCTTGTGGTAGTTCTACTATTTACACAGGGGAATTTAACGGCAATAAACAAACTGGTTACGGAGTGACAACTGCTTTATTCAAAAGGCATGGATTTAAAGTAATTTCAGAAGAGGATTTTGAGAACGAAAAAAGGAATTGACCTTGTTCGTCAATTCCTTTTCCATCTGTCTTATTTCACACCTAATTTTTCTTTCACTTTCGCAGGAAGCTCGTCCTTTTTCACTTCTTCCCAAGCAGTTACACCTTTTTCATCTGAGTGGAATACACGCAAAAATGCTTCTTTACGAAGATTTTTCGCAGCGGTAAATTCCATTTCTTTTTCTTTACCATCCTTATCAAATGCAGGTAGCTTATACTCGAATGATTTGTGCGGCTGACCACTATCAGCTTTTTCATTCTTTTCGATTCCATCAGTAGTAATTTGAACGTAGTACTCATCTTTACCCATACGGTTTAAATCACAGCCAACTAATAGACTTGCAAATACAACTAAAATACTAAAAAGTGCAATATATCTTTTCATTTCCTTCACCTCATGTGTTTTTCTTATATTGTTATCTTAAAGCCTAAGCTTTAAAGAAGAAATTCAAAAACATGACATGAACATTACACTTTTGTAAGATAGTAAATTAAAACTTTAATCAGTGTTTTTTCATTGAAAACGTCATTGACACTCATCTAGCCTAGTCATGACAATCTATTAACGCCAATAACGTCTTCCACGCCAATTTTTCCACTTGTCACGAATCTTATCACGTAATTTCCTTATACCGCTTATTACACCTTCTATTACGCACTCTATTATGATATCTATTACAATGTAACTTACAAATCTAATTATAGGT
Organism: Bacillus sp. RC240; assembly: GCF_044907945.1. Taxonomy (NCBI): domain Bacteria; kingdom Bacillati; phylum Bacillota; class Bacilli; order Caryophanales; family Bacillaceae; genus Bacillus; species Bacillus sp. RC240. The sequence goes on along the minus strand of NZ_JBIYCT010000008.1, from coordinate 170,025 downwards.
TTAATCACATATCTCCTTACGAATTCAAAAATATCGTCGATCTTGCGTCCCCTTCTTCTTGCATATATTCGTTATCTTTGTCATGCTCTTTTTCTTTTTAGCGCAAAAGAAAAGACCTTCCTAACGATTTGGTTTCATCGCTAAGAAGGTCTTTATATGCAACCTACCCATTCAATTTCCACTTAGAATAAAGGGATGAAAAAACTTAGCAATCTTCTGGCTTACCAGCATTCGACGCTGTACGGAAAGATGATCCGCATCCACATGATGCGATCGCGTTTGGATTGTCGATTGTGAATCCGCCGCCAAGCATAGATTGTTTATAGTCAACTTTTACTCCTTTTACAATCGGAGCACTTTCTTTATCGATAACAAATTCAACACCGAAAAACTCAAGAACTGTATCGTCTTCTTTTGGTTCTACTTCAAATCCTAAGCCGTAAGAAAGACCACTACATCCGCCGCCATGTACAGCAAGGCGCACGTACTTCTCTCCATCTTCAGCATCTTTTAACATATCTTTAATTTGAAAAGCTGCTTGTTCTGTTACTTCAATCATGAAATACACCATCCTTTCTGTTCTCATTCTATTATACATCTTTACGCTTCTATCTTGTACTCATACACTCCGCGGCAAATTATTTCCGCAGGTCCTTTCATTAATACATTTCCTTCTTCTGTCCATGCGATCATTAAGTCGCCGCCTGCTAAGTGAACCGTAATTTCTTTACCGTGTTCCATTTTCCCATTTAAAATTGCCGCAACGACAGCTGCGCATGCTCCTGTCCCGCAAGCTTGTGTTACACCAGATCCTCGTTCCCAAACGCGGAAATTCATCTCTTCATCATTCAAAATCTCGATGAATTCAACATTCACTCGCTCTGGGAACATTTCATGCGTCTCAAGAACCGGTCCTAACGTTGTAAGAGGCGCTTTTTCTACATCATCAACAAAAATAACCGCATGTGGATTCCCCATCGAAACAGCTGTAAATGCATAACGGTGATTATTGTATAAGAAGTTTTCACGAATAAATGGTGTTTCTCCTTCACCAAGCATCGGTATCTCTTCACGTGTTAAACGAGGTGCTCCCATGTCGATTTTCGCTAATGTAACTTTGTCATCTTCTACCGTTACTTCTGCCGTAACAATGCCCGCTAACGTTTCAATTGTGAAAACTTTACCTTCTACTAGTTTATGCTCATACGCATATTTCGCTACGCAGCGTAAACCATTTCCACAGCTCTTTCCTTCTGAGCCATCGTTATTAAACATGCGCATTTTTACTGGTGCCACGTCAGAAGGACAAATTAAAATCATTCCATCTGCACCAATACCAGTATTAATATTTGAAACCTTTTCCGCTACAATTGCTAAATCTTCTTCTCTAATTTGTTCCTCAAACATATTTACATATATATAACTATTTCCAAGACCATGCATTTTTGTAAAAGAAAATTGGCTCATTTTTATTCACTCCAAAAATAATTTATTATTTCAAGTATAAAATGCATGCTTTTAGAACACAATATGAATGTCCCCCGTTTCTCATATTTGACAGTGTTTTGGCAATAAGCCGTTCTTACACAAATCGTGTAAGAAAAAAGCCCTTCTAAAAGGGCTTTTTTTTTCGAAATAAACACTCCTAATAAAGTGAAACTTTAATCAGTGGGGGGACGGGCAACAGGGCTTCAACCTAACTTCTTTGCTTCAGCTGAATTTTGAGGTGGGAGTTTTACTGCCCGCAAATAGCGAGATAAATGAAAAAAGAAAAACGTTGCCTGTTTGCAACGCTTTAAAACATTGGATTTTCATCCATATAATCATATACATTATTTACAAGTTCTTCTACTGTTGCACCTTGTACCACTTCACCATTTACAAGTGCAAATGGACCTTCAAAACAGATACCACAATATCCTAAACAACCATATTCCATTACGTCTAAATTAGGATCTTTTTCTAATTTTTCTAAAGCTGCTTGCGAACCGCTTGCAAGGTTACCTACACAAAATTCGATTAATGGTTTAATCAAAACTCTCTCCCCCCTGTATCTCTAAACAAATTACCATTTACTTTATATGGTATGTGCATACCTAATTTGCGAAACGGATAAGTAACCCTCTCTACTTGTTACCATTCCACTTTATTTATAAGAAGAAAACTAAGCTGTTTCTTGTTGTTTTCGTTATATATTCTAAACTATTTAGTTACTTCACTATTTCACTTCATAATAGATGGTCTTCTTTATATAACATACTACTCATAATGAAATAGTAAATAGTAACTAGAAAATGAAAACCACTTACTTTACTTTTCTTCTTATTGTACAACAGAGTATTCATTCATGCATTGTTATTTGTTCACAAATTCGATATAATTTGATTGTGTAAAGTCAAAATATTTTATTAATATAAAATTGTATGATTAGGGGATATTTCAACAGAAAAGGGGTAATCCATCATGAAACACCTCGTACTACTAGGTGGTGGCTACGGTGGAATGAGAATTCTGCAGCGGCTACTTCCAAGCAACCAACTTCCAGATGATGTACAAGTGACATTAATCGACAAAGTACCATATCATTGCTTTAAAACTGAATATTATGCATTAGTTGCGGGTACAATTTCAGAAACGCATATTCGCATACCGTTTCCTGAGCACCCACGTCTCAATATTCAATACGGAACAGTAACAAATATTGACCTCGAAACGAAGGCCGTTCATCTCGATGGCGGTGAAACGATTCAATATGATGATTTAATTATCGGGCTTGGCTGTGAAGATAAATACCATAACGTTCCTGGGGCGAAGGAATATACACATAGCCTACAATCAATTGAACAAACACGTAAGACATATGAACAATTAAATAGCTTAGAACCAAATGCAACAGTAGCTGTCGTTGGGGCTGGCTTAAGCGGCGTTGAAGTGGCAAGTGAACTTCGCGAAAGCCGTTCAGATTTAAAAATCTATTTATTTGATCGAAAAGATAGAATTTTATTCCCATATCCAGAGAAATTAAGTAGATACGTAGAAGAATGGTTTGTAAAACATAAAGTTACCATTATACGAAACTCTAACATTACAAAAGTGGAACCAAACATTGTATATAACCATGATGAACCACTTGAATGTGATGCAATCGTCTGGACAGCTGGTATTCAAGCAAATGAAGTTGTTCGAAACCTTCCAGTTGAACAAGATGGTAGCGGACGGGTTGTTTTAACAAAATATCACAATATTCCAAACAATGAGCACGTTTATGTCGTAGGAGATTGTGCAGCACTTCCACACGCACCATCTGCTCAACTTGCTGAAGGTCAAGGAGAACAAATTGTCCAAATATTATTAAAACGTTGGAATAATGAACCCCTTCCTGATGAACTGCCTGTTATTAAATTAAAAGGTGTTCTCGGTTCTCTCGGCAAAAAACACGGATTTGGTTTACTAGCAAACCAACCCTTAATGGGACGTGTACCGAGATTATTAAAATCCGGTCTTCTTTGGATGTACAAATATCATAACGGTTAATACTTTAAAGGCTGCCTACATAGTAGACAGCCTTTTTCTATTCATTTTTTGTAACTACTCAGTCATTCTATGAAAAACCGACAGAAAAGTATTTTTTTAAATGGTCAAGAGGGACTGGCTATGCATAGGATCAGTCAGTGCCTTTTCCTGCCACGCGCAAAGTTTTAAAACAAAGAAAAAAGATGTTCCTTCTAAAGAGACTTTATTTTTCTATTTTTCTCTCTTTTTGATACGATATAACTAGAATCAGAAAGGAGCAATTTATGTTTATATTAAAAGACATCACATATAAAGATATTCTACACATTCCTTATTTACAGATTCAAAAAGAAAAAACAACTTGTATTATCGGTGAAAGTGGTAGTGGTAAAAGCACATTACTTCGCATGTTAAACGATTTACAATCACCCACATCTGGCACAATTGAATATAACGGAAAATCTATTTTAGATTATCCTCCCATTCAATTACGCCGTGAAGTTGTCATGCTCGGACAAACTCCGCCTATTTTTGATGGAACAATTAAAGATAATTTATTAATGGGACTTCGATTTTCTGAAAAGCCATTTCCAAATGACGATGCCCTGCAAGGCGCATTAACGACTGTTAGCCTAGATAAAAAATTAGAAGATAACTCCTCTTCTTTATCAGGTGGCGAAAAACAAAGACTTGCTTTCGCTCGTATTATACTAATGGATCCGCCCGTCTATTTATTAGATGAACCAACTTCGGCACTAGATGGTGACACAGAACGCCGCGTTATGAAACAATTCACTCTACTGGCAAAAGAAAAGAAAAAAACAGTTATCTTCATCACGCACTCGCAACAACTTCCAGAAGAAATCGCAGACGATATTATTGAAATTAGTAAAACAAACGGTGCAACTAGAAAGGAAGTGCTATCAATTGAAGGGCGTTATTGAACTACAAATTTGGCAACTTGCAGCTGCATATATTTTCATCCTTATTTTAATCGGGCTTGTGAAATTAAAAGGAATACCGCGTGAGAAACAAATTACAATTGCTACATTACGTATGACAATTCAGCTCGTACTAGTCGCATATGTTCTTACATACATATTTGAAAATAGTAATCCGTTTTATACAATAGCTCTCATTACTTCTATTACTACATTTGCGATTTTCAACATTTATAAACGAATAAACCTTCCTATGTCAAAAGAATTAAAACGAGTAGCCGCCCTCTCCATGATCGCTGGATCAATTGGCCCTCTTCTACTATTTATCTTTGTCATTATCGGACACGATCCTTGGTATGCTCCGCAGTATATCGTTCCTATTGCCGGCATGCTAATCGGTAACGCTATGACAGGTATTTGCCTCGGGGCAAACACCTTTTTAAACAGTATGAAATCACAAAGAGACCATATTGAAGGTGCACTTATGCTTGGCGCAACTCCAAAACAAGCAGCTGCTCCGCTCATACGGGACGCTTTCGATTCTGCTATTTTACCAACAATTAATTCCATGGTCGGAATGGGAATTATAAGTCTTCCAGGCATGATGACAGGACAAATTTTATCCGGTGTATCACCATTTACAGCTATCCAATATCAAATTGCGATTATACTTGGCATTTCTGGAAGTACAGCTTTCTCTGTTATTATCTTCTTACAGCTTGGGTATAAAACGTTCTTTAATAAGCGGTGCCAGTTGAAAGAAGTTGAAGTACAATCATAAAAAAGACGCTCTGCAAGTTACTTACAGAGCGTCTTTTTTCTTTGCTAATCTTACACTTTCTTAACGAACTGTGATTTTAACTTCATAGCTCCGAAACCATCGATTTTACAATCAATATCGTGATCTCCCTCAACTAGACGGATACTCTTTACTTTCGTACCAATCTTTACAACTGAAGAAGTTCCTTTTACTTTTAAATCTTTAATTACAGTAACAGCATCGCCATCTTGAAGAACGTTTCCGTTCGCATCTTTTACAACTTTTGCACCATCATTACTTTCAGCTTCCGCTTCTTGACCCCACTCATGGGCACATTCTGGACATACGAAAAGAGCGCCATCCTCATACGTATATTCTGAATTACATTTTGGACAATTTGGTAAAGTAGCCATAAATTCATTTCCTCCGTTCATTATTTATACGTAAAAATCAAATCGAATTTTTACATGTCGATAAATAAAATTTGTATAGCATTTCTTTATACTGCCATAGTCTCACGTTATTGACAAGCCTACCTCAAATTCTCATTTTTTATTGTATTTTACAAAATTTCAATTAGTATGGCGTTTGTTTACTAATGTTTTTCTCTTCTTGTTACATATCCTTTCTCATAAATAAAAAGAAGAATCTTCATTAGACTCTTCTTTTTGCGATACATCATTATCTATTTATATTAATACCAGGCATTTTCTTCAATATAAAATTGATACTCTTCTGCTTCTTCTTCATTTAACTTTTTATCGTTTAAATAAATTTCTTTCCATTCAAATCTCTGTTTATCTAAATACACAGCGAACTTAACCTTTACATCCTTTTTTTCCTCATAATCATAACCAGTAAATTCTACTATATCAAAACGTCCTTCTTTTTTTACATACGTCCATTTTGGATCATCAGTAAAAACTTCCAATGTAATCCCTTCATCACTTAAACGAACTACATCTTTTATATTTGGTTCCGTCGGTAAATACGATAACCCATAACCAGCTGCACCAAATACTACAAATAATAACGCATTTAATCCAAGCATAATCCCAACATGAGTGCCACCCTTTGTTTGGAAGTAATAATTGTGTTGTGCATCAGATAACTCTTTTGCCTTATGTAAAACACGAACTGTATGCTTGTAATATAAACGATTCCCTTGCCATCCAGTAAATAGCATAGTTCCGAAATAAACAATAAAATCGATCCACATCGGGATATCTATAAAAACAGAGGTAATTAAAGTAGGAACTCCTACTAATGCAATAATAATAAATAATTTATACATTTTGCGATAAGCTAACCACAATAATGGGAAGAAAAAGGCTATCCAGTTCCAACTATTTCCCGTCTCGGGATCTTTTGCTTTCCCCCACTTAAAGTCGTAATATGCAGTATTATTTCTCACAACTTTATGTAACTCTTTAGGAGCTATCGCTTCCTGTAAAACAGTGCCCTTCACGTACATCATCCTTCTCTTATTTCTATATAACTTTATTGTATATCTATAAAAAGAAGGAATCTAACAAAAAATAGTTATATTTCATAAAAATGAACAAAAATCGAATACATTCCGACAATTATCCATTCTATATTCCATTTTACTATTAAATATATTAGAATACTCATATATAAGACATTTAATACACTATGTTAAACATCTTGTATATTCGTAAAAAAGGATGTATCAAAATCATTTTGACACACCCTTCTCCTATTAAACTACTATTGTAATATGACCTAGCCTAAAATCTCGACTTAAGAGACTTCACAAATTAGCTCTCTACTATTTCAAACATATTTCCACTTACACAACTATCCCACATTACCCTTCACTTTCTCAATAACATCTTCTATACGCTTAGCTATACATTCTGGCTCCCAATCTCCCTCACCATGCATAGCTGTATAAACCGGACAATTCTCATCATTACTATCTACAAAGATCGGGTCTCCGAGATACGAATCTATCCCAATTACAATCCACCCGTCTTTCCAATCTCCCTCTTCATTTCCGACTAAGCTTTGCCCTCCCTCATCAAAGCTATAACCAAGTTGTCCTTCTTCTATTTCTTCACTATTAAATAATTCGATTGTCATAGGTTCAAATTCACACTCTAACTCAATTTCATTATCCTCAGCGCGATCTACATGTGCTAAAAGTTGTTTAATTTTATTGTGGTTAATCATAATATCTTCTCCATTAGATCTTTTAAAAATTTAATTTTATTCATAATAAGCTGCTGCAAGCAACGTCTGGGCAATAAACTTCCATGGAATATTTTCTGGAAGCTTCTCCCCTTGATTTATATAAACACCTTCATAAGCACCTAACCAACCATGTAATACCTCTAAATAAGTCTCTACCTCTATATTCTCCCATTCATCTTGATTCACTTTGAAATCCTTTTGAAGATATACAAGAAACTTCAACAAGTCTTCCTTAGAATTTACATGATCAAGGTATTCAAATACATCCATATTTATTCCCCCTTTCTATTGCTCGTCATTTAAACTAACTATAATATATGAAATAAGATTCTTAAAACTATTATTTGAGGTGACCAAATATGAAGACTACACTTTGGGCAGAAGATGACTATTTAAAATTAGCACCTATTAACGACGAACTAATAAAAAAAGCAGAAGAAGTACTAAACGTAAATCTCCCAGAATCGTACATAAATCTTCTAAAAGAACAAAACGGAGGAACTCTTCGATTAGATGCTCATCCTACTTCAGAGCCAACTTCTTGGGCAGACGATCACGTTAATGTTTCTGGATTATATGGCATTTCTTTTGATGAAAATGAATCTAGTATTTTAGAGAGCCATTATTTAATTCAGGAATGGGACATGCCTGAGAATATCGTGCTTTTATCTGGTGACGGACATACGTGGATTGCATTAGACTATCGAAACGTAGCTGAAAATCCTCCAGTTATATTTATCGATAATGAGTTTGAGGAAATTATTGAATTAGCACCTAACTTTGAAAGTTTCTTACAAAATTTAACTACATACAATTATGATGAAGATGAAGAGTAAACCTATCTCTAAAGGAGTGCGCAATAGTGCAAGATTTCATTATAAAGTGAAACTTTAATCAGTGGGGGTTTTGTTCATCCACCACTGATTATTAGCCTTCACCAATCGGGCTTTTACGGGCAGTTGATCTCCCATCTAACTTCTTTGCTCCAGCCGAATTTTGAAGTGAGAGTCTTACTGCCCGTTAATGCGGGATAAACATCAAAAAGAACAGTCTATTGCATAATGTTTCACATGAAACTATCCATATTTTAGATTATCTTTCGACTTCTCATTCCTTGCAAAGTACTTTTTCATTATATAAAAATAGTAAAAGCATCCTTTATATGAAGGATGCTTTTACTATTCACCTACCACTTCCCCCTACACTCTTCAATCAAACACAGCAAATACCTCTTCGTCATATCAGCCCTCCTCCAAATAGAGAGCTTGCGCTTTCCCTTTGGATTATTTCGCATTCGCTCTACCTCTTTTAATAAAGGCTCCCATTCTTTCGCTGAACGTTCTAATAAGTATTGTAATCCTCTATCTTTTGAAACGATTGTTTCATGATCTAACGTATATAAAATACGTCCCATCGTAACGACAGCTGATTCTACCCATTCTTCTATGAAAAATAAATAAGGACGCTTCGCTTTTTCAAGCCAGTAATGTTCTACGTTGTATTTCATTGTATTTACTACATCGTCCCACTTTATTTGAAAGGAAAGGTCTTCTACTTCTTTCCCGCTAACTGTAATACCTTGATTTTTCAATGTCCACCATGTGACCGCGTTAATATCCCAATGACCAATATCAGCCTTACCATCTGCACAATACACGTACTCATTCATTTCATCATTGTATTTCCCTAAATCAGCAAGCGGAATATACATACCATCCATTCTTTTACCTAACGTACTTTTACTATTTTTTTTATGCAGTTCTATAATTTGTTGTTTTTCAGCTTCATTCACGGAATCACTTATTACCGTAACAAAGTCAACATCGCTCGTTTCTATATGAAATGCTCCTAGCGCGATTGATCCGTAAATATATACCCCGACTATTTTTTCATCCGAAAAAATTTCTTTTAATTCTACTATGTACTGCTCCATTAATTGCTTTACTTCTTCTGGTAAAGCATGTTTTATTCCATTCTCCACATCTATCCCTCCAATAAAAAAAGCCTTCGCAAATTCGCAAAGGCTTCCTGCTTTATAAATATTTCTCGATTTCTTCGTAAACATCCTTCAAACGAGGATTTCCTTCTCCCACAATTTCTCCATTTACAAGAACGACCGGATAAAATAGATCTTCTTCCACTACGCGCTCTGCGAATGCTTTTTTATCTTCATCTTCTTGTTCTTCTTGAAAATCAATATACTCGAAATTAAATTTATTTTCTTGTCCTTCATATTTACGACCAATCGCCGCTTGTAACCACTCAAACGTTTCTGTTGAAGATGGCATTCCGACGCAACTCGCACAAATCACTTTCGTCCCATACACTTGCACATTAACCATTTCTTCTCCCCCACTTCTTGCCCTAACAGTATATTCAGATGTCTTAGTACATAAGCACATCATTTTACAAACTTATTCCATACCCCTATACTGAAAAAACACGTTGTACACACGATATAATATTTTGACAATAAAACAAGAAGAGAAAAAATAGATTTTCCCCTCTATCTTGATTATAATAAAACTGATGAAAGGAGTCGATAAAAATGGAAAACCCACATATGCAAGAACAAGTACTAGAGGTATTAGATAAATTACGTCCATTCTTACTTCGCGATGGCGGAGACGTTGAATTAGTAGACATTGAAGAAGGTATCGTAAAATTACGCCTTATGGGTGCATGCGGAAGCTGCCCAAGTTCTACAATCACACTAAAAGCTGGTATCGAACGCGCACTACTTGAAGAAGTACCAGGCGTTATTGAAGTAGAACAAGTATTTTAATTAAAAGCGGAAGCGGCTCGTCCAAAATGTGAGGAGGATGGAGCTTCTGACATAGAGGCGCTTTTTGCCTCGGCGGAAGAAGCGAAGCCACCGAACATTTTAGCCGCTGGAGCTAGATAATATCTAAAAGCGGAAGCGGCTCGTTCAGAACAGAAGGTCATTGGAGCTCCTGACGAAGAGGCGCTTTTTGCCTCACAGGAAGGCGCGAAATGGCCGACTGTTCTAGCCGCTGGAGCTAGACATTATCTAAAAGCGGAAGCGGCTCGTTCAGAATCGCTTCCTAGAAAGAGACCCAAATGGGTCTCTTTTTTTATTCAAATAACACTTCCCCTTTAACATCATAAAACAAAATTGGAAATCCTTCTCAAAAAGTGCGATAATTAATACTATAGAATCGTTCACACATATACAGAAAAAAACATAGGGGGACGACACATGCCAAGAATGGGGAACACTTTCTTAACAATTCAAGAACTAGAAAAGAAAAAAGAGTATTTATTAGACCTTTCATCCGTTATACCAACATGGAATGCAAGTTATCAATTTTTATTTAAAGAAATCCAGCAAGAATTATTGAGTAAAGTAAATGAAAAAATCGAAAGACATCAATTCATTTTAAATATATGTGCAGATCAACAGGTAGGGGCATAATGTATTACATACAATTGTGATATATAAAAAAGAGACCTCACCCGGTCTCTTTTTTCATTTTAAGACAGCCAATCTAATTTCCTAATGCCTAACTTATCAACAGGTAAACGAAATGACTCGTAAAAATGATTCATAAATTGCTCAGTGCGCTTCACATCATGTAAAATGATTTCTAAACGGGCTCTATATATGCCTTTTTGTTCTTCGTTTCCTGTTTGATAATATCGTTCAATCGTTTCAAAGTAGTGAAGCGGGAACAGAAGCCTTGCGAATAATAAGCGCCAACCAAATGAAGAGAGCGAATAATTACGTTCATAATCTGTAATGAATTGAACTACCGTTTGCTCCCAATCTTTCTTTTTTTCTATCATCATATAGCGAATACATTCTGCTATATCTCTACTTGGGTGATCATATACCCAATCAAAAGGAAGTTTTAAACGCTTCGTTTGCTGCCATAATAAAGGTGTAAATCGTTCTTGGCAAATTGTTGCTGCGTCAGTTATTTGTGGTGTATCGTCCATTTCTGTATCGACAACATATTGAATTGCATTTTCTGCAACTCCTAAGTAATACGGGAAGGATTCAATAAACAATTGATCGAATACGTCTGAAGGATGGTTCATCACTTGCGATTGCCAAAACCTTTCTAATTGGTCGAGCCTTTTTTCCCATAATGCTTTCCATTCACCAATGCGGCTTAATTGCTCAACTTCTTCTGGAAAGAATGCGCCACGTTTATGGAATATAGAAAGCTCACTTCCTAATGATGTAGCATGTCGCTCTAACATACGCATACCTTTTAATAAGCAGTAATTTTTTTCTTCTATCTCACTTACATAGTAGCCGTGTATAGTCGGAACGAAAGTCGAAACAGTTATATCCCCTTGCTGGTTCATATAATCACTGAGCTTTTTCATCTCTACAAGTACTTCTTCCTCCATTTCTCCAATTGGAACAAGTACATAAATTTTGTTGCGAATCCAAAAGCTTTTATAGGGGCCAAGGGGGATTAATTCTTTAACATGCATGTGATAATGCTCATAAATATGCTGAATCATCGCAGTCGCCACCTATGGTTTTTCTTTATATATATGAGCTTGTGCTCGCCTTTCATTCCTATGCACATGATAAAGCAACGAAACGTATACAAATACTAAAAAGAAAAAAAGGTGATAAACATGAAAGACTCAAATCAACTACAAGAAAGAGCATTACAACTATTACAAGAGCGCGGTGTAACAATTGACGATATTGCTGATCTTGTTCATTTTCTTCAAAAGAAATACCATGCAAATTTAGAGATGTCAGAATGTCGCTATAACGTTGAGCGTGTACTATCAAAACGAGAAGTACAAAACGCTCTTATTACAGGCATTGAACTTGATGTCCTTGCTGAAAAAGGAATGTTAAGTCAGCCGTTACAAGATATCGTAAAACGCGATGAAGGACTATATGGAATTGATGAAGTCATCGCACTTTCAATCGTTAACGTGTACGGGTCAATTGGCTTCACGAACTTTGGATATATCGATAAATTAAAACCAGGTATTTTAGAATACTTAAATGATAAATCAACTGGAAAGGTGCATACATTCCTTGATGATATCGTTGGCGGAATCGCTGCCGCTGCTTCAAGTCGTTTAGCGCACCGTGCTGAGCATTCGGAATAAGGGGTCTAGGCCGTCAGTTTCATACTGACGGCCTTTCATATTCCATAAGCATGAACTCTCTTCCACGGCTCAAAAAAAGAGGTCCTACTTGAAATCCAATGTTTTTATATAGCCTAATCGCTCTCTTATTGAATGTCGCTACACTCAGTCGAAACATTTTCGAATTCAATTCCTCAGTAGCAAATGCTATTCCCGCTTGAAAAAATATTTCTCCCATCCCTTTCCCTGTTAACTCTGGCTTCATTCCAAGCCCAATATCTACTACATCTTCTCCCCTATATAAATTAGCATCTCTTCCCCCTGGCACTTGTGCATTTTCTCCAAAACAAAAATAGCCGATGAATTCTCCATTCTCTCCGCAACAACCGTAATACGTTCCATCTAGCAACTCTTCTATTACTTCAGCATCTCCCGAAAAGCTATATAACGTATAGGGATTTTCATACTTCCACGTATTTATTTCTTTCGCTTCTTCTTCTGTTAACTTATGTATATCCATTCATCTCGCTCCTTATCAAATACTCTACTAATCTATATGTATTTACTCATTCATTTTCCAAACTTGATTCTCCTCTAATCGTAATATGCATAGTTACATACGCACACCCCTTTAAAAAATGCTAAAATTTATTTGAATCGCTGTTGTTACACTTCTTGATTAAGAAAGACTGTTAACCGGAAAATTAACGTCTTATCAAACTCAAGCAATTGGCACGTTTTGTCATCATGAAAGACACTCGAAAGAGTGTCTTTTTTCTATACCTGAGCAGGACCTGCTCATTTACAAAATTAATGCATAAATTAATATAACTCTTTAAACGCATTATTCCCTTTCTATATGTTGCGGCGTTCGTTGCGACATATTCGGATAATAAAAAGCACTCCAGCCAGAGTGCTTTTTACTTTCAAACAAGGAGGTTACATATATGGATAGTACTCTTGTATTTAACTTTGGTATCGGTATTGTTATCATTTTATTCGTCTTCTTTGTACTTTGTATGAGCGGGATATAATAATCTTTTATGCTGATAACTCCTTTAAAGTATCACTCAATTTAAACTTTCTTAATTGTAATGAAGCAATCATTGCTGCTCCTGCTCCGAGTATAATGCTAGCTAGTGCCAATATTAAAACTTGATTATACGGAATGATAATAACCGTTAACTCTAAGCTTGATAACACAATATAACTAAATACAATTCCACCTAAAACCCCAATACAACCAGCTATCGCTCCAAGTAAAGTGCCCTCTAATAAAACAATCCGTCTCATTTGCTTCGGAATAGCTCCTACCGCACGAATCATACTAATTTCAGCACGTCTTTCATGTAAACTTGAGACAATCGCATTCATTAACCCTATACCAGAAATAATGAAAACAATTACAACTAACAAGCGAATTAACATCATCATTTGCGATAATAACTGCTCCTGTTCTTTTAATAAATCATGGCTATTAATAACTTCTACGTTCTCTTTATTATTTGTAATTTGTTTTACTTGCTTCTTAATCTCTTCAAATGATTGATTAGAATTTGTCATAACTTGAATTGCTTCATATCCTTGCACGTGAAACTTATCACGAACCCATTGTTCATTTACGAAAATGTCTAATCCTCTTCCCCTTAATCCTTGCTCAATAATCGAAACGACTTTAATCGTTTGTTTTTCTTTCCCTTTTCCTTGTACTTCAATCGTATCATGCAACTGAATCCCTAATGTTTTAGCAGTTCTCTTCGTAACGACTCCCTCACCATCTTGTAATGGCTTATTTAAATCTTGTCCTGTAATCACTTTCGCTTTTGTTATTTTTTGATAAGCAACAATATCATTCCCCACAACTTCTATCACATCATATTCAAAATCATCTTTCCTCACATTTTCATACCATTCTTGATCCGCTTTTTTAAAGTCGTAGTTTATAAGCTTCGCTGTAAAGTCAGTAACATTTGCTACGCTCTCTTCTACACCATCAATTTTTTTAATCTTCTCCATCCAACTAAATGGTAATGCTTCAGTACTTTGCGACTCTATTGGAATTCTTATTACTAAATCAGCTGGTAAATGTTTTTGCACTCCATCTTTCATACCCTCATACATAGAGTTTATATACATCGTTCCAACAAGTGCTAACATAAAACCAAATGCTAGTATAGCAACCGATACAGCTGCCTTATTTCGATAACGAATTACATTTCGACTACTAATCGTCGTTTCAATTCGTAATATCATTTGAAGTGGTTTTGCAATCACTGGTGCTATCATCCGAATAAACAACGGAATCGCAAATAACAAACCGACCGCAAATAACAGCGCACCTATCGCACTTGGATTAAAACCGATATACCGCTCTAATACGTTACCCGTTAGTCCAATAACAGTACCAATGATTAGAATGCTACCACTAAAAGCACTCCATCTCTTTTCTTTTTTCTCATCACTAGGAAGACCTGGCCTAAGCGCTTGAACTGGTGGAATCTTTCTAACCATGAAGGCTGGTATAATAGCCCCTATAATAGACATAACAATTCCTAGTAAAAACGTAATGAGTAAAATCTCGCCTGAAATCGAGAATGATTCTTTCCCTGCACCCTCAATATTCACCCATTTATTAATAAATGATGCTGCGAGTGTTTGCGTACCTGCTCCAAGAATAACTCCTGCTAGTGATCCGATTGCCCCAATACATAAAGCCTCTAATAAAACGACTAATATAATTTGATTTGGATTACTACCAAGTGCACGTAATAATGCCCATTGCTTAAATCGACTTCTGACAGATAAGAAAAAACTTCCCATTATTAAAAGGGCTACAACAAATAAGGCAATACCACCTAAACTAAAAATTAATGGCTTCATTACATTTAGTCGTTCAAATGCCTTATCTACATAAGTACGTTGGTCCACCTTTATATTTTCAATCTTTTTATGTACATCAAAAGCAATTGCTTTTTTCACATTTACATCTTGTACTTTCACTTGAACGAGATTGAATTGATTTGGTAAATTTAATTCTTTTTGAAGCCAATGGATTGGAAAATAAGCACTATGACCCATTGACGCCATTAACGGTGGATTTAAAATACCGACAACTTTCACAGCCTTTTCACCATGCTGCGGGAATGGCAGTTTAATCGTATCTCCTACCCGTATATTTTCACGATCTGTATACCCCTTTGTCAGTGCTACTTCAGCACCTTCTTTCGGATATCGTCCTTCTAATATTTTATAAGAATGCATTTCTGGAGAATCTTGCTCAACACCCCAATAAGATGGCTTTCCCGATAATTCTTTATAATGTGGAAAAGGATACGGTATAAGTGCTTTTGATATTTTTTCAGCATTTTCTAAGCCATCTATTCCTTTTAAACTCTCATTATTTAAATACATATCATTTTTTATATAGCCAAATTGTAAATTATAATCTCCATACCGACTTACTACTTGTTCCTTCACACTTTGCTCTACTGATTGATTGCCTAGCAATAACATCGTCGCTAACATAACACCTAATGCTGCACCGAGAGCAATCAACATATTTCGCAACCAATTTTGTTTCATCGATTTTACCGCATACTTAATTACCCATCGCATCACCTTTACCTCCTACTTTAAAGTGACGATTCATAATCTCTTGAATTTGAGTAACTTGTTGCGGGATATTTCGAAATTTCCATCCTTTACTTTCAGCATGCTCATGAATCACCTCACCATCTAATAAGAAAACGACTTTATCAGCATGAGCCGCTACGAATGGATCGTGCGTTACAATGACAGCTGTTTGTCCTAATTCATCACATGCATTGCGAAGTACCGCAATAATATTTTTGCTGTTTTCTGAATCTAACGCCCCTGTTGGTTCATCAGCTAATATAATAGCCGGCTCATTTGCAAAAGCTCTTGCTATCGCAACCCTTTGCTGTTGCCCACCTGATAACTGTGCTGGTAAATGCTTTTCTTTTCCTTTCAATCCAACGAGCTCTAATAAACGATTTGCTGTCACCGTTGCCTTCTTTTGCGAAACATTATCTAATAATAAAGGCAACCCTACATTTTCCTCCGCATTAAACACTGGAATTAAATTAAACTGCTGAAAAATAAAACCAATTTTATGCCTTCTAAATAAAGCGAGCTCTTTTTCTTTTAATGTTGAAATCTCTGTACCGTCAACTCGAATACTACCTACCGATGGAATATCTAATCCACCTAACAACTGAAGTAAGGTCGTTTTACCCGATCCACTTGCCCCCATAATACAAACAAAATCTCCTTTTTGAATTTGAAGATTAATATCTTTTAAGATCTTTACTTTACTATCCCCAATATCAAACGATTTTTCTAACCCTTCAATTTCAATAATATTCATCCCGATATCCCCTTCTCTCTCTATTTACCAATCTATATATTCTATTCGAAAATGCAAAATTTCTACTATTTTGTATTTTTTTGTCACATACTAACATTTATATTAACCAGCAGTAAGCTCCCTATTAGTGTGAGCAAATAATCAGTGCGGGATCGACAGCCCCCACCGATTAAAATTTCAATTTATTTCTCACGTCAGAAAAATTGACTCTCTTAAAAAAAGTAACCATAATAGTTACACGAATATATAAAAACTATTCACATATCCACAAGTAGGAGGAAGAACAATGAAACATGTAATCGTTTATGCACACCCGAATACAGAAAGCTTCAACCATGCAATTTTAGAAATTGTAAAAAGTGAATTAGAAGGAAAAGGTCATGAAGTACGCGTTCGTGATTTATACGAATTAAACTTCAATCCAGTATTAGGTGCTTCCGATTTCATCTCATTTTCCCAAGGAAACACACCAGAAGATATTAAAGAAGAACAAAAGCATATCTCTTGGGCTGATAGTATTACATTCATTTACCCAGTTTGGTGGGCGGGTCTTCCTGCTATTTTAAAAGGATACGTTGACCGTGTATTTAGCCATGGCTTCGCTTATGCTTACGGTGAAAATGGTATTGAAAAGTTATTAAGCAGTAAAAAAGGATTGTTATTATCTACGATGGGAAATTCGAAAGAAGTATACACAGCAGGCGGTATGTTTGATGCAATGAAAAAAACAACTGATGTTGGTATTTTTGAATTTACAGGCATTGAAACATTTGAGCATACATTCTATACAAGTGTTCCTTCTGTGGATAATGCTGTGCGTAAACAATATCTTGAAGAAGTTAAAGACGTAGTGAATCGTGCGTTTTAATAAAAAAACTCCGGTTATAACAACCGGAGTTTTTATTTCATCATCAATTTCGGAATATATCTTTGAAGAATGCTTTCTAATTCATTCATATCTTCCTGTCTAATAAGTAAATTCACATTATCATTCATTTTTTCTCGCCCGCGATATAAAAATATATTTCCTTTTGGATTTTCCCATGTTGATGTTTTATAGCCTTTTAATTCTTCGTATGAATAATAGTTCAATCCGTCTATTACACCTTTTTCATATATTTGTACACTTTTAATAAGATTAATCGCTATTAAAATCATAAAACAACTTGCTACAGCATAACTACCTGACTGAACGAGAAACTGTTCAACTGTATCAATATCGCCACTTACGTACTGAGCATATATATACATACATTGCCCGATGAAATACACCGGTCCAAGTAAGGCAATCCAACGTCGTTTCACCCGAGGATATGTTGCAATAAGTTTTCCCGCGCTTTTTTTCATTTCATTTATTTTATATATCTTCCATAGAACAAAGAACAAAACACATAATGTAAAAACAAACATAATACATGACATCCAGTACACTCTTATTTTCCCCCTTTACATCATTACATGTAAATTTTACATTTTAAATCCCTATAGTACATATGCAATTGTGCATAAAAAAACAGGCAACCTCTTCCGGTTACCTGCCTTTCATTACATCTTCTCAATCCACTCCGTCAAGTTGTGCACAACTTGCGTCGGTTGTACTTCATATTCTGTTAACTTGTCCACAGTTGTTACTCCAGTGTGGACAAGAAGGGTATGCATACTAGCATTTATCCCCGCTAAAATATCTGTATCGTAGTTATCCCCAACCATTAAAGCTTCTTCTTTTCCTATGCCAAGCACTTTTAACGCTTGTTCCATAATGATTGATTCTGGTTTACCAATAAAGATTGGGTCCACACCTGTTGATACTGCAACAACTGATGTTAATGAACCGTTACCTGGTAATAATCCGCGCTCAGTTGGAATTGCAATATCCCCATTTGTTGAAATAAACGTTGCACCGTTACGCACAGCAAGGCACGCTTTCGCTAATTTTTCATATGTGATATCACGATCTAAACCAACAACGACGAAATCAGGATTTTCATCCACAATTTCAAATCCTTTTTCCACAAGAGCAGCGTGTAATCCCTCTTCACCAATCATATATACAGTTGCATCTTGTTTGCGCTCATAAATAAAGTTCGCTGTAGCCATACTCGTTGTGAATATTTGCTCCGCTTTCGCTGGAATATCGAAACGAACAAGCTTTTCTGCAACTTGTTCTGGTTTACGAGTTGAGTTATTTGTAACGAATAAATATGGAATACCGCGCTCTCCTAACGCTTTTACGAAGTCGCTTGCTTCTTCAATTTGCTCTTCACCGCGATACATTGTACCGTCTAAGTCAATTAAATAGCCTTTATACATCTGTTTGTCTCTCCTTCTATGCTAACGTTCATATCTATCATACCACTCTTATATTAACCCCTTTTTCAAAAGAAAAAAACGCTTTACCTTAAAGCGTCCCATAACGTTCATTTTTTCTCTTTTATTTGGTACGAACAATTACAATCGCCCACGCACATGTTTGCTAACGTCTTCACATTTGCATCTGCAAATAACCGCTTATACATATCTTTTTCATCTTCA
The DNA here is from genome assembly GCF_044907945.1 of Bacillus sp. RC240. Classification (NCBI taxonomy): domain Bacteria; kingdom Bacillati; phylum Bacillota; class Bacilli; order Caryophanales; family Bacillaceae; genus Bacillus; species Bacillus sp. RC240. Next base: position 150,587 of record NZ_JBIYCT010000008.1, on the reverse strand, counting down.
CACACTTGCGGGAATCTCTCTGCAATTTCCTTTAACGGACAGTTTTGCTTTTCAAATATGAAAGAATGCTCCCCATCTCGCTTTATTTGAACCATATAACCGTTTCTCTCTTGCATAGCAGCTACTTCTTGAACTTTATACGCTAAATTGCTTTGATTACTTATCCTCTTTTGCAACTGTTCTTCCATTCGTTTCGTTCTCGCTTGCAAGACGTGACGCAACATTTTTTCATCGCCCATTCGAGCCAAATCTTCTAGCATATCAATAGCAAATTGCTTATATTCTTTCGGGAATGTATCTTCTCCCTTTTGACTTAATCCATACAAATATGTTGGTCGTCCGACATGCTGTCTTACCATCTTTGAATAGATTAGCTCATCATTTTCTAGTTTACTTAAATGTCGACGAATCGCCATCTCTGTAATTTCTAAAGCTTCGGCTAATTCTGCTACAGTATGCTCTCCTTTTATCTTCAGTAATTGTACAATCTCTTCTCTCGTAGTACGTGCTTCCCCCATAGCTCACCCTTCTCCCTTTTCTTTCTCCTATACAATATAAGATCCCCAAAGGAATTCCCGGGGATCTTATAAGCACAATTATTCTGGTACAAATGCAGATACAGGTCCTAATTCCTTTTCTAAATAACTGTGAATATTCGCTGGGTATTTCTCTACCACGGCGATATGTTTTTGAATCGTCTTATATAATTCATCATGATTCATTTGAATATAATCTTGCGTAAGCATTTTTCGAAGAAGAATAATTTCTTTAATATGCGCTCCCTCTTCTCCACTTATAACTCTCTCGTCCATTAAAATATCAATAATATCTTCGTAACTTCCTGGATCGCGCATAATAAATCCATCAATCATCGCATTCCCTACATCTAATATACAATCGATAATAAGATGCGCCATGCGCTCTAATGCGTAAAATTCAAACTCGGTTTCATATGTCTTTTTCTCTTGAAATGTATTTGTTGCTCGTTCTAAACATACTAGCATTTGTTCTATTTTTTTTCTGTCTACGAAGTACATGAATGTCACCTACCTGGAAATTAAAGCATTTACATTTTAATTGTAACGCTTTCTTCTGAAAAAATCGACAATTTTTCGAATTCACCTTTTCCTCGTTATTTGTTATAGTTATATTTGTATGATTTTTGAAATTGGAGGAATGCAACCTTGGAACGTGAACTCGCACTAGAAATTGTCCGTGTAACAGAAGCAGCAGCCTTAGCATCCGCACAGTGGATGGGCCGCGGAAAGAAAAATGAAGCAGATGATGCAGCAACTACAGCTATGCGTGATATGTTCGATTCAGTAAACATGGCAGGTACAGTTGTAATCGGTGAAGGAGAACTTGATGAAGCACCGATGTTGTATATTGGTGAAGAACTAGGAACAGGTAACGGTCCAGAAGTAGATATCGCTGTTGACCCATTAGAAGGTACAAACATCGTTGCGAAAGGCCTTGCAAATGCAATGGCAGTTATCGCAATCGCAGATAAAGGAAACCTTCTTCATGCTCCGGATATGTACATGGAAAAAATCGCGGTTGGTCCAAAAGCAGCTGGTAAAATTAGCTTAGATGATCCAATTGAAAAAACAATTGAAATTGTAGCAGAAGCAAACAATAAAAAAATTCGTGACCTAACGGTTATCATCCAAGAACGTGAACGTCATCAAGATATTATTGACCGTGTTCGTGCAAAAGGTGCACGCGTAAAACTATTTGGTGATGGAGATGTTGGTGCATCAATCGCTACAGCTTTACCTGGAACGGGTATCGACTTATTCGTAGGTGTAGGCGGAGCTCCAGAAGGCGTTATTTCTGCAGCAGCATTAAAATGCCTTGAAGGTGAAATGCAAGCTCGCTTAGTTCCAATGAACGAAGAAGAAGAAGCTCGTTGTCGTGAAATGGGATTAGAAGATCCTCGTCAACTTCTTATGTTAGATGACTTAGTAGCTGGTGATGACGCAATCTTCTCAGCAACAGGTGTATCTGCTGGTGAATTATTAGACGGCGTGAAATTCCTTGGCGGAGATTTAGCTGAAACATATTCTATCGTTATGCGTTACAAAACAAGAACGGTACGATTCATTAAAACGCATCACCATTTAGATCATAAACCACACTTAAACTTAGATATTTAATAAAGGAGCCATGTGTATGGAAGAACGTTTCTTTCTGTACGACGATACAGTCGCTACAAAAACTCGTTTCGTTAGCTTTTTGGGGGAAAATGAGCGTCATGATTTAGCGCTTTTATACTCCGATCGTCATTACGGTAAAACGATAGTCCTTGATATGCAAAGCAACAAATTTGCTATCATCGGTCCTGACGATTTAAACGAACAAGGCTACTTAGAGCATGCATTTTCGATGTCTGAAGAAAATGCAGAAGAATTACGCTCATTTTTATTTGAACTTATATAATTTATCTGGAGCACCAGCTATGTTAGCTGGTGCTTTTTTACAATTAATATTTTGAATTTTCAATCTTACGTGTTATACTTATGAACAAATCTATTTGGATAGAAAGGACGTTATCTGCGTATGCCAACATTTACTTTGTAATGGATCAGCAATTGGATAGCATTACTCTCAAAAAAGCACCGTGCTTTTTCAAGGGAGTAGTCTGCCCATTCCCATTACGAAGGAACGTAACGCATCTGTAGTATGATGTTTACGGAGGTTCCTCTTGGGGGAACCTCTTTTTATTTTTGTCTACTTCTTATGTCTTCATACTACAAGACATCCAAATAGCTGTATTACGTTCCTTTGCCACTAATATAAGAGGTGAAGGAAAATGCAGAAAGTACAACTTTCTTGGAGTTTATATGAAAACGAACTAGCAACAATCGAAAAATATTGTAAAAATTGCAGGCGTACTACCCTTTTTACCGACACGAACATTCGCAGGCATAACGCAAACGGAAAGAACATATACCGATTTGCAATTTATAAATGTCCGAAAGATCATACGTGGAATCAAAAACTTCATATTTATAAATCATTTACTGATCACGTCGAAACTGTCGAGATGACTCAGCAAGAACAAACGGAAACAAGTACTACCATTTCCATTAGACAATACAAAGAAAGTGGTATAGCCGAAATAACGATCGTATTAGACATAGTTTTCGGTTCCCACCGGATTGATAAAGTGTTATCCACATATATTTCAGATTGGAGCCGTGCACTCATTGTGGATAAAATTAAAAATGGGCATATCCAATTGAACGGACAACAAATAAAACCAAACAAAACTCTTTCTGAAGGTGATTACATTTCAATTTGTTTGTAAGGAGGACTCGCATGTTAAAGGTGAAAAAAGGTACGATTGATTTATTGAATGACTTAGATGTAATGTATACAGCATGCAAAGAATTACTCTTACAGAACCAAATTTACCAATGGGATGATTCTTATCCGACGCGAGAACACATTTCCTATCATCTAGAACAGGCCGAATTGTATTGTCTATTCCAAGATCAAGTACTTGTCGGTGCTGTTGTCTTAAACGAAGCAGAGTCTCCAGAATACAAACTAATTGACTGGTCAGAAATAGACGGACGCTTTCTTATCGTCCACTCTTTTGTCATCCATCCGCTCGCGCAAGGCAAAGGATATAGTAAAGTACTTTTATCCTTTTGGGAAAGCGAAGCAAGACAGATGGGCTACAAAGGAATACGCCTAGATTGCTTTACAGGTAATCCCGTTTCATTAAGCTTATATGAAAAAAATAATTATATTTGTCGAGGTGCTGTTTACTTTGCAAGTAAACAGCCTCCTCATAATTGGTATAATTGCTATGAAAAAATCCTCTTACAATCGTAAGAGGATTTTTTCATTTCTTCACTTTTCGTAATACAAAGTGTGCACAACCGAAGTTACAGTACTCGTATAAATACTCTGATAAAGTACTAATTTTCGTATCATATGTCGAACGTTGATTACTATCATCAAAGAATCCGCGCAATCTAAGTTGCTCATAACCCCAGTCTCCAACGATATAATCATATTTATTTAAAATTTCTGCATAGCGCTCTTTAAGTGCTTCTTCACTAAAACCGTCACGAAAGTTTTTAATCACTTCGTACTGAACATTATTAACGCTCACCGTAGTATGAATCTCTTGCTTTTGCTCCATTATGAACTTCCTCTCTAAGAATTCTTCTTTTTATCGTATCACAAAGCATAACAACCAACAATTTCAAATACAAAAAATTGAAAATTAGTGCATGCTATGGAGAAGGAGGTGCTACATCGTGAAAAAACAAATTATACTCTCTCTTCTCACTCTTTCCTTATTTGCAGGCTGCCAATCAACTAATAAAGCCGAAATGGAGCGTGAAGAAGGAAGTCGTGTTCTTGTTTCCAACAAAAACGACATGTATCATACGGAAAATACAAATACACGGCTCACAAGGGTGGGCTATTCATCTAAACAAAAACATGAAGTATCTAACAAACAAGTAGGAGCCATTAACCGTGAGAAAGTCGCCGAAATGATTACGAGCATGACAGTCAAACTTCCTGACGTCACCAATGCCGCTACACTCGTTACCGACGACGAAGTGTTCGTTGTATACCGTGCAAACACAACGGATCCGAAACTCGTAACAGATCAAGTATATAAAACTGCTTTGTCCATCGTCCCTCGCTATTATAAAGCATATGTATCAACAAACCAAAAGTTGATTTCTCAAATTCAAGGTCTTCAATCTGGTAGCTTAAACGATAAAGAATATGAACAAAGTCTTGATATGTTAAAACGTGAAATGAGCGATAATCCTCATTTGAACAATACGGGGGATCAAACTTTAAATGATATGATAAAAAAATAAAAAGGTGGAGAAAACCTCCACCTTTTTACTATTTCTTACGGTTTGCATAAACCTCCATCGCATCACACATAAACTGCGCTAATCCCACGCCAAACTTATCAATATTTTTCGTAAAGCGCTCATCAGCAACATACATTTGACCTAGTCCCTTAAATGCCTCTAATGAATATTCACCGAAGTTTTGCAAGTAATCGTACCATACCCCGATTGCTTCTTGTGCCTCTTTAGAATCCGGTGCTCCATTTCGAAGTGTCGCTAGATTTCTGTAAATAGTATTAAACTCCTCCTGTTTCTCTGTAGACATACCCTTCGCTGTTTTATTCGCTTTATCTACAGCCTCATCTCCCCATCGTTCACGTGCTTCTTCTTCGTACGGGTTATGACTAAAATCAAATCCTTCAAATTTCTCTTTATTTGTCATCTCAATGTCTCCTTTTGTATGCTTAATTGTTTTATCAATCGTCGCTATCACTTTATCCAACCTAGCTCGCTTTTCAAGAAGCATTTTCTTATGAAGCTGTAGTGCTTCTTTGTGGTCAAATGACGGACTCTTGATAATTTCTTTAATCTTCTTCAAAGGGAAGCCTAGCTCTTTAAAAAACAAAATTTGCTGCAACGTTTCTAAATTTCCATTGGAATACAGACGATATCCAGACTCTGTCGTCTCATCTGGGGTTAACAACCCAATTTCATCGTAATGATGCAGTGTGCGCACACTAATCCCAACTAAATTAGCTACTTCTTTTACCCTCATTGTCATGCGTATCTCCCCCTTAATACATACGATAAAGTATGACGCAACGTTAGAGTCAATAAGTAAATTCATTTATCTCTAAAAGTTTCATCTCTCCCATATTTCATGCATAATAGATATGTACATATATTAGAAAGCGGTGAAAGTATGGTTTCAAATACTGTAATTGCCAGCATCATATTTCAACTCGTTGTTTCGGTTCTGGTCCCAATTATTGTACTCGTTTATTTCCGTAAAAAATATAATATTAATTGGAAATTGGTCGGCGTTGGTGTTCTTATCTTTATTGGATTTACCCAAATTCTCGAAACACCGTTCCACCTATTTATGCGTGGTAATCCAGCAATCGCTCCATTTTTAGAAAATCCGTATGTCTTTGCAATTTATGGCGGACTAACTGCTGGTATTTTTGAAGAATTAGGACGCTTCGTTGCCTTCTTCTTCCTACTAAAAAAATATCTAGAATATAAAGATGGCTTCGCTTATGGAATTGGTCATGGCGGGATTGAATCCATTTTAGTTGGCGGATTCTCTGCCCTACAAGCATTAATCTTTGCTAATTCCATTAACAACGGAAGTTTCGCTCAAATGGTTGAAAAAATGCCTGAGCTCAGTCGTTTACAGGACATGTTAATTCAGCAACCTGCCTACTTATACTTACTTGGTAGCTTAGAAAGAATTATGGCACTCGTTCTGCAAATTGCCTTCACAATGCTTGTCGTATACGCGGTAAAACAAAAGAAATACATCTTCCTCGTATACGCTATACTATTCCACGCACTTGTAGACTTTTTCGCAGCACTTTACCAAACAAAAATGATTAACATCTTTGTAGCAGAAGGAATTACTCTTCTCTTCGCGATTGGTGGTTTCATTCTTATTCGTAAAATGAAAGAGAAATTAGTAAGTGTGCCAGAGTAAAAAATAACCCACCAGTTGGTGGGTTATTTTTTATATGGATTTTCGTAGTGATGATAACTTTTCCCCCCTCGCAGCTCCCTCTTTGTTTCTGCATCTATAACGATGTACTTATGAAACTCATCTACTTCATCTTGAGAAAAGGAACCAAAAAAATAAACTTGGCGATCTGGATGAACAAACGAATCCTGAATCACCACTCTACTACGACAGCCGACAGCTGTTTTTTGTCGGAAGGTAAATTCTGCATCTTGTACTTCTTTCCATAAAATTTTCTTTCGAACACTATACGAAGCATTTTTGTATTCCTTATAGACCTTCTTATCTAACTGTTCATAAAATAGATTTTCATTCACAAACGATTTATTTCGATTGCTTGGATAGTCTAATTTTTGATTTGATTGTGCATATGTTGTGGACAATTGCGCGAGAAAACAAATACTGAATACAATGCATATCATTTTTTTCATAATTGCACCTCAAATTTTCATTATCCACATTACTTTTCCACATACTTAGATCACTATTCCGTTTCCAATAAAAAGGAATTATTTCCACATTTGTCGAAGTATATAGCGTCAACTTGAAAGATGGGGATGAATTATGAAGAAAATTATTGTAATACGACATTGTTCCGCAACTGGACAAAAACGTGATGCCGAATTAACGTTTGCCGGAAAAGATCAAGCTAACACCCTTGCTGCATTCCTCTTAGAAAATCAGCTACAAATAGATCATATTATTTCGAGCCCATTTGTCCGAGCTATCGATTCCATTCGGCCCTATGCGCTCAAAGCTAACCTATCTATCGAAGAGGATGAACGATTAGCTGAACGTATATTAAGCAACGTTCCGATGGATGATTGGATGCAAAAACTAGAATCTACTTTTACAAACATAGATATTGCCTTTTCAGGCGGAGAGTCAACAAAACAAGCAACGGACCGTGCTATATCGCTTATCCAAGACGTTTTAAAGTTAAACCATACTATAACACTACTCGTTACACATGGAAACTTACTTACGCTCATTTTAAAGCACTTTGATCGTACGATCGGCTTTAGTGAATGGAGAACTTTAACGAATCCTGATGTTTACGAAATTACAATCGATGAACAAAGTTTCATAAAACGATTATGGGAAGCATCGTCCAAATAGTATCCCTTTCCAAAACACTCAGTTGACGCCACGAGAAGAGACTGTATTAACAATAGAGAGGGGTATCATTCAATATGTACGAAGACGTACTTTCTTTACTACATAAAACAAATGCTTCTTATGAAAAATTTGAACACGAACCAGTACTTGACTATGAAACAGATCGTATCGTTCGTGAAAGACTTGGTTTGCAAGGCACTCCAAGTAAAAGCTTATTTTTAAAATCAAAATCCGGGGAGCATTACGTATTCTTTACGTTAGAAGGCACTCGCCTCAACCGAGGAGAGATGAAGGAAATAACAGGAGAGAGCTTATCTCTCTGTTCTCCTAATGAGCTAAGAGAAGAGACTGGTTGCACGCCAGGATGTGTAGCTCCTTTCGGTTATTCACAAGATGTAACGATTATTGTGGACAGTTCAATTTATACTTACGATAAAATTTTAATTACACCTGGTGTACCTGAATTTACAATTGAATTATCCACAGAGGAATTAAAAAAGATTTTATCCACATGTCAAAATAAAGTTTTAGAGTATAAGAAAAAAGAGAGCTAATGATTAGCTCTCTTTTTTCATTATTTCGCTTCTGCTACTTTTTCTTTTGCAGAACGTACTTGCTCGTCCGCATGATAAGAAGAACGTACAAGTGGGCCAGCTTCACAGTGGCTAAATCCTTTGCTAAGTGCAATTTCTTTAAGCTCTGCAAATTCTGCTGGTGGGTAATATTTAATAACTGGTAAATGCTTCTTAGATGGTTGTAGGTATTGTCCAAGAGTTAAAATATCCACATTGTTTGCACGTAAGTCATCCATTGCTTCAATTAAATCTTCTCTCGTTTCACCTAAGCCCAGCATAATGCTCGATTTAGTTGGAATATCAGGCTGCATTTCTTTTGCTCGACGTAAAAACTCTAATGAACGGTCATATTTTGCTCTAGCGCGAACTCGGTTAGATAATCGACGTACTGTTTCAATGTTATGGTTCAAAATATCTGGTTTTGCATCCATTAACATTTTTAAGTTTTCTTCTACCCCACCCATATCAGATGGTAATACTTCGATAGACGTGAATGGATTCTCACGACGTACAGCGCGTACTGTTTCAGCAAAAACAGCTGCTCCGCCGTCCTTTAAATCATCACGTGCAACCGCTGTTATAACAACGTGCTTTAAGCCCATTTGTACTACAGAATCTGCTACGCGTTCTGGTTCTTGTAAATCAAGCTCAGTTGGTAAGCCTGTTTTAACCGCACAAAAACGACAAGCACGTGTACAAACCGCACCTAAGATCATAAATGTTGCTGTTTTCCTTACAGCCCAGCATTCATGAATATTCGGACATTTCGCCTCTTCACAAACTGTATGAAGATTCTTAGAACGCATCATTTTCTTTAAGCCTGTATAGTTTTCATTCGTGTTTAACTTAATTTTCAACCATTCGGGCTTGCGCTTATACTCTGTTTGTTTTGTCATGGTTATCAACTCCGCACAATATGAAATAGTTTACCGTGTTCGCTTCTTTCAATGTAACATATCTATTCTAACGTATGAAAGCGATTTGCTCAAATGAAGATTCTAAGATTTTTTCCAATCGTTCCCTATAATGAAATACTCCGTATATCCCACACTAAAAAGAGTGATGTTGTGAAAGGAGTCTATTTCATGCTTCGAAAAATTTCTCTTTTGCTTTCGATTTGCTTTCTTCTCCACCAAAACATCGCTTACGGTGAAGATAATCAGCAAAGCATATATGAAAAGCGCATGGCACTATATAAAGAAACTGAGCAATCTTCCGGTATTCCGTGGTATTACTTAGCCGCAATGGATCAATACGAAAGAAACATACGGAGCGTAAGAAAAGATATTCCGAAAAAACCAGATGCCATCATTTCCCTTTATTTCAAACCTGAAATATGGGCTGGGCCTGTTAATAGTAATGATACTCTCCCCCATACAATTTCTCTATTTGGCGGAATGGGTTTAGATGGTGACAAAGATGGATTTGCAAATGCAAATAACGACCGTGATCTTCTGCATACAGCAGCAACTATTTTAAAGAAACAAGGAACGTCGGAAGACCGTATTAACATTATGCTTTGGGAATATTATAGACGTGCAAAAACAGTTGAATTAATTACAGAATACGCCCGAATTTATAAACATTATGGACGCATTAATTTAGAAGGTAATGCTTTCCCTCTCCCGATTCGCAGTGACCATAGCTATCGTAGTACTTTCGGTGCTGGTAGAAGCTTTGGCGGCAGGAGGATTCATGAAGGAACCGATATTTTTGCTGGATATGGCGTACCAGTACGATCAACTTGCTATGGCGTTATTGAAACAAAAGGATGGAATCGTCTTGGTGGATGGCGCATTGGTATTCGTGACCTTCATAATAATTACCACTATTACGCTCATTTAGGCGGGTTCTCTAAAGAAATACAGCTCGGACAAATTGTCGAACCAGGAAAAGTAATCGGATTTGTCGGTAGTACCGGCTACGGTCCTCCTGGTACAGCTGGAAAATTCCCGCCCCACTTACATTTCGGCATGTATAAAGACAATGGCTATACAGAATGGGCTTTCGATCCATACATGCATTTAAGCCTTTGGGAACGAAAAGAACGAGCAAATACAAAACGATAACCGTAGCAAATTGCTACGGTTATTTTTATAAATATAAATCAATAGAACACTACTGACTAATTATCCGTTTTCTTTTTATCTGGTACAGTAACTCCGCCACTTCCGTAATAAGTAGGCACTTCACCTTGAACGATGCGCGTCGCAATCGGAATGTTTTGCTTCACCTTAATTTCTTTCGTGCGTAACGGAATCATAACTTGTAACGTCACTTCCACTTCCATAATAATTTTGATCGCCGTATTATTAATTCCTTGCGGCTCAACTAATTGTTTAATATCCGTATTCACATGACCAATTGGCGTAAAATTAATCGGAATATCTGGTCCTATATTACCAAGAAGCGCATTATCAGTTATGCGCCCAAAAGGAACTGACATAGATACCCCATTCTCTTCAAAAATACCAAGTGCTTTCGTATCCCCTTTTTCTACTTGTTGTAAATATTTTTCTATGTATGCAGTAGTCGATGTTAATATTTCATTTACTTGTTTTGTATTTAAATCAATTGTAGATACTTTCCCGTTCCTATCCGTTTGCACTTTCATTAATGAATCTACATCAAACCCTTCATTAATTCGGTCTTTTACCGCTTTCGTCATAACTGCTGTTGCCATTTTATGAGTCTCTGTTTCCCCATACTTAATTAACGTTGGCTGAATACTTTTATTTACAATCCATAAACCTTGAACTACCATTACGATAAAAATAATAAATGAAATAAGCAGTATATACCGAAAGGAAATCGGTCCCCTTCGAAACCGCGAATTTTTCGAACGAAATATGCCCATAAGAAAACCCTCCTTCTTATATTATTTCTATGCAAGAAAGAGGGACGATATATGCTTATCTCATTTTTAATAGTGCATCTTTTCCGATTGTGCCTACCGGAATACCTAAAGCTTCTGCTCCAGTCGTTACTGATTCCAGCGGTGCTTCAAGAAGTTGTTCAATCGTTCTTACACCAACCGCACGGCCAGCAATAATTCCTCGATCACCTAACTTCTCATTTAGAAGACCTACATCTAAAGCACCGCACATAATATATCCTTTATCGCTCATTACAGCTAGCAAATTTGTCTTTGGAAGTTTTACGCTAACAGCAATGAACGTATAGTTATCAATTATAATTGGCTCTACATTAACCATAGTTCACACTCCTCTCTTTCTTATCTTTATGACAAGAGAAAAATGAGTGTTACAAGTTAACTAGCCTATAGTTTGACTGAAGATGTATAAGTTATCAACATGTCTGTTAGTACATCTCTAAGCAATTCCGGCATATAATATTGTTTGTCAGAAAGTGTGGATAGCTCTGGGTATAAGTATCCGAATGTAAACATATCAATCGTTCCTACCGTATATATCCGGTCTAATTCCAGCGATTCGCCGTTAATCAATACATCTTCTAGTAAAATTTTATTCCCTGGAATCGTATCTGGAATCACTTCCAAACCATCGTAAATCATTTTCCCCATTACTTTTCCACGAAATCCGAATCCTTTCACCTCAAGATTCTCCATATTCGGGCGGCGCGCTTTCAAAATAACTTCTCTTAACGTTTTCCCTGGTACTTTTAATAGACATGGATTAATGGGATGTGGACAAATCCCATGAATATCTCCGCGCGTCACAACACCTTCATTTAATCCCTCAAGAAGTACACCAGCATTCACCATCCCAACATCCGCATTACACCACTCTTTAAGTGCACTTGCCAACATATGAGAAAACGTCGTCTCCTTAAACCAATCAACCGGCAATGATTCTTTTAAATGAACGACAGGCTCAGCCATTATCTGCTTACTTTCTTCCTTTAGCATTTCAATTGTGGATAACGGCTCGCTATAAGCACCTAACCGTTCTGTCTTAATCGCTCTACCGTCTTTTTTCAACAGTCTCTTCGTCTCTTTATCCACAGTAAGCTGAACATGACCAACGTAATGTCCCCACTTTTCACAACAGCAAAGCAAAGTATTATCCACAAGAACACCGCGCTCAAATAAATGATGCGTATGTGCCCCTAAAATAACATCTATATCATAATGCTCCGCCATATACTCATCCATACTTTTTCCAAGATGAGAAAGCACAACAGTAATATGAGCTGTATCCTTAACTTCTTCTAAAATAGACTCTAAATGGATGATTGGATCTTCAATATGCCAGTCTAACATATGATAAAACTCTGGATAAGCTACCGTTAATCCAATAAAGGCAATCGTAATCCCATCTGTCGTTGTATGTAATTTATAAGGCTGCGCCCACGCCGGACGTACACCTTCTTTTTCAAATAAATTCGCTACAAGCACCTCAAACCCAGCATCATCATATAGACGATTCAAATGCTCTTTCGCTAACGTAATTCCTTCATTATTTCCGATCGTTACATAATCATATAACGCCTCATTTAATAATTTTGTATTCCCAAGTCCATTTGTCGCTTCCGAAATACTATGAAAACGATCCACATGATCGCCAATATCCACAGTTAAAACAGTCTCTCCCGCTTCCTGTCTTCGCTTTTTCTCCCCTCGTACAAACCGAGAAATTTGCGGCCAATTTTCAAAATGACTATGTATATCGTTTGTATGATAAAGGTGGATGATTATTTCTTTATTTATATTCAGAGAAAAAACCTCCTCTCAGTTCCTTACTGCCATTTACGCTATACGTACGCAATAATCCTGTAAATACTTTTCGTCTTTTCTTGCTATTCTACATTGTACTCGCATTATAAGAAAAAGCCAAAGATTGCCCTTTTAATATGGAAAACTTTATATTACTTTTTCTAGTGTGTTGATTAGTTTTGGGCGGGAATTTTTCGAGAGGTTTAGCGAGCAATGCGGCGGATTTGTCAGTATCTTTGTCTTACCTCTGGTCGTTCTCTTTTCGTATAAAATGTTGCGGGGGTATGTTTGGGATTTCTTTTGTCTTATTTTGTCGACAAATCGATATTCCTTGTCGAACCGCTGATATATTGAAATAATCGCCGATATATTCCGAGTTGTGGTCGATATATTTGAATAATCGCTGATATATTTTACCGAACACCCACACGGGTATCTTACAGCCGAACCCGAATATACAACATAAAAAAGCGCCCTGCTATGCAGGGCGCTTTCTTCATACATATATTATCCAGTTCCAGCGGCTAGAATGTTCGGTGGCTTCACTTCTTCCTATGAGGCAAAAAGCGCCTCTACGTCAGAAGCTCCATCCCCCTCACATTCTGAACGAGCCGCTTCCACTTTCATATATTGTCCAGCTTCGCCTCCTAGACCCTCATGTCTAAGAACCTTCCGCACCAGAAGATAAAAAGCATCTTCTGTACGAAAGAACCTTAGCCAACGGGTCTGGACAGTCGGCTCCGCATTTCTATTTAGCCAATAGAACCTTCCATCTCAAACTTGATTAGGCGGTTCATTTCAACTGCGTATTCCATTGGAAGTTCGCGAGTGAATGGCTCGATGAAGCCCATTACGATCATTTCTGTAGCTTCTTGCTCAGAAATACCGCGGCTCATTAGGTAGAATAATTGTTCTTCTGATACTTTAGATACTTTCGCTTCGTGCTCAAGTGAAACGTAATCGTTTTTGATTTCGTTGTAAGGAATTGTATCAGATGTAGATTGGTTATCCATGATTAACGTGTCACACTCGATGTTAGAGCGAGAGTTTTTCGCTTTTGGTCCGAATTGTACGATACCACGGTAAGTTACTTTACCACCATGCTTCGCAATCGATTTAGAAACGATTGTTGAAGACGTGTTTGGTGCTAAGTGAATCATTTTCGCACCAGCATCTTGGTGTTGGCCTTTACCAGCAATCGCGATAGATAATGTTAAACCACGAGCGCCTTCGCCTTTTAAGATAACTGCTGGGTATTTCATCGTTAATTTAGATCCGATGTTACCGTCAATCCATTCCATCGTTGCGTTTTCTTCACAAACCGCACGTTTTGTAACTAGGTTGTATACGTTGTTCGCCCAGTTTTGGATTGTTGTATAACGGCAATATGCATCTTTTTTAATGATGATTTCTACTACCGCACTATGAAGTGAGTTAGTAGTGTAAACAGGTGCTGTACAACCTTCTACGTAGTGTACGTGTGCGCCTTCGTCTACGATGATAAGCGTACGCTCGAATTGTCCCATATTTTCAGAGTTAATACGGAAATACGCTTGAAGTGGTGTATCAACTTTAATACCTTTTGGAACGTAGATGAATGATCCACCAGACCAAACTGCAGAGTTTAATGCAGAGAATTTGTTGTCTGTTGGTGGGATTACTTTTCCGAAATGCTCACGGAAAATATCTTCGTTCTCTTTTAATGCGCTATCTGTATCTTTGAAGACGACTCCTAGATCTTCTAGGTCTTCTTTCATGTTGTGGTATACAACTTCAGATTCGTACTGTGCAGATACACCAGCTAAATATTTTTGCTCAGCTTCAGGAATACCTAATTTATCAAATGTCGCTTTAATTTCCTCAGGTACTTCATCCCAAGACTTCTCAGATTTCTCAGATGGTTTTACGTAGTACGTAATTTCATCGAAATCTAAGTCGTTTAAGTCGCCGCCCCATTGTGGCATTGGCATTTCATAGAACTTATCCAGTGATTTTAAACGGAAGTCTAACATCCACTGTGGTTCTTCTTTCATACGTGAAATCTCTTCAACGATTTCTTTTGTTAAACCGCGTCCAGCACGGAAAATCGAAACGTCTTTATCCTTGAAACCATATTTATAATCGCCGATATCTGGCAGTTGCTTCGCCATGTTGGTGTGTCCCTCCTTATATAACCTCGTTTTTAGGAACCTTTAACATTACTTATCTTCGTTTAAGCCCTTTTCTAACGCTTTCCACGCTAATGTTGCACATTTAATACGTGCCGGGAACTTGCATACGCCTTGTAATGCTTCAATATCTCCTAAATCAATGCTGTCATCATACTCTTTTCCTAGCATCATGTCAGAGAAAATTTTAGAAAGCTTAAGAGCCTCTTCGATTTTCTTTCCTTTTACTGCTTGTGTCATCATTGAAGCTGAAGACATTGAAATTGAACATCCTTCGCCTTCAAACTTCGCTTCTTGTACAATACCCTCTTCTACTTTCATCGTAAGTTGAATACGATCGCCACAAGTTGGATTGTTCAAGTTAACGGTAACACTATCTTCTAACACGCCATGGTTACGAGGATTTTTATAATGATCCATAATAACTTGACGATATAACGTATCTAAATTATTAAATGACATTTGTGAAATACTCCTTTGTCTTGATTAGCGATTCAACAAATGTATCAATTTCTTCTTTTGTATTATATAAATAGAAGCTCGCACGTGCTGTAGAAGAAGCTTTTAGCCACTTCATAAGTGGTTGTGCACAGTGATGTCCTGCGCGAACCGCAATGCCTTCTACATCTAATACAGTTGCTACATCGTGAGGATGTACGTCTTCAATATTAAATGTAACTAGACCAGCGCGATGCTTTGGACCATAAATTGTAACGCCATCTACTTCTGATAGTCTCTCTAAAGCGTATTGCGCTAATTCATGTTCATGCTTTTCAATATTATGAAGACCGATTTCTTCTAGGAAATCAATTGCCGCACCAAGTCCGATTGCATTACCGATAATCGGTGTACCTGCTTCGAACTTCCACGGAAGCTCTTTCCAAGTAGACTCTTGTAAGTCTACGAAATCAATCATTTCACCACCAAATTCAATTGGTTCCATATTGTTTAGCAATTCTTTCTTACCATATAATACGCCGACACCTGTTGGTCCGCACATCTTATGAGCAGATAATGCGTAGAAATCACAGTTTAAATCTTGTACATCCACTTTCATATGAGGTGCACTTTGTGCTCCATCAACGATCATGATTGCACCGTTTTCATGTGCGATTGCTCCGATTTCTTTTACAGGGTTAATCGTTCCAAGTACGTTAGAAACGTGCATGATAGAAACGATTTTTGTATTCGGTGTAACTGTTTGACGAACATCTTCTAAAGAAATTGTACCGTCTAGTTGAAGCGGAAGGTATTTTAAAGTTGCACCAGTTTTCTTCGCAACTTGTTGCCACGGAATGATGTTACTATGGTGCTCCATGTAAGAGATGACGATTTCATCGCCTTCTTTTACATTATCAAGACCATAGCTAGCTGCTACTGTATTTAATGCAGTTGTCGTTCCGCGCGTGAAAATAATCTCTTCCATTGATTTCGCATTAATAAACTTGCGAACTTTCTCACGTGCACCTTCATACGCGTCGGTAGCTTTCGTACCGAGCGTATGAACACCGCGATGCACGTTAGAATTATATTCTTTATAATAACGTTCTAACGTTTCAATGACTTGAATTGGTTTTTGAGAAGTTGCTGCACTATCGAAATAAACAAGTTGTTTGCCGTTCACTTTTTGATCAAGAATTGGAAACTGTTTGCGTATTTCATGAATATTCATTAGCGAACTTTCCTTTCAATTACCTCAACAAGCTGTGCCTTTACTCCTTCAATTGGAAGCTCATTTACTACAGGTGCTAAGAATCCATGGATGACTAAACGTTCTGCTTCGCGTTTTGGAATCCCACGGCTCATCAAGTAGTATAATTGGTATGGATCTACGCGGCCTACTGAAGCTGCGTGACCTGCCATTACATCATCTTCATCGATTAAAAGAATTGGGTTTGCATCACCGCGAGCTTTCTCATCTAACATAAGAACGCGAGAAGATTGTTGTGCATTTGATTTAGATGCACCATGTTCAATCTTACCAATTCCATTAAAGATAGATGTTGCACTATCTTTTTGTACTCCGTGTTTTAAAATCCAACCTTCAGAGTGTTTACCGAAGTGAACAACTTTAGTTGTAAAGTTTTGTGTTTGGTTACCACGGCCAATTGTTACTGTTTTTGTATCAGCAAATGATCCGTCGCCCATTAAGTTCGTAACGTTCTCTGAGATTGTATTTCCGTCATTCATAAGGCCTAGAGCCCAATCAATACGGCCGTCGCGTCCAACAATGCCGCGGCGGTTAACGTAAGTTGTTACGTCTTTTGCTAATAGATCAACCGCACCGAATTTCACTTGTGCGCCTTGTTCCACGATTACTTCTGCTACGATATTTGCAATACCTTTAGCATTTTCATTTGCAACGTAGTTTTCTACATATGTTGCAGTACTGTTCGCATCAGCTACGAATAATACATGGTTATATACGTTAGCTTCTTCGCCGTCTACTAAGAATACAGCTTGAAGTGGAGTTTCAAGAACAACGTTTTTCGGAACATATACGAATGCACCGCCGTTGATTAATGCAGCATGAAGTGCAGTTAGACGATGCTCGTCTACTTTCACGCCGTCTTTCATTAAGTACTTTTGTACTAGTTCAGCATGCTCTGTTGCAGCTGTTACGATGTCTGTAAAAATAACACCTTTTTCTTTCGCTTCGTCTGCTAAAGAAACGAAAGCAGTTGTACCAGTACGTTGTACTAATACGCTGTTATTTTCATCGATTAAGTTTTTCACTGCTTCTGGAAGCTCTGTTAAAGAACTTACAGGCTCTTGCTTAGCAGCGTCGCCTTTTCCGATAAAGTCCCATTTTTCAATTTTCGTTTTATCAGGCGTTGGCATTGGAAGTTCAGTTGCTTGTGCAAGAGCTTGTAAGCGGAACTCAGTCAACCAAGCAGCTTCGTTTACTTCGCTTGCGCGCTGACGGATTGTTTCTTGATCGAAAGGTAATGTACCGATTGTCATGTTTATGCTCCTCTCTTACGCTTCTTGCTCTGCTGTTTCGTCTTCAATACCTAATTCTTTTTTAATCCAGTCGTAACCTTCAGCTTCTAGACGTTGAGCAAGCTCAGGGCCACCAGATTTAACGATACGACCGTTCATCATAACGTGAACGAAGTCTGGAGTGATGTAGTTTAATAAACGTTGGTAATGCGTAATCATTAGGCAGCCGAACTCTTCGCCGCGCATTTGGTTAATACCTTTAGATACAACTTTTAATGCATCGATATCAAGACCTGAGTCGATTTCATCTAAGATTGCAATTTTTGGCTCGATCATCATTAATTGAAGAATCTCATTACGTTTTTTCTCACCGCCAGAGAAACCTTCGTTTAAGTAACGTTGTGCCATTTCTGGATCCATTTCTAGGAATTCCATGTTTTTATCTAATGTACGGATAAATTTCATAAGAGAAATTTCTTCGCCTTCTTCACGACGTGCATTAATTGCAGAACGTAAGAAGTCAGCGTTTGTTACTCCGCTAATTTCACTTGGATATTGCATTGCTAAGAATAGACCTGCTAGTGCGCGCTCGTCTACTTCCATTTCTAATACATCTTCACCGTCGATGATGATGCTACCTTCTGTTACTTCATACTTTGGGTGACCCATAATCGCAGAAGATAAAGTTGATTTACCTGTTCCGTTAGGTCCCATAATTGCGTGGATTTCTCCACCTTTTACTTCAAGGTTTACACCTTTTAAAATTTCTTTACCGTCGATTGATACGTGTAAGTCTTTAACCGTTAATGTAGAACCAGCCATCTCAATACCTCCATTAATCCTCTATATACATTTTAAAAATTCCTAAAACGTTCATATTCTCATTTTATTCTCATTCTAATCTTATAGCAAATAAAATGATATCGCAAACGACGAAAAAAAGTAACAATTTTTTCACAAATGTATATAAGTATTTCCCTTGCATCCTTATATGATACACTTTTCTTCTTATATATATAAAGAAAAAAGGACTGGGAATTTCCCAATCCTTTCCTGCACTTATTCATTTACTGGAAGTACAGCACCTTTATATTCTTTATTGATAAAGTCTTGAATTTCTTTTGAATGCAATACATCTACTAACTCTTTAATTTCTTTTTTCTTCTCGTCACCTTTACGAACTGCGATAATATTTGCATAAGGAGAGTCTGATCCTTCAATTGCAATTGCATCCTTTGTTGGATTTAATTTCGCATCAATTGCGTAGTTTGAATTAATAAATAAAGCATCACCTTCATTGTTTTCGTACAGCTTCGGTGAAAGTCCAGGTTCTACATCTGTTTTAAACTTTAAATTTTTCGGATTTTCTACAACATCTTTTACTGTTGCTTTAACAACATCTACACCGTCTTTTAATTTAATAGCGCCGCCTTTTTGTAACAATGCGAGCATACGGCCACGCTCCGCTACGTTATTACTCATAATAACTGTTCCGCCATCTGGAAGTTCTTTTAAGCTTTTATATTTCTTAGAATAAATGCCCATTGGCTCTAAATGAATTTTTCCTGCATTTACAATTTTGTATCCTTTTTCTTGAATCTCTTTATCTAAATAAGGGATATGTTGAAAATAATTTGCATCGATTTCTTTATCAGCTAATGCCTTATTTGGTAAAACATAATCCTGGAATTTTTTTACCTCTAACTTAATGCCCTTTTTCTCTAATATTGGCTGTGCCTTTTCTAAAATAACAGCGTGCGGTATATTAGAAGCGCCAACGACAAGCTTATTCTCATCTTTTCCCCCGCAAGCAGCTAATGTAAATACAGACAGTGCTGTAACAACTGACAATAGAATCTTTTTCATATGATGTCCCCTTCTCCCCTATAGTTATGTAGTAAAAAAAGGACCGGCATACACCAGCCCTTTTTCCGCAATTATTCTTTTACAGGAACAACTGCCCCTTTATATTCTTTAGTAATAAAGTCTTCAATTTCTTTAGAATGCAGTACTTCTATAAGAGCTTTAATCTCTTTTTTATCTTTATCGCCTTTACGAACAGCTACTACGTTTGCGTATGGAGAATCATTTCCTTCAATTGCAATCGCGTCTTTTTCTGGGTTTAATTTCGCATCAATTGCATAGTTAGAATTAATTAGAACCGCATCGCCTTCTTTATTGTTATACACTTGTGGCAATAACCCAGGCTCGATATCTGTTTTGAACTTTAAGTTTTTCGGATTATCCGCAATATCTTTTGGAGTTGCTTTAACTGGCTCTACTCCGTCTTTAATTTTTAAAATGCCTTCTTTTTGTAAAATTGCTAAACCACGACCATGATCAGTAACAGAATTACTCATAATAATTGTCGCCCCGTTTGGAAGTTCTTTTAAGCTCTTATATTTTTGAGAATACACACCAATCGGTTCTAAATGAATTTTTCCTGCTATTTCAAAATCATATTTCTTATCTTTGATCTCTTTTTCTAAATACGGAATGTGCTGAAAGTAGTTTGCATCTAATTCTTTATCTGCTAACGATTTATTCGGTAACACGTAGTCTTGGAATTTTTTAATTTCTAACTCAATTCCTTTTTTCTCAAGTAACGGTTTTGCCTTTTCTAAAATTTCAGCGTGCGGTACGTTAGAAGCACCAACAACAAGTTTCTTTTCATCTTTATCTTTCCCGCCACAAGCAGCTAACCCAAAAATTGAAGTTGAAATAAGTGCTGTAAGTAATAATTTTTTCATTTGAAATATCCCCCTGTTTTCATTATCTTTTATCTATTCGAGTCGTTAAACTATCACCAATCCACTGAATTAAAAATACAACGAGTAATACACAAATTGTCGCAACGATTGTTACATCGTTATTTCCACGCTGGAATCCCTCTAAGTAAGCAAGTGTTCCAAGACCACCAGCACCAACAACACCTGCCATTGCTGTATAGCCTACTAAAGCAATAGTCGTAACCGTAATACCAGATACTAACGCTGGTAACGATTCTGGAATTAACACCTTCAAAATAATTGTGCTTGTTTTTGCTCCCATCGCTTTTGAAGCTTCAATTACACCTTTATCAATTTCACGAAGCGCGATTTCAACCATTCTCGCGTAAAACGGTGCTGCACCAATAATTAAAGCTGGCAGCGCTGCACTCGCTCCGAGTATTGTTCCAAGAAGAATCTTTGTGAACGGGATTAATAAAATAATTAAAATGATGAACGGTATAGAACGGAAAATGTTTACGAACGCTCCAATCACCGTATTAATCGCTTTATTTTCCCATAAATTATCTTTCGCTGTCATAAAGAGTAATAATCCTAAAATAAGTCCTAAAACAAATGTGGCAAGCGCTGCGATTGCCGTCATATATAACGTTTCACCAGTTGCTTCTAACATTTGATTCCAATCAATATTTGCGATTAACTTATCCATGTGCAATCACCTCCAGCTCTACTTGATCTTGATGAATCCCTTCTATTGCTTGCTGGATCGCTGTTTCTTCACCATTTAAATGAACGACTAAACTTCCATAAGAGCCGTTATTCGTTTGCGCGATATTTCCTTGCAAAATGCTAACTTCTATATCACCGCGCTGCATTAACCTTTGAAGTACCGGTCTTTCTACCGCTTCACCGACAAACTGCAAACGAATTACTTTTCCATCTGGGT
This sequence comes from Bacillus sp. RC240, assembly GCF_044907945.1. Taxonomy (NCBI): domain Bacteria; kingdom Bacillati; phylum Bacillota; class Bacilli; order Caryophanales; family Bacillaceae; genus Bacillus; species Bacillus sp. RC240. Next base: position 128,847 of record NZ_JBIYCT010000008.1, on the reverse strand, counting down.
ACTTTTCTATTAAACTTTCAATCGTTTCATTCGTATCTTCAGAATCAGTTAACTGCTGTACAAATCGTTTTGTAATGTCTTGCTGTGGATTACGGAATACGTCAAGTACTGGACCCGTTTCTACGATTTTCCCTTTCTCCATTACAGCAACTCGATTACAAATTTTGCGAATAACGTGCATCTCATGCGTAATCAATACAATTGTTAAGCCGAGACGCTTATTAATATCTAACAATAAATCTAAAATTTGATCTGTCGTTTCCGGATCAAGAGCTGACGTTGCTTCATCACATAAAAGTACTTGTGGATTATTTGCTAACGCTCTTGCAATCCCAACGCGCTGCTTTTGTCCACCACTTAACTGAGATGGATATGCGTCTCCTTTTCCTTCTAATCCAACGAGATGAATTAACTCATCAACACGTTTTCTTCTCTTCGCCTTATCCACACCCGAAATTTCAAGTGGGAATTCGATATTTTCGCGTACAGTTCGTGACCAAAGTAAGTTGAAGTGCTGAAAAATCATTCCGATTTCTTGTCTTGCCTTACGAAGTTCACTTCCTGTAATTGCTGAAATCACACGATTTGCGATTGTAATTTGACCAGAAGTTGGTTTCTCTAACTGATTAAACAATCTAATTAAAGAACTTTTCCCAGCGCCACTATATCCGATAACACCAAATATTTCGCCTTTCTCTATTTGTAAGTTGGCGTTATCTACAGCAGTGACATCACCGCTTTTTGCCTTATATATTTTCTTTACATTTTCTAATAAAATCATGATGTTCACCCCTTTTTTGTTTAAAAAGCGTAAGCGGCTCGTTTAGAACAAGAGGGCGTTGGAATCCCAGACGTAGAGGCGCTTTTTGCCTCATAGGAAGGGATGAAACGACCGACTGTTCTAGCCGCTGGAGCTGGATTTCATAAAACTTTGGATAGACTCCGCATTTTTTTATTTTTCATGCGTGTAGTCCATCGTTATAGCTCCTCTTATTATTTGAATGTCCTCCGCATTCAAACGACAAAAAACCTTTCCGCTTCTAGAGAAGCAGAAAGGTTTATATGCGTATATAACAACATTATCCCTCTCTCTCATCTCTCAAAGCATTTGCTTTGCAGGAATTGGCACCATTTCAACATAAGTTGACGGTTGCCGGGCTTCACAGGGCACAGTCCCTCCACCTCTCTTAATAAGAGAAATCAGATTAAATTTTCGTCTGATTTAAAATTTATGAAATTGTCTATATTTTATGAATTGAATTGTATCAATATCCACACGCTCTGTCAACAGAAATTTTCGTAAAAAAAGAAACTTCAGAATTTTAAGCTCCGACTGACATCGGTTTACATATATGAAACATCGATTCAACTAATAACATCGTTCGATACGTTCCAGAATATTGTACCCGTCCATCACTCATTAACTTTTGCAACCTCATATTTCCAGTCACTAATTTTTGTACATCCTCTTCCTCTAAACAAACGATTTGTTCCGTTCCTCTCGCCTCTTTCAAAAGTTCTATATAATCTCTTGAAATTTGTAACGAACAGCATTCATCTCCAAAACGAAAATTAACAGTTCTTTCTCCTTGCCTTAAAAGCGGTTCTAAATGATATTGACCATTAGCGTAATTTACAAATGATTGAAGCAAAGAATATAATTTCATCCTAAACCACATCCCTCATATCACTTTCTATTACATACCATTCCCTCTTATTAAAGGGCAATCCTGTTATTTTCGCTCGACAAATACTGTATCTATCATGCATGTCGACATATTTCCCAAGAAATATGTCGAGGCGGCAAAAACTTTGCCGCCTACTTTAATTCCGTATATAAATATTCAACCGAATGAAATGCATATATTTTCTTCATCAGTGTCCCATTTTCAAAAATAAGTAAACACGGTACACTTTCTATCCCATACTCTTTCGCTAAATGTGGGGCATAATTTAAATCTAACATTCCAATTTTTAAATCTTCAATCGTCATCTCAACGACCGTTAACATCTTCTTTGCCAATTGGCATGTTCCACACATTGGTGTATACACATATAACACTGTTTTTTCTTCATTTCCTATTAGGGCTGTAGCTTCGGCACCTGTCCAATCAATCACTTCTATCATTCCTTACCGTAAATATTCTGTATAAACGTCAATGTCTGCTCCCCATAATACATTTGCTAAATGTGAAGAAGGTGCAGTCGCCACCTCGCGATACGAGCGATCAATATAAATATGCTCTGCTTGCGGAAATTCTTTTCGGAATTGTTTCCTTAACTTTTCTCCTGCATCATCAGCATCCACTAGCACATATACGTCCTTATCAAAAAATTGATCAATGAGCTCATCCATTTTCGACAAACCAATTGTACCATTTGTACAAACAATTTCCACTGGTTCACGAATAATAGATTCAATCTTTCTTCTATCCGATTTACCTTCTACAATAATGACTTTTTCCACATAAATCATATGTCATCACCCGATCACCATATACTATACAACCTTTAACTTAGTATATAGTATATTCGTTATTTTCATGTTGTTTCCTGTTTATTTTTGCAAAAGAAAAGCGGAACCGACTGTTTAGCCCTGTTGGCTAAGGTTCTTTCGTACAGAAGACGCTTTTTGTCTTCTCGTGCGGAAGGTTCTTAGACATGAAGGGCTAGGAGGTGGAGCTGGACAAAGAAAAGCGCAAGCGGCTCGTTCAGAACAGGAGGGCACCCGCACCCCTGAACTAGAGGCGCTTTTTGCCTCAAGTGAAGGAGTGCAATGACCGACTGTTCTAGCCGCTGGAGCTAGACAACGAAAAGCGCAAGCCGCTCGCTCAGCATGAAGCCTCCATGAAAAAAGTTTTTCAAAAACGTTCTCCTACATAATAATTAATATATATGTTTTTAAATTCATTATGTACACAACATAAAAAAGGACAGCACAAAGGCTGTCCTTTTTCTTCGACTATAATTAGTCTTGGTTTGTCATTTCTGCATATTTTTCTGCAGTTAATAACTTCTCAACTTGGCTTGCATCAGAAAGTTCAACTTTAACCATCCATGCACCCTCGTATGGAGATTCGTTAACTAGTTCTGGTTGGTCACTTAATTCTTCGTTTACTGCTACAACTTTACCACTTACAGGTGCGTATAATTCAGAAACTGTTTTAACAGATTCTACGCTTCCGAATGGCTCGTCAGCTTGGATTGTTGCACCTACTTCAGGAAGTTCAACGAATACGATATCGCCTAACTCACCTTGCGCAAAATGAGTAATACCGATAACAACCGCATTACCTTCTGTTTTTACCCATTCGTGTTCTTCAGAGTAACGTAAATTATTTGGAATGCTCATGACTGTACCTCCAGTGAATGTATTAATTATGTAAAAATACCTTATTGGTACTTTTTCCACACACTTTCAAACTGCTCTTCGTTAAAACCAAGTGTTACACTCGTTCCATCTGTTACAATTGGACGTTTAATTAACATGCCATCAGATGCTAAAAGCTCGTACATTTCGTCTTCGCTTGCATCCTTTAACTTATCTTTTAAACCAAGTTCGCGGTAACGCATTCCACTTGTATTAAAGAATTTTTTTAATGGTAATTCACTTTTCTCATGTAAATTACGTAAATCTTCTTTTGACGGTGGATTTTCAACAATATGAATCATCTCATATGCTACATCGTTTGCCTCAAACCATTTCTTTGCTTTTTGACATGTGCCACATTTTGGATATGAATAAAATGTTACTGTCATAAATTCACCTACTTTTTTACTAACCTTTACCTTTATCATATAGAAAACATTTTATTATTTCAAACGATTATTCGCTAAACTTTTACTTATTTCGTGATAATTTTTAATAATCCTGCTAATTTTTCTTATTTTTCCGCCATTTATTAAGAAAAATTAAATATATAATTTTTTCTCATCCCACGCCGAACATATATCTTAAACAAACGTTTGATTAATTTCATATTTTTCTACCTCACCCTTCGGAATACGTAGATTCTTTTATACCGAACATATACCTTAAACAAACGTTTGATTAATTTCATGTTTTTCTACCACAACCTTTGGAATACATGAATTCTTCCATACCGAACATACCTCTTAAACAAACGTTTGATTAATTTCATGTTTTTCTATATCACCTTTGGAATACATGATTTTCTATACCGAACATATATCTTAAACAAACGTTTATCCCGCTATTTGCGGGCAGTAAGACTCCCACCTCGAATTTCGGCAAATGGGAGGTGGGAGATAACTGCCCGTAAGAGCCCGATTGGTGCGGGCTAATAATCAGTGGGGGGCTGGACAAAACCCCCACTGATTAAAGTTTCACTTTATTTAAAAAATAAGAAGCCCTTTTACAGGCTCCTTCATCATCGACTTAAATAGTCCGAAATGGTTTGAAATACTACTATATACATATTATGAATACTTTCTTCTGTATTTCCACCATTCGATAAACCTACTCCCCATTGTTGCCCTTCGCCACTTCCAATATTTGCAAAACCTTGCACGTACATAGCATTTACATCTTTTCGTGCACTGTTATACTCTATCCCTTTTGTAATAAAAGTTGAATATGATTTATCTTGTAAACCAATAAAAAACACTGGTTTCTTTAGCGATGAAAATACATCTTTATACTGCTCTTTCGAAGCTTCTTGAAAGTGCTCTTTCATTATTAGAAAACCATCTACTGCTCCAGATTCCTTTTTCAGTTCTTCTAACGTCACTTTTTCAAACTTTATATTTCTAAATGTATCTTTCGGCTTTTCACCAACAACTCCAATGACGAGTGCTCTCCCGTTATATTCTAAATTCTCTCCTTCTTTATCTTTTGCACACCCAGTACTCACCAGGCATAACAATATAAAAACTAAGAAATACAGTGAACGCTTCATATAGCACCCTCCCCCTCTTTTAAGTCAAGTGACAAAAATGTAAGGTGAATTCAAGAAAATGTAAGTAAAATCGATAGCCCAATTGGATTTTCTATATTATAATCAATTGAATTTATTTACATTACTAAAACATAGGAGATTATCATGAAGAAATTTAAACTTTCATCTCTTCTTCCGTTAAGTTATATACTTCTACTCGTACTCGTAAGTCCCCTTTACGATGTATTAAATAAATCTACTGTTCACGCAGTAGATGTCACAACTGTAGTAGATGATTGGATTCCATTTGTCAAAGCATTTATTATTCCTTACTTACTTTGGTTTCCATACTTATACGGTGCACTTATTTATTACTGTTTTGCTGATCGAAAGCAATATTATGTCACTTTAAGTAGTGTAATTCTTGGAAAACTTGCTTGTTTTTCGATTTATTTTTTTTGGCAGACAACTGTACCACGCCCAACCGTCGTTGGAACAGATGTATTTTCCGAACTAGTCCGCTATATTTATAGTATTGATCATCCAGTAAACTGCTTCCCAAGCATTCATGTCCTTACGACATTTGTAATTATGTTAGCTGCCTTTAAGCGTAGAGAACAGCATACTTTGGAATATTACATCCTTACTTTCTTCGGTACGCTTATTATTTTATCAACATTATTTACGAAGCAGCATGCATTTGTAGACGCTATTTCTGGAATGACGCTTGCAAGCGTACTATACTTTGGTGTTCAGCTATTATTAGCAAAAGAAACAGTACGTGTTCCAGTAAAACAAAATCAAAAAATGTAAAAAGCAGACTGTGGCTTCAGTCTGCTTTTCTCTATATTAAGGAGATTTTCAAATTAAGATTGTGGTACAGTCATGTCACCAGAATGAATACGACCTGCTTTTTTAAGAGCAATGTAAAGTATATAAGAAACAGCTACTGGAATGATGATATAAGTGATTACCATCGCTGGGACAACTTCCCACCCTTGGCTGGAAATTAAATTAATTGGTGCTATAAGAGAGCTTAATCCAAGACCTGCAATTTCTTTTCCTGCTTCCAGTTGGAAAATTAGTGCCGATACTGGGCCAACTATTGCACTGGCGACGACAGTTGGGACGAGAATCATTGGATTTTTAGTAATGTTCGGTAACTGCACTTTTGGAGTACAAAGTGCCTGGGCTAATATGCCACCTAAGTTATTTTCTTTCGCTGAAATAACAGAGAATCCGATAAATTGAGCAACACATCCTGCAAGTGCTGCACCGCCTGCAACGCCGTCTAAACTAAGTGCTATTGCTAACGCAGCTGATGAAGCTGGAGAGATAAGTAACAATCCCCAAACTACAGCAATCACGATAGAAGCGATAAACGGGCTACCAGCTGAACTATCTTTAATGAATGCTCCAACTGTATTTAAAACTGGGCTAATATTTTGAGCTAACCAAATACCGACTAAACCAGAACCTAATATTGCTGCAAATGGAACGAGCATCATATCTAAAGCAGTTTTTCCACTTAATCGTTTACCAATATAAACTGCTAAAGTCGCTGTTAATAATGCACCGATTGGTTCACCTGTTTTAATGATGAGACCAGCTTCAGTAATTGAAATTGAACCAGCTCCAATTGCTCCAGCTACCATCGCTGAGAAAATTACGAGTCCGTTTGCACCGAGCATAAAGGCAATCCCGGCTCCAATTGCTGGTGCCATAAGTGATTTTGCAACAACTCCGATTGTAATAAGTAATGGGAGATCAACAATTCTTCCTATATTTTCGATCAGTAAACCAATTCCAAGGGATACGAAAATACCCTGTGCGATTCCGGCTGAAGCTTTAAACACACGAGACATTATATATTCCTTCATTTGTTTCACCTTCTCCTATAATTTAGTAACCAATTGTTTTCATATAATCGCGTAAAACATCGTTTGATTTTGCAAAGCGACTTTCTTCATCTTCTGATAAGTTTAGTTCTACCACTTCTCTTATACCATCTCTAGTAATAATTGCTGGTACTCCTGTACAAATATCGTATTCGCCATATTCACCATCTAAAATGGCTGAAACAGCGATAACACGGTGATCATCATTGAAAATTGAGCGAGCAATATAAGCTAAAGAATTTCCGATTCCGTAATAAGTAGTTCCTTTGCGCTTATAAATTTCCCATCCAGCTTTTGCAGTCTTCTCAACAATTTCATCTAAATCTATTTCACCAAATTGGTCTTTTTTCTCTTCTAAAATTTGTAAAATCGACTTTCCACCAACAGTTACGTGAGACCAAGCAACCATTTGAGAATCACCATGTTCTCCTAATGAATACCCATGAATACTACGAGGATCTACATGTAACATTTCAGATAAAATTGTTCTTAAGCGAGAAGAATCTAGTGATGTACCTGTACCAATCACACGATTTCTAGGTAATCCAGATAACTTCCACACTTGATATGTAATAATGTCAACTGGGTTCGATGCGAGTAAGAAAATGCCATCAAATCCACTTTCCATTACGCCGCCAACAATGCTTTCCATAATCTTTGCACTTGCTCCTAAAGTGTCTAAACGGCTTTGTCCAGGTTTTGGCGCTGGTCCTGCTGTAATAATTACAATGTCCATATCTTTGCAGTCTTCATAACTTCCTGCATATACTTTTGTTCTTGTATTTGTAAAGTTAATGCAATGTGATAAATCCATCGCTTCTCCAACTGCTCGTTCATGATTTATATCAATTAATAATAATTCTTCACATATGCCTTGATTCACAATTGAATACGCACAGCTCGATCCAACTAATCCAGTACCAATAATTGCAATTTTTCTTGTGTTTCTATTCATAGCAATCTCTCCTAATCGATCATGTAATCTATTTCTTTTGTTCTTTACACTCCTAATTATAAAGATTCCCACGATAGAAACCATGGATACTTTGTGAAACATTGAACAAACTTTTGTCCTTTTTGTGAATTGTTATATTCGATTTTCGTCATATTTGTTACAACTGAAAAAATATTTTTTATGTATTTATTGACATATACCAAACAAAAAAACGAGCGAATCCATTCGCTCGTTTCATTCATCACACTATTCCGCACTTAATTGACTTTTTAATTGCTGTACAATCATTGGATTAGCAGGTGCTGCCGGTTTGTAATAACTCTTTTGCTTTGCGTATTCATACATATTACGTTGACGCATCTCATCTTGATTACGAATTTGAATTAACGTTTGATGTAACTGTTCATTATCAGACTGAGAAATATAATTTGCATAACTTGTTAAACTTGAATTTAACCCTGCTAAATAATCATTTACCATATCTTTTTCATTCATTTCCCTCTTCCTCCTATCCTAGAAAATTCATTAATTGCTGTTTCGTATTTCGTGCATCTTGTGCATCCTTTTGTAGCATTTGCTTTAGCTGTGGATCTGTACAAGCCTGTGCATACTGGTCCAATTTGTTAATAATCGTCGCATGTCCACCAATTAAATGACGTAAGTTTTCTACTTCAAGCTCTGTTAAGTTTTGCATAGAACATACCCGCCTTTCTTTGTTCATTCATCATTTATTATTTGATTCTTTTTAAATCATATTCATTAAAAACTTTTTTAAATCCCTTTCATACTCCAACCAACTACATCTATTTATTTAAATGAATTTTTGTTATAATAACAGAATAATACGAATGTTTAAAATAGGAATTGTAACATCTGCTAACAAATAAACCATATTAAGAAGGTGTGCTTATGCAAAAAAAGTTTAAAGTTATCTTCTTTATTGTTTATGCAATCCTATATATGAAATTATTAATTGATATATTAACTTCAAAGCCATTACTCACTTCTATACCGTTACATATGTTATTTCTCATTTGTTTCTTATTTATAGCACTTAACAATTATAAAAATCGTAACAATACATTTTTCCTAATATTTATTAGTGCGACTCTATTAGTAAGTGTTAGTTTAATTAAAATCACGATTTTATAAACCTCTTACCAATTTATCTACATACAAAGGAGCAATGACTATGAAAATCCATAACTTCCTTACAAACACTCAAAAAAATTATGATCCGAATCCAAACCAAGACCCTTTCGTATTTATGTTTTTCAACTTCTTATTAGCAATATATACATTTCTAAAGCCTGCAAAATAATATCATTTAACTAAAAAGAGCCGTTTACAAATACATATGTAAAACAGCTCTTTTCCAGCTAATATTTTCTTTTCAAAACTACGATAGTTAAAGCATACGAACAAAGTACTCCAGCTAATAAAAATACATTTGCTAACTTATACTGTTCGCCTGTCAATGAATATAGATTCCCAATTAAAAAGATAACTAAATATAGAAATAAAAATACAAACAATGAAATTTTAGCTGCATTCCCTGTAATATGCTCGCCTCTTTCATCTTCCCCTTCATTCTTCTGAAAACGTGTTGAATATAAAACACCTATTAGTCCTGCTACTGAGATTATTATCCCTATTACAATACTCATTCCGTTTCCCCCTCTATCTTATATTGAAAAACTTCATGAAACTCCTTACCTAAAATATGCGCAATTTCAAAAGCTAAAATTAAAGATGGATTGTAACGATTCGCTTCAATTGAGGCGATCGTTTGTCTACTTACCCCAGCTTTGTTCGCTAAATCCGTTTGTGACCAGCGTTTTTCTGCTCTAAGTACAATGAGATTATTTTGTAAATTCCCACTCTGTTTCATAACCTCTCCTCGTTTTACATTATTTTCTATATTTTTATTGTAATTTATTTTTAACATCATGTAAACTATTTTTAACATTAGTAAAGTAAAACTTTAATCCTCCCACCTACCGTTCTTTTAAAATCATATGCATTAAAAAACCTTAGAATCGATTCTAAGGTTTCCGGGTGTCTCGCTTCCTATTCAATCTCTCATTACATGTAATCCTTTAATAAACGTTTCCAATAACACATGTAAACTTGTATCTAAATCTAGCGGCAAACCAAATCCACCCTGCTGTTCAATCGACGCAAACCCATGACAAATACTTCTGAATCCACGTGTCGCATGAAGTGCATTCTCTCCTTCTAAGCCGTATTGTTGTAAAACATGAAGACAAAGCTTTACAATTCCGTCACCTGCTTTTCTTACTTCTTCATCTCGTAAAAAAGTTGCTTCATACAATCCAGGATGTTTGCGTACGAATGCTACATACGCTTCTCCTAAAGCATGAACTGCTTCATCCATACGTTTACCCTCAGCCGCTTCTTCCAGTCTGTTATGCAGCTGTTTTATTCCGTAAATACCAAGATTTTTCCGTACATCTTGTAAACCTTTCACATGATTGTATAGCGAGGGAGAACGTATCCCTAACCTTTGTGCTAATGAAGCTAACGTTACTTCTTGTATTCCATTTGTATCTGCAATTTCGGCCGCTGTTTCTACAATTTTCTGTAATGTAAGTCCGATTCTCGGTGACATAAATTAACCTTCTTTCATACTTTCTATATTCCGCTTAGCTTCCTTAATAGCAAGTTTTATGACAGTGCCTGGATCCTTTATCATTTTCCCATGTCCTGCCGCAAGCAAGGAAGGCTCATATTCGCTTAACTTCTCTGCACTTTGTAATGATATTTCTTTGCTCCACGTTGCCATCGCAGGGAACGGAAACCAAAATTTCATTTGACCCGAAACAGCCATACCTCCTCTTGTTTGGAATGCATCCCCGACAATAAGAGCTTTATTTCGTACATCAAGAAACGACATGGATCCTGGCGTATGTCCCGGTGTCATAATCGCAAGAAGCGATCCAACTCGGTCGCCATCTTCCAATAAAACATCAGGTACCGTTTTTACCTTTTTAGGTACACCGCCTTTTATCGGTATATTCGGTTCATCCTCTTGTAACGTCGTATCTCCCTCTAACAGCTTTGCGTCCCGCTTAGAAATATAGACTGGAACATTAGGAAGTACTTCATTTAATGCGTCTAGTGCACCGATATGATCATCATGCGCATGTGTTAATACAATCTTAGTAATGGGTTTTCCTATGTTCTCAGCCGCCTGTAAAATACCTTTTGCGCTATATGGCAAAGCGGCATCAATTAAAGTTAAACTATCTTCTTCCTCCACAAAGTAACAATTCACAGGAAACACTCTTGGTAAAAATGACAATTGATATACCGTTTTCTCATGTATCATTCTCATATTTTCAGCTCCCTTTCCGAAAAAACTAATGCTATTAGTTTCATTATACTAATGGCATTAGTTTTATGTCACTAAAAATTTCATTTTTTCAAAAAAAATAACAGTAGTCGTATAAACGACTACTGTTATTTAAAGGTATTAAACTGTATAACGCTCATCTTCTAAAATTTTTGCAGCAATTTCACGCTTCTTCGGAATTACGTTAAGTGGTGTGTGGCGAGTTAATTTACGTAATGATGATAACATCATGCGCAGCATGTCGCCGTTTTCAACTGCGATAAGTGTTTCTTTCGCATCTGCTTCGATTTCGTTGAATGCTTCTTGGCAGAATACTTCAGTGTATAACACTTTTTGTTTATTCTTTTCAAGACCAGTTGTTTTAATTGCTTTTTCTGTACGAAGAACAGCTGACTCCATTGCGTAAAGGTTACTTACGATATCAGCGATATTCACAAGAATTTCTTGCTCTTTATCTAATGCTTTACCGTATTTTTGAGCAGCTAATCCAGCTACCATTAAGCCAATTTTCTTCGCGTTAGTTACTAAATATTTTTGAAGCGCTAATGGCTCATCGCCTACTTCTTCTGGCATCATCATCATTAACTCTTCTTGTAATTTTTGTGCTTTTTGAAGAAGTGGTAATTCACCTTTCATCGCTTTACGTAAGAACGTACCTGGTACGATTAGGCGGTTAATTTCGTTCGTTCCTTCGAAAATACGGTTAATACGAGAATCGCGGTACATTCTTTCAATCTCGTACTCTGCCATAAATCCGTAACCACCGTGGATTTGAACACCTTCATCTACTGTATAATCTAGCACTTCAGAACCGAATACTTTATTTAAAGAGCACTCGATTGCATATTCAGCGATAGAAGCTGCTACTGCTTTACCGTCTTTTACTTCTTCTTCAGATAATGTGCTCATGCGGCTTTCGAATAAACCTACTGTACGATATACAGAGCTTTCAGCTGCATATGTTTTCGCTGCCATATTCGCAAGTTTCTCTTGAATTAATGGGAAGCGAGCGATTGGTTGTTTGAATTGTTGACGTTGATTTGCATATTGTGCTGAAATTTCTACTGCACGTTTCGCAGATCCAACTGTACCAACACCTAATTTATAACGGCCGATATTTAAAATGTTGAACGCGATAATATGGCCTTTACCGATTTCACCAAGTAAGTTTTCTTTCGGTACTAATGCATCTTCTAAAATTAACGTACGAGTTGAAGAACATTTAATACCCATTTTCTTTTCTTCTGGGCTTGTAGATACACCAGCATATTCTTTCTCTACGATAAATGCTGAGAAGTGCTCACCGTCTATTTTTGCGTATACGATAAATACGTCAGCAAATGCAGAGTTTGTAATCCATTGTTTTTCACCATTTAATACGTAATGCGTACCTTCTGCATTTAAACGTGCCGTTGTTTTTGCACCTAATGCGTCAGACCCTGAACCTGGCTCTGTTAATGCGTATGCCGCTAATTTTTCACCAGTTGCAAGTAATGGTAAATACTTTTTCTTTTGCTCTTCGTTACCGAATAATACGATTGGTAAAGATCCGATACCAACGTGAGCACCGTGAGTGATTGCAAAACCACCAGCGCGCGAGAATTTCTCTGCGATTAACGCTGAGCTTACTTTATCAAGACCAATTCCGCCGTACTCTTCTGGTACGTCAGCGCCTAGTAAACCAAGTTCACCAGCTTCTTTTAAAAGACGCACAGAACGATCAAATTCGTGTTGCTCTAAATATTCAAGCTCCGGAAGAACTTCATTTACGATAAAGTCCTCTGTCGTTTTTGCAATCATTTTATGCTCAGATGAAAAATCTTCTGGCGTAAACACTTGATCAATTGTAATTTCCTCTACTAAAAAGCTACCGCCTTTAACCGCATTTCCTACTGTTTTTTCCATGAAAATTTCCTCCTTCATATTTTCATAAGCCGCTTCTCTCATTTTGAAAGAAGCTGGCTCTCATTTTTATTTTTTATAAACCTTTGTTGCTTCCATTCTTTGCTTTAGCGCCCTCTTGTTCTGAGCGAGCCGCTTCCACTTTTTTAATCTAGTTCCGGTGGCTAAAACAGTCGGTCGTTTCACCCCTTCCTGTGAGGCAAAAAACGCCTCTTCGTCAGGGCTTCCAACGCCCTCCTGTTCTGAACGAGCCACCTGCACTTTTTTTATAATCCAGTTCCAGCGGCTAGAATGTTCGGTGGCTTCGCTTCTTCCTACGAGGCAAACAGCGCCTCTTCGTCTGAAGCTCCATCCCCCTCACATTCTGAGCGAGCCGCTTCCACTTTTTTTATAGTAATTCAAATACTCCCGCTGCTCCCATTCCGCCACCGATACACATTGTTACGATACCGAATTGTTGGTTGCGACGTTTCATTTCGTGAATAAGAGATAGTGTTAGTTTTGCTCCTGTACAGCCAAGTGGATGTCCAAGTGCGATTGCACCGCCGTTTACGTTTACTTTTTCTTCATCTAGACCAAGTTCACGAATAACTTGGATAGATTGAGAAGCGAATGCTTCATTTAGTTCAAATAGACCGATATCAGATAGCTCTAAACCAGCTAATTTTAACGCTTTCGGAATTGCAGCAATTGGGCCGATTCCCATTACTTCTGGTGGTACTCCAGCTACTGCGAATGAACGGAATTTTGCAAGTGGTTTCATGCCATCGCTCACTGCTTTTTCACGATCCATTAATAGTACAGATGCTGCACCGTCACTCATTTGTGAAGAGTTACCAGCCGTTACAGAACCGCGAACGTTAAATGCTGGACGTAATTTACCTAAAATGTCTAGCGTCGTCTCTGCTCTTACACCTTCGTCTTGTGCGAAAATGATTGTTTCTTCTTGCAGTTTGTTATTTGATCCAACAGTACGTAATGTTACATCTACAGATACTGTTTCATCAGCAAAGTTCCCTGCAGCTAATGCTTTCGCAGCACGTTGATGACTTCTTACCGCGAATGCATCTTGCTCTTCACGAGAAATTCCATATTTCACAGCAACTTGCTCTGCTGTATGCCCCATACCCATATAATATTCTGGTGCTGCTTCTACAAGGCGACTATTCGGACGAACAACGTGTCCCATCATTGGAACTAGACTCATTGATTCCGCTCCGCCTGATAATACAGCTTCAGAGTGACCAAGCATAATGCGCTCTGCTCCGTAAGCGATACTTTGTAAGCCTGAAGAACAGTAACGGTTAATTGTAATAGCTGGAACATCGTAAGAAAGTCCTGCTAGCCCACCGATATTACGAGCCATATTTAAACCTTGCTCTGCTTCTGGCATCGCACAACCGAAAATTAAATCATCGATTGGTCCTTCATAATTCGCACGCTTTAACGTTTCTTTTACTACTAACGCCCCTAGATCGTCAGGACGAACTGTTTTTAATGAACCCCTCTTTGCTTTTCCAATTGGTGTTCTTGCTCCCGCAACAATGACAGCTTCTCTCATGAACGATATCTCCCCTCGTTATTAGTTACGTAATGGTTTTCCTTTTACAAGCATGTGCTGCATTCTTGCTTGTGATTTCATCTCACTTACTAAGCTAATAAATGCTTCACGCTCTACATCTAATAAATACTGCTCATCAACTTCTGTTCCGTACGGCACTTTTCCGCCCGCAATGACATATGCCAGTTTCTTCGCAATGTGCAGATCATGTTCAGAAATGTAACCTGATAAATGCATTGCCTCTGCACCAAGTACAAGCGCTGCATATCCTGTCTCACCAACAACTGGTATCTTTTTGCGGATAGGTGCTTTATAACCTGCTTCATATAAAGAAAGTGCTTTTTGTTTCGCATCATATAGTAAGTGATCACCATTCACACTAATACCGTCTTTATCGCCTAAGAAGTTGTTCGATACAGCTTCTTGTGCTGATGTAGAAACTTTCGCCATCGCTACAGATTCGAATACTTTATTCGCAACTTTTTGTAAGTCGAATTCTACACCGTTTGCCATTTTGTTTAAGTGTTTAATGTATAGCTCTTTATTACCGCCTCCGCCAGGGATTAAGCCAACACCTACTTCTACTAAGCCCATATACGTTTCGCTAGAAGCTTGAATGCTCGCAGCTGGTAAGCAAACTTCTGTACCGCCGCCAAGCGTCATACCATATGGCGCCGCTACAACTGGCTTAGAAGAGTACTTAATTTTCGTCATTGCATCTTGGAAGTTTTTCACAACCCACTCAATTTCGAAGTAGTTGTCGTCTTGTGCTTCCATTAAGATCATTGCAAGGTTCGCACCAACGCAGAAGTTCTTCGATTGGTTTCCGATAACAAGACCTTTATAATTTTTCTCTACTTCATCAACAGCGTAGTTAATCATTTGCGTAATATCCATACCGATTGCATTGCTCTTCGAATGGAATTCTAAGCAAAGGATACCATCGCCTAAATCAATTAAGCTCGCTCCGCTATTTTTCTTTAACACACCGTTTTTCTCTTTTAACTGCTTAAGAGAAATTGCTTTTTTGTTACGTTCGATTAGCTTATATTCACCATTGTCGTAATAGTAGCTATCGCCGTTATCATGTTTATAGAAAGTAGTGAAACCTTTCTCTACCATTTCTTTCACCCAAGTAGGAACAACTGCGCCGTTTTCTTCCATCTTTTGAACAGACTTTTCAACGCCGATTGCATCCCAAATCTCGAATGGTCCTTGCTCCCATCCGAAGCCCCATTTCATCGCTTGGTCAATTGCAACAATATCGTCAGCAATTTCTTTATGAAGCTTTGCAGAGTATAAAAGAGTTGGTGTGATAATATTCCATAACAACTCTCCTGCGCGATCTTTCGCGTATACAAGCGCTTTCAATTTATTCGCTAATCCTTTTTCTTGCTTACTTAACTCTACGGACGCAGCTTTTAATTTTTTACGCGCTCCATATTCCATCGTTTCAGGGTTTAATTCTAAAATTTCTTTTCCTTGTTTTAAGAAGAAGCCTTGACCTGTTTTGCTTCCAAGCCATTTTTTATCAAGCATGTCATGCATAAAAGCAGGTACTTTAAATACATCGCGCTCTTCTTCTTGTACATTTTCATATACGTTATTTGCAACGTGTACAAATGTATCTAAACCAACAACATCTAATGTACGGAACGTTGCGCTCTTCGGACGACCAATTAATGGACCTGTTACAGAGTCAACTTCTCCAATGCTATAGCCACGCTTAATCATTTCTTGAAGCGTTACAAGCAATCCATACGTACCGATGCGGTTTCCAATAAAGTTTGGTGTGTCTTTTGCGATAACAACGCCTTTTCCAAGAACGTCTTCGCCAAATAGTTTCATGAAGCTTAATACTTGTGGATCAGTTTCTTTCGTCGGTATTACCTCTAGAAGTTTTAAATATCGTGGTGGGTTAAAAAAGTGTGTTCCTAAGAAGTGTTTCTGGAAGTCGTCTGAACGACCCTCTGCCATTTTTTCAACGGAAATGCCTGATGTATTTGAGCTCACAATTGAGCCTGGTTTACGAACAGCATCTACTTTTTCAAATAGTTTCTTCTTTATATCTAAGTTTTCAACTACTACTTCAATAATCCAATCTACATCAGCTAGACGCTCAAGATCATCTTCTAAGTTACCTGCTTCAATCAGTGCTAAATTTCCTTTCACTGTCAGAGGAGCTGGTTTTTGCTTTAATAGTTTTTGCACAGCCGTATTACTAAAACGATTTCTCACACTTTTATGTTCTAATGTAAGTCCCTTCGCTTCTTCTTCCTTCGTAAGCGCCGGTGGTACAATATCAAGCAATAATGTCGGAATACCAATATTAGCTAAGTGTGCCGCAATCCCTGAACCCATTACGCCTGAACCTAGAACAGCAGCCTTTTTAATTTGGAACATCCATTTCTCCCCCTATTCTTGAATGAATGCTCATTCAATTTTTCGACATAAGTCGCAATCAATGAGTGAGCCTCTACTAATAAATATATGATACAGTTTGAATTTTCGCAATATATTTATTGATAAAATTTTCTGAAATAAATATATTTCTTTCATTTGGCTATGCTATACATGTGTATTTTCTTCATTAAAATGCACTTTTCCTTTTTTATAATCTGACGAAACTGGAGGAATATATATGGCAAAACTTAAGAAGAACCCTTCAAAAGCTGGAATTAGCGCAGCAAGTGTAACTGGAAATGCAGGTCCGCATAATCACGGTGTTGAAAAAGGGCGTCAAAGTAATAACCAACAATTTAAGAAGCATAATATGGGCGAAAAATAACGCTATATTTTTGGGCAGAGAACGTGGCATAATGATTAATGGCTGCTTTTTCTGCCCAATTTATTTGTACATATGGAAAACAAAAGAGGGAACGACGATGAAACGAACAATAATTATGATTGTAATGATTGCCACATTATTTACAGGGATGATTTTCTTTTCTTACGCTCACAGACAACAAGCTGTAAAAGTAGATCAGCCTAACATTACTGGGCAATACGGGATTACAATCGATGCAGACACAGGTGAAATCTTGTATGGAAAACGGGAAGATGAACGCTCTTATCCCGCTAGTATAGGGAAAATGATGACTACCTTACTCTTACTAGAGAATGTAAAAGAAGATGAAGAAATTACGGTTACAGAGAATGCTATTAAAACAGAAAGTCAAAGTGCAAAGATTAAGCTTCGCGCGGGTGAAAAGTTAAAACGTGATGAGGCATTAAAACTTATGCTTATTATTAGTGCAGACCCAATCGCTGAGTCAATCGCTGAACATATTGCGGGATCAAAAGAAAAGTTTGTGAAAATGATGAATGCTAGAGCGAAGGAACTTGGTACAAAGCATGCGACTTTCAAAAACGCAAGTGGTGCTGATGCACTTGGAAATAAAGTATCACCTTATGATATTGCTATTATTACGAAAGAAGCATTAAAGTATCCGATCGTTTTAGAATATATGAATTCAATACATACAACACTACATACTTCAGAGCGATCTCCAAAAATCGCAAACTATGGACGAGAAGAACTATATGACGATCCATATGCGATTGGAAGTAAAAGCGGTTTATCAGCTCTCGGAAAATACACAGTCGTAACAGTTGATGAAAAAGACGGTAAACGCGTCATTAACGTCGTGTTATCTTCTACTCGTACGCAGCTATATCCTGATACGAAGAAAATGGCGCACTACGCATTTCAGCAATTAAAATAACCAAGGAGTATTTTCTCCTTGGTTATTTTTTGATCATACCTTTTAATACGAATGCAACGTTTGCTGGACGTTCTGCTAGACGGCGCATGAAATAGCCATACCAGTCGTTTCCATAAGGCACGTAAACGCGCATTTTGTAACCTTCTTTTACTAGCTCAAGTTGACGCTCTGTACGAATACCAAATAACATTTGGAATTCAAATTGATCCCTTGGAATGTTATGTTCTTCCGCAAGTTTTTTCGTATATTCAATAATCGCTTCGTCATGTGAAGCAATTGCAGTGTAATTTCCATTTAATAAGTGCATTTTAATAATTTTTTTATAATTGTCATCTACATCTTTCTTTTCCGGGAACGCTACTTCTTCAGGTTCTTTATAGGCCCCTTTTACAAGACGTAAATTAGGATTATAAGCGTTTAAATCTTCCATATCTTTTTCTGTACGATATAAGTAAGCTTGAATAACTGTACCAATATTATCGTATTCAGATTTTAATTGTTTAAAGATATCAATTGTTTTTCCGCAGCGCGTATAGTCTTCCATATCAATTGTAATAAACACACCATTTTCTTTTCCAGCTTCTAAAATACGGCGCATATTGTTCATTACGATTTCGTCAGAGATATCTAATCCCATAGAAGTCATCTTTAAAGAAAGCTGCGAATTAAGACCTTCTCTTCCAATTGCACGAATTGCTTCAATCGATTCGCTAGCCATTTCATTTGCTTCCGCTTCGTTATCAACGAATTCACCTAAATAATCGATTGTTACACAAAGACCTTGCTTATTTAATGCTTTAATTGCAGCTGTCGCTAATTCAATCGTTTCCCCTGCGACGAAGCGACCTGCACCAAAGCGTAAACCGTACTTTTTAGCCAGTTTTGTTAGCGCTTTATTTTTAGATAAGAAAAGAAACGAATTTCGCATTAATTGTTCCATGTAATTCACCCCTATGACTATAATTTATCTGTTTTTTACCCCTCTTCGAAATTATATCATTGTTTAAAATTATTTGATACAAATAATTATTTAGATAATTTATAAAATACTATCAAAACATTTAAAACCCTATATCCTCGTTTATAAATATGAAGAAAATATTTTTCGACATTCAGAAAAAACGGGTTTACTAGGGAAAAAATGAGCATGCCGAAAATATTCGACATGCTCACAAAACCATTTATATTTCATGTAAATTATATAAGGATATTAATAACAAAAACTTGAGGTAACATTATCTCAAGCCTTCTTACTTCTCATTTCGCTTCTCATCATTCAGCTTTTTAATATTCGTAATTAACTGTACCATCTCTTCTTTTGCATCTGGATACGTCTCATTCCAATGTTTCACTAAAGCTGGCATCGTCTTAGCCATATAAGAATAAAGTGCCCATTTCTGTACCTGCTCTTTTCGCTCTTCGTTGCTCTCTCCAAGTAATAGTTCCGTGTATTTCTCTAGCAAGCCATCAAACTGCTCATTAAACTTTTCACTCATCTTATTTTCCTCCTATATGAAAAAAGCAGCGAAGATCGCTGCTTTTTCTTATAATTTTGATTGAACAGAGTTTAATTTCTTCTCCATCGTACTTACTTTATCACGGCGATCATCGATACGAATTGTTGTCGCAACGCGCTGTGCACCTTTCGTGTATGGAACTTCATGCATTTGTTGAATGACTTCTAAAATGACAGGAAGATCTCCTTCAATTACTGTATTCATCGGTGTTAATTGATACTTCACGCGATCAGCATTTTTCTCTAGTACCTTTTGTACTTCTGCTACATATTCACTAACACTTGGATTACCTGTTCCTACTGGAATAATCGATACATCAACAATTGCCATAATAATCTTCCTCCTATTACTGCTTCTTATATATCCATTGTCTATTTTACCGAAATTCTCATCATTTTACTAATACGTTACTCTTCTACTTTAAACTGCTCAACCAATCTTTCTAAGTCCTGCATATTCTCTGCCAAACTTTCCATCGTATGAGCTACTTTTTCTAAATGATTCACTTGTGACTCAGTTGCTGCATTTACCTCTTCAGAAACAGCCGCACTCTCTTGACTCGTGCTAGCAATTGTTTGCATAACTTCTGTAATTTCTTCTTGCTCGTGACCTATGTTATTTACCTCTTCTACAATTTTTTCAACTGAGGTACTAATAGTATTTACAACTGACATAATTGTGCGGAATTCTGTCTCCGCCTCTGTCGTAACTTTATTTTGTATATCCGCAATGTCTTTCAATTTACTTACAACTTCTACAACTCGTTTTACTTCTAACTGCACATCGCTAATCATTATTGTAATCTCACCCGTTGCCTCTTTTGATTGTTCAGCTAATTTCCGAACCTCTTCCGCAACAACAGCAAAGCCCTTACCTTGCTCACCTGCACGTGCTGCTTCAATTGAAGCGTTTAAAGCCAGTAAATTCGTTTGATCCGAAAGACCTTTTATAAGTTCTACCACATTTTGAATCGATCCAACCCTTTGCTCTAACTTACCGGACGCTTCTTCCGTATGAACAACGATAGAAGATGATTGTTCTCTTGTACGAACTAAATTTCGCATCGTATTGAGTCCCTGCTTAGATGCTTCTTCCGCCTTACCAGTCACTCCCTTTATTTCACCAACGGAACTATTCATTTCTTCCATCGACTGCGCCATATTTTCAAGTTGCGCTGAAACCTCCTCTACACTATTAGCAAGAGTAGACGCGCCTCCGCTCACATCATCCATTGCACCTGAAACTTCTCTACTAGCTGCTACAGTTTCATTCGTTAAATAATGCAGATTGTGAGTCGATTTCTGTACTGTCGATACACTATTTTTAATTTTACTTACCATTTCATTCATTTGCTCAACCATATGATTAAAGTGAGTCGTAAGCATACCAACCTCATCTTTACTTGTCACCTTCATTTGTAGTGTTAAATCACCTTCCGCTACTTTTTGAACGTGATTTGTTAATAGTTGTAATGGTCTTGCTAATCTTCTTGAGAATACATACGAAGCTAATATTCCAATCAATAAACTTATACATGCCATTATAATAACTGTATTTCTTGTTTCTATTAGTAAGTTATCAATGGACTCTTTCGGATATACAATCCCGATTTTCCATTTCATCTTATCAAACAATTGACTATAGGCTACTACATCTTTTCCACCTAATGTCGCCGCTGCAAATTTCGTTTCATCTTTATTTAAACTTTTAACAAGTGGTTCTTTCGAAACATCTTTTCCTACTTTCTCCGGGTACACAATGGCAATATTTTTATCATTTATAACAAACATTTCTCCGCCATTATTATATTGAATATTATGGAGTAGCTTTTGAATCGTTCCTAGTGATACATCCATTGCTACAACACCTAACACAGAACCATCTTGTCCGACAATGGCTTTTGAAACTCCAATACTTAACTTACCCGTCGCGATTTCATATTGTGGTTCTCCCCAAATAGTCGATTCTGTAGCTGCTTCTGACGCTTTATACCAAGGGCGACTCGTCGGATCATATCCTTCTGGAACTGTACCACCATCTGCAAGATTTGCACTCAACGTTTTTTTATCTTTCGTCCCAATGTAGACATCTAAAATATCAGGATGATTCTTTTTAAACCTTGAAAATTCCTTTAAAATAAAATTCTCCTCTTCTGGAGTAACCCCATCTTGTAGCATGTTTTGAATATCATCATGAGATCCATAATGACCCATATCTTCTTCAATTCGCTGCATAAATGCAGTTAACTGCTCTGTCACAAGATCCATCGTATTTTCAGAATACTGGTCTAAGGAGTGCGTTTCTTTCTCTTTTTGCAATTGATACACAGCTGTACCTAATATTACAAACATCATAGAAATAAGTACCGAAAATACTACTGCAATTTTTAAACGTAAACTTCTCAACATATTCCCTCAAGCATCCCCTTCTCGGTAAAATTTAATCGCATTAATCACTATATTAAGTATAATAGATAAATCAGAAAGCTCAATCCATATAGTTTAAAAAATTGAAATTTATTCTCATTTCAATCAACTTACTTGTTATCTCAACACTTGTGTAAAAACAAATAGTTCATTATCCTTAAACTATATAATCTCATTCGTTCGGAGGGAACTATGCTACAAAAATTCGGTTTCTCACAATATGAAAGCCAAGCTTATGAAGTTGTCGTATCAAGCAATGACCCATTAGATGCAACAACTATCGTTAAACATTCAGGTGTTCCAAAAGCAAAAATATACGAAGTGTTAGCACGACTAATTGATAAAGGGATGGTAATGGATTCTGTTTCTGAAAAGAAAAAATTGTATACAGCATTGCCACTCAAGCTAGCAATTGAAAAGTTAACGACAGAATTCCAATCTAATATTAAAGAACTTGAAAATAATATTTCTAAAAAATCATTTACAGATGACCGCGTTTGGAGTTTAAAAATGCAGTCTTCTATTAAAGTACAAAGTAGGCAACTTATAGAGGATGCGAAAGAATCCATACGCATCTCCGCATGGAACGATACCCTTTTAGAATATCTTCCTTTACTAGAACAAAAAGAAAAACAAGGCGTCCAAGTCGAGTCCCTCATAGTTGGAAAAGTGGAAACTGACTTAGAAAACATGCATTTTTTAATCCCAGCTCAAGAACCCAACGCATTAGAGCGTTATTTACTACTCATCGTTGACGATCGTGAAATTTTATTTGCTGGTGTAGAGCAAGAATCATGGCAAGCGATGAAAACAATGTCACAACCTTTCGTGAAGTTCTTTACGGAGTTCTTCTATCATGATGTTGCACTTGCGAAGATTACAGAGAAGCACCATGATCTCTTTATGCAGGATGAGGAAATTAAGGAATTGTTGATGAAGTTGAGGTATTAACAAATCCCAAAATCGATTCTACCATTTGAATAGATAATATAATTTCCCATACAAAAAGAGCTGTACCAAACGGAGTTTTACATACTCATTTGGTACAGCTCTTTTCTACGCTTTCGCTAATTCAATTTTATGTAGTTGGTTTTTCGGATGGTTTTGATTTGTAAATACAGAACGTTCATTTTACGATTTTTTTTGCTCCTTTATCTCCATCAAAAGCTCAATAATCTTCTCATTTTGCTCTACTTGTTTCTCAGAATTTTGATAGATGAAACGAATCCATCTAAATACAAAAACAATCACAAATAAAGGAAGTACCGTGAATATAAAACCAATAATTGAATAATCCATATACTATCACCTCGCTATATACTCCCTTCTCCATTTCTCTACTAACCCCTGCAATTTTTTACACAAAAAAGAACCTATCAAATGATAGATTCTTCTTTCGTAAGCTGATTCGAGCGTCCTCTCGTAATAGAGAAAATCGCACAAAGCAGTGCCAATATAATGAAAACGCCGCCTACCCAAGCGTTATATATAACAGATGATTTCTCAATAACAACTCCGCCCACTGTTGAGCCAAGTGCAATTCCTAAATGAAGTGCAGAGTTATTTAAACCTTGCTGAATACCAGCTGATTCTGGCGCAATTTCAATTAAATAGTTTTGCTGTGCTGGCGAAATTGCCCAGCTCAGCATACTCCAAATCCCCATCATAATAATGAAAAGCGGGAATGAGAATGTCATCATCGGCAACATAAAGATTGCACATGCAAATACGATAATGATGGAAATAATACTTTTCTTCGATCCCCATTTATCAGCAAGCCAGCCGCCAAGGCCACCTCCAAGTACCGCTGCAATTCCGAAAATGAAGTAAAACACACTAATCCAATTTGCTTCAACATGCATCACATCTTTTAAAAACGGTGTTAAATATGCGTATAGCGTTAAATGTCCTGTTAAAAATAAAAATGATGTTAACTGTGCACTTACAATTTTTTTATCCTTTAACGTAGCAATTTGTTCTCTTATTGATAATACCGATGTCGCTGGTACTTTCGTTAAGAATAATGAAATACAAGCAATCGCCATAACCGTTAATATTGAAATTAATACAAATGGTGCACGCCATCCATATGCATTTCCGAGCACAAGACCTAGCGGTACTCCAAGTACGAGTGATCCACTAATACCCATGAAAATGATTCCAATTGCACGCGCACGAAAATGCGGCTCTACTACACTAGAAGCAAGTGTTACCGATAGTGCAATAATAAGCGATCCACTCGCTGCACAAATTACCCTCGAGAACATTAACATCTCGTAATTCACACTAAATGCCGAAATGATATTTCCAATTAAGAAAATTGATAATGCCACAACATACAATTTCTTTCTTTCAAACTTGCCTGTTAATGCTAATAAAACTGGCCCTGATAGAGCGAATACTACTGAAAATATTGTAATAAGCTGACCAGCTGCACTAATCGACACACCTAAATCATTAGCAACTAAATCAAGCGTTCCTCCTATAATTAGCTCAACCGTTCCGACTACGAAAGCCGCAATAGCTAAAATATATACACGAAAATTCAAGCCTTTCCCCACACTTTCTCTTTTGGTTACTACCATTATAGTAACCAAAAGAGAAAGTGGACGCAAGTACAAATTTTTTTACAACAAAAAAAGCAGGCGTATAATACGCCTGCCCTTCAATCATTAAACTCCAGTTTCTTTCTTCTTATTTAAGTACCAATACACCGGAAGTCCAGTAAATACAATTCCAATTGATAAGAAGCAGCTTACCGGATCGTTAATAATTGCACTTCCAAGTACAAACAACGATCCTAAAATCGCAACGATTGGTACAATCGGGAATAACGGTACACTGTATGCACGCTCTTTATTCTTGTTACGTTTTCTTAAGATGAAGACACCTATAAATGTCATTACATAGAAAATATAAATAATGAATACGGAAATCTCGGATAGCTTATTCGGATCACTAATAATCATTAAAATAATTCCTAATATGATTTCAACAGTAATCGCATTCGCTGGTGTTTTAAATCTCGAATTTTCTTTTGCAATAAACTTAGAAAACGGAAGGTGTCCACGCTCTGCCATCGACATCGGAATACGTGGGAATGTTAAAATCTTTCCATTTAAACAACCGAAAATAGAAATGATAATACCGATACTAATAATTTTCCCGCCATATTCTCCAAGTAACATTCCCGCAGCTGTCGCCGTTGCGTTTTCTCCAAGGGCTACAATTTTCGCTGCTGGTAATACATTTAGTAACGCTAAGTTAATTAATACGTAAGCAGCTGTTACAATTAAAATCCCAACTGTCATTGCCTTCGGTAATAACTTTGTTGGATTCTTCATTTCTCCGCCAATAGAAGCAAGCAAAATCCAGCCATCATAGGCAAATAAAGTTGCTAAAATTGCCATCCCGATACTTTGATTTTCTGATATCGGTACAACTACGTTGAAGATATCACTATTCCCTTTCCAAAACCCTAGCACAACAATTAATATAATTGGAATCATCTTCCCAACTGTCGTAACCGTTTGGACGATGCCCCCATATTTTGTTCCCAAACTATTTATAACGCCTAGGAACACAACTGTTCCAATTGCGATTGGTAAATTCCAGACTTTATCTAAATAGAAAAAATTGATCATTAAAGAACTAAAATACAAACCTAACGTTCCAATAATAGCTGGTCCATAAACAATTGTTTGCATCCAGCCAGATAAATACCCCCAAAAACTTCCGTAAATCTCCTCTAAATACGTATACAACCCACCATTTTTCGGAATTTGCGCTCCAATTTCGGCTACTGTTAAACCACTTGCTAACGTCAACAGACCACCAATTACCCAAGCAAGAATAGCCATATTAGAACTCCCTGAGTAATCTAATACGCTCCCTGGTTTCATAAACACACCAGACCCAATAATAGTTCCTACTACGATAGAGAGTGCTACTGTTAAACCAATTTTGTTTTTCTCATCATGATGCATGCTGCGTATCCTCCTTCCAATTCTAGTGTGATGCAAAAATGAAATAAAAAAACACTCCTCCCTAAAAAAGGGACGAGTGTTGTATTCGTGGTTCCACCCTTGTTTCAATTAGTAAAGTGACACACTTCACCAATTTCTCAAGTCTAAATAACGGTTTTTGCCGGCATGCAATTACTAGATATCCGTTCACTGCTGCAGTTCAGAGGTGGTAATCGATTTTCCCGTATTAGGAAGCTCACAGCCAAAGGCCTCCCTCTCTGATAATCGTAAAAAACTGATCATATCCTCATCATCACTTCTTGATGTCGAATTTTGTAGTTGTTTCCCATTATATTGAATTGTTAGAAAAAATCAATATATTTTTTATATAACATAAGAAATATTTCTCTTCTTATATTATAACAGAAGTTACCATTTTTCTCTAATTCCCTAAAAATGGTATAATCCATGTAGGAGGTGTACTAATAATGATTGCTATTTTTTGTATCATCGCTACTGTTCTTTCTTTTATATTCGCTATCATGTATCGATATAAGTATCCTGGTTATAGCATTTTAGCGGTAGCTATTATACCAGCTGCTTCCTTCTACGTATTAGGTAAATACCAATATACTGAAGTGTTTATCGGTTTTGCAATCTTCTACTGCACCTTTGGATACATACTA
Source organism: Bacillus sp. RC240 (assembly GCF_044907945.1). Lineage (NCBI taxonomy): Bacteria > Bacillati > Bacillota > Bacilli > Caryophanales > Bacillaceae > Bacillus > Bacillus sp. RC240. The sequence continues at coordinate 101,938 of NZ_JBIYCT010000008.1, read as the reverse complement.
ACAATGAAAAGAATTTTATTGAATCATTAAAAGGGACCGATTTCTGCTTACAGAAATCGGTCCTCGCATGCATCATATCCCTCGGTTGCCCACACGAAAGATACGACATAGTTCAATTATTTATCTTCATTTTTCATAAAAAATTTATGATTTGGAAGATCCACATTTAAATCTGCTAATTGTTTCTTTTCCTTTTCTAGAATCGCTTTCGCTTTTTCTTTTGTCGCCTCATCTAAGTTTGCAAAGATGTCTTCATGCTTCCCTTTCTCTGGAAGATTCACACCTAGTTTTGTCAATTCTTCTTTCGCTTGCTCGCGAGTTAATTTCCCGGACTTTTCTTGCTCAAAAATGGACTTCGCTTTTTCTTTTGTCGCCTCATCTAGATTCGCGAACATATCACCGTGCTTCCCTTTCTCTGGGAATTTCACACCTAGTTCTTTCAACTTCGCTTTCGCTTGCTCACGAGTTAGTGTTCCAGACTTTTCTTGCTTCAAAATTGCTTCCGCCTTTTCTTTTGTCGCCTCATCTAAATCCGCGAATATGTCACCATGCTTCCCTTTCTCTGGAAGCGTTACGCCTAATTCTTTCAATTTCTCTTTCACTTGCTCATGCGTTAATGCTCCGGACTTCCCTTGCTCAAAAATGGACTTCGCTTTTTCTTTTGTCGCCTCATCTAAATTCGCGAATATATCTTTGTGCTTACCTTTCTCTGGGAATTTCACGCCTAGCTTTGTTAATTCCTCATTTGCTTGTTCGCGAGTTAATTTCCCGGATTTTTCTTGCTCTAGAATCGACTTTGCTTTTTCTTTCGCCTGATCATCTAGTCCTGCAAACATTTCCTTGTGCTTACCCTTCTCTGGGAATTTCACACCTAATCCCTCTAACTGTTTCTTTGTATCATCCATAATCGTTTTTACTTTTTGTTTTGTTGCTTCATCTAAATTCTTCTTCGCAGTTCCTTTTGTAACTTGCTCAGCTGCTGGAGTATTAGTTGCCGCAAACGCTGGTATACCAGCTCCTCCTATAATTCCAAATGATAAAGCACCTGCAATTGCTAAATATCCAACTGTTTTCTTCTTCATAGGAAATTTCCTCCTTCATATTTCTAAAGCATGTACACTTTCGTATACAATGCCAATAGTAATGTTGGTTTCTTAAAATTTCCTTAACGATTTAAATAAAAAACACCGCTCATCACGAGCGGCGTTTATCTAAGCTTTTTGTAATTGTAATTCTTCACGTTCCATTACTTTTCTTAATACAATTGTTTGTGTCATTGTAAATAAGTTACCTGTAATCCAATATAGCACAAGTCCTGATGGCGCCGCAAATCCCATAAATAGAATCATTGCAGGCATCATAATTTGCTGTATTTTCAGCATTTGAGCTTGTTCTCCAGGCGTTACATTTGATTGGAACACCTTCATTTGAATAAATGTTGTTAACGCTGCGATAATCGGTAATATATGATATGGATCTGCATGTCCTAGGTTCACCCATAAAAATGAAGATGTACGAATCTCTTCAGTTCGGCTAATCGCATAATACAAAGCAGAGAAAATCGGCATTTGTATAAAGATTGGCCAGCACCCAGCTAACGGATTCCAACCGCCTGATTTCATTAGTTCTGACATTTCTTTTTGATACTGCTTTTGTTTTTCAAGATCTTTACCCACATCACCGTATTTCTGTTTCAGCTTCTGTAATTCAGGTTGCATTTTTTTCATTTTCGCTTGGCTACGATATTGTGAAACAGCTAATGGAATCATTGCTGAACGAATAACGAGCGTCATGATAATGATGGCAATCCCGAAGCTAGCACCAGGTATATGATGAGCAACAAATTGAATCATAAATGAGATTGGATATACGAAATAATGGTTCCAAATTCCCGTACTATGTGAATCAATTGTACCTGCATTACTGCAGCCAGATAAAATAAAAACAAGTAATAATGATAAACTAATGAGCCTAGCTCGGTATGATTTTAACATGTTCATTCCTCCAATGTTTCGTAATTAATTAGCGAAACATTGGTGTATACGGACCTACCTCGTCACTCTCTCCACTCGATTCTTGTCTGCGGACAGAACGAATCATTCCATATTTATAAAAAATAGAAAATAGCGGTACATTTCTTGTACCCTCTTCACACGTATCTACTAGTTTAAAAGCTCTCTGTCTACCGCTCGATGCTTGCTGACGCACAAAGCGAGAAACGTTAGCAAGAAAAAAGACTTCTAATACACAAAGCGCTGTCGTTACAAACGATATATATAGAATTGCATCCTGCAATAAAAATTCCATCGCTTCACATCCTTAATAAAGTCATTTTAGCATATTCAGCAAACATTCTCTATTTCCTTTTGTTCTCAAAAGTTTTTTTTGCATATTTTCTCAAAAAATTATGCTAGAAAACCAATGTATTCGCTTTCTTTAGTATATTCACACGTATCTTTGAATAGGTTTAATTTGTTAGAAATTTATAAAATTTTTGCATTATAATAAAACTATTGCCAGTTTTTGAAAAAAGCTTTATTCTCTTCTTGTAATCAAAAATGAATATGGAGATGAAACATACTATGGGTCAACTAGGAGACGCCGATTACGTTCCCGACACCGCCTTTTTATCCTTCCCAGCAGCTAAAACATTTCATTTAGAATTTATCATACAGTTAGTTGTTATTTTTATAGCTTCTATTTTGTATGCAATTTCTATGAATATGTTTTTTATCCCGCATAATATGATTAGCGGTGGGTTCGCTGGTGTAGGGATGATTATCGGTTATTTAATGCACTACAATATCGGAGCACTTATCTTTTTACTAAACATTCCGCTTCTTATTTTAAGTCACTTTTACTTAGGAAAGAAGACAACCTTTTTAACGGCATACTTTGTGGCTGTATCATCTTTAGCGATGAACATTATCCCAGTACACCAAGTTTCAGATGATATTTTGCTGTCTTCTGTATTCGGTGGTGTCATCTGCGGTGCTGCCTCAGGAATCATATTCCGATTTGCTTCTTCAACAGGTGGTTTTGATGTTGTTGGATTGATTGTAGCGAAACATCGCGATGTTTCAATTGGAGCAATCATCTTTGGATTCAACTTAATCTTACTTGTTGCAGCAGGATTTATTTTCGGATGGGATATTACGCTTTATACGTTAATTAGTCGGTTTGTAGTCAGCAAAGTAATTGATGCCGTGCATACAAAACATATTAAATTAACGATAATGACAATTACAGAAAAAGGTGAGGAAATAAAAAGCTCACTATTACATCACGGCATACGTGGCGTAACAATGGTAGATGCTGTCGGCGGCTATACAAACCATAAGAAAAAAATGATTTACACTGTCGTAACTCGCTACGAGTTGGGCGAAATGAAACGTATTATCCGCCAAGTGGATAATAAAGCATTTATGAACATTACTGAAACAGTTGAAATTGTCGGCCGTTTCAAACGTATATAAAAAAGCGCAAGGAACTACAATTCCTTGCGCTTTTTATTTTTTACACTTATTACAAAATCAGATAATTCTATTATTGTATCACTAAATGTGTTATAATAAAACTAGACTAACAAAAAAGAGTATATAGACTTGGAAGTTTCTCTTATTTTTATAAGCAAAAAGAAACGAGCAGTCGGGTATATTTCAGACACCATACACGTAACGGTTTAAAAAAAACCGATCATCTTAGTTATTCTTCACTGATCTTTTTATAAAAGATACGTACAACTAAAATTCACTTCAATATACTATACCTACCTTTTTGACTTCCAAATCATCTTATTACATAAGGAGATGAACATATGAATCAATATATACGATACACACTAGCTGTCCTATTTGCCATCGTCGGCGGCGTGATCTGTTTCTGGACAAACACAGAGCTTGGAGAGAATATCATTTTTAATGGAATCGAAACCCTTGTAAGCGCTTCAATTTTAGGCGGATACATTTTCTTCCTCTTCAATCCAGAAGAAAATGCTCAAAAAACAATGTTATTAACAATGATCGGAATCGTTGGTGGATGTATTTCCTACTCAATGACAAACTATACATTACCACTTCAATTAAGCTCAGCTTTCTTCCATGGTCTATGGACTTGGTTTATCGCATTCTGCCTAGCAGACGTATTCAACCTATTACAAGACCACGAAGAAGAAAATGGTCAACAAATTGAAAGTAACTCTTAAGCTGGAAGATACTCTTCCAGCTTTTTTATTTTTACTGACTACTTTTGGATACCCCACCCGGAATTCGAAATGAAACATGTGCCCCACCTCGCACCTTGCTATTTTCTACCTGTATTATGCCGCCATGCTTCTCAACAATTGTCTTGGCAATATATAACCCGAGCCCAAAATGCTCCTTGCTTCCTGAACGCGACTGATCTCCCTGATAAAAACGCTGCAATACTTTCTTCAAATCCCCTTCTTGAAAACCAAGTCCTGAATCATATACATGAAACTCTATTGCGCCATGCCAAGCACATACTTTAACAAGCATCTTCCCTGACACCGGCGTAAACCGAACTGCATTCATCACGATATTATCCATTACTTGACTGATCCGCTCTTGATCAAATACTAAGTTTTGTACACCCTCATTATTTTCAAAGGTAACGTCCCACTCAATCTCTTTTTTCCTAGCTATACATTCATATTCTTCTAGTTTTTTAAGAAAGAATGGGGTTATATGCACTTTATTTAAACGTAATTGAAACGAGAAACTTTCTAACTCATTTACTGTTTGGAACTCCTCAAGAAGTTTTGTCATTCTGTTTGTATTTCGTTCAATCGTTTGTAAATACCGATGTAACAAGTCTTCATTTTTCCATAAGCCACTTTGCAAACCTTCTGTATGACCTTGTACAATCGTTAGCGGCGTTTTCAAATCATGAGAAATAGCTCTAATATATTCTCTTCTTTCTTCTTCTAACTCCCATTGCCGTGATAAACTTGTTGCTAATGCTGCGCGCATATTTTCAAACGAACCGACTAACTCACCAATTTCATTTTTCGCGTTGTATTCTAAATGAAAATCTAAATCCTGCTCTTGAATTCTTTTTGAAGCCTCTGATAATTCAGCGAGTGGTTTCTTTATTCTTTTTCCCATTCGGTTTGAAACAATATAAGATAAAATTGTAATGTATATAAAGGGCGAAGCTAAAAATAAGATTACAAACAAGGAGTCAACTGCCGAAGCAGTAGACATTGTCAAATGATAATTAAGTCCTATCGCTCCCCGTAGCTCCCCAGTCTTATCAACTAAAGGCAGATATGTCGTAACTTCAGTATCATCTTCTTCCTCATGAATATTCGTATTAATAACACTCAAAATTGGTCTCTCATTTGTTATTAACTTCTTTTTATATGTACCATAAGAAATATCTCCTTGCCTATTAACAATTTGATATTTAATTCCCTCTTTAGGGATAATTTTCTCTAATTCATTTCGCTCTTTTTCATTTAACAATAGGGCTCCTTTATCTTTTACATATTCTTTTATCATAGGAATTTTTTGTTCATAATAATTTGCAGGAAATACTTTTCCACTCTTCGTTAGCCAATACCAACCACTAGCTGCCGTTAAAACTGTCAGTATTAAACTACCAATTAAAACTATTAAAAAGCCAATTACTAGCTGTTGTTTAATCCTTAACCTTTGCATCAATTCTGTACACTCCACTTATATCCAATTCCCCACACAGTTTGAATATATGTATATTGTCTATCATATACACTAAGCTTTGTTCTAATTTTCTTTATATGCTCAACTACAGTAGAGACATCACTTTCACTATCATATCCCCAAATCTTTTCAAACATCTGCCCTTTCGTCAAAACTTGGCCAGCATGAAGTGCTAACATTTTCACAACTTCATACTCCTTTTTTGTAAAGTGAATTTTTTCTTTACCTAATAGTATTTCATAACTCTGCAAATCTATTACTAAATCGCCATAACGCAGTAAATTCTTTTGCCCCATCATTTGCAATTCTGTCGTACGGCGCAAATTAGCAACAATTCTAGCTTTCAACTCTTTTAAACTAAACGGCTTATTAATATAATCGTCTCCACCAATCAATAAACCTTCTATACGAGACCGTTCACTACTATCCGCACTTAAAAATAATATAGGGCATGCATAAGACTCTCTCATCTTCTCGCACACTTTAAATCCATTCATATCAGGCAACATAACATCTAAAATAATGAGATCCACGCTACTATCTAATTTTTTCAAAGCCTCTTCACCACTTAATGCACTTCTTACTTCATAGCCTTCCATGGCAAGACTGTCTTCAATAAATGTAAGAATATCTGGCTCATCGTCTACAAGTAGTATTTTGTCCGCCACAGTAAGTCCCTCCTAATTAAATACATCTTTTTTACACCAACTAAACATAGCCGCTATCGCACATCCTCCTAAAATTGTACCATTTATTAGGTAAAATATGACTTTCTCCTCACTTAATATTCTTAAAATTGATTCACTTCCCATTACAAAATAACTTATTTCTTCATTCACATACAAACCAGCTACTAGTAAACCAACTATCACAAAATATATAATGATAGCATTTTGAAACCAAAGGCTTACAAAGCTACTCAACATGATTAAAGCACTTGCGATAAACCATAATATTAAATAATATTTCACGGTATATAAAATAGAGGCACCCGTCCCATAAATGACTTGTTTATCCAAAAAGATCGTCTCCTCTGCATGCCTTATAAAAAATGTTCCATATATATAACTCTCAATCAATGCCAGTAACAAAAATAAACTTACGATACTCATTTGAGTCATCCATTTTGCCAATAATAATTCCCACCTACTTACCGGACGGATCATGACAAGACGATATGCGCCAGATGAAATTTCACTATTAAAGCTATCAATAAATAAGATTGGAAAAATTAATAAGAATAGAGTAAAATACCATTCTCTTGTAACTGCAACAGGAAAATTTAAATTACTTAAGATTGCTTCCGTCCCTTTTGTATCGTAAATAGCAACTCCAAAAGTATGAACCCATACACTGTGTAAAATAAGTAGCAGTACAAAAATAACAATTAATACTTTCGTCTTCTTTCTATCAAAAATCCGTTCAAATTCACTTATAAGTATTTGTCTCATTCTTCACACCTCACACAAAATTATCTTTTTTTCCTATCCAATAAACTGTTACAGCATTACAAATAACAATGTATATAAGTAAAATTACAGATCCAAAAAGAATCATTCTTGAACTACCAGATAAAGATATAGCAATTCCTTCATGTTGTAATTTAATTAAAGAAGAATAATTAATATAAAGAAAAGCCGGTGATTTCCCTATCACTAACGCCATGGCTGGGTATCCAAAAGAAAATACAATAAATCCCATACCAAGTAGTGTTGCACTTGTTGTCGATTTACTTACAACCGCTAGCATAATTAATATGCTAGCCATCGCTATTAAAGTAAGATAAGCAATTCCATAATAAGAAATACAGTATAAGAAAACGCCAAGTGCATTCATTTTTTCCGTGAAATAAAACAAAAGAATACTTGGTTCATGCTCAAAGAAAATATAGCCAATACAATAACTACAAATAAAATAGACACCTATAAATAGCAAACTTACTGCTAATATCGTAATTATTTTCGCAATAAGAACCTCAGAATACGTGTATGACCTTTGTATTACCATCCGAATTTGACCGCTATGATACTCTTGAGCAAACACAAGGACAATCAAAACGAGTAAAACAAGATTACATATACTCATAAGCATTTCAGATAATGCAAGTACGGGGAATGAATTCGCATATGTATAATCAACTGCTGTCCTTTCTACCTCTTGATTATGTTTCAAATAGTACTTCGCAGCCCCAAGTAACATCACCGGTATCATCAAAAAACAAAGCCATGTTACTTTCTTTGCCCAAAGCCGTCCCCATTCAGAACGTACTAACATCGTCATGAGCTCATCATCTCCACGAAAATATCTTCTAATTCTTTATCACTTCCTTGTAACTCTTCCGTCGTTCCACGCCATATTAGTGACCCTTCTCGAATCATGACCCAGGAATTACACATAAGCTCCAACTCACGAATTAAATGACTAGAAATGAAAAAAGTAATTCCCTTCTCACGCTGTAAGTCGAGTACAATTTTACGAAGTTGCTTAATTCCAACTGGATCTAATCCATTAGACGGTTCATCCAAGATGATAAACTCTGGGTCCCCAAGAAGTGCCTGCGCAATTCCTAAACGCTGCTTCATTCCTAACGAATACGTACCAACTTTATCGTCAGCGCGATTTTCTAAACCGACGATTTCTAATACTTGCTGCACTTTTTTTTCAAGAACTTCTCCACCAGTATGTAACGTAATCCTACCTAGGTTGCGTAGATTTTTTCGCCCTGACATATAAGGAAAGAAAATTGGTGCTTCTACAATTGCACCTACATGCTGAAGAGCTTCTTTCCGATTTTTTTGTACGCTAATGCCATTAATTAAGATTTCCCCTTCATTCGGTCGAATTAACCCCATAATCGTTCGAATCAGAGTCGTCTTCCCTGAACCATTCGGCCCAACAAAACCACAAATTTCATTTTTATAAACAGAAAAAGACATGTGACTTAACAACGTTCTTCCCTTCACTCTTTTCGTCACATCTCTTACTTCTAAAACCTCTTTTTTCATTCTTATCGCCTCCTTGCTACTAGAATAGACGGTAAAAATAAACATTTTATAAACAAATAAAAAGAAGTTACCCCCACGGCAACTTCTTTTCCATATACCCCATCCGGTACTTACCGGAATATATCAACGATTTTTTCATTATATCGATTCAACGACATCCTTCGATAACCAAAACGCACAACATACCCTATCCCCCAAGCAGCTTACTGCCGAACTCTACAATTAAAAAGATAATTAATAGGACTGCGAGTATTTTTACTGCTACATATGCCACTTTAAAAATTACATAAATGAGTAAGACTAGCAAAATAATCGCTAAAATTTCCATATATAACTCCTCCAAACTTTGCTCTTCTTAACTCATTTTACTCGCCCCGAACTTTTTATGGAACGGCATAAGATTACATATAGAAAAGAGGATACCTCACCCATCGTAAGATACCCTCTCCTTCAACTGCTCGAACCACTCTCTATCCAATTGTAAATATCCTATTTCACTCTTCTCAGCGCTCTTCAATTCTTTATCCGCTTTCTTCATATAAATATGGCATGCTTCCATATCTTGCTCTAAATATTTGATAACTCCTTGTGCACGGTAATACCCATGTAAGTCCAGCATTGTAATTGCCTTCGCATGATTCTTCGCTTCTTGCAAGTAAAGATTTTCCTGCTGATAAAGTACTCTATATAAAAGATACCAACTATGAAAACTACCAACAAAATATTTATTTTCTTTTGTCACAGGTAACTGCACAATTTTCTCTAAATGCACTATCGCTTTTTCCATTCCCTCTTGATCAGCTCGGGCATAAAATACGAGCATAAGTCCGCTCATTATTTCTCTTATACTTTTATCCTCTTTTATTTTTTCTTCACTAATTTCTACTAATCTCTCATCCCAATCTTTCGGCCGTTTGTAGCTTAATAATTCACCCGATACTTGAATATTATATAAATGCCCTCTAGCCCTTTCATCATCTTTAATTAAAATGAGAAATTGCATGCCATCGCTCAGGAATGTTCCTTTTATCGGCACTATTGTAACGGCAAAAATCGTAAAGTGTAAAACGGAAAAATATAAAAGATATTGATAATAACTAACCATGTATATGTAACCTGAAGTAATACCGAATAGTACACTTGTAATCGGTCCACCTAAAGTCATCCACGCCCATTTTTTTGAGAGGTTCGGTGTGTGTGTGGAAGGCGGCACTAACATTGCAACGCCACCTACATACATCCATATTTTATTTTCTCGAATTCGTATTTTCCCTTTTTCTTTTTGAACAGTAATAGGTCCTACTGTCATAAACTTAAATTTCAAACCGCACATCAAACCGAATATTACATGCCCTAATTCATGAATAGCTAACACAAGCAATGCAATCCCGAAAAAGGCCCATATTTCTATAATTTGCTGTACTTTTTCTATTCGAATGAATCCGTATAAGGCGGAGCAAACGAAAGCAACGAACATTGAAAAAGCAGGTCTTCTTAAAATGTCCACCGTTTTTCTCCCCTTAATAAATCATTTTTTTATGCATTTCGTACATATATGTTCCAACATGTAATACCCAAACGAACGAAATCATAATGACCATAAAGAAGTCTTTTCCATCTAAAATTGCATACGCAATCGCCGCCAACCACGCACAAGCAAGTGTCATGTTTGTATATTGATATGCCTTATATCCCGCTTCATGAACAATTTGCTTTTGCCCTTCATCTGCATTCTTTGCCCACATTTCCATTGACTGAGAATACGTAACACTCTGTTCTGGATATAGAGCGTTATATCTTTTCCTCATTACAGATCCTAACCAAGTTATAGCAATAAAGCACACTGTAGATACGACAATACTTACACTAACAAAGAGCAAGTTCCCCTCACTTGTATACGTTCTATAAAAAGTGATAACTGAACAAACAAACCATGATGGAATAATAATTTCCATTACTCGAAAATAAATAAGCGCTATCCCTAATCTTCGTCCCTTAACATTTTCTTCTTCATCTTTCGTTTGTGCGAGCGCTCTTGTACGCTTCCAAATATAATATATAATCGCTACGCCAAATACACTCATCATAGCAATGCTAATAACAGGAGGTATTTTGCTAGTACCCTCTGTTGCAATATCCCCTACTACATACCCTATAAACCCACCAAAGATTGCTCCTACTAACAACTTCAATATAGCCGTCATTTTCCCCTTACCCTTCATCTCCATCTTCCCCCTCCACTAACATAAATATCTCCTCCACTGGTACATTGAAAATTTGTGCGATTTTTAGCGATAACACAATAGATGGTGCATAATCCCCGCGCTCAATTAAACTAATGGTTTGCCGTGATGAGCCGATTGCTTTACCTAAATCCCCTTGTGATACACGATGCTTTGCTCTAAGTTCCCTCACTCGATTTTGAAGCTTCATGTTTTACCTCTTTTTCATTTATTTAATTAAAATTGTAAATAATATCCTTATCTTTGTCAATTATAATTGTCATTTTGACTTATATACATGTCAAAAATAAATCTATATTCTCCTAAATATATAACTTAGATAATAGATTTTAATAATCACATACGGAAAAAAAATAGGAACGTATTATATACCAGCCACCGGTGACGGTATCGATGGAAAAATAAAAGCAAACTGGAAAATACAATAAAAAAGGCAGTGCTTTTGCACTGCCTCCCTAAAATCTGACATAGAATGGATTCCATATTAACTTGCGTTTTGTAAAAATACTCGTTTTAGTTGTTTGCGGAAACGAATGCTTAACGTAATTGCTACAATGACCATCGCTCCGAAAATGATTTTGCCGATATGATCTCCCAGTAATCCGAAAATATCATGTAAGTTACCACCTAACCAGTAGCCACCGATTAAGAAGAACGATACCCAGAATAAAGCACCTGAATAAATTGTAATCGCAAAGCGGCGAAACGGTAAGTTAATGATACCTGCAAAGTATCCTGTAAAATGACGTACACCAGGAATGAAGAAGCCAATAAAGATAAGGAAATATCCGTATTTATCGAACCACATTCTCGTTAAATCAATTTTTCTTTGTGTTAAAAATACGTACTTCCCGTATTTTTGAACAAAAGGCATACCAAGCTTATTTCCTAAAAAGTATTGGATTGTCATTCCTACACTTGTCCCAATAAAGGATAGGATAATTAAAATAGGTAAACTTAGATCACCCTTCTGTGCTAAAAACCCCGCATATGCTAATGTTGGCTCTCCCGGAAACGGAAGTGCAATATATTCTAACAGCAAGCCTACAAGTACTACATAATACCCATATTGCTGAAATAATTCATGAACCCATTCCATGTCATCTCCCCTTTCATTCACGTACAACTTGTTACTATTATTGTATAAAAAAATTGTCGAAATAACTATCACAATAGCTTACATTTTTATTACATTTTTGTAAGGCTCATTCTAAAGTTTTTTGTTCTCTATTTACTTATATCTATTAGCATTTAAAAACAAGCTAACAACTATATATCACGCGAAGGAAATCCATTAATATACATTTTTCATCCAGTTTTTAACTCTCGAAAACCACCTTATTTTGTTCTCTATAAAAAACCACCACAAACTCATATGAACTTCATATTAGCTTCATATACGTATTGTAAGATTATATCGGAATTTGTTGAAAAATTTAGCTAATATATGACTAAACATTAAACTGAATAAATATAAGTCGCTTTTCGAAATTGAAAAAAGGGTGAATAAGAAATGGAAGCTTATAAAATGCACGATTTTATTAATACGAATGTTGAATCTCATCAAAATGAAACCGTTTTTAATTTACAAATATGTGAAACAAATGAATTTGACGTAAGTTTAACAAAATCTACAACGCTGTCTTTTATCGTTTCAAAAAAGAACATTAAGATCGTCATGAGAAAATGGGTTAATTCAAATCAAGAAAGCATGATTGGCAAAAGCTACATCATTCCAACGAAAGCTTTTCACTATTTCTTACCGATTATTTCTGAAACTGAAGATGAACTAAATATTCGAGTTCAAGGTTTTGGACTACATGGTGAGCTGTTATTAAATGAAAGATTACTTATTGATAAAAACAACAAATGTAATACAAAGATTACTACCTTCTTTGAAACATTAGATGAAAATGTCAATCAAGCATTACGAGGATTACAAATTCATTGTATGTAAGACTACTACAATAAGTAAAAGGAGAATATAATGAAAAAACTATTATTAAGTGCGCTATTATCATTAGGATTTTTAACTCTTCCATTCACTACTGCAGAAGCAGCTACGACGAAGGATCAGCTTATCGTAAACACAAAAATAAATAAAATGGATTATTATCAAGATGGAAAATTCATAAAAAGTTTCACTGTCGCTACTGGAAAAGCAGCAACACCAACACCTAAGGGTACTTTTCAAATCGTAAATAAAATTAAAAACCGTCCTTACTATACAGGAAAAATTAAAGGCGGCGATCCACGTAATCCACTTGGGGACCGCTGGCTCGGATTAAATATGGCAGGAACTTACGGAACAACGTATGCGATTCATGGAACTAACAATAATCAAGCAATCGGGAAAGCAACAACACTTGGTTGTATTCGTATGTTTAACAATGATATTCACTGGTTATTTGAGCGCGTTCAGCAGCAAGCTACTGTCACTGTAAATTAGCCTAAGAACAAGATTTATGTGTAGCCAAGAATTTTATGTCTTGGCTTATTTTATTTATTCATTTACAGTAGCAAAATAACTGTATTTACATATATAATAAAAATAGATTGCATTCAACATCATCGTAACATTGATAAACATGGATATTAAAATTATACAGTTATAATATTTTATAAATTTTACAATACATACTATAATAGAACTACTGTAATTCTGAACTATTCAGTGACACTAAACAATCCCCCTTGCTACTTTCATTACTATTTTATAGCGGGGGCTTATTATATGTATAAACAATCTGAGTCATCCCAAAAATGATGAATTCGAATATTGCAGTAAAAAGCGTTATTTAGGAGGTGTTACTATGACGCATATACTGGTGATTGAAGACAACCCAGATATACAAGAACTTATTCGTGAATTTCTAATGGCACAAAACTTTACTGTTGATGTAGTTGGTGCTGGAACAGAAGGCATTCTTCTTTTCCAAAAAAATTCATACGATCTTGTCCTCCTCGATGTAATGTTACCAGATATAGATGGCTATAGTATTTGTAAAATTATGCGAGGACAATCTGATGTACCAATCATTATGTTAACAGGCTTACATAATGAAGAAAGTGAAATTAAAGGATTTGAGTTAGGTATTGATGACTATATTACAAAACCGTTCCATTACACCGTATTTATAAAACGTGTAGAAGCTGTATTAAGAAGGGCAGCAACAAAGGAAGCAGAAGCTGCAACTATACTACAATTCCATGAATTGATGTTAAATTCTACAGCATATGCCGCTTATGTTCATGGTAATCAAATTGAATTGACTACAAAAGAATTTGAAATTATATATACTTTACTGCAAAATCGGGGAAAAGTACTATCAAGAAGTGATTTGTTGAATAAGGTATGGGGCTATGAACATTATGGTGATGTGAGGGTTATAGATACACATATTAAAAACTTACGAAAAAAATTAGAAATTCCTTATATTAAAACGGTGAAAGGCATTGGCTACAAAATCGAATCGTAGCAAAGACAACATCACCAAAAATATATTCATCAAAACCCTATTGTTTTGTGTTCTTTTATCAATTTGTCTTTATCAAATCATTTATTTTCTAGCCTCAAATTACGATAAAGATCGTTTGAAAGCTTCTGGAACGCAAACTGCGGAACAAGCGGAATCAGACAAACAAAACGACCAAATTAAAACAAAGCAAAATAAAGCTGTGTCAGAGAGTAGCATCTCTAATTTTCAATCTTCTCAAATAGACATGAAAACACTCTCTACAGCCATCAATCATCTTTTGCAGCCTAGCCAAACTGCAAAAGCAAAAGCAAAAGAACATGCACAAAATATTCCGGGGAAAAGTAACACAACGTCTTCACTTACAGAAGCGGGAAAGCAAGTTACTAACAATGATGCCTTACATACACAAAATGCAGCAAGTAAAGCAAATGATACACATGATAATCCAAAGTTAACAGATGTGTTGCAGCAGTTAGCTCCACATATTGGGGCGACAATGCTTGCATTATCTCTGCTTGGATCTTTAATCTATGCAAAAATAATCGCCAAACCTTTCCGATATATGAGCGATGCTTTAAAAGATATTATGAATCTTGATTTCTCAGATAAAAAGCTACTTAACAAAAATACAGATCAAACAGATTTTAATTTGCAAGTAGCTGCCTCACAAGTACCTACTATTGTGAAAAATTTACATGAAAGCAATCAAGATTTAAGAAATGAACTCAAGAAGG
Source organism: Bacillus sp. RC240 (assembly GCF_044907945.1). NCBI lineage: Bacteria > Bacillati > Bacillota > Bacilli > Caryophanales > Bacillaceae > Bacillus > Bacillus sp. RC240. The sequence goes on along the minus strand of NZ_JBIYCT010000008.1, from coordinate 86,775 downwards.
AACAACAGTTAGAACAATCTCGTAAAGAATTTATGTCTATGATATCCCATGAATTAAAAACACCAATCGCAGCCGTTATGGGACAACTCGATGGCATGATTCACGGAATCGGCGCTTATAAAGATAGAGATAAATATTTAAAACGTTCATATGAGATGATGCAAGATATTAACATATTAACGGAAAAAGTGTCAGAATTATCCAAAATACAAAACCCTCAATTTAAACCAAATTTAAAAGTTATCTCATTAACTAATATTATTGAGGACGTTATAAAGAAAGTAGATTATTTTGTATCTGTAAAACAATTAAATGTTCAATCTAACATTAAACAAGATGTACAAATTTTAGCTGATCCTAAATTTATGCAAACTGCTATTTTTAACATTATTTCAAATGCAATTCATTATACAATTGACCATCAGCATGTATATATAAAACTTTATGAAAAGCCAAACGGTTACGCATTAGAAGTATTAAATACAGGTTCTCAAATTGATGAAGATAAACTTGCCCATTTATTTGAACCATTCTATCGCGCAAATCCTGACAAACATGGCTTAGTACAAGGTAGTGGTCTTGGGTTATATATTGTAAAACAAATATTAGATAAACATCAGTTTCCTTATGGAATACAAAACACACCTCAAGGTGTAAAATGCTCCATTGTATTCCCAAAAGCAATGTAAAACCTACTCTAATTTCATACCCCAAATTCATACTTCGTATGAATGGCGGAATTTTGTAGAGTATCTAACTCTGTTTCGTTCGCCCGTTATCCTTATTTGGATAGCGGGCGTTTTTTATTATTTAAAAGGAGGATTTTTATGGAGAAGTTTAAGTATTCATTACTAGTTTTATTCGGCGCTTGTAGCTACGGCGTACTTTCAACTATTTTTAAACTCGGATTCATCGACGGATTTTCCGCACACCAACTACTAGGAGGGCAATATGTCTTCGGATGGATTGGACTACTTTTACTCGTTCTGTTCTTTTCACGTCATAAAGTATCAAAAAAACAATTCTTTTCGTTACTAACAGTCGGCACAACAATGAGTATGACAGGTATTTTCTATGCTATTTCCGTAGAAGAATTGCCAGCCTCTATCGCTGTCGTTTTACTCTTTCAGTTCACTTGGATTGGTGTAGTCATCGAAGCGATTGCCAACCGGACATTCCCAAGCCGTGAGAAAGTTATATCTATTATTATTTTATTTACTGGTACATTGTTTGCTGGTGGAGTATTTGAAGGTCTTGGACAAAACTTTTCTACGAAAGGTATTATTTTCGGACTATTAGCTGCCGTCTCTTTCTCATTCTATGTATTTGTAAGCGGGCGCGTTGCTACAGATGTTCCGCCTTATACGAAAAGCTTTCTTATGACAACGAGTGCTACTCTTATTGTATGCTTATTTTTCCCGCCTACCTTTTTAACGGACGGCGCTTTACAAGCAGGCCTATGGAAATATGCTTTCTTCCTTGGACTGTTCGGGGTTATTATACCTGTCATTTGTTTTTCAATTGGGGTACCAAAAGTCGGAACGGGACTTGGTACAATATTAGGTGCAGCTGAATTACCAACAGCAATTATCGCTTCTATTACACTTGTTCATGAAGTTGTATCGCCAATGCAGTGGATTGGGATTGTGGTTATATTACTCGGTATTTTCACACCACAACTACTTACTGCTAGGAAAGAAAAAAAACATAATCGTGTTCATAGTGCGTGACAACATCAACTTGTATATAAATGTGAATAAAGTTACGATATGTTAAACTTTATTACTACCTTTAAAATAACATATGATATTGCGGCTATTATTCTCGTAATCCTTGCTGTGCTTTTCTTTTGAAAGATAAGAAAGAGGGTTATACAGCATAGGAAAAGACCTTTCATTTATTTGAAAGGTCTTTTCCTTATATTTCACTTTACCGCTCCATATAACTTCTCTACCTCATGTTCAATTTGTTTTACATCGATTCGCTCAAATAATGGCTGCACATTATCAATTCGGTTTGGCAACGTATTTTGAGGTTCCCAATTTACTTTAACACTCGATAATGTATTTCTAACTCTTTCACTTGAAAACGGTAAAAATGGTTCAAGCAGTTGTGCAAAGTTTGCTATTAGGTAAACACAATTATAAATTGTTTCCTCACATGAAACTGGGTCGTCTTCTCTTTGTTTCCAAGGCTGCTTTTCATCAAAGTATTTATTTGCAAAGCGTACTGCATCAAATATTGTTTCTAGTGCCACCTTAAATTTAGTTTGTTCAATCGCCTCTCCTACACTTTTATATAATCCTTCTACTTTATCTTTCAGCTCTACATCAATACTTCCCTTCGGTACAGTACCACCATAATATTTTTCAATAAACTTTAATGTCCGGTTCACAAAGTTCCCGTATGCACCTAACAATTCACTATTATGACTGTAAATGAATTCACGCCATGAAAAATCAGTATCACGATTTTCTGGTGCGTTAACTGTTAAAAAGTAACGAATAGAATCGGGATTGTAGCGTTCTAATATGTCAGGCACCCATACTGCCCAGTTTTTACTTGTCGATAATTTTCTTTTTTCTACTGTTAAATACTCATTCGAAACGATATGACGCGGGATCGCTTCTTCTCCTATTCCAAGTAATACCGCTGGCCAAATGATTGAATGAAACGGAATATTATCCTTACCATGTACATAATATGTTTTCGCTTCTTTATCCCAAAACTCTTGATCATCTTTCCCTGTTTCTTCAGCCCAATTTTTACTCGCCGAATAATATCCTGTCACTGCTTCAATCCATACGTAAATTTTCTTATCTTCATATCCTGCCACTGGAATTGGTACCCCAATTGGTAAATCACGTGACACTGCCCTATCTTGTAATCCTTCCTTTAAATATCTCTCTGTTAATTGAATTGCATTGTCGCGCCATGTTCCTTTCTGCTTTGCAATTTCTACGGCCTCTTTAATTTGTTGCTGAAATTTATGCAATGCAAAATAGAAATGCTCTGTTTCCTGTACTGATGGCGTACTACCACATAACTTACATTTCTTTTCTAACAAATCGAGTGGATCTAAAATAGCGGAACAAGCATCGCATTGATCGCCCCTTGCTGCTTCATGACAATGCGGACAAATACCTTCTACATATCGATCCGGTAAAAATTGCGTACACGTTTCGCAATAAGCTTGTTCAACTACTTTTTTATAAATATAACCTTCTTCTAATAGTCGCAAAAAGACTTTTTGAACAGTTTCATGATGATGCTCGCTATCTGTACGTGTATAGCAATCATAAGTAAAACCAAGGCTACGAAAACATCGCTCAAACTCTTCGTGATACTTATCAGCAATTTCTTTCACCATCACACCGTCTTGCTTTGCTCTAATTGTAATCGGTGTTCCATTACAATCACTTCCTGAAACATACAACACATGCTCACCTTTTGCCCTGTAATAACGTGCTAAAATATCTCCTGGTAACAAACTAGCAATGTGTCCAAGGTGTAACGAACCATTTGCATACGGCCAAGCGCCTCCAATAAAAATACTCATCTTATATTCCTCCTTTAAAATATAAAAAGCCCCGCCCTTATCTTAAAAAAGATAAGGGCGGGGCTGTATAAACAGTCGCGGTACCACCTTATTTCGTCAGTCATTCGCATAACTAACCTTAACAAGTACGGAGCTATATGCTCTTATACTGTGGTTTTGATAACGAGTACCAACTCTCGTCGCCGCCTACTATTATCATTTGATAAGTTCAGGACGAAGCTCAAAGGCCATTGTTCAAATGAATATTCTTGCTTCTTCTCAGCTACCGAAGCTCTCTGGAAAGAATGGTTCCATTCTACTTTTCCTTTTCAACGCTTTTATGTATAAAACGTATTTTACGACTTAACAACAGAAAAATCAAACTTTTATTCAAAAAAACAGGAAATCCTACTCATTCACCGAATAACTATACGTTCACAAAAGGAGTGATAAAATTGAATCAAAAACAACTAAGTACTATTAATGAAAAAAGCTGGAACGCAGCTGCTTATGAAGCTTGGACAAATCGCCACGGGGCGCCAGAGGATTATGCGAAAAAGCTCATGGAAGATCCCGTGCGCGAGGTAAATCATTATTTACCTTACATACAATCTCCAAAAGGAAAGCGTATTATTAATTTACTCGGATCAAAAGGAAATAAAGCAGTTGCTCTTGCTCTTTTAGGAGCCGATGTAACAGTTGTAGACATTTCAGCAAGTAATGAAAAATACGCAACCGAACTAGCCGAAGCTGCTGGTGTCTCTATCCAATACATCGTCTCTGATGTACTGGATGTAAATCTTTCCGAATCATTTGATGTCGTATTGCTGGAACTTGGTGTACTTCATTACTTTTTAGATTTAAAACCACTCTTTCAAAAGATTGCTAACTTACTTAAACAAGATGGAATGCTTATCCTTCGTGACTATCATCCTATTTACACTAAATTATTAGGTGTAGATCATCCATCATTTCGGGCCAATGGAAATTATTTCGATGAAGAATTGATTGAAGATGATGTTGCTTATAGCATTCTTCTTACAGAATCGCAGAAAGAATCATTACCGAAGACAAACATACGCCGCTGGACGTTAGGCGAAATTGTTACAACACTTGCGGAAGAACGTTTTAAAATTGAAAAGCTAGTTGAAGAACACGGGTCTCATCAAAGGTGGGTTTTCCCTTCTACTTCACCCGAAGGAATTGAAGAACGTATACCAGGTCTATACACATTAATTGCGACAACATGCAAAAAAGGATCCCTTCACGGATAGGATCCTTTTTTTGCATGCTTACGCATATAAGTTGAGGTTGGAGATTACCATAATTCTGTAGAATAGGACACAAGATATTTCAACATTCGTCTCTGACTTACGTCGTCAAAAAGGGGTATGACCAACATAACGAAGAGTAATGTTCAGTTGATAGTGATAATCGTTATCAACTAATTAGAAGTATACAGGATGTTATTTCAAATTACAATACCATTTCTGATTTTTATTTATGAATTTTTTGATATACAAATGTATACATTTTAAGAACATTTAATCACATTAATCTGCCATATTCCATTATCTGCTATAATTTTCATTGAACAGATTAATAACTTCTTAATTATGTTTTTATTAGTTTCGTTCTCAATATTTATAAATTACAATAAATAGTTTTTAAAAAAGGTAGGGGTAACAATGAAATATGTTAGCATTCGAAAAAAACTACTGTTCACACTCTTAAGCATTTCTTCCTTATTTAGCATTGCTCTTATTGTTATTCTTTCATTCGCGATGAATCAAGCAAGTGAAATCGAAACATTAAAGAATGATGTATCGAAAAGAGCAACGATTTTAAAAGAACGTGGCGATTGGTTCCAAGCGCAAGTCGCTGGTTTACAAGAATATTTATTATCACATGACCAAAAAGGATTGGATAAATTCAACCGGGAAGGAAAAAAACTAGCTGATACTAGGGAGAAAGTAACAAGTGATAAAAAATTCCCAGAAGGAATGAAAGAGGCCATTTTAATGGGAGCAAAATGGCGCAGCGTCGTAGATAATGAAGTCCTCCCTCTTGCACGGGAAGGAAAATGGGATGAAGCATCCAAAATTGCTCTTGCTCAAACAGATTATGTAAATGATCTTTTAAGTCGTTTTACTAAATATGCAAATGAAGAAAATGACAAACGGGACGTATTAATTGCTGACGTAGAGTCTTCTTCATCCCTTATTCAATATATTATTTTCTTCTCACTCATTACATGTACATTAACGTCTATTCTATTGGCATGGTGGTTCTCTGGTAAACTCGTTAAACCGATTCGACAAATTGATGCGAAGTTAAAAGAATTAGCTTCTCAAGATGGCGATTTAACCGCTAGATTACACGTAACGAGTAAAGATGAAATTGGTGACATCGCAAATTCCTTTAATCAAATGCTTGCTAACTTACAGCGTATAATAAAGCAAGTTCAACAAACATCAACAAGTGTAAAAGAAGCTTCTGAAAATGTGTTTATCGAAACAACTGCTTCTATGGAAAATACCGCAAAAACTAAAGAGACTATGAATGCTCTTGAGCACAATATTCGTTCACAAGTTTCTAGCATTGAAGAAAGTTCAACCGCAATGGATGATATGGCAACGAGTGTTCAGCGCATTGCACAAGCTGCCTCTTCTGCCGCTAGCCTAGCTGTTACAACTTCTGAAAAAGCAGATGATGGAAATAAAGTCATTGAAAAATCTATTACACAAATGCATACAATTAACGAAGCTGTTAACGCTACATCACAAGTGGTAGAGCGACTCATTACACATACGAATCATATTGATACTGCACTTCAATCTATTTCTAATATTGCCGAGCAGACGAATTTGCTCGCTTTAAATGCTTCTATTGAAGCGGCCCGTGCTGGTGAACACGGAAAAGGATTCGCTGTTGTTGCCGATGAAGTACGAAAACTTGCTGAACAATCTCAGCTAGCAGCAAATGACATTAACCATTTACTTCATCAAATTCAAGCGGACACAAAAATAGCAAATGACATGATGACACAAGGTCAGTCAGAAGCTTCTGAAGGAATTACAGTCATTCGTACCGCTGGATCTTCATTCTCAGAAATTGTTAATCACATTAACAATTTCTCTACACAAATACAAGAAATGTCTGCAACTGCTGAAGAAATGGCCGCAAGTTCTGAAGAAATGAATGCAGCTTTAAATAATATCGCTTCTATTTCAAATGAAGTTGCTGCCGAAACATCGAAAACAGCAACTTCAGCTGGTGACCAAGTAAACAAAATGAGTGTCGTTGCTAAAAAATCATCAGAAATGAAAACAATTGTGCAAGAACTTGAAGTGCTCGTTTCTCATTTCAAAACAAATAGTTAAAATGAAAATTTCATTTATACTTCTACGAACTCTAAATTGTTAGAAAGAGCGATTTAGAGTCTCTCTTTTTTCACGCTAAAATATCTCTTTCTATCTCCCATTCTGTCTGCTATAATTCCTAAAGGAAAGAAGAAAGCTTTATTCCATATGGAGTAAAGCTTTCTTTCAATTTTTTACATTAATTAATTAATTAATTCTAATACTAAGATTTTACAAGGAGGATTTTTATCATATGAATTTTATTAGCATTCGAAAAAAACTAATGTTCATGATGGGAATGATTTGCGCTTTATTCGGCATCGCCTTAGCTTTTATTTTATTCTTTACCATGGATCAGTCTCATAAAGCTGAAACATTACAAAAAGAAATTTCTCCTCTTGCAACAGAATTGAAAGAGCGCGGAGACGCTTATCAAGTACAACTTTCTGCTTTAAGAGGTTATTTACTACAACATGATCAAGTCGAATTAGACAAGTTTAATGAGATGAGTAAACGTCTTGAAGATACAAAAGGGCAACTTCTTTCTAACCCTAACACTTCTCAGTCCGTGAAAAGCACAATGGAATTAGGATCCACTTGGAGAAAGTTCATTGAAGAGAAAGTATTCAGTCTTGCAAAAGAACAAAAATGGGAAGAAGCTTTACAAGTAGCTTCTACAGAGAATGGCACTGTTTATAAAGTAATCGGTGATTTCACAAATTACAGTAATGAACAAGCTAAATTACGTGAACAATCTATTGAAAAAATCGATCAATCTTCACTACGAATTGAATATGTTGTCTTCTTATCACTTGTTATTTGTATTGTAACTGCAATTATTCTTGCATGGTGGTTCTCTGGTAAGCTTGTAAAACCAATTCAACAAATTGATACTAAACTAAAAGAATTAGCCTCTCAAGAAGGCGACTTAACAGCCCGTCTACAAGTAAATAGCAATGATGAAATCGGTGCAATTGCATCATCGTTTAATAAAATGTTAGAAAACCTGCAACATATCATTAATCGTGTTCAAAAAACATCTGTAGAAGTACAAACAGCTTCTGAAAATATGCTAGAAAAGACTAATACATCACGCGAGGCAACAATAAGAGTTCAAAGCTCGATGTCCAACTTAAATTCAAGTATTCAATCGCAAACTTCTAGTATGGAAGAAAGCTCGACTGCGATGGATGATATGGCAATAAGTGTTCAGCGTATCGCTGAATCTGCTTCATCTGTAGCCGAACTTGCTGTAGCTACATCTGAACACGCTAACGACGGAAGTACTGTTATCCAAAAATCTGTTTCACAAATGACAACGATACATGAAGCTGTAAATGCTACATCAGAAGTAGTCGAACGTCTAATCACTCATACAAAATATATTGATACAGCTGTACAATCTATTTCTAATATCGCTGAACAAACAAATCTACTTGCTTTAAATGCTTCTATTGAAGCGGCTCGTGCTGGTGAACAAGGAAAAGGATTTGCTGTCGTAGCTGATGAAGTTCGTAAACTTGCGGAACAATCAAAAACAGCGGCAAAAGATATTAACCAATTGCTTCATCAAATTCAAAATGATACGGAAACTGCTAGCTCTATGATGTCTAAAGGTCGTTCTGAAGCATTTGAAGGCATTACTGTCGTTCGTGAGGCTGGTACTTCTTTCACAACAATTGTTGAACAAGTAAATAAAGTATCAACTCAAATGCAAGACATATCAGCAACTGCTGAGGAAATGGCTGCAAGCGCTGAAGAAATGAACGCTTCACTTAATAACATCGCTTCTATTTCAAATGAAGTATCTAGTGAAACAGCCGCAACGGCACAATCTGCTGAACAGAAAGTCATCGTGATGAATGAAATGACTCTCACTGCAAAACAAATGAAACAAACAGTTGAAGAATTAGATCAGCTTGTATCTCATTTTAAAACTGAATAGCTTTTCAAAAAAATATTCCTCTCTCAGAGAGGAATATTTTTTTGAGCTCATTTCCTGCACTTATCCCGCATATCCGTTATAATGAGAACCGATATCATTAATATTTAGGGGGTGCTACACATGTCACAACAAGCATTTGAAGAAAAGTTATATGCAAACTTAGAAGCTGTTATTGACCCTGAGCTAGGTGTTGATATTATCAATCTTGGATTAGTTTATGACGTTACAGCGGATGAAAATAATAATGCTGTCATTACAATGACGATGACTTCTATCGGTTGTCCAATGGCTGGCCAAATCGTATCAGACGTTAAAAAAGTATTATCAACGAACGTACCTGAAGTAAATGAAATAGAAGTAAACGTTGTATGGAATCCGCCATGGACAAAAGAACGTATGTCACGTATGGCAAAAATTGCATTAGGTATTCGTGATTAAATAAGGAAAAGACCTGACAATCCAGTCAGGTCTTTTTTCTCTTATTATTTTACTCCTACAGCGTCATAAGCTTTCGTTACAGCTTGTACCTCTTTAGAGTTTTTACCGAATAAATCTTCTGCTGATTGAAGTGCAGCTTGGCGCATCATTTTGAAATCAGAGTTTGCAGTTAAATATTTTGTAAGAGCACGATAGTAAATTTTTTCTGTTGCTTCACGGCCCACTCCAGTTACTTTCACATTGTAATGCGTGCCGCCCTCAGACACTAAATACGCCGCCTTATTGTTAATACTACTGTTAATATGAACGCCGCCATTATCAGCTGTTCCAGTATAACGTTTATTATAGTGATCTGGGTAACCTTCACCTGGTTTTAATGGGTTTGGAATAGATGCTGGATCCTTCAGAGAACGAAGTGCATCACCAGGTTTACCAGGTGTATAAATATCAGCTCCTAAATCCCAGCTTTTCTTCTCAACCATGACGCCCATAATATCAGATAACGATTCATTTAACGCTCCTGACTCATCTTTATAAACAAGGTTTGCTGTATGTTCAGTTACAGCATGCGTTAATTCGTGGCCAATAACGTCTAGGCCAGCTGATAATGGAATAAATGTCTTACCATCTCCATCACCATACATCATTTGCACACCGTTCCACGCTGCGTTATTCCAAGATTCACCTACGTGAACAGCAGAAATAAGTTTTGCACCTTTATCATCGAAAGAGTTACGGTTAAATGTCTTTTTATAATAATCATATACTTTTCCTGCATTCACATGCGCATCAACTGCCGCTTTATCTTCGAAGAACTTAGATTTACTTCCAATTTCTTCTCCTGTATATCCAAGAATTTGTGAGAATAAATTAAACCAGTCTTCGTTCATATTCTCTGCATCAAATGTATGGACACCTTGTCCTCGTGTACCATCAAATAAGTTGAACGCTCCTGTTTTCGTATCTTGAGCAATTTCAAATGATTGTCTAGCACCTAATACTCCGTAACCAAATCCAGTAATGTTATCTACAGCATTATATTTCTCAATAACATTTCCATTTGTTGCATCAACAAAGTAATGCCAATATCCTGGAGCTGGTTTCGAAACCGACGCTTTTACAAGATATGCAAGATAGTATTGACCATCTTTTTCATACACATATAAATCTTTTTTCACACCATCATAATTCTTTACTTTACCAATTTCCTTCTCAATATTAGCTTTTGCAATCGTTTCTGCTTGTTCCGCACTAATACTTGCAGATGTAGGAATATTTTTATCATCTAAACTCGGAATAACTTGTCCGAAAAATGCTTTTACATTGTTCTCTTTATCAAGCGTAACTGTTTGATCTGAACCATACACAGGAATGTTATTATGCTTCTCAACTAACTTCACATGTGTTGTACCAGACTCAGCATCTTTTTCTTCACCAACGATATTGAAATGTTTGTCAATATTTCCTGCTAGTTTAAACATATCTTTTTTACTCTCTAAATATTGAAAGACCGTCTCTTTTTTATCTAGTCCTTCCGGCGCTTTCCATTCTTCACCTATGTAAGCTGGTGTTTTAAACTCTTGATGATACTGGATTTTTTGCTCTTCTGCTTTCGTCGTAGTTGCTCCAAATGCCCCAAACCCACTTGCGATAACAGTTAATGCTAATGCTGATGAAATTACTTGCTTTTTCAATCTAACACTCCCCATTTCCCTAAAAGTTTTTAACACCTTTATAAATATTCTGAATAATCTTTCCAATACCTGCTCTCAAAAATTGAGAAAGTTTTTTCTGTTAATTTAACTCACACAAAAAAGGATATCGTTTTCGATATCCTCTTCCCTATAACTTTTCATCTCGCTATTCACATACTTAAAACCGCCATGGGTTAAAGTTTCACTTTATTCCATTTTCATTTCAATCGCTAAGTAGTGAGAGTTTTCTTTCGCTTGAATGTGAATATCTTCTTCTACAGCCTCCGCTGCATCACGCATTACGAGTGTTTCACCGTTTACAACGCCGCTACCTTCAATTCGTACAAGGTACAATTGACGTCCTTCTTTAACAGGAAAATGAATTTCTTTACCAGCTTCTAATGATAAAGAATATAAATTTGCATCTTGGTGAATATGAATTGGTGCATCTCTATCAGAAGGAGATACCATATGGAACCACTCATTTTCACGTTTACTCCAATCAAATTTAAACTCACCATAGTTTGGTTTATGACCGTCGCGGTCTGGTAAAATCCAAATTTGCAATAAACGTAATGTTTCACTTCCTAAGTTATGCTCACTGTGAAATACACCAGTACCTGCACTCATATATTGAACATGCCCACGCTCAATTGTCCCGCGGTTCCCCATACTATCTTCATGTGTTAATTCACCATCTATAACGTAAGAGATAATCTCCATATCACGGTGCGGATGCATATCAAAACCAGTTTGTGGCGCTATTAAATCATCATTCATAACACGTACTGCTCCAAAATTCATGTTGTTTGGATTATAATAATTTGCAAAGGAAAAATGAAAATGTGTATTTAACCAACCGTGATTTGCTCTTCCCATATTTTTATGATCAACTTTTCTAAACATATCCTTCACCTCATATTATCTCGAAATCAAGATAATTATTTTTAATTTTATCACTGCAACTTCTTCAGTAATTCTAATAATTGTTTTTGTTCTTCTCTATTTAACTTATCAAATTGCTCTGTTTGAAATGTTTCTTGCGGCGGGACTATTTCTTCATATAGAACCTTTCCCTTTTCTGTTAATGAAATATATTTCGTAGTACCTTCTTGTTCACGCTGAATCCAATCTAGTTGCTCCATCTTATTTAAAAGTTGAGTAACATTTCCTTTCGTAACAAACAACTTATTTCCAAGTTCTTGCTGCGTTAAACGATCGTTTCCTCCAATTTGAACTAATACATCAAACTGAGCGGCAGATACATTCCACTTTTTCAAATGCTGATTCGTCTCACGAATACTTCTATTATAAAAGCGTGATAAACGAAACCATAATAGTACTCCAAGTCTTTCCCCTGCTTTCATTCCATCACCTCGCTCATTTGATACTATTAGTTTAGAACTAAACTTATTAAAGGTCAACTACTTATTTTTAATTAGCAATAAATAAAAGCACAGTGATTTTTCTCCACTATGCTTCAGATTAAATTTCTATTTTTATATTCATCTAGCTTCCTCTCCGCGAAACGCCTCGCATCTTTCTCAATCCATCTTTCTTCGTATAGTTCATTTCCAACATATAGTACATCGTCCTTATGCTGCATCGCATGCCTGAATTCATGCAATAGCGTTTTGAGCACTTGCTCATATTCTTCCCACATACAAACGAAAATTAATTGTTTTTCTTTATGATAAAAACCACCTACTGGGAATAAAAACTCCTCTTCTTCTTCTCCTAATGATAAAAGTACATGATTCGCATCACACGTATCACAAAAAATAACTGGCGTTGCACTTACTTCAATAAGAGAAAACAAATCATTTCTTAACTTTTTGACATCCCAAGGAAGCTCCGAATCCAACACATACCAATTCTCGACTTGTTGATATACATTTTGAAACTGGAGTTCCATTTCTCAATAATCCCCTTCCTAAACTCCCTTTCCCTATATATATGCCACAATATGGTAAATATTAAACATACACTTTCATCCTTTAAAAAATGACAATAAAAAAGAATCTATGTCAGCATAGATTCTTTTTCCGTAATCACTTTTTTTTCATCATTTTTTTTAATATAAAATAACCAATTGCACAAACAATAGCAGCAAGTGCAAAGTATTTCACATATGGCCCAGCTACTTTATTAATACTTTCCCACTCTGTTCCTAATTTAAAACCTAAATATACAAATACAATTGACCATGGAATAACAGCTAGTGTAGTTAGCGTAATAAACTTAGCATGTGACATTTTCGCAATACCCGCTGGTATCGAAATAGCATGACGCACAACAGGAATAAAACGCGCTGTAAAAATAACACCAGTTCCGTAACGATTAAACCACGCTTCAGCATAATCAATATGTTTCTTCTGAATCAAAATATATTTTCCATATCGCTCAAGAACAGGTCTTCCTCCGTATCGACCGATCCAATAAATGAATAGTTGTGCGATTACACCACCAATTGTACCGAACGCGACAGCCCCCCAAAATGTAATGCTTCCTGTTGATACTAAATAACCTGCATAAGATAATACGATTTCACTTGGGATAACCTCTATCATTAATCCCAGCATAATTCCCCAATAACCAAGTCCTTCTAGAAAAACTAAAACTGAATGAATCAACTCTCCTAACATCATTTACCTCTCTTTACTGTTTTCATTACCAAAAATAAAAGTACAAGCAGTAAATATCTTGTACTTTTATTTTTTCAAAATTTATCTAGTCTTCGTATCCCACTTAAAGATTTTATTTAAAAATTTATATACATTCTTTGACTCTTTCGTCAGAAGTGGACCTAAGATCGATAGTATAAGCACGTATAGTGCTGAGAATGGTTTCAATACCGACATTAACCCACCCGCGATACCGATATTAGCCATAATGATTGAGAATTCTCCCCTTGAAACGATTGTTAATCCAATATTTGTTGATGCTTTATGAGATAATCCAGCTTGTCTTCCTGCAATCATCCCTGCTACAAAGTTTCCGATTATCGTCAGAAGTACAGCACCTAACGTTAACCATATTGCTCCGCCCAATGAAAACGGATCGATACTTAATCCGAAACTGAAGAAGAAAATAGCTCCGAAGAAGTCTCTAAATGGAACAACAAGATGTTCAATTCGATCACTATGCTCTGTCTCAGAGAAAACTAACCCTAAAAGAAGTGCCCCGATTGCTTCTGCAACGTGAATTGTTTCTGAAAAACCTGCAATAAAGAACAACGAAGCAAATACTACAATAATAAAAATTTCATCTGAACTAATATTGAGCAATCTATTTAATAACGGCGTTGCTTTTCTAGCCACAATAAAGAATAGAAGCATATATCCTAAAGCAATTCCAATTGAAGTAAGGGCACCTAAGAAGGAAGCGTGATCCCCAAGAACTAAGCCAGAAACTACTGATAAATATACAGCAAGGAATATATCCTCAAACATAATAATTCCTAAAATTAATTCGGTTTCATTATTACCAGTTCTTCTTAAATCAACTAATACCTTTGCGACAATAGCACTAGAAGAAATCGTAATAATACCCGCAATAATTAAGATTTCGAGTAACGGGAATCCCATTATAAATCCGTATAATAATCCTAGTGAAAAGTTAATCAAAATATAGATTGTTCCGCCAATCGCGATAGAACGTCCAGATTTAATTAGTTTTTTCATCGAAAACTCTAATCCCAGATAGAAAAGAAGGAACAGAACACCAATCCTTCCAAGGAAGGATATCACACTTGCACTTTCAATAAATTTGAGATCGATAACACCTATTGTCGGCGCGTGCGGACCTACTAACATGCCAAGAACAATTAGAAAAGGAATTACTGAGAATTTAAACTTTCCAGCGATTACCGCCGCAATTGCTACTAAAACTAAAGCTGTACCAACTTCAAAAATTAAAGTATCCATCTAGTCAGTCCCCCTATTCGAAAGTAATTCATTAATAATCTTTTTAATTTCTTCTCTCTCACCAGAAACTACAAGCATATCTCCTTCTTCAATCACCGTGTCTGGACCTGGATTAAATAGCTTTTTCATATTCTTTTTCATAACTGCAATTATCGTTACGCTATATGTTTTTCTTATTTCAAGGTCGCCAATTGTTTTTCCGATTGCCGGAGCTGCATTCTCCACTTTAAACCACTCAATTGCTAAACCTTCAAAGACCATCTCAACATTTTCTAATGCTCTAGGTTTGTATACCATTCCACCTAATATTGCTGCAATTTGTCTCGCCTCTGAGTCACGTAATGAAATACTTGAGATGCTTTCTTCATGATCTGAATCAAAATGATACATTTCTCTACGCCCATCATCATGAATGACGATCACCATCTTTTCGTTACCTTTCGTAACGATTTGAAATTTATAACCAATACCCGGAAGTTCACTTTCTCTAATATTCATATTTAGCTCCTCCATAACTTCTTTATTTTAATTTTCTGTTTTTCTGTCTTTTGTTCATCCAATCAATTTTAGAAATTCTAACCATTCAGGATACCTATGACTTGGAAATCTTTTATTGTAATAATAAGTGGCTCCTAAAAAGATACTTAAAGATGTAATGATAAAAAATAAATTACTTCTTATTTTCAAACTCTTAAGACTTACTTTCAATAAAGATTCTTCTTTCAAATTATCCCCTCTTTTTCGCTTTAAATTTAGTTTTTTAAAATGTAAATAATTCTAAAAATATTACGATGTAACATAATCATAACACAAAACACATTTAAGTAACATGATTTTTTAGAAAAATTGATTCTGGTATATTTTTTGCATATAATTTTCTTATTACGAAAAAAAGGAAGTGTATTATATGGTTGATATCTTTAGCAGATTCCTTGAGGTAACGAATAATATTTTATGGTCATATATTCTTATTGCAATGTTAATCGGCTTCGGTCTTTATTTCTCTTTCAAATTAAAATTTGTCCAAATTACTCATTTCCGTGAGATGGTCAGTTTAATTAGTAAAGGATTTAATCGAAAAGAAAAAAAGAAAGATAGCATCTCTCCATTCCAAGCATTTTGCTTAAGTGCAGCAGCACGTATTGGTATCGGGAACTTAGCTGGTGTAGCATTAGCCATTTCAATGGGTGGACCTGGGGCAATATTTTGGATGTGGTTTATCGCTATCCTTGGAGCAGCTACTAGTTTTGTAGAATGTACGCTCGCGCAAATTTATAAAGTAAAAGATGGAAGCAGATTCCGTGGTGGACCAGCGTATTACATGGAAAAAGGGTTAAACAAACGCTGGATGGGTGTTTGGTTTTCACTTCTTATTACAGTTGCGTACGGATTAATTTTCAATTCTGTACAAGCAAACACGGTAACAATAGCATTTGAAAATGCTTTTGGACTAGAGCGAACGATCGTAGGAGCTCTATTAGCTTTATTAGTTGCAGTTATTATTTTTGGTGGTATCAAGAGCATTTCACGTATTACAGAAATGATTGTTCCTCCAATGGCAATCATTTATATCGGCGTAGCTGTTTTTGTCGTAATTAACAACTTCACTATGTTACCAAGCATTTTTACAGAAATATTTAACAGCGCATTTGGTTTAGACCAAGCTATCGCTGGTGGTATTGGAGCAGCAATCAAATTCGGAATTCAGCGCGGTTTATTCGCGACAGAAGCAGGTATGGGTAGCTCTCCTAATGCAGCAGCAACATCAGATGTATCTCACCCTGTAAAACAAGGACTTGTTCAAGCATTAGGTGTTTTCGTAGATACATTCTTAGTATGTACATCAACAGCGTTTATCGTATTATGCTCTGGACTTTACAAAGGATCGAATTTAGAAGGTATTGAATTAACACAACAAGCATTAAGTTCACAAATTGGACCGTGGGCAAGCACTTTCTTAGCGATTATTATTTTCCTATTCGCTTTCAGTTCTTTACTAGGAAACTACTATTATGGTGAAACAAATATCGCATTCATTAAAGAAAGCAAAACATGGTTACTGATTTATCGTGTTGCAGTTGTCGGAATGGTGTTCTTCGGATCTATCGCTGCCCTTCAAACGGTTTGGAGTTTAGCTGATTTCTTTATGGGACTAATGGTATTTACAAACTTAATTGCCATCTCATTCCTTAGCAAGTTCGCCTATGCGGCATTAGTAGACTATATAAAGCAAAAGAAACAAGGAAAAGATCCTGTTTTCATTGCAAGTTCTATCCCTGGCTTAAAGAATACAGAGTGTTGGGATGGACAGGATGTAGAAGAAAATAAGCAAGCAGTATAATAATTAAAAGCAGAAGCTATATATCAAATAAAACTCCCTATTACTTCACAGTAATAGGGAGTTTTATTTACAACAGTTCATAATTTGTTCAAATTAATTCCAGCGAAAGGGTTGATTTATACAAATTACTATATTATAATAATTATAAATTAGTAATTCATATAACATAATAACTCAAAAGGAGATTGATCATAATGAACAAACAAGTAATCGAAGCATTAAACAAACAAGTAGCAAACTGGAGCGTTTTATTTACAAAACTACACAACTTCCATTGGTACGTAAAAGGACCTCAATTCTTCACACTACATGAAAAATTTGAAGAGCTTTACACAGAATCAGCTACTCACATCGATGAAATTGCAGAACGTATTTTAGCAATTGGCGGCAAACCAGTAGCAACAATGAAAGAATACTTAGAACTATCTTCTATTCAAGAAGCAGCTTACGGAGAAACTGCAGAAGGAATGGTCGAAGCAATCATGAAAGACTACGAAATGATGCTAGTCGAACTGAAAAAAGGCATGGAAATCGCTCAAAACTCTGATGACGAAATGACATCTGACCTACTACTAGGCATCTACACAGAACTAGAAAAACACGCTTGGATGCTACGCGCGTTCTTGAATCAATAATAGATTTTAAAGCGGAGGTGGCTCGTTCAGCTCTGACTGGCTAAGGTTCTTTCACATAGAAGGCGCTTTTTGCCTTCTTATGTGGAAGGTTCTTAGACACGAAGAGCTAGCCACAGGAGCTGGATACCACTTAAAGCGGAAGCGGCTCGTTCAGAATCGCAGGACATTGGAGCTCTCGACCTTGAAGCGCTTTTTGCTTCGAGCGAGAGAGCGAAATGACCGGAGATTCTAGCCGCTGGAGCTGGATATGATTAAAAGCAGAAGCAGCTCGTTCAGAACAGGAGGGTGTTGGAACTCCTGATTCCGAGGCGCTTTTTGCCTCGAATGAAGGAGTGAAACAACCGACTGTTCTAGCCGCTGGAGCTAGATACCACTAAAAGCGGAAGCGGCTCGTTCAGAGTCGCTTTTTTCTATTGATTGGTCGCACTTGATAATACATAAAATTATATCGATCGTAATTCACGATATATCAACGTTTCGACAAAGAATATCGCTTTACCAACAAATCACGACAATATTAGCCCCCCTCTCCTCTACTTTTATCAATATATTACAATCTCTTTTATGTTAAAATATAGGAAACACCCTTTAGTAATTAGATCCAAAAAGCTTGTCCAAGTTCATCATTTACTAATTAAATGACGGGAGTGGTTCAGTTGAAAGACTACTTAATTAGAGCATTTTTTGCGTTAATAACAGTTGGGATTCTCTTACTTATAGCTAATATTTTCAATATACGTGTCGAGGTTAAAGACTATGCTTTCCTCGTTGTTGTAGCTATTGGTGGCGGTTGGGGTGGCTGGTACCTGTATAAAAAACAAAGTAATCAAAATGATAAAGGCATTCCGAAGTAATATGGAATGCCTTTTTTTATTTCCGTTTATAATAAATAATAAAATTCAAGCCGCTAATACAGCCAATCGCAATAAACATGCAAAACGATTGTGGATCTCCACTTAGACTATACTCATCAACGATAAACCCTGACATAAAAAGTGTTATCGCCGAAACAGCGATACACAATACCGAAATAAACCAAAGCGAAAACTCATTAATCAGCTCTTTCTTCTGTCTTAAAACAATTAGCATAACAAGAATAGATGCTGCTAAAATACTTTTAAAAACAGGACGTAAATACACAAACTCCTCCATCTATTTCTCCTTTTTGAAAACTTAATATTTTAACATTAATATATTTAACTATATTAAAAACACATGCCTTTTTACGATAAAAAGACATGTGTTTCTATAAATCGCTATAAAAATGTACTATGATAATTGCTTCCACTTCGTCCCCAAAACAGGACGCTCGTAATTTTGTATTTCATGAATTAATTTAGCTGCCGTCTCAGCTGAAACAATCAACTCTTTATTCGACGGGTTCATAAAGCCTTCTTCAGCTGCGCGATTAACCATTTGCAGAATCGGTCCGTAAAAGTCTTTAATGTTTAATAAACCAACTGGCTTATCATGTATACCAATTTGTGACCAACATACAACTTCAAATAGCTCTTCAAACGTTCCATATCCGCCTGGTAATGCAATGAAAGCATCCGCAAGCTCTGCCATTTTCGCCTTGCGCTCATGCATTGTTTCTACTTCAATTAATTCTGTTAATCCTGTATGTACGATTTCTCCTCGAAATAGACCGCGCGGCATAACACCTGTTACACGTCCACCTAAACGAAGAACTTCGTTTGCTACTTCTCCCATTAATCCAACGCATGAACCACCGTATACGAGCTCATAGTCGTTCTCAACAAACATTTTGCCTAACTGGATTGCCTGCTCTTTAAATTCTGGTCTCTCCCCTAAATTGGAACCTGCAAACACACAAATCTTTCTCATTCCTACACCCCGAAACTATATATTGTTATGATACAATTGACATTGTACAACATATTGAAGGGATGAGGAAGAAATGGATATCGTCGCATTTCAAAGATGGGTGGAGGAATTTTACGAAAAACGAAGCTGGTCACAGTACAACTCCTTTATTCGCTTAAATTTCTTAACTGAGGAAGTTGGGGAAGTTTCACGAGTTGTTCGCGCTATTGAAATCGGTCGTGATCGCCCTGATGAACAAACGAAAACACAAGAAGAGCTAAAACAAGAACTAAAAGAAGAACTTGGTGATGTACTATCTAATCTTATTGTTCTTTCACAAAAATATGATTTGGATTTACAAGACATTATGGAAACACACGTTACAAAGCTTTCAAAAAGATTCGAAACATCTAAATGAGAACATTATCAATTATGGTATAATATTCTTGTCACAATAATAAGGGGGATTTTATGTTATCTAAAAAATTGCACGACGCACTAAATGAACAAATGAATTTTGAATTTTACTCTGCTCACGCTTATATGGCAATGGCTGCTTACTGTACAGCGGAAAGCTACGATGGATTCGCTAACTTTTTCCTTGTACAAGCTGAAGAAGAGCGTTTCCACGCAATGAAGCTTTACAACTACATTAATGACCGCGGCGAGCGCGCTATTATTACTGGATTTGATCATCCTAATAACGAATATGAGTCTGTATTGAATGCTTTTGAAGTAGCACTTGAGCATGAGCGTGAAGTAACGAAGCGCATTTATCACTTATCTGATATCGCTTGGGATGAGCGTGAACACGCAACAATTACCTTCTTAAAATGGTTCGTTGATGAGCAAGTAGAAGAAGAAGCTTCATTTGATAGCATCATCCAAAAATTAAAACGTATTACAAGCGATTCAAACGCACTATTTATGCTAGATGCTGAATTAGAGAAACGTACATTTACGCCTCCAGCTGAATAATATTTCAATCACCTTAATGAATGGATTAAGGTGATTTTTTTATTTCTTCTCTCAGCTTAATAACCTTACCCACATCTTTCTTATAAAACCTTTTCAATAAAATCACTATGAGTAAAAGTCCCATCGCCTTCTTCTACTATGCTTAAATACCCATGTATAAATTTCAAAAACACTCTAGCATCTTCTCCAGTTAATTGATCAATGTTCTCTATAATCTCATCAAACTCCCTTAAACTACCCGCTTCTTTCACCCTAATTCCCCCTCTCTATATTATTTATCATACCAAAACAAAAAAGCCGTTCATCCTCTAGGCGAGAGATAAACGACTTCTTTGTTATTTATTAAAGCATAACCCCAACGATAATTGCTGATAATATACTTACTAACGTTGCACCGTATACAAGTTTTAATCCGAATGAAGATACAACGTTTGCTTGTTTGCCATCGATACTCTTCGTTGCACCTGCGATAATTCCGATTGATGAGAAGTTCGCAAATGATACAAGGAAGATAGATAAAATACCTACTGTACGAGCTGATAAATCACCAGCTACTTTTCCAAGGTCAAGCATTGCAACGAATTCGTTCGTTACTAATTTCGTTGCCATAATTTGTCCTGCTGTTAGCATCTCTGATGTTGGAATACCCATTACAAATGCTAACGGTGAGAAAACGTATCCTAAAATGCTTTGGAATGTGATTCCAAAAATTGAATCGAATACACCGTTAATTGCTGTAATTAATGCTACGAAACCGATTAACATTGCCGCTACTGTTACAGCGATAGAGAAACCAAGCATAATATATTCGCCTAACATTTCAAAGAATGTTTGTTTCTTATCTTCTTGTAATTCTAAAATATCGTCTTCTTCGTTTACGTCATATGGATTAATGATATGAACGATAATGAATCCACTAAATAAGTTTAGTACAAGTGCTGTTACTACATATTTCGGATCAATCATTTTCATATAAGAACCAACGATTGACATTGATACTGTTGACATTGATGATGCACAAAGTGTGTATAAACGATTTTTCGGTAATTTGCTTAGTTGATCTTTTACTGTAATAAATACTTCACCTTGACCAACAATTGCAGCTGCTACCGCATTATATGATTCTAGTTTTCCTAAACCGTTAATTTTACTTAATACGAAACCGACTGCACGAATGATAATCGGTAAAACTTTAATATGTTGTAAGATCCCGATTAATACTGCTAAGAAAATAATTGGTAATAATACTGTTAAGAAGAATGGTGCTTGTCCATCATTTGCTAGACCACCAAATACGAAATTAACCCCTGCTTCCGCAAATTTTAAAATAGCGCCAAATCCATCTGCAATCCCTTTTACTAACACAAATCCGATCTTTGTATTTAGTAAGAAATACGCAAGTACCAATTGAATGACAAGCATAAGTGCAATTGGTTTATATTTAATTTTCTTACGATCTGAACTTATAAGGAAACCTAGTACAAACACTACAAGTAAACCGACTAGAAACATTACTATTTTCATATGTGAATCCTCCACTTCTCTCACGAGTTATTGGTCGTATAACGTATAACGAATGACGTCTGACCATTGATGTTAAAAAAATTTAAAACCCCTAAATATTATTCAACTGTTATCTAAAATCAGTAAGCGTTTACATAAATTGCAATTTATAAAAGGTAGCCTCTTCTCTCCTACCATACTTGAAAGTCTGAAATTGATACCACCTACAAATCAAATTGTAAGCGTTAACTAATTGAAATGCAATATAAATTTTAAAATATTTTTATATGTTAATATATTCCTAATTAATTGGTTTTTTCATGTAAATTTACCATAAAAAAATAGCCCTAGCTATGAGCTAGGACCATCTTTTTTACCCCGCTTTAACGGGCAGTAAGACCCCCACCTCAAAATTCAGCGAAAACAAAGAAGTTAGGTGGGTGATTAACTGCCCGTAAAAGCCCGATTGGTGAAGGCTAATAATCAGCGGGGGATAAAGCCCCCCACTGATTAAAGTTTCACTTTATAACATAACACCAACGATAATCGCCGATAAAAGACTTACTAATGTCGCACCGTATACAAGTCGTAATCCGAATGATGAAACAACGTTTGATTGGTTTTCATCGATTCCTTTCGTTGCACCTGCGATAATTCCGATAGATGAGAAGTTCGCAAATGATACAAGGAATACAGAAAGAATACCGACTGTACGAGCTGATAACTCACCAGCTACTTTTCCTAGATCAAGCATCGCAACAAACTCGTTTGATACTAATTTTGTTGCCATAATTTGCCCCGCTGTTACCATTTCCGCTTGCGGGATACCCATTACGAATGCTAATGGTGAGAAAATATACCCTAAAATAGCTTGGAATGTAATACCGAACACTGAATCAAACAAGCTATTGATTGCTGTAATTAATGCTACGAAACCAAGTAACATTGCTGCTACCGTAATCGCAATCGTGAAACCAAGCATAATATATTCACTTAACATTTCAAAGAATGACTGTTTTTTCTTATTTTCTAACTTCAGTGTATCTTCTTCTTCCGTAATATCATACGGGTTAATAAGATGAATAATAATGAAACCACTAAATAAATTTAATACAAGTGCTGTTACTACATATTTTGGCTCAATCATTTTCATATAAGAACCAACGATTGACATCGATACTGTCGACATTGAAGATGCACATAGTGTATATAAACGATGTTTTGGGATTTTACTTAATTGATCTTTTACTGTAATGAATACTTCTGCCTGCCCAACAATTGCGGCTGCTACTGCATTATATGATTCTAATTTTCCTAAACCATTTACTTTACTTAGCATAGTACCAATAGCACGAATAAATATCGGTAAAATTTTAAAGTGTTGCAGAATTCCGATTAACACTGCAAAGAATACGATTGGCAATAATGCCGTTAAGAAGAATGAAACTTCTCCTTTATTAACAAGGCCTCCAAATACGAAAACGATTCCAGCTTCCGCATATCCAAGAAGCGCTCCAAATCCATCAGAAATTCCTTTTACTAAAATATAACCAATTGGCGTATTTAATAAGAAATACGTTAACGCTAGCTGAATAACAAGCATAATTGCGATTGGTTTATACTTAATCTTCTTACGATCAGAACTTATAAGAAAGCCGAGTACGAATACAACTAGTAGTCCTACAAGAAACATAACAAACTTCATTAATAAAATCCTCCATTTAACTCTTCATTAACGTTGAACGTCTGACTACTCAAAACAAGGAATAATCCGAACTTTCCATTTCTCCTCCAAAACCTTCAATCGGATATGAAAAGCCATAAAATCTCTTGTCTCAAAGCCATTTTCCATTCTAACACAAATTATAACTCACATCCGCACTTTTCTTAAAAAAATACATTTTATTATAAAACACTCATTAATGTTCGTATTTTCCCTCTTCCTTTAGTTTATCACCATAAAAAAACGAGCATCAAATTTCTCTGATGCTCGTTCCTTTTTTATTATACAGCTTTTTCTTTATCTGCTACTGCTGGCTTGTCCCAGCACTCTGTATTGTTTAAACCCGGAATAGACTCCGCATAAAAGACTGGATCTTTTCCTTGTTTCTTTTGCTTTACGTAATCTGATAATGCCGCGAAAGCATACTTAGAAAGGAATACAATCGCCACTAAGTTAATAATAGCCATGATACCCATGAATAAATCTGCTAAGTCCCAAACAATTTGAATTGTTGCTACAGAACCTAACATAACCATACCAAGTACCGCAATTCGATAAACATTTAATAAAACTTTACTTCCATTTAAAAACTCAATATTTGTTTCACCATAGTAATAGTTACCTACTAATGAACTAAATGCAAACAAGAAAATTGCAACTGCTACAAATATAGATGCCCATGGCCCGATATGCTGACTTAATGCTTGTTGCGTTAATTGAATTCCGTTTAAATCAGCCGCTCCAGGCACATCTGATAATAAAATGATAAATGCTGTACAACTACAAATTAATAATGTATCTGTAAATACCCCTAAAGTTTGAATGAAACCTTGTTTAACTGGATGTGTTACGTTTGCAGTCGCAGCTGCGTTCGGCGCACTACCCATACCTGCTTCATTTGAAAATAATCCACGTTTTACCCCTAGTAAAATCGCAGCTCCTAATCCCCCGCCCACTACTTCTTTAATTCCGAAAGCATGTAGGAAAATCTCTTTAAATACATGCGGGATTTCTGTAATGTTTGTCACGACAACAAACAACGCAACAGCTACATATATAATCGCCATAACCGGAACAATCATTTCAACCGCACGTGCAATTCGCTTAACCCCGCCAAAAATAATGATTGCAAGTAAACCAGCCATAAACAGACCTACAAGTCTACTATCCATTTTAAATGCTCCATCAAAAGCTGCTGCTACTGTGTTTGACTGCACGGCGTTGAAAATTAATCCGAAACTAACTGTTATTAGAACAGAGAAGACAACCCCTAGCCAGCGTTTCTTCAAGCCTTTTTCCATATAATACGCTGGGCCACCACGGAATGCATTCCCATCTTTTACTTTATAAATTTGCGCTAATGTGCTCTCTACAAATGCAGAAGCACCCCCAATTACCGCGATTAACCACATCCAAAACACAGCTCCTGGACCACCTGCTGAAATTGCAATCGCTACACCAGCTAAGTTACCAGTACCTACACGAGAAGCTGTACTCATACAAAATGCTTGGAACGATGATACACCACTTTTTTCTTTTTGTGCTTTTCTTGTCTTTGAACTCGCCCCGTCCCCAAGTAGGCGAATCATTTCTCCGAAGTAACGAATTTGGACAAATTTCACACGAAACGAAAAGTAAAGTCCCAATCCAATTAACATCGCAATAATGATATATGACCAAAGGACATTATTTATATCCCCAATTACATTAGTTAAAAAATCCATATTTGTATTGCCCCCTCTTCCTAACAATAAGAAAATTATATTCTAAAAACTTTTAGTAATCAAGAATTTTCGACAAACGATGTAAGGTTTCATGACATAGCCGTGTTAACAATTATAACATTTATATTTTTTTTATAGACATTATATCAATCATCTTTTAGCCTTAATATCATTCATTACAACAAAAAGGCGAGCATCGAATTCATCTCGATGCTCGCCTTTTTATTATACTGCTTTTTCTTTATCTGTTACCGCCGGCTTATCCCAACACTCTGTGTTCGTTAAACCAGGAATAGAATCTGCACTGAATACCGGATCTTTTCCTTGTTTCTTTTGCCTTACATAGTCTGCCAACGCAGCATACGCAAATCGGCCAAGAAGTGTAATCGCAATTAAGTTTGTGATTACCATTAGACCCATAAATAAGTCTGCCATATTCCATACAACTTGAAGCGTCGCAACAGAGCCGAATAGTACCATTCCTACAACCGCAATACGATAAATCGTTAACCAAGTTTTACTTCGTTTAATAAATTCAATATTCGTTTCACCATAATAATAGTTTCCTAGTAATGAGCTGAAAGCAAATAAGAAAATGATAATCGCTAAGAAGCTACTTGCCCACGAACCGATTTGTGAACTTAGCGCGACTTGCGTTAATTCAATACCTTCTAAATTTGTTGCCTTATATGCACCAGAACATAGTACGATAAACGCTGTTGATGTACATACTAAGAATGTATCCACTAATACTCCAATTGTTTGAATAAATCCTTGTTTAGCTGGATGCGTTACATCAGCTGTTGCAGCCGCGTTTGGCGCACTACCCATACCGGCTTCATTCGCAAATAATCCGCGCTGAATACCAAACTTCATTGCAGCACCAATACCGCCACCTACAGCTGAATCTAAACCGAATGCACCTTTAAAGATTTCTGTAAACATATCCGGTATTAAATAATAATTTTTAATAACAACGAACACAGCTACTGCAATATAAATAATTGCCATCGGCGGAACAATCATTTCTGACATACGCGCAATACTTTTCACACCACCAAAAATAATAACCGCAACCAATACCGCAAGTACAATCCCTACAACATAACGCTCAATACCAAATGCATTTTTAAATGCTAATGTCACTGTATTTGCTTGTACTGAGTTGAAAATTAAACCGTAACTAATTGTAATAAGGATAGAGAACCAAATTCCCATCCAACGTTTATTCAAACCTTTTTCCATATAATAAGCAGGACCACCACGGAAGCCACTGCCATCTTTTATTTTATAAATTTGCGCAAGCGTACTTTCTACGAAACTTGAAGACGCCCCAATAATCGCAATAACCCACATCCAAAATACAGCTCCAGGTCCTCCCATAGAAATAGCTAGCGCTACACCCGCTAAGTTCCCGATACCAATACGAGCTGCTGAACTCATACAAAATGCTTGGAATGACGATACACTTCCCTTTTTACGTGTCTTTCCAGTTAATCCATCACTCATTAATCGAACCATTTCCCCTAAATGAGTAATTTGTACGAATTTCAATTTAATAGAAAAATAAAGACCTAAACCAATTAACATTGCAATAAGAATATATGACCAAAGAATTGTATTCGTTGATGAAACAAATTGCTCTAAAATATTCATACAATTAACCCCTCCTTTTCTCCATAAAACGAATTATATTTAAAAAACATTTAAAAATCAACATTTTTCGACAATTTGCAATTTCCAAATATTAGCCAGACACGAAGTAACAATATCTTTATGACTCTCCTCCCTCTAACTGTGCATACTAAAACAAAAAGTAAATCTACAAACTACCCCATTGACAAAAACACCAACCTGTAACTATAATGATTACATCAGGTTGTAACAAACCTTATTACAACAAATTCATTTACTTTCAGATATACACTTTAACAAAACACTTTGGAGGGATTTATTATGAAAATCGGAATCATCGGAGCAACTGGTAAAGCAGGAAGTCGTATTTTAAAAGAAGCATTAGATCGCGGACATGAAGTAACTGCAATCGTAAGAAACGCTGCAAAAATTACAGAAGAAAATATAAAAGTTTTAGAGAAAGATGTATTCGCTCTTACATCTAATGACCTACAAGCATTTGATGTAGTTGTAAATGCATTCGGCGCTCCAGCAGGAGAAGAACATCTTCACGTAGATGCAGGAAACGTACTAATTGAAGCTATGAAAGGTGCACCTAACACAAAATTACTTGTAGTTGGCGGCGCTGGAAGCTTATTTGTAGACGAAGAGAAAACAACGCGTGTATTTGATACGCCAGGTTTCCCAAATGAATATCTTGCAACAGCTCAAAACCAAGGTAAAAACTTAGAAATCCTAAATCAAACAAATGATATTACTTGGACATTCATTAGCCCTTCTGCACTATTTGCATTAGGAAAACGCACAGGCTCTTATACAGCCGGAAAAGACAACCTTCTTGTTAACTCAAAAGGTGATAGCTACGTAAGTTACGAAGACTTCGCAGTTGCAGCACTTGATGAAATCGAAAATCCAAAACATGTAAACGAACGCTTCACAGTTGTTTCTGAAGCTGAGTAATAGAAAAAAATGCGCGTAGATCCAATATCTACGCGCATTTTTTATTACAATGTTCCCTTTACTAGTTCTAATCCACTTTGAGTGATTTTAAATACAACTTCTGCTGAAGCTACTTGTTCTGCTAACTCATTCTTTTTATACCATTTCAGACGACTTGGTTCTGCATGATACACTTTTACAACATCCCCATACTCAAATGGAGTACCATTTACTTGTTCTGCAAAATTCTTTGAGGTTTCTTGACCGTCTGCTGATATATGCTTTTTCTCATTTCCATTTTGATCATAAATCGCAAAACCTAAATACTGTTCGTTCACAAAACGATAATGAATCACATCATTCGTAAATGTTGCATGTAATTTCTTTTCGTCATGATTTAACGTAACAATAGAACGTGTAACATTGGACACACCTTGATACACCAGGCTATCTCCATACGTCACTTCAATCGGTACTTCTGTTATTGTCTTATTCCCAAAACGATCTTTCGTCTCTACTTTTACTTTTTGCTCACCGAGTTTCATTGTGTCTGGTTTCTCTACAAATCCAATTACTTCTCCGTCTTTTACTTCAACAAAGTTTTTCACTTCTAACTTTTCAGCATCTGTTCCGATTACTACTTTTTGCTGTACTGCCTTTACTTCTTGTAGAGCTTCTATTCTTTCAAAACCTTTTTCTGTTACTTTAAAGAATAATTCTTGTTCCACGTTCCCTTTACCTACAAACTCATTCTTTTGATACCACTTTAATCGATTTGATTCTGCATGATATACCTTAATAACATCACCATATGCGAAGTCTACACCATTCAACTGTTCTGCAAAACTTTCAGAAGTCTCTTGCCCTTCTACCGAAATAACTTTCTTTTCATTTCCATTTTGATCATATAGCGTGATTCCCATATATTTTTCATTCTCAAAACGATAATGAACTTTAGAATCCGTAAATGTTGCCTGTAGCTTTTTCGTATTATGATCCGCAGTTACGACAGAACGCGTTTTATTACCATCACCTTGGAAGACTAAACTATCGCCATACATTACTTCCAATGGCACTTCTGTCACTTTCTTATTTCCAAAACGATCTTTCGTTTCTACTTTTACTTTTTGTTCACCGATTTTTGTTGTATTCGGTTTTTCTACAAATCCGATTACTTCTCCTTCTTTCACTTGAACAAAATCTTTTGCTTCTAATCTTTCAGCATCTGTTCCGATTACTACTTTTTGCGGTACTACTGTTACTTCTTGTTGAGCTTCCATTCTCTCAAAGCCCTTTTCTGTTACTTTAAATAATAATTCTTCCTCTACCTTCGCCCTACCTTGGCCGATAAAGTTATTATTTTGATACCAATTAAAGCGATCTGATTCTGCGTGATACACTTTTACAACGTCACCATACTCGAACTCTAACCCATTAATCGATTTTGCGAATTCTTCCGCATTTTCAACACCTTTTACAGTTGCTTTCTTTTTCTCATTTCCATTTGGATCTAGTAATGTGAATTCAAAATACGCATCTTCTTTAAAATAATAATGCACTTGATTAGAATCAGCTGTCGCACTAAACTTTTTCTGATCGTGTTGCAGTGTTACAATCGATTTAATATCAGTACTATAATTGAGCCCTTTGAATACTAAGCTATCACCATAACCAACATTTACTACAACAGGAATTAAATTTTTATTCCCTTTTTCATCTATAATTTCTACTTTTACAGTTTTTTCTCCAACTTCAGGCTTATCTTGCATAATCACACCTGTTGTTTTTACACCTTCTCCTAAATTCTGTACAAGTTCTTTTGCTTTTTTCTCATCATATGTAGTACCAATTACTACATTTTGTATTTTTTCATTATTTGGCTCGCCATATGGAATTTCATATAACTCAGTTTGTTTTTCACGAATTGGATTGCTATCTGTAGATAACCAAACTTCCTTTTCTAATTTTGGTAAATTTAATTTTTCAATCTTCTCTCTAGTATCATCATTTGGAATTATTCCCCATTTATCAAAGAAAGGAATTAAATTTTGCCCAGCTACTTTTGACGTCATGTAAATAAACATCTGCTTTTTCTCTTCATCAGATTTAGGCATTTCTGTATCATGTAACACACGATACATTTGATGTAATTTCGGATAGAACTGGTCTCCATAAGCTAAATGCAACTGCCAAAACATAACTAATTTTTCGAATTCATTCATCTTCTTTTGCGCATTCGGTTTACCTAGATAAGCAAATGCGGCTTCATAACGATTTTCTTGCTCTAACCTTGTTTTATGTCCAAATGCAGTTTGAACTGCTAAAGAATAAATGTTAACGGTTACTTCTCCAAGCCCCTCCCATAACCAAGTGTCCTGTTGATGTTGATGCCCCACTTCATGCCAAGGTCCCCATCCATCCGCAGTTAACTCTTCTAGATTTAGTACTGACTCTAAATTCCCTTTACTATAAGCTGTTCGATAATAAGTCGCATACATATAATTGTCCGTATACCAGTCTTCAACATAATGAATGGAATGTTTGCCTTGATTCGCAACACCCACACCATCTTTTGATAAACCAGATATCTTATGTTCTATATTAATTATTTCATCATGTTTCTTTAATAACGCAGCTGGATCTTCTTGCTTCAAATGTTCCGCCACAGTCTCAGGATGCATAGTTAGTAAACTATTTTCCCCTTTCATCTCGATTGCATATGAATTCGGTGATTCCTTCAACATACGTTTCCAATCTTCTGTCGTATGTTTACCTAAAATAAATAAAGGATTTGGTATACCACCTTTTTTTACTTTAGCAACTACTTCTCCTGTGTTGTGATAATTATAAAAGTATAATAGCCCTCCATTCGGAGAAGAAATTTTATTTTCACCAGGATTTAAATTGAATTGTTTAGGTTCTTCTTTTTCATAAGAATATGTGCCAATATAAGCTTTAATCTTTTGATTCCCATCTACTTGAATAACTACTTCTTCACCTGGCTTTACATAAATACCAGTTGGTTCATAGGGAGAAAAACTCATTCGACGCTGATGCAACTCACGTATCTCTTCTACATCACCTTTTGGCAGCAATTGATACACTCGTTCTTCTTGCTGTTTCTCCTTATCTTCAATCGTCATCTCTGCATATACCTTAGGCACTTCAAGACCATACGGAGTTAATAACGTAGCTAAAAAAACTCCAGCTACTAATACCCTACTCTTTTTCTTCTTTGACATAATCTGTGTCCCCTATTCCTTTTTTTAGACAAACTACCCTATACATTCATTTAATTTAAAATCCTATTATTTTTATAAAACCATTTAATGAATAGACTAACACCTCGCGCACCTGTATCCATTACTACCGCATTCCTCTCAATGTATTCAATTTCCTACATTATAAAATTTTTATGTATTGTATCCTCCTCACTTCTTTCTACTTGTGATGAGTTCTCTTCCTACATAAAAAGAGAATAGTAAAAGATGTACTTCAGTCTTGTCATCTATACATCTAAAAATGTGAAAAACAATAGAAACTTACATTTTCTTTATATATGACCATCTATAGGTAGTTTTTCCAACTGAATTTTACACGCTTTCTATTTTGTTTGATAGCCTTTTCAATCAGAATAATGTTACAATTTTGCGAATACAATCCATTAATCGTAACGTTCGGATTTCAACATATTTTATATTATTCTAAAATATAGTTTAAACTGTCCCAATATTGTTTTCATGTTATCTATACCCGTTTATTATTTTTAACATATAATTTAACTTCTACTCAGATAAGAAAAAAGCACTGGCAAACGCCAATGCTTTTTCCACTATCTTTTAATTTGATTCGGTTTATGTGGTTCATTTGGTGTATAGGGTTTATTTGGTTTATTATCATGACCATTTGCTTTTTTCCAACTTACCGCCAACTCTGGACTTGTTTTCTCTTCACTACGCTCTAATAATACAACTGCATTTTGAATTGTCGGTGTTCCTTTATGTGCAATTCCTTGTAGTTTCGTTAAATTCCCTGATACTTTAAAGCTAAATCCACCCGATGGCGTTTGTTTCGGAATTAAAATGCGGAATTTCTCTCCCACATTAAATTCGGTTTTCGCTTCACCTTTTTCATTTACGAACTTCGCGCCTTCTGGTGCGCCAGTTGCTTGTACTTTATAAGTTCCACTTTTAGCGTTTGTTTGCACTGTATATAAACCAGTTTCAAAAAACTCATCTTTCAATACTGCCTCTTGTTCTTCTGATGGTACTACACTCATCGTAATTTCTTGTAGTTCTTCACTAGCGTTTGCTTTCGCAACGATATCTTTCGTTACTTTTTCTACATTTTTATTACGGAAGTCTAAATCGTTAATATCAATTTGTTTTAACGCATTCCACACCGCGAGCTGCGTTGCGTAATGTGCCTCTCTCCAATCGGAAACGCCTAATTCTTGTGGACTCTTCTGCGGATACCCGTTTAATAGTACACGGTATACGTTAATATCTACTTTACCCATTTCAGGTAAGTCTTGACCGCTCGGAGATTTCAAATCTACATTTAAGCAAAATGCAATTTTTCCATCTGCCGTTTTAATAAGCTCTGTTCGAATTGGTTTCTTCTTTGACCTACTATAACTCCAATCCATTTCATACTTCGTATGATCCATAACTTCTGCGAATGCTTTTTGAAGCGGGAATAATAAGTTCGCAAATACAAATAAAACACTCAAAAAAGCGGCCATTATCTTGAACGATCGTTTTATATTCATGTCTACAACCCCTTATAAAATAACAAATTTACTACTGTTTATTATTTAGTTAGAATTTTTTTTTATACATAAGCGCAACAAAAAAAAGAGTGCAAACTGTTTGCACTCTTTCTTTCTACTTTAAGCTTAGAAATCGAAGTTATCAGGATCTGGACCAACGCGGTGATTTTGGTTTAATGCATCGATTTTTTCCATATCTTCTTTTGTTAATTCAAAGTTAAATACATCAGCGTTTGCAATAATGCGGTGCTCTTTCGTTGACTTTGGAATTGTAATCACTCCATTTTGTAAGTCCCAACGTAAGATAACTTGCGCTGTTGTTTTGCCGTGTTTATCAGCAATTTCTTGTAATGTTTCGTTATCTAATAGTTGACCTTGCATAAGCGGTGACCATGCTTCCATTTGAATACCTTGTTCTTTACAGAAAGCTTGTAGTTCTTTTTGTGTTAAACGCGGATGATATTCCACTTGGTTAATCATCGGTTTAATTTCTGCACCTTCCATTACATCCTTCAGGTGATGGATTTGGAAGTTACTTACACCAATTGCACGCGCGCGCCCTTCCTTATAAAGTGTTTCTAACGCTCTCCACGAATCTTTATATTTCCCTTCTACAGGCCAGTGAACAAGATATAAATCTAAATAATCTAGTTCTAATTTTTTTAAGCTCTCCTCATATGCAGCAATTGTTGTTTCATATCCTTGATCCGCATTCCACACTTTTGAAGTGATAAATAATTCTTCTCTTGAAATCCCAGTCGCTTCGATTCCAGCACGGATTCCTTCACCTACTGCTTTTTCATTTCCATAAATCGCAGCTGTATCGATGCTGCGGTATCCTGCTTTAATCGCCGATTTTACAGCTTCTACAAGTTCTGGTCCTTCTTCTACTTTAAATACACCTAAACCGAACCAAGGCATTTCTACACCGTTATGCAATGTTGTTTTACTTTGTAAATTTTTCATTATATTTTTCTCTCCTTTATTTTGCTTGATCTCTTTTTTCTAAGTTCATACTCCAAGCTGTTAAAATAACAGCGCCTACTACCATAATGCCGCCTACCCAAGCTGTATGAATTAATCCTAACGAGTTCGTTACAATACCGCCCAAATAAGCCCCAAGAGCAATTCCTGCGTTAAATGCTGCAATATTCATTGCTGATGCGATATCAACGGCACTCGGCACGAAACGCTCAGCCAATATAACGACATACACTTGTAGCCCTGGAACATTCATAAACGCGAATAGCCCCATAAAAATAATTGTGATAAGCCCTGCTACTTGAAACGGCGCTGTAAATGTTAGTACGAATAATACAATTGCTTGAATAAAGAACATGTAAAATAGTGCTCGAATTGGATTATGATTCGATAATTTTCCGCCGACCATATTCCCAATCGCAATTGCAATCCCGTACACTAACAAAATGATTGTAACGGTACTCGATTTAAATCCTGCTACTTCTTGTAATAGCGGAGATAAATACGTAAATGTTACGAATGTTCCTCCGTATCCTAATGCAGTAATGACGAAAACAAGTAAGAGTCTTCCGTTCGTGATAAGTTTGAATTGATCACGAAATGATACTCGTGTACCCTTTTTTAAGTTAGACGGAATTAACATACTGTTTGCGACTAAGGCAACAATTCCAATGACCACAATCACCATAAAAGATGCTCTCCAGCCAAATTGTTGACCAATAAACGTTCCAATTGGTACACCTGTAATCGTCGCAACGGTTAAACCAGTAAACATAAATGCTATTGCACTAGCACGTTTATTCTCTGGTACAAGCGCAGCCGCAATTGTGGATCCGATCGACATAAAAACGCCGTGTGCAAACGCAGATACAACCCTCGCCATAAGTAACACAGTAAAACTCGTTGCTACTGCCGCAATTCCATTACCAATAATGAAAATAATCATAATCCACATTAATAACGTCTTTCGCGACATACTAGCTGTTAATGACGTTAATACTGGGGCACCAAACGCTACCCCTAATGCATATAAAGAAACGGTTAAACCCGCTGTTGTAACAGAAACATGTAAATCCTCTGAAATAGATGGTAATAAACCGACACTAATAAATTCGGTTGTACCAATTCCAAACGCACTAATTGCTAGTGCTAATAAAGCAAACATACTTCTTCGATTCGTCTGTACCGCTGAAGAAGATACTGTATATGAATTCAATTGAACTCCTCCTTAATGCGAGAAATCCAATCATAATAGTGTGATAAAAAGGCCTTTTTATCTTCTACAAAAATAATGTTACTGCTGATATATGCTATTATGAATGGCTTCACTCTTTTTTTGAAGAACGCACTTTAAAGTACGATAGGTACCAAAAAGTAACATAGGCACTTTTTAGTACCGTACTACTCATTTCCCTCTTACGTATGCTATTATGGAACATATTCAACATGATAAAAAGTACGTACTTTAAAGTGCTATAGGTACTTTTTAGTAACATTTAAATTATTTAGCTTCTTTTGTTGGAGAACTGAAATCTACATTCATCAAAGGAGATTTTTATATGAAGAAATATAATATTCCCGTTGAAGCGACTTTAGAGGTTATCGGCGGAAAATGGAAAGTCGTTATTCTTTGCCACTTAACGAAAGGTACAAAGAGAACAAGTGAATTAAAACGTCTCATGCCTGGTATTACACAAAAGATGTTAACACAGCAATTACGCGAATTAGAAGAAGACGGAGTTATTCAAAGAAAGGTATACAATCAAGTACCACCGAAAGTAGAATATTCTCTTACAGACTACGGTTGGTCTTTAGAATCCATTCTTGATTCTCTTTGTACTTGGGGCGAATGCCACCTTGAAAAAAGCGGTAACACATCAATGCTAATTACAGAAGGTGAACAATAAAAAAAGGAAAAAATGAACATAAATTTGTCCATTTCCTCCTTTTTTTCTTTATATATATGTACATTTTTAAGATAGATAAAATAATTTATGCGCTTTCATGCCTTGTCAGTACTAGGTTACAGAATCAATATCAAATAATTAGGAATCATTTTTATGTTAACATACGTGTATATAGTATATAATATAGGATATATATTATATACACTTTCCGATAAGGGAACTTTCCATTATGCGGACAAGCCATGTATCGGACAGTTCATAAATAATAGGTAGGACATTATGGTTTTGGATTTATGATTTCAGCTTACTTGCTGTCATAAATTTAAAGGCATTTTATTGTGCTTTGTGAAACTTTGTATAAAGTTTCGCAAGTGTTTACTATCTTATCTATCAAAAATAAGAGTATTGCTATCGTAAAGGAGAATTGGAGATGCCAGAAACTATGACTCAAACAAAGCCAGAACAAGAAACTGTACAAATTTCTGCTAGCCAAGGACAACTTGATGTACTTGATCAGTTGTTAAAACCTGAGGTACAAGAATCATTAACAACACTAGTGGAACAGCTTCCAAAATTAACTGAGCTTGTTAACATTTTAACTAAGTCTTATGACTTCGCTCAAACTGTTGCTACTGATGAAGTATTAAAAAGCGACACTGTTAGTGCAATCACAGAGCTTGTAGAACCTGTAAAAGATACAGTGAAAAGCATGGCTGCAACTGCTATCGAAGCGAAAGATCGTGCTGATGAAAGCAACGAAGTTATCGGCCTGTTCGGTCTATTAAAATTACTAAAAGACCCACAAGCACAAAAAATGTTCCGTTTTGTGAACGCATACCTTCAAATTAGTGCAGAACGTAATAATAAATAATTTAACTTATAACAACAATTAGTAAAGACGGGGGATAACATACTATGTCAAAACAAATTGTCATCTTAGGCGCTGGTTATGGCGGTCTTCTTGCCGCTTTAAACGTACGTAAATACTACAGCAAATCAGAAGCACAAGTTACAGTGATTAACCAATACCCAACGCACCAAATCATCACTGAACTACACCGCCTTGCAGCTGGTAACGTTGCTGAGCAAGCAATTGCAATGCCACTTACAAAGCTTTTCAAAGGTAAAGACATCGATCTTAAAATTGCAACAGTTGAGTCATTCTCAGTTGATAGCAAAGAAATCAAACTAGCTGGTGGCACTACGCTATCTTACGATGCACTTGTAGTTGCTTTAGGAAGTAAAACTGCTTACTTCGGTATTCCAGGACTAGAAGAAAACAGCATGGTATTAAAATCTGCTGCTGATGCAAACAAAATCTACAAACACGTTGAAGACCGTATTCGTGAATACGCTAAAACGAAAAACGAAGCTGATGCTACAATCGTAATCGGTGGTGGCGGATTAACTGGCGTTGAGCTAGTTGGTGAGCTTGCTGACATTATGCCTAAACTTGCAAAAAGCCACGGCGTAAATCCAAAAGAAGTTAAACTTCTTCTTGTTGAAGCAGGTCCAAAAATCCTTCCAGTATTACCAGACCACTTAATCGAACGTGCAACTGCTAGCTTAGAAGCACGCGGTGTTACATTCTTAACAGGTCTTCCTGTAACAAACGTTGCTGGTAATGAAATCGACTTAAAAGACGG
Source organism: Bacillus sp. RC240 (assembly GCF_044907945.1). Lineage (NCBI taxonomy): Bacteria > Bacillati > Bacillota > Bacilli > Caryophanales > Bacillaceae > Bacillus > Bacillus sp. RC240. Next base: position 49,262 of record NZ_JBIYCT010000008.1, on the reverse strand, counting down.
TCAAAAAATCGTTGCTAACACATTCGTTTGGACAGGCGGCGTACAAGGTAACCCATTAATTGGTGAATCAGGTCTTGAAGTAAACCGCGGTCGTGCAACTGTTGATGCACATCTACAATCTACTTCTCACAAAGACGTATTCGTTGCTGGAGACAGCGCTGTTGTCTTCTCTCCAGACGGTCGTCCATACCCACCAACTGCACAAATCGCTTGGCAAATGGGTGAGTTAATTGGATACAACTTATACGCAGCACTAGAAGGCAAAGCATTCGAAGAGTTCGCACCTATCAACTCTGGAACACTTGCTAGTCTAGGACGTAAAGATGCTGTTGCTACAATCGGAGCAAGCAATACTCCACTTAAAGGCCTACCAGCATCATTAATGAAAGAAGCAAGTAACGTTCGTTACTTATCACACATTAAAGGTCTATTCAGCTTAGCATACTAATCTGAATATAAGCCCGAATCATGCCCTGCATGGTTCGGGCTATTTTTATCCCGCTATTTGCGGGCTGATAATCAGTGGGGATGAACAAACCCCCCACTGATTAAAGTTTCACTTTATCCGTAATTTTCTCTAACTTATTTATTCGGCAAAAGAATAATATAACCTCTTTAATTATCGAAATATACTGACTTTTTTGTGTCGAAATTGTGTATATGAAAAGAGCGGAAGTAGATATCTTCCCTACTTCCACTCTTTCACAAGAACTATTCTCCTAATTCCACTAAGCTGTAGTTCTTCTTCCCTTTACGAATAATGATGAATCGTCCATCAAATGAATTTTCTACAGTAACATCCCTACTGACATCCGTTACTTTTTCACCATTCATAGATATAGCCCCATTATTAATATCTTCACGCGCTTGACGTCTAGAAGGTTCAATTCCTAAATCAACTAGCCACTCTACGATATTTTTCGTCTCTTTTGAAGATTGGAATGTCGGCATCTCTTTAAAGCCTTGTTCAATTTCATCAGCTGTTAACGACTTAATATCTCCGCTAAATAACGCTGCTGTAATTTTCACTGCCTGTAAAAATGCTTCTTCTCCATGAACGAATTTCGTCATTTCTTCTGCTAATACTTTTTGCGCTTCACGTTTATGAGGCTCTGTTTCTACTTTCACAGCTAATTCATCAATTCGCTCTTTCGTTAAGAACGTAAAGTATTTCAAGTATTTAATTACATCATGATCATTTGTATTCACCCAAAACTGGTAAAATTCAAACGGCGTTGTCTTTTCAGGATCAAGCCAAACCGCACCACCTGCTGATTTACCAAACTTCGTACCATCTGATTTTAATAATAATGGAATCGTTAATCCGAATACTTTCGCTTCATGACCTTCTAACTTACGAATTAAATCTAAACCACTCGTAATATTTCCCCATTGATCACTACCACCAATTTGCAATTGAACATCTTCTTTCGTGTATAAATGATGAAAATCCATCGCTTGCAAGATTTGGTACGTGAATTCTGTGAAAGAAATCCCTGTATCTAAACGACTTGCGACAATATCTTTCGCTAACATGCTATTTATGCTAAAGTTTTTTCCGTAATCACGTAAAAACTCGATAATGTTTATTTTATGTGTCCAGTCATAGTTGTTTACCATCTTCACTTCGCTATTCCCGCCAAAGTCAAATAGATTTTTCATTTGTGCTGTTAACGCATCTACATTATGCTGCACCACTTCTAACGTTTGTAGTTGACGCTCGGATTGACGACCACTCGGATCACCAATTGTTCCTGTTGCCCCTCCGATTAAAATAACCGGATGATGGCCAGCTAATTGAAATCTTTTCATCATCATGAACGGAATTAAATGTCCAATATGCATACTATCACCAGTCGGATCCACTCCGCAGTATAGTGAAATCTTTTTCTCTTCTACTAACTTACGTAAACCTTCTTCATCTGTCTGTTGATTCACAGCACCGCGCCATTCTAATTCATCAATAATATTCATCTTTTGTCATCCCCTTTATTTTTTTGAAAACAAAAAAGCCCCTATGTCTACGATAGACATAGGGACGATTATTCACCGTGTTACCACCCAGTTTGCATAAATAGCATAGCTATTCATACCACTCTTAGCAATAATATCGATTGCTAGTCCGCTTAGCGTTACCTAAGATACTCCAGAGTGTAATTCACAAGTTTGTTTGTGCTAGGTTCCAGCAATCCCTAGCTCTCTTTGATAACAGTGACAAACTGCTACTGGGCTCTTTCAACGTATATTTTATTTGTTAAATTATTAGCCATTATATTGAATCAAAATAAAATTGTCAACAATAACCAAATGTTATTTCGAAATAATTCATACTTTTATACGTTTTTTATTCAAAGATTACTGTAGATCTTCTCCAATAATCCTTACTTCTCTCTCTAATTTCACACCGAATTTTTCTTCAACAGTTGTTTGTACGAAATGAATTAAATCGATATAATCTTGTGCTGTTCCGTTATCAACATTCACCATAAATCCAGCGTGTTTTACAGAAACTTCCACTCCGCCAATTCGCTTACCTTGTAGTCCTGATTCTTGAATCAATTTACCAGCAAAGTTATTTGGTGGGCGCTTAAATACGCTACCACATGAAGGATATTCTAAAGGTTGTTTTGACTCACGTTTAAACGTTAAATCATCCATTTTTTCTTTAATTTCTTCACGCACACCTTCTTGAAGCTCAAATCTCGCTTCAAGAATAATGTAATGGTTGTTCGCAAATACACTCTTACGATATCCAAATTCAAATGCTTCTTTCGTTAAAGTACGTAGCTCTCCATCACCTGTCATTACGACAGCTTCTGTTAATACAAACGATACTTCACCGCCGTAAGCACCAGCATTCATATATAACGCTCCGCCAACTGAACCTGGGATACCACAAGCAAACTCAAGACCCGTTAAATTATGATCTAATGCAATACGTGATACATCAATAATTGCTGCACCACACTGTGCTACAATCGTCGTTCCTGTTACAGTAACACCTGTAATATGAATTAAACTTACTGTGATCCCACGAAGACCACCGTCTTTAATAATAACATTCGATCCGTTTCCTAAAAACGTAACTGGAATATTATATTGGTTAGCATACTTTATCACTTCTTGAATCTCATCATAATTAGTAGGCGCAACAAATACATCTGCTTTCCCACCCACTTTAATGTGCGTATGATCTTTTAGCATTTCATCTTTCTTTACATGACCTTCAGGCAATACCGTACTTAAATATTTATAAACCTCTTGCATATTCATTTTACGATTCCTCTATTTCTATAATCTTTTTATCCCGCTATATACGGGTCCATAATATCCCCACGTAAAAATGCATTACAAAACAACAGCTAACGTGGTGAATACAGTGTACATAAAGCACACCTATAAACCTCTTAAATTATAAGAGGTTCCACTCATATTAAAATATATATCGCATAATAAAGCAACCCAAATGGGCTACTAAACTTGACATGTAACCATATAGACAACAATTTGTAAAATATATAGGTTTTTCAAAGTAATACCCTTCAATATCTTACTATACCATACGAAAGAAAAGTGGTATTTTTTTGTAATCTTTACTTTATTTTCATCAATAAAAAAGAGCACATTCCACAGAATGCACCCTTTCTATACTCATTAAATTATTTTTCGTTCTCTTCTTTTTCCTTATCAAACCATAATAGCTCATCGTCATCAACTTCACCATTATAATTGATTAGAATCTCTTCTCCCGCTTTTATATCTTTGAAAGCAAAGAAGTTAAACGTATGATTCTCAAAGACAATATCATACGTTGCATTCGGCTTATATGAATGATTAAATAACATGCCGTATCCTAAAAGGAATGCCGTATGATTTACCCCATACTCAAATGCGTAGTCAGCAAGTAACGTTTTCTCAATGTGTTCATGCTGTTCATTCGGATAAGAGATAACTGGTGCTGAGTGTATCAACTCACCCTTTTTAATATCACGAGTTGCAAATACACCTCTATTAAATTCTCCATCACTAAGTTCAGAAGTCTTAACTTCAATCATATGCGTCACCTATATATTTCTTTCTTCGAAGTATTTTTCTCCTTAAGCTTGGCAGAAAATGCGGAGAAAAGCAATTAAATTCCTATCAAGTAGTCGTTTAAATGCAAAAGAGCACATCATTTGCGCTCTTTTAAAGTGAAATTGTTTTTCTAAAATATTCTTTAACGACTCCTCTTGCTAATTAACCGCATGTGACAGCCTTTAACATATTACTTTCTACACTTATACATACCAATTATTTCAGTTTAAATACCGCACTAACTGGGTTATGATCACTATTTTCAAACTTTAAGTCTTTGCCTTGTACATTTACAATCTCGACATTCGGTGAAACGATAAAGCCATCAATAATAGTGACAAAGTTTTCACCTTCCACATATTTCTTCACATCATCCCTTACAGTCATCACAGATGGATCTACAGCCCATTGAAATCCTCCGTCCGCAAAGTCCTTTGGTAACTCTACTAGCCATTCAGGACGCTCTTTCACAAACTTAGGATCGCTTAATTGAACATTAGAAAGTAACTGGTTCCAATCTCCACCTAATATTACGTAATCATCATTTCGATAACACTTGTTCATATATTCTTTTAAATACTCTGCTTGTTGTTTTCTAATTTTTCCGCCCTCATCATAAGCAGATAAATGTACATTTACGAGCCTAACATACTTTCCATTATTAACAGGAATTTTATGTTCAACAATCGCTCGATCTAAATCGAATAAACGCTTCGGCCAAGGCTCCATTCCTGGTAGTTGGAACCGCGTTGCTGTTTGAACTGTGTATTTAGAAAATGTACTTAATCCGCTCTCAGCATATCCCAGCGGTTTTGTGACTGGGACAGGAACCCACTTAGTATCGTAGTTCTTCCCAAATGACGAAGCATAATCAGATAATCCTTTTTTCAAAAACTCATGCTCATTTACATCAAATGATCGGTGGGATTTTATATCAACTTCTTGTAACAATGTAAAATCGCTATTCTCATTTTGTAAAAATGAAAGCATATTTTTTAAGTTCACTTCAGTCTGTTCTTTACTACTTGAACCGGAACCTTTTCCTCCGTCCATAAAGAAGTCTTGATCCTTATCTAATCCAGCGTATCCAATATTAAATGTTGTAACTTTAAATTCATTTCCCGGCTGCAGTACACGCTCTTTGTTATTTTCAACCTTTACGTCTAAAACATTCGCTGGTTGCTCTTTTGTAAGTGTCATATAAGCTAAAAAGCCACCTAGAATACCAGCTACTATTAAAATAAATATTAATACTATTTTTAAAAATTTCTTCAAAACACATGACCCCTTTTTTGTAAAATACCATTTTTCTGTATTTTCAGTTAAATTAAGATAGATTAAAGACACAAGAAATATTTTACCATAAAGAAAACTTTACATCATTATATTTAGCTAATAAATAATCATTGTATCTCTCACTGCAATTATCTCGAAATTCAATCTTAACATTTAAGAAGACAAGATTGTAAAGTAATTAAAATCCGCAACAGAGAAATTGCAAATTCAAAGAATATACAGATCCTACTTTCCGCACTTTTCATTAACATATTTATTGGCAATCCAAAATAATATTTAGTACACTATAAATAGAACTTATAGGCGATGGAGTTCGCCATAACTGCTATTTAGCTAATGACTCCTACCAGTATGACTACTGGTAGGAGTCTATTTTTTTTTGAGTAAACTGTTAGAGAGGTGAAGAAATTGAAATATATTATTGTTGGCATAGCCGGTATATTAGGAGCTCTTTCCCGTTATTATTTAGGTTTTACTATCGATACGCTTTGGCATCATTCATTACCACTCGCTACATTAATGATTAACTTAATTGGTTGTTTCTTACTTGCTTTGTTGACCACCTATATCGCTCGGTTAAACATCTTACCTTCCGAAGTTATCACAGGGATTGGAACCGGCTTTATCGGTTCATTTACGACGTTTTCAACATTTAGCGTCGAAACTGTAAAACTAATCAATCATTCTGAGCTAGGTATCGCCTTTTTGTATGTATTATGCAGCATGCTAGGTGGTCTAATTATGTCTGGACTCGGCTATAAACTTGGTGATCTTTCACTACAAAAACGCCTTGGGGAAGGTGAAAAATCATGATTAACACTTTATTAGTAGCAGTCGGAGGATTCTTCGGTGCCATTACACGATTTGCAATTAGTAATTGGTTTAAAGAGAGAAATAAAACTTCATTTCCAATTGCTACATTCCTCATTAATATAACAGGAGCCTTTTTACTCGGATATATAATTGGCAAAGGAATAACTACAAGCTGGCAACTATTATTAGGCACAGGATTTATGGGCGCCTTCACTACATTTTCAACGTTTAAATTAGAGTCTGTTCAGCTTTTCAACCGCAAAAACTTTGGCGTACTATTTTTATATTTAAGTGCTACTTATATGATTGGTATCATCTTCGCATTCCTTGGGATGAAGTTAGGTGGAATATAAAAAAGCGACTCTTTTATCAGTCGCTTTCTTTCATAAAAAGTATGTCCCGCCATATGGAATTGAAAATAAACCAGCTGGATACACATTATAATGTACGATTTGCATCGGAGGCTGTGTATACGGTATATACTGACTCTGCATCATTTGCTCTACTTGTGCTTGTTGTTGCATCTGAATAGCCTGATGCACTGCCTGAATTGTCATCTGTGCCCCGGCCATTGTAATAGCCGGACCTACTTGTCTTCCAGTGTAAAAATGATGGTTCATCATTATTCAGCTCACTTTTTATACAGAATGAATTCCTTTTACATGTTATGTTCACATACAATGCAAGTGTTTTAAATTTACATAAAACATGTTTTTAGCCCAACCCATACATCAAACACCTTCATAGAGTATATAAATGCCCACAAATATATGAAAAGGAGTGAGAATATGAGTTTCTACGAACAACAGCCTTTTACTCAAGATAACTATTATCGAGATCAACATTGGCATCCCCAAAATCCACTAAAACACCAAACAATCGCTATAATTGGTCCTGCTGTTTCTCACGGATTACGTGAAGCTGCTCATCTCGGCTATCAACACGCATTAACCGAAGCTGTCGCTATCGGCTACTTACTTGGAAGAGGTTACGATTATAACACCGCTTGGAAAACCGTTGAATCTTGGTGGAGACCACCAGGATCCCCGCTTCCTACTCCATACTAAAGCGAAAAGACCGTAAATATACGGTCTTTTCACTTTAGCATGCTTTCTTTTTTTGAAGCATCGAGAAAATAGCCATGAACAAAATCGCAATAATTCCAGTAAAAACAAATAAATAAGCTAATGGAATTAAGAAAAATGGTTCCACTAAAGTTCCATCCGGCTTCACTTCCGAACCAATTATATTAAACATAATTATACATAACACTCCTAAAAACATCGGACTAGCCGCTAATAAATATTTGTTTTTCATAATATATTCTCCTTCAATTTCATAATTAATTTTCTGTATTCCTTTTCACTATTCTTACTACCATCATAATAAATCCAACTACATTACAAGTCAACAATTATTTATCGTTTAACAATAAATAATTGTTGACTCAAGTGAAATGAAAAAGGTCTACGAAGCATCTTAAATTGCCTCGCAAACCTTTTAAATCATAAATATTTACACTTCAAATCTCCTACTTAATACAACATAAATTGCGCACAATAGTACTAATATCCCCGCATAAATTAACAAAATTTCTACACTAAACGCATCAGCCAAAGGGCCAAATATAATCATCCCCAAAGGCAAAGCACATGAATTTGCAATTTGTACGAGGCTAAACATTCTGCCATGCATAACTGGATCTACTTTCTCCTGCAATAACACAGTAACTGGCGTATTAAAACATGGCATTGTTATACCAATTAAAAAATTAAAGACTAAATACATAATAAATATCGGTGCAATTCCTAGTCCTATCATAAGCAGACCATATAACGCACAGGCTATCGCCGTTGTATGCATACGATTATGAAAGCCACCCCACGCTGCAATCAGTACGCCACCAGCTGCTGCACCAGCACTAAAGGTCATCTCACTAGCAGTAAGTCTCCACATTTCTGCTCCGAAGGAACGAGTTACCATTAAAGGTGTTAAAAAGGCAGCTGGACTTATTAAAATCATGATAATGATTAATAAAACGAGTAGCCTTTTAATAAATACATTTTCTTTTAAATAAACAAACCCTTCTTTTATACCTTGTAGATTAGATTTTTGCTTACTCTCTACATTCACATGTCCTTCAACTTGAATGATAAACATAATACTAATTCCGATTATAGCCGTAATAACATCAATAAAAAATGTCGTTTCAATGCTGGCAATAGAAAGAATTGCAGCACTTACTGCTGGAGAAAGAAACATAATTATAGATGTAATACTGCTATTTATCCCATTTACTTTCATAAGATAATCTTTCGGAACAATTTGTGGGATTAACGCATTCACAGCCGGTGTTTGTACCCCTGTACCAGCTGAGCGAATGAGTAATACTATAAAAAACATCCAAATACTTTTATATCCTGTTAAAAATAAAATTGCCAAAACTAACGTAGCAATCGCTATAATCCCATCCGATAACATAATCATCTTTTTACGGTCATAACGATCAATCCACACACCAGCAAATAAAGATATCGCAATTTGTGGTAGAAAACCGCAAACAGTTGAAATGGTCAACATCACTCCTGATGATGTTGTAAGGGTGATATACCATATGATCGCGTACTGTACGAGAGATGAACCGAACAACGAAATCGTTTGAGCGGTCAAAAACATTATTATTTTCACTTTCCAATCATTATCATTTATCATCTTTTTTACTCTCCTCAATTAAACCGCTCTCTATGTTGAAAATACTATCTGCCCAACCATGATAAAAACTTGCTTCGTGAGATACGAGTATGATGCTACCCTTAAACTGAATTAATGCCTTTTGCAAAGATTCCTTCGCTTCTGCATCTAAATGATTCGTCGGCTCATCTAAGATTAAAAAATTACACGGTGATAATAATAATCCGCACAGTTTCACCTTCGATTGTTCACCACCACTTAACGTATGAATTTCTTGCGAAACATGAGTATCCTTCACACAACACGCAGCTAAATGATGACGTATTTCCTTCATATTCAGTTTAGGAAACTGTTCTGAAATAATTTGAAGCGGCGTTAAAGAATCATTGCTCCAATTTAAATCTTGTTCATAATATCCAATCTTTATTTGCTCTGAGAAGTGAAATTCTCCAGAAATACTAGCAATAGTGCCAACGATTGTTTTTAATAAAGTAGATTTCCCTACTCCATTGAACCCTGTAATAACAAGTTTTTGCCCACCCATTACTGAGAAATTCAATTTTGGTAAGAGAGCAAAGTCATAACCAACTTCAAGGTTATTTACCTCAAGAACTGTTTGAACTGAAATAGGAAGTTCCCGAAAATGAATAGACGGTTTATAAGTAAAACTTGGTGGCGCAATTCTTTCCATACGTTGCAACTGCTTTCTACGTCCTTGCGCTATTTTTGAATTCACTCCAGCAATATTTCTACGAATATACTCTTCCGTTTTTTCAATTTTCTTTTGTTGTGCATGATATTGGCGAATATAATCTTTTCGCAAATGCTTCTTTTGTCTTACAAAATCTGAGTATTTTCCGTAATACTTCTTAACCGTTCCAAACTCTACATCACATATGCAAGAAGTCACTTTTTCCAGAAAATCAAAATCATGTGACACTACAATAAAAGCCCCTTCAAAATTCATTAAATAATTAGCAAGCCACTCCACATGCTCTTTATCAAGAAAATTCGTCGGTTCATCTAGTAATAAAATATTAGGCTCTTCTAATAAAAGCTTCGCTAAAATTACTTTTGCACGTTGTCCCCCGCTTAGTTCAGCGATTATACGATTCATGCCAATAGCATTAACACCTAAGCCAGCTGCAATTTTATTAATTGTGCTATCTACCGAATAAAAATCACGAGCCTCAAGTTGTTCTTGATATGCGGCCGCTTTTAACAATTTGTCAGGATCACCTGTCATAGCACTTTCTTCATACAATTTGTTCATTCTATCTTCCATTTCAAACAAATCATGAAAAGCTCTCTTTAAATATTGTGAAATGGTATAAATTCCATCAATTTCTGTATATTGATCAAGATGCCCAATTTGAATATTAGGCTGCCACTTTATGTCTCCCTTATCAGGAATTATTTCTTCAATCAATATTTTCATTAACGTACTTTTCCCCGCACCATTCTGTCCAACAATCCCCATATGTTCTCCTTTATGCAAATCAAAAGAAGCATTTTCATATAAGGCTTTATCTATAAAACTATGTGATAAACTTTCAACTTTAAGTAAACTCATTCGTATTCCTCTTTTCCTGAAATTAAAAAAAGCAGAGAGATAGCGTCATTCGACACTAGCCCTCTGCTTCGTGGTTTTTTCCTATACTACTCCAATTTATTTTAAAAACTCATCGGAATAATATACACAAAGGGCCATAGACAAAGCATTGTCTATGGCCCCTTAATCTATTTTATACATCAGCTAAAAACCAAAACCAAATAAGCATAGATAAACTATACTTTTTTAGAAAAGTTATTCAGCCGATGAATATCGGGGATTTATACCCCTTGATTAAGCTCCGTACAACGCTTCACCGTATACATTTGTGCGGAGCAAAGTTTTCTAATGAGTTTTACAAATTTTATATAAAGCATGTTCTGCACCTTCCTTAATACTTAAAAGGGATTTTAGCATACGGTTTTATGAAGCGTCAAGATTACTTCCAAATAATTCAACTACTTATTTTCAAAATATTGCTTCTGGAACATACACATTCTTATCGCATTATGATAGTTACCATCAACGAAAAACTCGTCTTGTAACTCACCCTCCACGATAAATCCAACCTTTTTATAAACATGTACAGCCTTTTCATTCTCTTTATCAACAACTAAATAAAGTTTATGCATATTTAATACAGAAAAAGCGTAATCCATCGCTAAACGCGTCGCTTCCGCTGCATAACCATGTCCTTGATAATTCGGATCAATAATAATTTGGAATTCAGTTCTTCGATGAATATAATCGATTTCCACTAACTCGACTAATCCAACCATCTCATTATCTTTCTCCAGGATAAAACGGCGTTCACTTTGATCATGTATATGTTTATCATATAAATCCTGTAGTTCTACAAATGCCTCATACGGCTCTTCAAACCAATAAGACATAATATGTGCGTTATTATTAAGTTCGTGTACAAACTTTAAATCTTCCCGTTCTAAAGGACGTAACTTTAATTCCTGATTCATTTCTATAACCTCCAAGTAAAATAACCTCTTCACTTAATTTCTCAATTTTTTTCGATTTCAAACGCCCTATTTACATTGTAAACTTTCAAGTAACTTGAAGGTCAAGATGAAAAAGTAGTGCAAACTGATGTCTGCACTACTACTCTTTTCTCAAATCTCTCATATTTGATATGTATAAAGCAATGACTAAAACAAGAATGGATCCTGCATATAATAACGTCTCCATCGGTTCCTCATGAGATACAATAATCAATCGAATTAAAGCCGTAATTCCGATATAAATAAAATAGCGTAACGGAAAATGATAATTCGATTTAAAATACTTAATGATTAATGCGATGAACTCAAAGTATAAGAAGTAGACAATGATACTTTCAACTAATTTATAAGATGTATACTTCTTCGCCGAAAATATGTATTGAATAAACGTGATTGTCTCATTAATTAAAAAGATAGATAAAACAATGGATAATATAATTAGAGCTATATTTAATATCCACTGTAACACGCTAGCTATATAATGATCGATATTAAATGATTTCATTTTCTCTTTAAACTCCCCTTCGTATACGTACGTATTTATTATAGCAAAATTATCATTGGAAAGAAGTTAAATCATACTTCCTCCCTTTACTCTCACCGGTATATAGAACTTCCAATACTTGAAGTAACCTTTTCACGATTGAGCTTAATTGCACATTCAGAAGCTCTTCCAACTCACTATTATTAATCGCCTTTTCAATAAGACGTGTTTAATCTTGTAAAATACACTTATGTGCATAGTTAGAAACACTATTACAACTCGAACACTGCCATCCTTTTTTCACCTTAACAGATGAATATTTTTTTCGTACATAATAAAAAAATAAAAAATTTTGTCACAAAACCCGTTATTCCGGGTTCTCTATAATACAGGCATCAAATGAGAGTGAGGTTTTAACTGACATGTTAAAAATAAAAAAGGAAGACAGCCCTTTTTCGGATGTGACATTTGAAGATTTGTTTAAACAAAACTATGTTTACGTTGTGAAACAGATCGTATGGATTGTCAAAAATCAGACTATCGCTGAAGAATTAGCCCAAGAAGTCTTTTTACAGCTATATCGCAACGATTGGAAGAGAATTGAACACTTACCTGGATGGCTAATAAAATCTTCTACTTATGTAGCGTATAAATATCTACGATCTGAAAAACGACATCAGGCGAGAGTAGATAAAACCATACAATATCATGAAGTACAACATATTTCATCATTAGATGATGACTGGATTAGACAAGAAGAAATTACAAAGGTACAAATGGTACTCAGTAACATGGATGAACGGGATCGAACCATTTTATTGATGAAATTTTCTGGTTTTCAGTATAAGGAAATTGCCGAAGTGCTTCAAATCGACATATCTTCTATTGGAACATTATTAGTCCGAGCCAAACAAAAGTTTCGTAAGATTTATAAACAGTTAGAGGAGGCGTAATAAATGAATTGTTATGATGTGGGATTTATTCAAGCATATATGGATGGGGAATTACCTTATGAGACAAGAAAAGAATTCACAAAACATTTAGATACGTGTAACGCATGCCAAGACTTATTACTAGAAATTAGCAAATTAAATCAATGGGAAAATGTCATGTTAGAGGAAGAAATAGTACATTCATCAAAGGAAATCAAAATTGATGTAGACCAAGCGTGGAAAGCATTTGAAAATCGCGCAAAATTAGAAGATGTTTCTTATATCAATCAAAAACCTGAACAGAAGAAGGGATTATTTACAAATATGAATAAAAAATCAAAACGTTTCATGTATATAGCAGTAGCGGTAGCAGGGCTTTTTTCAACAGCCATGATTCCACAAGTTCGAGTGGCAGCTACAGATGTTGCCTCTTATTTTTCCAATGCAATTTCAAATGATACGATTATTGATGAAGGAAGAGACGTTACAAAAGGGCAATTTATTCCTCTTGATGAAAAGATTACAGATCAAGGTGTTACAGTACATCTGAAAGAATTATATGTAGCGGATGCACGTATATCCGTTCATTACAAAATTGAAAAAGAAAATGGAAATGTAGTACCGTTTGAATTTGATACAACGGGGTTACAACTTAAAGATGATGGCAAAGTAAATGGTCAACAAGAAAAAAACCCAGAGTATAAGAAAAATGGGTACTTCGGACAATTAGCATTTATTCAAGGAGCAAATGGTGGACCATTAGAACTAAAAGCATCCGGTGAAGAATTAAAGCATATAGGTATTCGTTTTAAGGATAGACCAGAAGGTGTCATTACATTTATCGAAGGTCCTGAAGGGAAAGATTCTTTCAAACAACCACTTACATTAGATGTAAATATAAGCAGGATTGGAAAATTATCTGGTTCTTGGAAAAGTCAACTTCAAATTGATCCTACCAAATTGAAAAAATAAAGTAAATTTAAATGAAAAAAAGAATAGAACGATGTGTATCCAATACCCTGCTTATATTCTTCCTTGTGTTACTTACATTTATTTCATACATGATTTCTACTCTATCATTTTTAATTTCATAAACATAAAAAGGTAGTATAGAAAGTAGCCGGTTCCTTAACATACAGGGAATCGGCTACTTTTTGTCCAAACGCACAATTTTCTTTTTTCGTATGGTGCCCCTACATGCAAAACTTACATAAAATCTAGATGAACTCCAAATAAACTCCAGATACTTGTTTTATGCTAAATGTAATCTTAAACAAGGAGGTAATGGAAAATGTTTAAAACATTATTAGCAGGAACACTTTTAAGTACAGGATTATTAGCGGGTGGTGCAGTAGATACAGAAGATATGAAAACGAACAAACTAGAATCGAATAAAAAAATAGAATGGAAACAAACAAATAAAAGTGAAAAAGAATCCGCAAAAAAGATGGACAAAGGTAGAAAAATTGATCAAAATCAACCAATGTCAGTTACAACAAGTGTAGATGGAACAACAACTTCTTCGCCAATCCATAATTCACCTGAAGACGCAGTGCCAGCAATTCCTAACGAAGATGTGAAATCTAACCATAATCAAACCTTTGAAATGCCTGAGGACACTAAATCAAAACCTGTACATGATTCTTCTAAATAAGCTATAAAATGAAATAGGATCATACCGTCAGATAAGTAATAATAGAATCCCTGTTGCATACAGCGCAGGGGTTTTGATGTTAAAAAAGTTCCCTTCACTAGTCAAAAGCAAATAATGAAAAAAGAAAAATCAGATGTAAAATAATCAATAATTATTAAAAACAAATAAAAGGATTATCTCTTATTTAATAAGAGATAATCCTTTTATTTTTGGAACCATCTCTTTCCCACCAGCAAAAAGAACCATAAACTTGCAGAAAGTTTATTTTAACTTCCCTATCGATAGGTTAACACGATAATTCCCATACTTTAATAGTCGCCCCAGAAAGTTATCCAATTCTTCATTAGAAGCGAAATGTGTTTTTAATAAATAACACCCCTCACCACTTATACGGTGTACTTCAGAAATTCCTTCTTCTCCTTGAAAGAAATTCATAAACTCTTGATGATTAGCTGTTGTTACGAACAAAGTAACAAATGCAGTCACTACTTGTCCTAATTTGATTCGGTTTATTGCGATTGTGTATTGCTCAATAATCCCTAAATCCTCTAACCTTCGAATTCGATTTCCTACAGCCTGCCCCGTCATATGTATTTTCTGACCAAGTTCTTTCCATTGTATTCTTGAGTTTTCTCCTAATAATTTTAGTATCTCAAAATCTGTTTGATCAATGATATAAACCAATCCTTTCACCGTGAAAGTAGAAAGCCAGAAAGTGTTTCGCCAGCTTATTCTGCTTATCGATACAATTCACTATACTTAGTTTATCCTCTTACATCACATTATTTATCAGTTATATTCACTTATAACATAGAGGACGCAACAAAAAAATACATCTAGATTTAAAGGAGGTTACAAATATGTTATTACAAGAAATCCTATCGTTCAATGAACAATTTGTAGAAAATAAGGAATACGCTCCTTGCGAAGCGACAAAAATGCCTAAAAAACGTATGGTTGTTGTTTCTTGCATGGATGCTCGTTTAATTGAGCTACTTCCAAAAGCTTTAGATATACACGATGGTGATGCAAAAGTTATCAGAAATGCAGGTGGTAAAATTGCTTCTCCTTTCGATAGCGTTATGCAAAGTGTTGTAGCGTCAGTATATGATTTAAATGCAGATGAAATCTTCCTTATCGGACACCAAAGATGTGGTGCGAGCCAAACTAATCCAAAAGGAACACTTCAAAAAATATTAGATCGCGGAGTAGCTTCACCAGAAATTTTATCAGCGATTGAATATGCTGGTGTTGACCTTGAAAAATGGTTATTTGGATTCGATGATGTCAACGGTTCAACTCAAGCTAATGTTGATTTAGTAAGAAATCATCCACTTATTCCAAAAGATGTTCCTGTACATGGTTTAGTTATTGATCCTCACACAGGTAAATTAGACTTAATAGTTGATGGATATAAAGCATCAACTGGTATGAAAAATTAATTATTACTTAAATGAAGGGAAGTTATTAGATATGAATAGACAAGAAGCTACGCAAAAAATTATGGAAGCAAAAATTGCAAAAGGTTTAACATGGGAAGAAATTTCAAAAGTAAGTGAAAACTCTGAGACTTGGGTTGTAACAGCGTTATTAGGACAAGCTACAATGACACGTCCAGAAGCAGAAAAAATCGGTAAACTATTAGAATTAGATGAAGAAGTAGTTCAAGCATTAACAGTAGTTCCACTTAGAGGTCAAGTAATGCAAATGCCTCCTACTGACCCAATCTTATATCGATTATATGAAATGATGTTACAATACGCACCAACTCTTAGAGAATTAATTCTAGAAAAAGCTGGCGAAGGTGTAATGAGTGCAATTAACTTCAATCTAGGTGTGGACACACAAGAAGATCCAAAAGGTGGCGACCCTCGTATCGTGATTACACTTAACGGGAAATTCTTACCGTTCCGTACATGGTAATTAATTAAAAATCTATCTATATAATTAAAGTGATTTTATAGATTTATAAAATCCATCCTTTTTAATCTAGCTGTGTAGAAAGGATGGATTTTTACTATGAGATTCTTTTTATACAAGGGAGAATAATATGAATAAAAAATACGTCGATACGAGCTTTAGTATTCTACAGTGGTTTGTGTTTTTATTAGCAAATGCAATTGCATTGCCTATCATTATTGGTGGCATATTCCATTTATCAATAGAAGATATCTCAACATTAATGCAACGAACTTTTTTAGTTGTAGGAGTAAGTTCATTTATACAAGCATGGTTTGGGCATCGCTATCCCATAGCGGATGGGCCAGCCGGTTCATGGGTAAGTATATTTGTCATATTGGGACAAGTCGCTATGCATCAGGGACAAAGTGCAAAGGATGTATTACAACTTCTAGAAGGCGGATTAATTATTGCAGGTATATTACTCTTCGTCCTTGGTATAACAGGGCTTGTTCATCGAATTCTACGTTTATTTACACCCTTGGTTACAGGAACTTTTCTTTTAATATTATCCCTTCAGCTTAGTGGTGTGTTACTAAAAGGAATGATGGGATTACAAGGAGCTGTAACTCATCCTGATTATACAACGGCTGCTATTGCTCTCTTTGTTTTTGCCCTTATTACTTTCTTATCAATTAAAGGGAACGGATGGATGAAAAGTTACGCTGTGTTACTTGGAATTTCATGTGGTTCGCTTTTGTATGCTGTATTAGGAAAATCATCTCATATGCCTTCACACACACCGTTAGTTAAGTTACCAGAGCTATTTTCTTGGGGCACACCTAGATTAGATATTGGAATGGCTCTAACTGCAACTTTATTTACATTTCTTTTAGTTGCAAATACAATCGCTGCTATTTCGGCTGTAAAACAAGTGGCTCCGTCATCTAAAGAAAATGAAAAGCAAATACTGAACCGCGGCGTGTGGGCCGGAGGTATATCGCATATTATCTCGTCGTTGTTTTCTACAATTGGAATTGTACCATTACCTGCATCAGCAGGATTTATTCAACTAACAGGACAAAGAAAAGTGAAGTCGTTCCTTATAGCAAGTCTTATATTAGCAGGAATTTCTTTTATTCCTTCAATTGTAAACTTTATATCCTTGCTACCAGGTCCTATTGCTAATGCTGCACTTTTAGCAACATTTGTCCAAGTAATAGGCATTTCATTTCAATCCATTTTACGTGAAGAATTAAATCAACGCCGATTAACTATATTAGGAATTTCATTATTAATCAGTTTGGGAATAATGTTTCTTCCAGAAAGTGCATTTAGCGGAATTCCTTCTTCCTTACAATATGTTTTAAGTAATGGATTACTTGTGGGTACCATGCTTGTCATTCTATTGGAACAGTTTTGGAAAGAGTAAAATTTGTGACTAAGTAAAAAAGCGCCCTGCTTACAGGGCGCCTTTTTATACCTAATGACTAATACTAGCAGTTGGGTATAATGTTGTTCCTCCAATTGAAACTTTTATTTCATTTGTTAATGGAACATTTTGTTCATTAATAATTGTTCTCCACCATTCCCATGCAAGACCAGTACATTCTCTTGCTACGATTTTTATATTTTTTGAATTTGGTGGAAGAGGGATAACTGTAGAGTAATGAGCCGTTTTGTCTTTGCCGCTACCATCCCATGTTTTATGTGTTAGTACTTCTTTACCATTTTGATCAAATGTGAATTCATCCCAAGATACATCAAATTGCGCAACGTAAGCACCGTAATGATCCAGTGTCATTTTAGCACTTGAATATTCTGTAGTTGTCGTCTCGATATAATCTGTATTGTTATGAACAGCAGCAGTTGCATTATCTTTTAAAAAAGTACTTGTATATGAAATTGGGTATGCTGGATTTTTAAGACTTAATTCAGCATTATCTTTAATGATATTTCGGATTTCATTGAAATCTTTAGTAACAACCTTGTTATGCTCTTTCGCATCTCCGCCTAATACTACAGCAGTAAAAGTACTTTCTTCAAAAATATCTTTGTACTGTCCACTCGTTTCGACGCTATTATTCTTAAGTAGGGCTTTAAAAGCAGCTTGTACATCTTTGCTCTTAGATGTTGTTTCTAATTTTACATAAACAGTTCTACCATAAGCTACATTTGAGACCATAACAGGCGGAGCCGAATTACTTACACCTTTACGAGTTAACTCCCCAAAAGTAACACTATTATCAAAAAGATCGGATGGATTGTTAGGTAGTTCAGCACTTACGGTATAAAATATTTGCTTATATGCCGCTACCATCACTTTTTTCTCTCCATTTGCAACCGCATTAAAATCAATGTTTAGACTGTTATCAAGATATTTGGCGTTAACGTTAAGGGCACTTGCGATTTGTGATTTACTATAAACCATAGATTCTGTATACTGCATTCTTGCAGGTAACGTATGTGTTTTAGAATACTTTTCATTCCAAGTAGATACTAAACCATCTACTGCTCCAGCCACATTACCATATATCGGATTTTGGACAGTAATTGTATTTTCTTTTCTCATGCCAGGTAAGTCTATGCTAATATTCAAAGGCTTTCTCTTAGCCACTAATAAACTCGGTTGATTGTCTGCAAAAGCTTTATTTGCAAGTTGTACCGCTCCTGGATACGTACGATTCACCACAGAATCAATAATCGAAATATCGACTGGTGAAGTTGTAAGTGATTTTTTCTCGCGTTCCACTACTACAAATTTACCATTTGAATTGATACTTTCTTTCGGAACAAAACTCTCTACCTTATCACCATTTACAGCTAAAACCTCTTGATTATTATATTTAAGATTTGCTATACCAGTATCAATGCCACTAGCATTTTTGGTTACATCAGTTGTATTACCTGCTTGTGTTTCTGCGAAGGAAATAGATGAATAATTAATAGTGCATAGACTAACTAATAAACACGCAAGGAACTTTCTTCTTTTAGTGTTTTTCTTAATATTCAGAAAAATCACCCCGTTCTTTTTTAGTAAGATATGATAATGATTGATAAATGATAGCTAACTAATAAACCTACATAAATGCTTTTAAAAGTTCTTGAATTAACGGGATTACGCCACCTACAAATTTCAAAACTGCCATTGCGATTTCCATATTATTTCCTCCTTTTTTATTGCTACGAAAATGTGATGTATCTTTATGCCCTCATTATAGTGACCCCTTACACTTTTATCAATACACTCTTATATGCAATATTGCATACAAAAAAACAAGCTGAATTCTTATAAAAAGTTATACAGAGATAAATTTTTCGTTTGGTAGATACTTGAAAAGGTGAAGCATTCCTTTGCATTTTATGAGTAATTTACAAGTTTATTGTTGGAAGCGTCGCAGGACTGGAAGTAATGAAATACCTGTGGGACTGTTACGAGCAGCCAGAAACATTAAGAGTTATCATGGGCAATCGCATTAAAAAAAGCTGCTGCCTATAAAATACAGACAGCAACTTCAACTAGAGTAGCTGGCATGATTTACGCAAGCTACAATATATAATTTGATTTTCTATTAGTTTTTTTGCATACTCATTTTTTACATTTTGTAACTAATAAACAGCGATCGGACCATAAGGACCATTGATAATTTCTATTTTTGTTTCAAAAATATCTGTCAAAATTTTTGGGTCCATAACCTCTTCTACTGTTCCAAAAGCAGCAATTTGTCCATCTTTCATAGCACAAATTTTGTCAGAGTATTTAGCAGCAAAATTTATGTCATGCATAACAGTCAAAATTGTTCTTCCGAATTCATTAGCTGCACGTCTCAAATGCTCCATCATTTGAACAGAACGAGCAACATCAAGGTTGTTCAGAGGCTCGTCCAAAAGTACATATTCAGTCTCTTGGCACAATACCATCGCTACATATGCTCTTTGCCTTTGACCACCAGAAAGCTCATCTAAATATCTATTCTCTAAATTAGTTAAATCCAAGAAATCGATATATTTAGAAATAATAGATTCATCCTCTTTAGTTAACCTTCCCTTTGAATAAGGAAAGCGCCCAAATCCAACTAGTTGTCTAACAGTAAGCCTCGTTACAAAATGATTTTCTTGTCGCAATATAGTCAAAACTTTTGCTAAGTCTTTTGATTTGGATTCAGAAACATCCATATTCGCTACCTGAATTTGACCTTCATCCATATCTAAGAGTCTTCCAATCATCAAAAGTGTCGTTGACTTTCCAGCTCCATTTGGTCCAATTAAAGAAGTAAAGCCCGCTTTTGGTATTTCAATATCTAAAGGTCCTATTTTTACCTTATCAGTATAGAACTTTTTAACGTTATCAATTTTTATCATAAAGCCCTCTTCCTTAAAACTATAGTTAAGAATATTATTCCACCAAATAATTCGATAATAACTGAAACTACACCTTGAGCATGGAATACATGATACATTAAAAAGTATGCACTCGTCATTATCAAAAATCCTATAGCAAAAGCCATTGGAAAAATATATCTATGATCATAAGTTGACGCCGCCTGATAACTCAAAGTTGCTACTAAAAAGCCGTAGAAAGTAAGTGGCCCAATTAGAGCTGTTGAGATGGACATTAAAATAGCTACTAATACAAGCGTATAAATTACACTAGGTTGATATTTAACCCCAAAAGAAGTAGCAACATCCTTTCCTAGTGACAAAACATTCAAATTCTTAGAATGAGCCAAAATTAATACTGCTACAATTATGACCATAGGAATTACAATAGGAAAATATGCAGGATCTGCATGATTAACAGAACCAAATAACCTTGCTTGTAAAATATCAAACTCTGAAGGCGCAAGTAGTTTTCTCATGAAAGTTGACACAGAATTTAGCCCGGTACCAATAATAATTCCAACTAAAAGCATAAGTTGTAAATTCCCGTATTTACCGGAAAGTAACCATCCATAAAGTATCAAACTCATGAAGACCATAACAACAACTTGGAATAAAAATGATCCAATTCCACTAAAATTTATCAATGCACTAGCACCAAAGAAGAATATTGTACTCGTTTGAATTGCTGAATAAAGTGATTCGAAACCTAAAAGCGAAGGAGTAATAATTTTATTATTCGTAATAGATTGGAAAGCAACTGTCGACAAACTATGACAAACTGCAGCAATAATCATAGCAACAATAGCTACTATCCTTCTCTTAACAACTGGGATAAAAGAAGGTGAATCTATCGGAACTGGATTGTTATAAACTAAAAGTCCATATGAAGAAAGGAGGCCTAAAGCAATCAATGTTATCAGTAAAATCCAATAACGTCTTGCTTCCTTCTTAGAACGAAAAGCACTAGCTGATCTACTTTCATTATGAAGGCTAGAATCGATTTCGACATTTTCTTTATTTCTATATTCTAATGTGATCATCGTAGCCTCCTTGGTTTTCTTTGTCTCAATAAAATAGTAATAAACACGACTGCTCCCACTGTTGCAAGTATTAAAGAAACAGGTACTTCAAACGGCTTTATAATTGTTCGAGAAATGATGTCACAGGCAGTTATTGTCCCCATTCCGATCACACATACCCAAGGTAAATTACTCCTAAGATCATCACCTCTAAACATTGAAACAATATTTGGAACAATTAATCCCAAGAAAGGTAAGTGTCCAATAACAGCTGCAACAATTCCAACTGCAACAGAGATAAGGCCAGTCCCAAAAAGAACAATTCTATTGTAATTAACTCCAAGGCTTGTTGCGACATCTTCTCCTAGTCCAGCTAAAGTCAATCTATTAGCATACATAAAAATAAGCAAAGTAATGATAACAATCAGCCATAAATATTCATATCTTCCAACCTGAACGTTAGCAAATGAACCTACAAACCAGGTTTCAATACTTTGCGTCATTTGAAAAAGGAGTCCCAAAAAAGTAGACACTGCAGAAATAACTGCTCCAAGCATCAATCCGATAATCGGGACAATTAAAGACGAACGAAGTTTAACTCTTCTTAAAAATAAAAAGAAAATCATAGTTCCTATAAAAGAAAAAATGATTGCACCAGTCATTCTTTGAACTAAAGTCGGGGCAGGAAATAATAAATATACAAAAAGCAGGCCTAAGCCTGACCATTCAATAGTCCCCGTTGTAGTAGGTTCAACAAAACGATTCTGTGTAATGAGTTGCATTACGAGTCCTGCCATCGCCATTGCAGCACCAGTAAGCATTAATGCAACTGTTCTCGGAACACGAGTTATAAAAAACATCTCCATTCCGTCCTCTTGTCCGCGTATATCATAAACTCCAGTAAACAGTGATATAATCCCTAAAATTATAACAATCATAATCGCTATTATAAAAGGTTTTGTCCATATTTTATTGTGATTATAAAACTGGGGTTGAGAAGTATTCTCAACCCTAGAAATCATATTTTTTGACACTGTTTCGTACTCCTTTACACTACTTAGCTAAAGTTTTTGCAATATTACCAAATAACTCTATGTAAGTCTGAATTGATTCATTTGTGTAAGTATCTTCTGGTGCATAAACAACCTGTTTTTTAGAAACAGCAGTTGTGTTTTGAAGAGCAGGTGATTTAGAAATAACATCTTTAGCAGGAGCTGAAGTAGCAGCATCAGATGTTGCAGCATCACGATCTAATACGAAAAGCCAATCAGGATTTGTTTGTGCAATAGCTTCAACAGAAACGTCATCACCTTTATGACCTGCAGTAGAATTAGATACTTCTAGTGCTGGAGTCCAACCGAAAATTTCATACATTGGTCCCCAAACGCGACCAGAGTGAGGAGCTGCAAAACCAATATTCCCACCAGTAACGATAACACTCATAACTTTATCTTTTCCATTATAAGCAGATTTTACATTTTCAATAGATTTATCAAAATCAGCTACTAATTTTTTAGCTTCTTTATCTTTATCAAAGATTTTTCCTAAAGAAATTGTAGAATCTTTAAGCCCTTTTACTAAGTTTTCTCCAGGCTTAGTAGCTTTCTCAGAAACATCAACATTAAGATCAATAACAGCTGCATTTGGCACTAATTTTTTGATCTCTTCGTAATGGCCAGCAAATCTTTGACCAACGATTACAAGTTCAGGGTTTGCCGCTGCAATAATTTCAAGATTTGGTTCACGGTGATTTCCAATATTTTGAACTTTACTATCCTTTACATATGCTGAATCTGCAGGCATTACATCCTTTGGAGCAGCCGCTAATTTAATTCCCCAATCAGCTAAAGTTTCAAAAGTTCTATTATCCAAAGCAACTACATTTTTTGGATTTACAGGGACTTTAACAGTTCCATGTGCATCAGTGATTTCAACTGTTTTTGGCTTATCACTACTATCACCTTTATTAGCTTTCGAAGTTTCCTTACTTGAATCTGAGCAAGCTACTAACATTAAAGTGAAAATTGCTAAAATACTTACTAATTTTAAAAGCATAGTTTTTTTCATACGTATACTCCTTATAATGTAATTTAGTTCGAAAATGATAACGTCCATAGATTAAATTAGATAGTAACCTTTATGCATCTAAATCGCTATTGATAATCATTTTCATTTGAATATCCTGTTAATAAGTATAGTCATTAATTATGTGAAAATCTTGTGAATGGTGTGAGTTAATAAAACTAAACATAAATTAGATACAGTCTCATCTAATGCGCACCAGAGTCATCCCCCACACGTACTAATCAATAGATTGGGCACCTTATAAACCATGATTTCTACTGCAAAAAAATGCCCATTAATAGCTAATTTTTCATAATCCATTGCCTGGTAGCAATCTTCTTTTTATAGTTTCCGTCTTCTAATATTTCACAGAAACTATTTGATTATCAGGTTTAATAGAAAAAACGAGTAAAACTGTATGAAATAGTTTTACTCGTTTTTTCTATTATGACAAACTGTACTTTACCTATTATCTTATTTTTATCATTCAACCATTGAATAGCCTCTGCCATGTATCGTTTCAATATATCTCTCTTTTTTCTCGCACTTTAACTTTTTTCTTACATACCCAATATATAAGTCTACTACATTTGGATTGACTACTACGTTATATCCCCAAACCTGATTCAAAAGCATTTCACGGCTCAATATTGTATTTTTATTCTTAATTAAAAATACAAGTAAATCGTACTCGCGCTTCGTAAGCGAGAGATTTTTACCACCTTTTTTCACAATATGGCTAGATGCATCAACAAAGAGATCTTTAAACTGAAAAAAGTTTGTCTCATTTTGCTGGATACAGTCACTTCTCCTTAAAATAGCTTGAACCCTTGCTACTAATTCTTCTTTCGCAAATGGTTTTCTTATATAATCATCTGCTCCTGCTTGTAACCCTGCTACGCAATCCTTGCTAGAAATATTGTCGGTCACAATAATTATCGGTGTCGTTTTAACTAATCGTATTTGTCTACAAATTTCTGGTCCAGATATACTTAATGAATCCCAATCCAATACGATAATATCCCAATCTTGTTCATATATTATATTTAAACCTTGGTTTTCATTGTGAAGTTTTAAAATGAAATAGCCTTCTTGCGTTAGACCGCTTACGATTTTCTTTGCTAAAGACCGTTCATTCTTAATTACCAACACCTGCTTCACCGATGGTTCACCTCTACTTCAATATAACTTAGTTAGATAAAAATTATCCCGAAAAAATAATTTAAGATTTATAAATTTTAAATTCCTAAAAAATCCACTATAACAGCTTATTAGGAGAACTCTATATAATCTTACAATAGATATGGATGAAAACACAAAACATATGAAGATTTAAATACATATTATTTAATCATTAAGAGCAACTATATTATCTAGCTGCTTATTATCAATAACGATTCCCTCAGTTTCTGTTTCAAGGGTACCGTCCTCAACTTAAGCATTTTATCAAACCACAAAACAAAAAGAACCATATCCCCGCCACTCTGGCAAAGTTATGGTTCATATCATACAAAATAAAAAACCACCAAACAGTTATGTATTGGTGGAGACGGTGGGAGTCGAACCCACGTCCAAAAATATCGGCACTTAAGCTTCTACGAGTGTAGTCGATATATTAGCATTTCGCGAACTCTTCAGCCTATCGACAGGCTTCCAAGTTGCTAGTCTGATTGTTCTCTTCCTTCGCCCTCAGACGGCGAACTCCGGCGTAGTCCACTTAGTTTGAGTCCCTTACCCTACCACATGGACGATGGAGGGAGGAACCTTTAGTGCAATTAAGCAGCTAAAGAAAGATTGTTTTGTTTGCCAATTATAGGCTTTGACGTTTTAACGAGGCCGATCCCCTCGACTCGCAACCTAAGCTCGAACTATCCCTGTCGAATCCGTAACGTCCCCATGATAAAAATGGAGCATACGAAGAAATATCGTGATAGCTACTAAGAGCTGTTTTTCAATGTGCAACAATCTTACATAAGTTATTATATCATACGCGCGCCGTTTTACAAATGTAAATATCTGTATTACATCTTTTGACGATCACGGAACACGCGTGCAATTTCACGTTTAGCTTCTTTCTCTTTTAAATCGTGACGCTTATCATATTGCTTCTTACCTTTTGCTAAACCAAGTGCCATTTTCGCAAATCCATTTTTCAAATAGATTCTAACTGGAATTAATGCATAACCTGTTTCTTTTGCATAACCTGCTAGCTTATCAATTTCTTTCTTATGAAGAAGTAACTTTCTTGTACGAAGCGGATCGTGATTGAAACGATTCCCTTGTTCATATGTGTTAATATGCATATTATGAACCCATACTTCACCATTATGTATACGTGCAAACGCATCTTTCAAGTTCACGCGTCCAGCGCGAATCGACTTAATTTCCGTTCCTTGAAGGACAAGCCCTGCTTCGTATGTTTCTTCGATGAAATAATCATGAAATGCTTTTTTATTTTGCGCAATAACCTTACCTGTACCCTTTGGCATATAACGTCCCTCCTCTATTTTTACTATTGTAACAAATGTTATTAAAAAGCGAAAGTGGCTCGCTCAGAATCTTTGGACATTGGAACTCCTGACAGAGAAGCGCTTTTTGCTTCGTCCGAGGGAGTGAAATGACCAACAGATTCTAGCCACTGTAGCTGGATTACAATAAAAAGCGAAAGTGGCTCGCTCAGAATGTAAGGTGGATGGAGCTTCTGACCTTGAGGCGCTCTTTGCCTCCTGGGAAGAAGCGAAGCCGCCAAACATTCTAGCCACTGTAGCTAGCTTACAACAAAAAGCGAAAGTGGCTCGCTCAGAATGTAAGGCGAAGCCACTCTTTTCTTACTTGCGCTTTTTCTTTTTCTTCTTGAATCCTGGTACATTTTCAAAGAATCCTTTTTTCTTCTTACCATTACCATTACCATTACCATCTTTTTTCCCTGGCTGACTAGCGGATGTGGATGCAGATGCTGATGCTTTTCCTTTTCCTTGTCCACCACGATCAAACTTTCTTCCTGTGCCGCGTTCACCACCGCGCTCATTACTACGTTCGCTACGTCCACCGCGTTTCTTTCTGCCTGTTCTTGGCTGTTCAATCACAACTGGACGATCTTTGAACTTACGACGAGGTGTGCCTTTCATGCCAACGATTTCAAAGTCGATTGCGCGCTCGTCTTTATTTACGTTAATAACACGAATTGTAATTTCGTCACCGATGCGGAATACGTTACCTGTACGTTCCCCAATCATCGCAAAATGTTTTTCGTCATAACGGTAGTAATCATCTGTTAAATAGCTAACGTGTACAAGACCTTCAATTGTATTTGGAAGCTCTACGAATAAACCGAAGTTTGTTACAGAGCTAATCATACCGTCATACTCTTCGCCAATCTTATCAACCATATACTCTGCTTTTTTCATTTCATCTGTTTCACGCTCTGCTTCAACAGCGCGGCGTTCCATATTAGAAGAGTGCTCTGCAATCTCAGGTAAGTTTTCACGCCATTTCGCTTGCGTTTCGTTGTCTACTTTACCATTAATGATGTATTCACGAATCAATCTATGAACAATCGTATCTGGGTAACGACGAATTGGCGATGTGAAATGCGTGTAGAACTCAGTTGATAAACCAAAATGTCCTAAGCTGTTCGAATCGTAACGTGCTTGCTTCATAGAACGAAGCATAACTGTTGAAATGACTATTTCTTCCGGCTGACCTTGAACCATTTCAAGAATTTGCTGCAATGCACGAGGGTGTATTTCATTCGCACGTCCTTTTACTGCATATCCGAAGTTTGTTACAAACTCGAAGAAACGCTCAAGCTTATCTTCTTTCGGATCTTCATGGACACGGTACATAAACGGTACGTTCATCCAGTGGAAATGCTCCGCTACTGTTTCGTTCGCAACAAGCATAAACTCTTCAATTAACTTCTCTGATACAGAACGATCACGCATTACAACATCAGTCGGTTTTCCTTCTTCATCTACTAGTACTTTCGCTTCTTTAAAGTCAAAGTCAATCGCACCACGGCGCATACGTTTTTCACGTAAAATTTGTGCTAACTGCCCCATTTCTTTAAACATTGGTACTAGCGGCTCGTAGCGTTCAATTAGCGCTTCGTCTTCATCTTCTAAAATGCTTCTTACGTCAGCATACGTCATACGCTCTGTCGTTTTAATTACACTTTGGAAAATCTCGTGTTTTACAACATCGCCTAGATTGTTGATTTCCATTTCACAAGATAGTGTCAGACGGTCTACTTTCGGATTTAATGAACAAATACCGTTTGATAAACGATGCGGAATCATCGGAATTACACGGTCTACAAGATATACACTCGTTGCTCTCTCTGCCGCTTCAACATCAATTGGAGAACCTTCTTGAACGTAATGACTTACATCCGCAATATGAACGCCAAGCTTATAGTTACCGTTCTCAAGCTTCGTTACTGTAACAGCATCATCTAAGTCTTTTGCATCTGCACCGTCAATTGTAACAATCATTTGATCACGTAAATCACGGCGATCTTTTATATCTTCTTCTGAAATCGTTTCTGGTACACTGTTTGCATGCTCCATCACCTCTTCAGGGAACGCTAAAGGTAAATGATGTTTATGAATAACAGATAAAATATCTACCCCTGGGTCATTTTTATGACCTAGAATTTGAATAACTTCACCTTCCGCACTTAAACGATTCTCTGGATAACTCGTAATTTTCACAACTACTTTATGGCCTTCTACAGCGCCCATTGATGCGCTTTTCAAGATGAAAATATCACTTGTCCAACGCTTATTATCAGGTATAACAAACCCAAAGTTCTTCGATTCTGTATATGTACCAACTAATTCTTTCGTTCCACGCTCTAAAATACGAACGATTGTACCTTCTGGGCGTGATCCACTTGATTGTGAGCTAACACGTGCTAATACTGTATCACCATGAAGTGCGCCGTTTAATTCTGTGGGTGGAATGAAAAGATCATCATCTCCAGTTTTCTTCTCTTCTGGAACAACGAACGCAAAACCACGTGCGTGCCCAATTAATTTACCGCGTACTAAATTCATTTTTTCTGGAAGACCGTAGCGGTTACTACGTGTGCGGATAACAAGCCCCTTCTCTTCCATCATTACAAGTGCCTTTACGAAATCTTTAAAGCCCTCAGAGCCTTCGATTCCAAATGCCGATTCTAATTCTTGTATCGTTAACGGTTTATACGCTTCTTCCCTCATAAATAATAACAACTTATCAATATGTTCTTGCATGATTTCTTCCAAGCAGAAATACCTCCTTTAAACCCTTATATTATTTAGTGTATCCGAAAGATGGGGGATGTATAAAGTGAAACTTTAATCATCTCCCAATGATTTTTTACAGCTTTCATAAAGTGTAACTTTAACCAGTGGTTTTTTGTCCGTCCCCACTGATTATTAGCCCACAAATAGCGGGATAAAAATTCCCTTATGAAAAAAAGAGGCAACTAGACCTTACCAATCTAGTTGCTCCAAGAAGTTATATACATCCTCATGTAGCACATCACGTTCTTTATCAAGTGTAATGACATGCGTAGAGTCTTCATACCATTTAATGTCTTTTAACGTAGATTCTACACCGTTATAAATAATGTTAGCACTATCTGTATTAATCATCTCATCATGACGTGCTTGTACAACGAATGTTGGAGCATAAATCATATCAACATTATTGCGTACGTCACGAATCAACTCCTGTAATGCTTTTAATGTATTCATTGGTGTCTGTTTAAATTCAAACATTTCCTGCTCAATTCGTTCTGGTGATTTTTGCTCACGCTTTTTATATTCGCGGGCATATGCCAATATACCTTGGTACATAATTTCTTCACTTTTAATGTACATCGGTGCACACATTGGTACAACACCTAAAATCGGTAATGTATAAGCAAGTTTTAATGAGAATACTCCGCCTAATGATAATCCAACCGCAGCTATTTTCTCGTAACCTTGATCTTTTAAATGCTGGTAGGCATTCATTACATCTTTCCACCAGTCTTCAGGGCCTGTATGAACAAGCTCTTCTGGTGGTACACCGTGTCCTTTGTAAATTGGCGCATGACAAGTATAGCCTTTCTTCTCTAAGAAACGCCCTAGCATGCGTACGTCAGCTGAGTTCCCTGTGAATCCATGTAATAATAAAACAGCGCGGTCTCCACCTTCAAATGTAAATGGTTTCGGAGATGCTAATTTCATCATGTACTTCTCCTCTTTCTCTTCTGTAATCTAGTCGTATTCTTTCTATTCTTAGTGTACCATATTTATAATTCTATAATCTAATTAGAAACTTTTTTTGAATAACAAATCAAAAAAAGAAGAACCATTAGCATAATCCGCTAACGCTTCTTCTTTTAATTTTATAAATTTAAGTACGTAACACCAATTGTTAGTACGAAGAATAGTACAGCTAAGACAACTGTAACACGGTTTAATACCGCTTCAATTCCACGTGCTTTTTGCTTACCAAACAATTGCTCTGCACCACCTGAAATAGCGCCTGAAAGGCCTGAGCTATTACTAGACTGCATAAGTACCATAACAATCATTAAAATCGATACAATAATAAGTAAAACTGATAATAACGTATGCACTTGGCGTACCTCCTACAAAGATTCAGTTAGTTTAAATGTTAGCATAAATCCTATAGAAAAGCGAGAGCCTATAGTGTCGCTCTCGCTTTTCTTCTATTACATAAACACCATTGCGAATAACGGTCCGAGCAAACATGTCAAAATTGCTGTTAATGTCATTGTTACCGATCCAATAACACCTTCATGCTCATTATTTTTCATCGCTCTCATAACACCCATAATATGAGACGCACATCCAAAGCCAATCCCTTTACCAACTGAGTTTGTAACACGGCTCCATTTTAATAAAATTGGTCCTGAAATCGTTCCAGTAATCCCTGCGATAACGACGAATGCTGCTGTTAAGGACGGGACACCACCAACTTGTTCAGATACACTCATCGCAACTGGCATTGTCACTGATTTTGGTAAAGAAGATAAAATTAAGCTTTTATCTGTTCCCATAAGTGTGGCGATAGCAAAATCACTTGCAATAGCAACTGTTGTACCTACTAATACACCACCAGCAATTGGTACAACATATTTTTGCAGAACATGACGTTGTTTATAAAGCGGGATTGCAAATGCTACAACACCTGGTCCGAGTAGCTTCGCAATCCAGCCACCACCACTTTCCATATAATTTTGATATGGTATATCAAGCACTATAAATAAGAAAGCCATTAATCCTGTTGCAACAAGCATTGGAATGGTAAATGGCGTTGGAAATAATCCGTAGATTTTTTTAGATAATTGATATAATAGCACCGTAAAAAGAACCCAACCGATTCCGATTAATATTTGGCTCATTGTGTCTCTTTTTCCTTTCTATTCGCAAGATATTGTCCTGTATGTCCTGCGACAATAATAATTAAAAACGTACTCGCTACAACTGTAATGAAAAGAGAAATTCCTTTACTCATAAAAAAAGCACCGTAATTCATTAAGCCAAGCGTTGGCGGAATTAATAAAAACGGCATAATAGCAACGAGTGTTTCTGCTCCTAAATCAAACCATTTCACTGGAAGTACTTTTAGGCTAAGTAAAACAAGTAGGAGGAACATACCAATCAAACTTCCCGGAATCGGAATATTCAACATTTCTTGTACCCAATTTCCAACCATATAAAATACATAAAGAGCAGCAATTTGGACAAGAATCTTTGTAAGTTTCATGTTCATCATCCCTCATGTTTATACGATCTTCTGTTAATATCCTTATCATAGTATAAATTGTAAAAACCTGCAATTTATCAAATCAACAACGAAAATCCACTATATTATACGCTTACACCCTTGATATGACTGCGTTTCCGAATGTAATTTACGTCAAAAACCTTGACCTAATATATAAAGTTTATATTTTCTGAATTTTTATGGTTATTATTTCAATAAAATAAAACCCTTAACTCCATTTTCATTCTGCCTTCTCTCTAGCACACATATATATAAAGATAGGTGGTGAACATATGTCTAAAAAAGTTCTCATTTTTTGTGACCCTGGAATCGACGATACGATAGCCCTCCTCCTCGCATTCTTTATCGATGAAATTGACATCGTTGGGATTGTCGCTGATTACGGCAATGTTCCAAAAGAAATGGCCGTACAAAATGCTCATTTTCTTAAACAAAAATCAATAAATAGAGATATAAAAATATTTGGTGGTTCAGAACGTCCTCTCAATGGATGTCCACCTGCTTTTTTTACCGATGTTCACGGTAAAAAAGGATTAGGACCAATCATCCCAAATGAAAAGTTACAAAACGGAGAAATGGAGAATTTCTTTGAAGTTATCCCTCTTATCGAGCAGTATAAAGACGAACTAATCATTGTAAGTTTAGGGCGACTCACTTCCCTAGCTATTTTATTTATTTTATATAAAAACTTAATGCAGCAAATTAAATCTTATTATGTAATGGGTGGTTCCTTTTTGCACCCAGGTAATGTAACTCCCGTATCAGAAGCGAATTTTTATGGTGATCCAATCGCGGCTAACATTGTATTACAATCCGCATCCAACATGTACATATACCCGTTAAATGTAACGCAGTATTCCATCGTTACACCTGACATGGCTGAATATATTGAGGCGAAAGGAAAGGCTTCTCTCGTCAAACCTCTATTCGATCATTACTACTATGGATATTACGAAAAAATTTTACCACAATTAAAAGGCTGCCCTTTTCATGACACGCTACCGATATTAGCTTTACTTGATAATTCTATGTTTACCTACTACAAATCACCAATTACCGTCATGACCGAATCTTACGCTCAAGGAGTAAGATTCGGTGATTTCCGCTCTTTAGTAGGATCAAGCCCATTCGTCAATCGGCCCTCACAGCAAATTGCTATAGATTTTGATTACAATCTCTTTTTTAAATATTTCATGTCATTCATGACAGATGAACAATTTTAACATAAAAAAACAGACCGTGATTTCTCACGGTCTGTCGTTATTTTCTACAATTATCGTTTGATGTTGTAGAAAGATTTGATACCATCGTAAACAGCGATTTCGCCTAGTTCGTCTTCGATGCGTAATAATTGGTTGTACTTAGCAATACGGTCAGTACGGCTCATAGAACCAGTTTTGATTTGTCCAGCGTTAGTTGCAACTGCGATGTCAGCGATTGTAGCATCTTCAGTTTCACCAGAACGGTGAGATACAACTGCTGTGTAACCAGCACGTTTAGCCATTTCGATTGCTTCGAAAGTCTCAGTTAAAGTACCGATTTGGTTAACTTTAATTAAGATTGAGTTAGAGATACCTTTTTCGATACCTTCAGCAAGTTTTTGAGTGTTAGTTACGAATAAATCGTCACCAACTAATTGTACTTTATCACCGATACGCTCAGTTAATAATTTGTGACCATCCCAGTCGTTTTCGTCTAAACCATCTTCAATAGAGATGATTGGGAAGTCTTTGCAAAGCTCTTCGTAGAAATCAACCATTTCTGCAGAAGTTAAGCCAGTACGGCCTTCGCCTGCAAGGTCATATTTACCAGTTTCTTTGTTGTAGAACTCAGAAGAAGCAACGTCCATTCCTAAGAATACGTTCTCGCCAGCTTTGTAACCAGCTTTTTCGATAGCTTCGATGATTACTTCTAATGCTTCACGGTTAGAACCAAGGTTTGGAGCGAATCCACCTTCGTCACCTACTGCAGTGTTAAGACCTTTGTCATGTAATACAGCTTTAAGTGCATGGAATACTTCAGCACCCATACGGATTGATTCTTTGAATGTTGGAGCACCAACTGGTAAGATCATGAACTCTTGGAAGTCAACGTTGTTATCAGCGTGAGAACCACCGTTGATGATGTTCATCATTGGAGTTGGTAATTGTTTTGCATTGAATCCACCAAGGTAACGGTATAATGGAAGACCTACGAAGTCAGCTGCTGCGTGAGCTACTGCCATAGATACACCAAGGATAGCGTTAGCGCCTAGTTTACCTTTGTTTGGAGTGCCATCTAATTCGATCATAGCACGGTCGATACCAGCTTGGTCAGTTACGTCGAAACCAACGATTTCTGGAGCGATTGCTTCGTTAACGTTGTTTACTGCGTTAAGAACACCTTTACCAAGGTAACGAGATTTGTCACCGTCACGTAATTCTACTGCTTCGTGCTCACCAGTAGATGCACCACTTGGTACGATAGCGCGTCCGAATGCGCCGCTTTCTGTGTAAACTTCTACTTCTACAGTTGGGTTACCACGAGAGTCAAGGACTTCGCGAGCATAAACATCAATAATTGTTGACATAATAAATTCTCTCCTTTTTATATAAGCAAATTATTTAATAATTGTTTTACCTGTCATTTCTTTCGGTTGTTCCACATTTAAAAGAGTAAGCATTGTTGGGGCAATATCTCCTAAAATACCACCTTCACGAAGCTCTACATCATTTTTTGTAACGATGAAAGGAACCGGGTTAGTTGTATGAGCTGTCATAGGACCGCCTTCAGCAGTTAACTCCTGATCGGCATTACCATGGTCAGCAGTAATAAGTGCTACACCATCTTTTGCAAGAATCGCTTCTACAACTTTTCCTAAACATTCGTCAGTTGCTTCTACTGCTTTAATTGTTGGTTCCATCATCCCAGAATGGCCAACCATATCACAGTTTGCAAAGTTAAGAATGATAACATCATGTTTATCATTTTCGATGTCATTTACTAAAGCGTCCGTTACTTCATAAATGCTCATTTCAGGTTTCAAGTCATACGTTGCAACCTTCGGTGAGTTAATTAAAATACGCTCTTCTCCTGGGAATTGAGCCTCACGACCACCGCTAAAGAAGAATGTAACGTGCGGATACTTTTCAGTTTCCGCGATGCGAAGTTGCTTTAATCCCGCTTGCGCAACAACTTCACCTAATGTGTTATCAAGGTTCATTGGCTTGAATGCCACGTAACCATCTACAGTTTCACTGAAATGTGTCATACAAACGAATTCAGGAATGTGAGGTACTTTTTCACCACGATCGAACTCACGGAAGTCTTCGTTTGTAAATACACGAGCAATTTGAATTGCACGGTCTGGACGGAAGTTATAGAAGATAACTGCATCATCATTATTGATTGTTGCAACTGGCGTGTCATCTTCGTTAACAATTACAGACGGCAATACGAATTCATCATAGATACCATTTGCATAAGAGTCTTCTACACACTCTTCTGCTGATTTATAAGTAGGGCCTTCACCATTCACCATAGCACGGTAACATTTTTCTACGCGATCCCAACGCTTGTCACGGTCCATGGAGTAATAACGACCAGAGATAGTCGCGAATTGTCCTACTCCTGTTTCTTTAATTACTTCATTTGTTGCATCGATATAACCTTTTGCTGTTTGTGGTCCAACATCGCGGCCATCTAAGAATGCATGGATATATACTTTCTCCACACCTTCTTTTGCTGCTAAGCGAAGAAGAGCAAACATATGGTTCATGTGACTGTGCACACCACCATCAGAAAGTAAACCGAATAAATGAAGAGCAGTACCTTTTTCTTTCACGCTTTTAATTGCATTTTGGAAAGTTTCGTTCTGATCGAACTCACCTTCACGAATTGCAACGTTTACGCGTGTTAAGCTTTGATATACGATGCGGCCAGCACCGATATTTAAGTGACCAACCTCTGAGTTACCCATTTGACCTGCTGGAAGACCTACTTCCTCACCAGAAGCTGTAAGCGTTGTGTGAGGGAATTTGTTCCAGTAACCATCAAAATTAGGTTTCTTAGCTTGTGCTACAGCATTCCCGTAAGTTTCTTCACGTAGTCCGAAACCATCAAGAATGATTAAAGCTGTTGGCTTTCTCATTTTACCGCCCCCAGAAGACCTAAGAACGAAGCAGGCTCTAAGCTAGCACCGCCAACTAAAGCGCCGTCGATGTCAGATTGTGCCATATACTCTTTAATGTTTTCTGGTTTTACACTACCGCCGTATTGAATACGAACAGCTTCTGCAGCTTCTGGAGAAACAGCTTCTGCAACAACTTTACGAATGTGCGCACATACTTCATTTGCATCTGCAGAAGAAGAAGATTTACCTGTACCGATAGCCCAGATTGGCTCATAAGCGATAACAGTTACTTTAACTTGCTCTTCTGTTAAACCTGCAAGTGCTTTTGTCACTTGACCTGCTACTAGATCAAATGTTTTTCCGCTTTCGCGCTCTTCTAAAGTCTCACCACAACAAACGATTGGTGTTAAACCATGTTCAAATGCTGCAAGAGTCTTTTTGTTTACTGACTCGTCTGTTTCAGCAAACATTTCACGACGCTCAGAGTGGCCAAGTACTACGTAGCCTACTTTTAAGTCGCTAAGTGCTACTGGGCTAATTTCGCCAGTGAACGCACCATTTTTTTCGAAGTGCATGTTTTGTGCACCTACTTGTAAGTCAGTTCCTTCAGTATTCGCTACTAAGCGCTCTAAGAATAGAGCTGGAGAGCAAACTACTGCATCAACAGCTGAAGCTGCTGGGATTTGACCTTTAACTTCCTCTACGAAGCTAACTGCTTCAGCTAGAGTTTTATTCATTTTCCAGTTACCTGCGATAATTGGTTTACGCATGCTTTGCACCGTCCTTTTTCTTTGGCTGCTACTTATTTGTCGTTAAGACAAACTACACCTGGAAGCTCTTTGCCTTCCATGAATTCTAATGACGCACCGCCGCCAGTAGAAATGTGGCTCATTTTATCAGCCATACCGAATTTTTCAACAGCTGCTGCAGAGTCACCACCGCCGATAACAGAGTATGTATCTTCTGCATCTGCTAATGCTTGCCCTACTGCTTTTGTACCTTCTGCGAATGGAGTCATTTCGAATACACCCATTGGTCCATTCCATACAACAAGCTTAGAGTTTTTAATTACATCTGCATAAATTTCACGTGTTTTAGGACCGATGTCCACGCCTTCCCATGTAGAAGGGATAGAGTCGATACCAACGATTTGAGTTGTTGCAGTTTCAGAGAATTCCTCTGTGATGACAACATCAACTGGCATATAGAAGTTTACGCCTTTTTCTTTTGCAAGTTGCATAAATTCTTTAGCTAGTTCAATTTTGTCGTTTTCACATAGAGATAGACCAATTTCATGACCTAATGCTTTAACGAATGTGTAAGCAAGTCCGCCACCGATGATTAAGTTATCTACTTTGTCTAATAGATGACGAATTACACCGATTTTATCTTTTACTTTCGCACCACCGATGATAGCTGTGAATGGACGTTCTGGGTTAGAAAGTGCTTTACCTAATACATCTAACTCTTTTTCCATTAATAAACCAGATACTGCTGGTAGGTAGTCTGCGATTCCTGCTGTAGAAGCATGAGCACGGTGAGCTGCACCGAATGCATCGTTTACGAAGATATCAGCAAGAGCTGCAAATTCTTTCGCAAGTTCTGCATCGTTCTTTTCTTCGCCCGCATAGAAACGTACGTTTTCAAGAACTAATACGTCGCCTTCGTTCATTGCTGCAACCATTTCTTGTGCAACTGGTCCGAATGCTTCGTCCGCTTTTTTAACATCTTTACCAAGAAGCTCGCCTAAACGTGCTGCTACTGGAGTAAGACGTAATTCTTCTACTGCTTGACCTTTTGGACGGCCTAAATGACTTGCTAAAATTACTTTCGCACCTTGCTCTATTAAATATTGAATTGTAGGAAGAGCTGCACGGATACGAGTTTCATCTGTAATTTTGCCTTCTTTCATAGGTACGTTGAAATCAACGCGGCAAAATACACGCTTACCTTTTAAATCTACGTCACGAATTGATTTTTTGTTCATTGGATTTCCCTCCGACTACTAGTTAGGATTGACAAAACCCATTCAAAAGCTTAACACATTTGCTTCTAAAACGAAAGAAGAGAGAGAGGGAACAAACCCTCTCCCTCGTTTTGTCATTGATTACTTATATACTTAAGAATTAAAGACCTTTAGAAGTCATGTATGCAGCTAGGTCTACTACGCGGTTAGAGTAACCAGTTTCGTTATCGTACCAAGAAAGTACTTTAACCATGTTACCTTCCATTACCATTGTAGATAATGCATCGATTGTAGAAGAAGCTGTACATCCGTTATAGTCGATAGATACTAATGGCTCTTCGCTGTATCCAAGGATACCTTTTAATTCGCCTTCAGAAGCTGCTTTGAATGCTGCGTTTACATCTTCAACTGTTACTTCTTTGTCAAGTTCAACAACTAAGTCAACAAGAGAAACGTTAGCAGTTGGAACACGTACAGCGCCGCCGTTTAATTTACCTTTAAGTTCTGGTAATACTAATGCTACAGCTTTAGCAGCACCAGTAGATGTTGGGATCATGTTTTCAGCTGCTGCACGAGCACGACGTAAATCTTTGTGTGGTAAGTCTAAGATTTGTTGGTCGTTAGTGTAAGAGTGAATTGTTGTCATCATTCCGCGTTTTACGCCGAATTTTTCGTTTAATACTTTAGCGAATGGAGCTAGACAGTTTGTAGTACAAGAAGCATTAGATACTACGTTGTGGTTAGCTGCATCGTATTGTTCGTGGTTAACACCCATAACTACAGTGATATCTTCGTCAGAAGCTGGAGCTGAGATGATAACTTTCTTAACTGATCCACCTAAGTGTTTCTCAGCGTCTGATTTTTTAGTGAAACGGCCAGTAGATTCTACTACTACTTCTACTCCGTAGTCGCTCCATGGTAATTGAGCTGGGTCACGCTCAGCGATAACTTTAATTTCTTTACCGTTAACAACGATGCTGTTTTCGTTAGCAGATACTTCTGCATTTAAAGTTCCGTGAACTGTATCATATTTTAAAAGGTGAGCTAATGTTTTAGCATCTGTTAAGTCGTTGATTGCTACTACTTCTACCTCAGAGTTGTTAAGAGCTGCGCGGAATACGTTACGTCCGATACGTCCAAATCCATTAATACCAATTTTAGTCATTTAAATTTCCTCCTTGGGGGATTATATTAAAGGGTAATACCCTTTGTTAATTGTTTTGCTGCACCTTCATCTGTAATTAGAATTGAAGTGTGCCCTTGCTTTATTACAGCCTGTATTGCTTTTGCTTTTGAAGAACCTCCAGCGACTGCGACAACGTGAGATACATGTTGTAAATCTTCAAGTTGCATACCAACTGTTCTTACTTTATGAACAACATTTCCTTGTTCATTAAAGTAGTAACCGAAAGCTTCGCCAACTGCTTCGCTTGCCTGAATCTTTAACCAATCTGCTTCTGAAGTATTTCTGCGACGTGCCATTGTTAACGCATCACCGATTCCATGAATGACGATATTGGAAGATCGAATCAACTCAAGAACTTCTTTCACGGAGGGCTCTGTTACAATAGATGCATATGCTTCGCTACTAACGTGATCTGGAACATACAATAAGCGATAATTACTCATCGTATTTTGTGCCATTTTGGCGCAAATGGTATTGGCTTCTAACTCGACACCTTCTCCAATTCCACCACGTGCTGGGACAAATAGCATATGTAAATCTTTGCAATCAAGTTGCATCATGTCCGCAGCAGCAGCTAGCGTAGTTCCTCCAGCCACAGCAACGATATTATTCACTGTCAGACGGTCTTTTATACAAGTCACACAAGCACGGCCCATCTCCAGTTTGACCCAAGGTGATTCATCACTATCACCAGGGACAACGAAAACTTCATCCAAGTCTAATGTTTCCTTAAGTTGTTTTTCTAAAACCTTTAACCCGGAAATTTCTTTCATAAAGTCTTCCAAAGCAAGAACTAAAGCTGTTCCTTCTTCTGTCAAAGTCATTCCAGAAGAAGCGACGTGAACTAAGTTTTGTTCTTTCAAAACTTGAACTTCACTTCGCAATACTCGTTCTGTCATACCGAGACTTGCAGATAAGTTTCTTCTTCCAATCGGCTGCATAAGCCTAATGTACTGAAGCACTTGCATTCTCGTTTGCATAACAGGTAGCAGATCAGGTAATAATTTTTTTGTGTTCTGAATCCATGAGCGCATATCTTTTCTCCTCACTGCATCGGTTCATTTTCCTTCGTGGTCACTTTATGTCCCGTAGTGACATTTTGCGTCCCACTTAGGTTAAAAAAATAATCCCTGCTACGTGTATTATTGTAACAGGAGACAGAAACTTATTCAACTCTTAACTGCATTGTTTATATAGTTTATTATGACACCTTTGTGAATGTTACCATATTCTACTTGTCTTCCGCCTATTTCTACAACAGGAATCATTAGATGGTATTTCTCTAAAAGGTCATTATCTTCATATATATCTATTTCCTCAATTTGAAAAGAATATTCATATTGTACTTCCTTTAAAACTTGTTTCGCCTTTTCGCAAAGACCACAATCTTTTTTTGTATATAGTACAACTTTCATCTTCTTCACCTATCCAATTGTTTTTCTTAGAGACGAAGCAGGAATATGCATTTGTTCTCTATATTTCGCAACCGTTCTGCGAGAAATAACGATTTCATGCTCTTCTTCTAATAATTTTGAAATCTTTTGATCCGAAAGTGGCTTTTTCTTATTTTCTGCTCCAACAAGTGTTTGAATGAATTGTTTCACACGCTTTGTAGAAACCGCCTCATCTTCCGTCGTAGAAATAGAATTACTAAAGAACGATTTCATCTCAAATAAACCGTGCGGCGTTTGCACATATTTATTACGCGTTGCACGACTAATTGTAGACTCATGCACACCTAACTCTTCCGCCACCTCTTTTAAAGCAAGTGGTTTTAAATACTCTGGACCTCTCCAGAAGAAATCATGCTGTTTTTCCATAATAATATTCATCACTTGTAAGAGTGTTTGTTTTCTCTGTTTCAAACTGCGCATAATCCATTGCACATGCTGATACTTCTCCGATACGTAAGAAGCCACTTCACTTTCACTATTATTTAGTAACGCACTATACTCAGAGTGAATTTCAATTCTTGGCATATTTCTCTCATTCATCTGTAAAACGAGATGATCACCATCTTTTTTCACCGCCATATCAGGCACGATATAAAGTGGCTTATCAGAAGAAAATGCAAGACCTGGTTTCGGCTGTAATGATGTAATACAGTTCACCGCATCCTGTAATTCCTCGTTGGTACACTTCAACACCTGAACGAGCTTTCGCCAATCTTTCTTAACGAAATAATTAAAATGATCATCTATAATTTCTTCCGCTAAACCATTTCTCCTTTGTAAGCGCTTCAATTGAATTGATAGACATTCCTGAATATTACGCGCACCTACCCCTGCTGGCTCTAACGATTGAACAAGCTCCACGGAACAGTCCACTACATCAATTGGCGCAGAAAGAAGCTCTGATAACTCTTCATTTGTTTCTTGTAAATAGCCATTTCCATCCATGTTCATAATAATGAAAGAAGCTGCTTTTCGCTCTTCTTCATCTATTTTATAATACTGTAGTTGATTTAATAAATGTTGCTGAATCGTTGTAGAATCCACACTGTAGATTTCCATTTGATTCTCGACTTGTTTGCGGGTACTTTTACTTGTGTTAGAGCTCTTTTTCTTCTCCCTCTCAAAACCACCTAACTCAATAAGGGGATTCTCTAACGATTGCTCATACAAAAACTCCGATAATTCTTGTACATTATACTGGAGCATTGTAATCGCTTGCCTTAACTCTTGTGTCATTGCCAAACGTAAGCTTTGTTCTTGTAAAAGACTTGCCTTCAAACTAATCTCCCCCTTGTTTCTATTGTACAATAAGTTTGGTAAAAGGAGAATCCTCACGCAGACACCCATTCCAAAATATTATTAATTTATATGTATTAATGAGATTTAGATCTTACAACCGAAATTTGAATAATATTGAAAGAAAATAATAACGCATAAAATTTATTACCACATACTAATAGTAAATCTTATCATCAGATATAACAAGCGATAATAAAAAAAGGTCTGAACTTATACTTGTAAGTTCAGACCTTTTTTACAATGGCGAGTACATATCGAATATTACACGTTTCTTCACCATTGTCGCATTTTCATTTGATAGATTAATTCCGTTCGTATCCTCTACGAGTACCACACGCACCAAATTCACAGCGTTGCGATTTGCTATAAAGATACTTTCTTGTTTATCTGCTTTGTGTAATTTTCGAATTGTGACTTGGATTACCTCTGAGTTATTTTTCCAGGGTCTATTCTTACAAGTGAACAACATTTATGACATGTACTTTTTACTTAACTGCAATAAATACCTAGCGATGCCGTTATCTTATAAACTTCATTGAAATTTTCACCTTCCATGAAGACCTCCATGATTTCAGGTATTCCTTTTGCATACGCAACTAACATTTCGAATGCATCATCTTTCGTTATCTTGTGACGAGTCACACTACTGTTGTGATGTTCCATCGTTACATAATAGACCTTTTCTCCGCACTCCTCTTCTTCAATACATGTAAGAAACGATTTTATTTCAAATAGCTTGCGAGAACCTTTTTTCATTCTTCTTCTCCTTCATAACGGTCAAGAAAGTCCGATAATGCCAACGAAAGATGATCACTTTTATTAAACTTCAGCTTACTGGCAAAGACGGCTAGCCTGTCCCTATTGCTTTGTGAATCACTACTATCTTACGTGTCATATTTTCGTTCAGCAACTTAACAATACGCTTGTGCAATATATCTCGTTACAATTTCTTTTAGTGCTAAAATCTGTTCTGATTTGAATTGCATTTCACTCTTTAATTCTTTTCATAACGAAAAACCCCCTATACACGATTATTTCTAATCACATACAAGGGGTTTCTTTAGATTTACTATTAATTTTCAACACGTTCTTCACGCTATTATGTGCTATTTACTCAATACTTTTAAATAGAACACATCACAACAACAATACATAACGCGCCCAGAGGGATTCGAACCCCCGGCAGACGTGGTACCGGAAACCACCGCTCTATCCGACTGAGCTATGGGCGCATGATTATTACGATAATATCAACGGTTTGCCTCCGTCTTCTTCCGACTTGTTCTTACCGAAAGTTAAACGTAGGATACGAACACCAACACGTAGACGTTCGCTTCTTTACATATGGATATTATATCCTGACGCTAACCTAATACGCAAGCATAAAAACCTCTTCTACACTAGCTTTAGCGCGCAGTTTTCCTTCTTTCGTTCCCCCTTAATCTACTTAAATCGAAATAGAACGCATATAGTCTATAAAAAAAAGACAGGCGAAGTGATGCCCGCCCATCTCCGCACTATTTTATATATTTTGATCGCAGGCTAAATATATCTTCCCCTTCACGAATGCCTGCCGATCCCTTCC
Source organism: Bacillus sp. RC240 (assembly GCF_044907945.1). Lineage (NCBI taxonomy): Bacteria > Bacillati > Bacillota > Bacilli > Caryophanales > Bacillaceae > Bacillus > Bacillus sp. RC240. The sequence goes on along the minus strand of NZ_JBIYCT010000008.1, from coordinate 5,999 downwards.
TCACATTTTTTACGACAGTCCAATTCGGGTTAGTTTCATCACCGATGTTCTGTACTGTAAAGTTGCCGTCACCATATTCTCGGTGACCTTCTGCCAATTTCTCCGTTAAATCATTCTCTTTTGATCTCACCATCTTTGCGCCATCTCCCTTTTTATACAACTCTCTTAAACTGTCCAACCGATTACACGTCCAGTCAATTGGAGATCCTCGTTTTCCGCTTCGATTAATTTTAACACACTGTCGGGGGTAAGTTCCGATAACGGCTGCCCAATCGCATTAGAAACGTTATTTTCTTTGATAGTAGAAACTCGGCGAGAATTGGGTAAAAGACAATTCGCTGGGCTGCGTCAGGACTTCGCGAGAGATCAACCCCCTGATTCAAAAATCAAAAATACTATCTCTAAAGGACTCCTGCGACGGCTCAGCGGGGTGGCTTGGAGGGTTCGGAAAATTTTCGTTTGGGTTGGCTTGTGGTGAATAGCGTATTCATTTTGATGAATGACGAATACAACATAAATGACTTTTGTTACTTTCGACTTTCTCTTCTAAACGTTGATTTAAAAGAATTCGCAAGACTTTCGATGAACAAAACAATTCGTAAATGTTTTATGCATTAAAAGAAACGTTGATTTAATAACGTTCTTCTTTCGTGAATGACTTCGATTGAACGAATAAGATAATGAAGATATTATTTTTTTAAAACTGAACACATCCTTTTTTTTACTATACAAGAAAATTTTATTTTAAATTGAAAATAACTACAATAATAGAAATATATATATTTTATCGATATGTTTTTTGTGAATAACCAGAAATTTAACCTCATGTAATTTTCAGTTACTTTTTAATCTTCAACAGGTAACATACCTACATCATGAATTACATATCATCCTCTTCCATCTTATAAAGCGCCACTATAACAAAGAATTCATTGACGCTTGAATCAAAGCTTCAACTTCAAAAACCTAAATTTTCCAATCATAAATTCACCCAAACCCACAAATTATAATCTTTGAATTGATATTCCAAAGGGGGCTTCATTCAATGACTGTAATTACAAAACTAAAGCAAACTGTTTCTGGATTAAAAAGTGCACAAGCTAGCTTAGAGGGATTCGCTCTTGATACGGATAACCAACAAGCTAAGCAACTTTTCCAAACAGCTGCGCAACAAACACAAACAATTATCGATTCTTTAAACCCGCGTGTTGAAGAAGTCCAGCAAGAAGAACCACAATACACACAGCAATAACCAAAAGTGCCATTTCATCTAATGGTACACAATTTGAGAAAAAGGATGATATGCAATCATCCTTTTTCTCTCACATTACATACTGCAATAGAAATGGAATGATTATAATGCGAAAACTTGGAATCATAACCGCGTTATTTATGCTCCTATTCGGTTCACTTACCGGATGTGATAATAGCCCGTTAGATAAAAAAGTAAAGAAAGAAGAAGCTAAGCGGGCAGATGAGAAAAAGGGCCCTAAATTAACAAAAATGAGTACAGAATCCTTTAATCAATCTATATCGCAAGACGCTAAGAAAAAAGCTCTTGCTATGGAGGGAATTATAGAAGCTACCGCAGTTAATACAAATTTAGATCTTTACATAGCCGTTAAACCTGAACATCACGAAAGATTTGGTTTAAAACCTTTACGAAGTAAATTAAAAAAGAAGCTAAGTGATGAAAACCCTACTTTCGATATTCGTGTAAGTACAGACAAAAAGATTTTTATGCTCATAGAAGAACTTGAAAACAAAATTAAGAACAAGAAAATAAGCAAGGATGGCATTAAAGATCAATTGAAACTCATTCAATCAGAAATGGGATCTAATATTTAAGTTTTCTAAAAGAGAAGGAAGGATTCAAATGTCTAGTAAAGATAAAAATTTAACACCTGTGCAACAAGAATATAAAAAATTCGAACAACAGCGCGAACCGAAGCGCCCCGTTTTAAAAAATTGTATGAAAGCTTTTTTCGTCGGGGGATTAATTTGTCTAATAGGCCAACTGATTTCCACCTTTTATATTACGTACTTTGATTTCACTGAAAGATCTGCCGGGAACCCTACCGTTGCAACTCTTATTTTTATCTCCATGCTACTGACGGGATTTGGCGTCTACGATCGCCTTGGGCAATTTGCTGGTGCTGGTACCGCCGTTCCCGTTACTGGATTTGGTAACTCTGTTATTGCCGCATGTATTGAACACCGTACAGAAGGATTCGTTCTCGGCGTTGGTGGTAACATGTTTAAACTAGCAGGATCGGTCATCTTATTTGGCGTATTTTCCGCTTTCGTCATCGCTCTTATTAAAACGATTCTCTTTCAATGGGGAGGGCTGTAAATGTTACAAGGACACCGAACATGGGTATTCGAAAACAAACCAGTTATCATCTCAACAGGTGTAGTCGGTGGCCCATTTGAGGCAAATGGAAAAATTTCTGAAGACTTCGATACCCTGCATGAAGATTTATGGCTCGGACAAGATTCTTACGAAAAGGCGCATAAAATTTTATTTGAAGAAGCTTGTAGCCGCGCTACCGAAAAGGCAAAGCTCCGTAAAGACGATATTCAATTCGTACTCGCAGGGGATTTAATTAACCAAATAACTCCAACGAGCTTTGCATGCCGCACACTCGGAACACCTTATCTCGGTTTATTCGGCGCCTGTTCTACCTCTATGGAAGGCTTAGCACTCGGTGCAAGTATCGTAAATGCAAAAGGTGCAAAGTATTTATTAACTGGGGCATCAAGTCATAACGCTGCGGTAGAAAAACAATTCCGCTATCCAACTGAATATGGTGGTCAAAAACCTCCTACGGCTCAGTGGACAGTGACCGGTGCAGGCGCGGCTATTTTAAGCGACACTGGATATGGTCCACAAGTAACATCGGCCACCATTGGACGAGTTATTGATATGGGACTAACAGATCCTTTTAATATGGGTGGTGCGATGGCCCCAGCTGCTGTCGATACGATTGAAGCTCATTTACGCGAACGACAAATTGACGCCTCTTATTACGACTTAATCGTAACAGGTGACCTTGGACATGTCGGTCGCGAAATCGCTTACGACCTACTACATAAACATGGAACAAAGGTAAAGAGCGAGCAATTTCAAGATTGCGGAATCATCATTTATAGAGAAGGTCAACCTGTCATAGCTGGTGGAAGTGGTCCAGGCTGTTCAGCAACAGTCGTATACGGACATTTATTAAACCGAATGAAAAGAGGAGAATTCAAAAAAATACTTGTCGTTGCGACAGGCGCTTTACTATCTCCACTTACATTCCAACAAGAAGAAACGATTCCGTGTATCGCTCACGCTGTTTCGATTGAATTTGGAGGTGCAACGCAATGATTTTTTTCTGGGCTTTCGTCATTGGTGGACTCATATGCGTAATCGGACAGCTTATGTTTGATGTCGGCAAACTAACCCCCGCTCATACGATGGCAACACTCGTTGTTGCTGGAGCTATATTAGATGGATTCAATCTGTATGAACCATTAATAGACTTTGCAGGCGCTGGCGCAACTGTACCTATTACAAGTTTCGGTAATGCCCTCGTTCATGGCGCGATGGAGGAAGCAGCCAAACATGGCATCGTCGGCGTTATTACCGGCATGTTTAAAGTAACGAGTGCTGGTGTATCAGCTGCCATTATTTTCGGCTTCATTGGAGCATTGCTATTCAAACCGAAAGGATAAGGTGTTCGTATGACAGTTATCGCTAGCGTTAAAACCTGCCTTGCCAGTGTAAGGGGCGCTCAAGCAAGTTTAAGCTCCCTTTCACTAAATTCACAGGACGCGGAATCAAAACGTGTATTTCATGAATGTATGTTAGAAATGGACAGCATCATCACCGATTTACAGAATAGAGTTTCAGTATTAGAACGTGAAGAACCTCAATATAAAGGGTTTTAAGTAGACTGGAGGAAATGACTATGTCTCACCTGCCGGAATGGACACTTGTCATTCTTCGCTCTGTATTCATATTAATTATTTTATTCGCTATTACGAAATGGTTAGGAAAAAGACAAATCTCTCAGCTCTCCTTTTTTGAATACATAGCCGGAATGACAATCGGTGACATCGCTGCCCAAGTATCTACAGGGCTTGATTCAAAATTTTTCCACGGCGTCTTTGCGATACTCATTTTCGCTGTGGTACCTTTTTTCACTGGAATCCTCTCTTTAAAGAACAAAACAGCTCGAGATTTTTTTGAAGGAAAATCTACCGTATTAATAAAAGATGGCAAAATACTTGAAGATAATTTAAAGAAAGAAAAGTATACAAGTGATGAATTACTTGAGCTTCTCAGAGGAAAAAATGCGTTCAGCGTAGCTGATGTTGAATTTGCTGTACTAGAACCGAGCGGTGAATTAAATGTATTATTAAAGAAAGATCACCAACCACTTACAGCAAAAGATATCAGCTTAAAAGTGCCAAACGAAAAAGAACCGCAAACTGTTATTATGGATGGAAATGTACTAGATGAACCTCTTTCTGCTAGCGGACATAATCGCGCTTGGTTACATTCTGAGCTAGAAAAACTCGGTGTTGTCATTGAAAATGTCTTTCTTGGTCAAGTTGATTCATACGGACAACTTACTATCGACATCTATAATGATAAACTCCAAATGCCTTCTCCTCAAAACAAGCCTTTATTATTAGCATCCTTAAAGAAATGCAATGCTGATCTTGAATTATTCTCTTTAGAAACGAAATCAAAATCAGCGAGTGATATGTATAGTAAAAACGCAAAACAAATCGAGAAAATCTTAAATAAAGTAACCTATCTGTTAAAAGAATAAAAAATGAAAGAACGCTTCTATACAAAAGGCGTTCTTTTGCCTTTTCCACACCATTAATCACGTTTAAATTTATGTAATTCGGTTATGATGTTGAAGATACATAAGCAGGGAATTTTAAAAACATAGCGAATAAATCATGATACAACTACATATTTTTTGATTTAAAGTGGTTTCGTTTGACCTTCATTGACCATAATTGTATTATAAGACTAAGAAAGCTTTTAAAGGAGGAAATAACAGATGAATTTAATTCCTACAGTAATTGAACAAACAAATCGTGGAGAACGCGCTTACGATATTTACTCTCGACTATTAAAGGATCGCATCATTATGCTTGGTAGCGCAATTGATGACAACGTAGCAAACTCAATCGTTTCCCAGCTTTTATTCTTGGAATCTCAAGATCCAGAAAAAGATATTCACATCTATATCAACAGCCCTGGTGGTTCTATCACAGCTGGTATGGCAATTTACGATACAATGCAGTTTATTAAACCACAAGTATCAACAATCTGTATCGGTATGGCTGCATCTATGGGTGCATTCTTACTTGCAGCAGGTGAAAAAGGAAAACGTTATGCACTTCCAAACAGTGAAGTTATGATTCACCAACCACTTGGCGGAGCACAAGGTCAAGCGACTGAAATCGAAATCGCTGCAAAACGTATCCTATTCTTACGTGAAAAATTAAACCAAATTCTTGCTGACCGCACAGGTCAACCACTTGAAGTTCTACAACGCGACACAGACCGCGACAACTTCATGACAGCAGAAAGAGCTCTAGAATACGGCTTAATCGATAAGATCTTTACAAATCGTTAATACTTAAAAGCGGAAGTGGCTCGTTCAGAATCGCAGGACGTTGGAGCTTTTACATCCGAGGCGCTTTTTGCCTCGAATGTAAAAGCGAAACGACCGAAGATTCTAGCCACTGGAGCTGGATATACTTAAAAGCGGAAGCGGCTCGTTCAGAATGAGAGGGGGATGGAGCTTCTGACAAAGAGGTGCTTTTTACCTCGACGGAAGAAGCGAAGCCACCGACCATTCTAGCCGCTGGAGCTGGATATACTTAAAAGCGGAGGCGGCTCGTTCAGAATGAGAGGGGGATGGAGCTTCTGACAAAGAGGTGCTTTTTACCTCGACGGAAGAAGCGAAGCCACCGACCATTCTAGCCGC
>NZ_JBIYCT010000007.1:0-212427 GCF_044907945.1 Bacillus sp. RC240 | reverse complement strand
GCAGAGAGGTCACACCCGTTCCCATACCGAACACGGAAGTTAAGCTCTCTAGCGCCGATGGTAGTTGGGACCTTGTCCCTGTGAGAGTAGGACGTCGCCAAGCAAAAACCTAAGTCGTTTCGACTTAGGTTTTTTTGTGTTTATTTTTATTTACCGAAGGTTAGAATCTGTAAATTTAATAATCCTAAAGACGAAAAAAGAATGAAATAGAGACTATTTAAAATAATGGCAATGATTTTTTGTGCTCCTAATTTTCCAAATTCCCCTAAAATAATCCCTAAGATAGGAAACATTATTTCTATCATATATGATAATAGCATAGTTATTTTTTCACGGTTATCCTCCTTATAAATAAAATCACCACCATATAAATTATATTGATTTGTAGACACAACAGTATATATGAACAGACAACAGTATATATGAACAGTTATGTATAAAATAGATCTCTAGAAATATATATTCTAATTCCCTTTTCTTCTTGTATATAGTTGCAATTCTTCTTTTGAATATAACTAAAACACGAACGTTATCGATGACTAATAAAAAAACATTCGATTATTTATTGACATTGTTTATGAAATATTGTTAATATAGCCATAGAAACAATAATATATAAGACCTCATATAATCGCGGGGATATGGCCTGCAAGTCTCTACCTAACGACCGTTATTCGTTAGACTATGAGGGAAAGTCACTCGGTATTTTTCTATTCACAAGGGATACGTATGCCTGAGTAGAGCGCTTTCTCTCATAGTAAAAGAGAAACTGTTCTATTTCAGGCTTTTTTTATTTGAATCGGGGGGATTCTAATATGAAATCACTAGTTGGAGTCATAATGGGAAGCACGTCAGACTGGGAAACAATGAAATATGCTTGTGACATTTTAGATGAATTAAATATACCGTATGAGAAAAAAGTTGTATCCGCTCATCGGACTCCGGATTATATGTTTGAATATGCAGAAACAGCTCGTGAACGTGGATTAAAAGTTATTATTGCTGGAGCCGGTGGAGCAGCGCATTTACCAGGAATGGTTGCAGCGAAGACAAATCTTCCTGTAATCGGTGTCCCAGTTCAATCAAAAGCGTTAAACGGTCTAGATTCATTATTATCCATTGTCCAAATGCCAGGAGGGGTTCCAGTTGCAACTGTTGCAATTGGTAAGGCTGGTTCAACGAATGCTGGATTACTTGCTGCACAAATACTTGGATCATTTCATGATGATATACATGATGCATTGGAGTTGAGACGAGAAGCTATTGAGAAAACTGTGCGTGAAGGTAGTGAGCTAGTATGACGAGAATCATTTTACCTGGAAAAACAATCGGCATTATTGGAGGCGGCCAGCTTGGAAGAATGATGGCGTTGGCAGCTAAGGAAATGGGTTATAAAATTGCTGTTTTAGATCCTACAAAGCATTCACCATGTGCACAAGTTGCTGATGTTGAAGTCGTTGCACCATATGACGATCTAAAAGCAATTCAGCATTTAGCAGAGATAAGCGACGTTGTCACATATGAATTTGAGAATATTGATTATAGATGTTTACAATGGCTTGAAAAACATGCTTACTTACCACAAGGTAGTCAGTTGTTAAATAAAACGCAAAATCGTTTTACAGAAAAGAATGCAATTGAGAAAGCTGGGTTACCAGTAGCAATGTATAGATTAGTTCAAAATCAAAATCAGCTTACTGGAGCGATTGCTGAATTATCATTTCCTTCGGTCTTAAAAACGACGACAGGTGGATATGATGGGAAAGGGCAAGTTGTTTTAAGAAGTGAAACTGATGTTGAGAAGGCACGAGAGCTTGCGGATGAAGCAGAGTGCATTCTAGAAAAATGGGTGCCTTTTGAAAAAGAAGTATCAGTTATTGTAATTCGTAGTGTAAGTGGTGAAACGAAAGTATTTCCGGTAGCGGAAAATATTCATGTAAATAACATTTTACATGAATCTATCGTTCCAGCTCGCATTACAGAAGAACTTTCTCAAAAAGCAATTGCTTACGCAAAGGTACTTGCGGATGAACTAGAACTTGTGGGAACACTAGCGGTAGAGATGTTTGCTACAGCTGACGGTGAGATTTACATTAATGAATTAGCACCAAGACCTCACAATTCAGGACACTATACACAGGATGCATGTGAAACGAGTCAATTTGGTCAACATATTCGAGCAATCTGTAATTTACCTCTTGGAGAAACAAATTTGTTAAAACCAGTTGTCATGGTAAACATTTTAGGCGAACATATAGAAGGGGTCCTAGGACAAGTGAATAGACTAACCGGGTGCTATTTACACTTGTATGGAAAAGAAGAAGCAAAAGCGCAGCGAAAAATGGGGCATGTTAATATTTTAAATGATAATATTGAAGTCGCTCTAGAAAAAGCGAAGAGTTTGCATATTTGGGACCATCAAGAACAACTGTTGGAGGGAAAAAGATGATTAATCGTTATACACGCCCTGAAATGGGTGCAATTTGGACGGAAGAAAACAAATTTAAGGCATGGTTAGAAGTTGAGATTTTAGCTTGTGAAGCATGGGCAGAGCTTGGCGACATTCCAAAAGAAGATGTTAAAAAAATTCGTGAACATGCATCATTTGATATTGATCGTATTTATGAAATTGAAAAAGAAACACGTCATGACGTAGTTGCTTTCACTCGTGCTGTATCAGAAACACCAACATTAGGCGAGGAACGTAAATGGGTTCATTACGGTTTAACATCTACAGACGTAGTAGATACAGCGTTATCTTATATCTTAAAACAAGCAAATGAAATCTTGTTAAAAGACTTAGAAAACTTTGTTAGCATTTTAGCTAATAAAGCGAAAGAGCATAAATACACGATCATGATGGGAAGAACACATGGTGTACATGCAGAGCCAACAACATTTGGTTTAAAACTTGGTCTTTGGTATGAAGAAATGAAACGTAACGTAGAGCGTTTCAAACAAGCTGCTGATACAGTTCGCGTTGGTAAATTATCTGGTGCGGTTGGTACATATGCAAATATTGATCCATTCGTAGAAAAGTATGTTTGTGAAAACTTAGGATTAGAAGCAGCACCAATTTCAACACAAACATTGCAACGTGATCGTCATGCACATTACATGTCAACACTTGCACTAATCGCAACATCTGTTGAAAAGATGGCAGTTGAGATTCGTGGTTTACAAAAGAGTGAAACACGTGAAGTTGAAGAGGCTTTCGCAAAAGGTCAAAAAGGTTCTTCTGCAATGCCGCATAAACGTAATCCAATTGGATCTGAAAATATGACTGGTTTAGCTCGTGTTATCCGCGGTTATATGATGACAGCTTACGAGAATGTTCCGTTATGGCATGAGCGTGATATCTCTCACTCTTCTGCAGAACGCGTAATTTTACCAGATGCTACAATCGCGTTAAATTACATGTTAAATCGCTTTGGTAATATCGTTAAAAACTTAACTGTATTCCCAGAGAATATGAAACGCAATATGACAAGAACATACGGCTTAATTTACTCTCAGCGCGTAATGCTTACACTAATTGACAAAGGTCTGGTACGTGAAGAAGCTTATGATATCGTACAGCCTAAAGCAATGGAAGCTTGGGAAACACAAGTACAATTTAAAGAGCTTGTAGAAGCTGACGAGCGTATTACAAGTAAGTTAACGCAAGAAGAAATTAACGAATGTTTCAATTATGAACATCATATGCAACACGTTGATACAATCTTTGAACGCCTTGGATTAAACGAAGCGTAAAATTTCATATGGCACAGAATAGAGTCATTCTGTGCCATTCTTTATAAAAACATTATTCACATTTTTCAAACTACAGGGGGCTTGCGAAATGCAAAAGCTAGAATTGCTGTATGAAGGTAAGGCAAAAAGAATTTATCGTACAGAAGCAGCAGATATGGTTTGGGTAGAGTACAAAGATAGTGCGACTGCTTTCAATGGGGAGAAAAAAGCGACAATTACAGGAAAAGGTCGTTTGAACAATGAGATTACAACTTTATTGTTCAGAAAGTTACAAGAAGTTGGAATTAAAACACACTTTGTGGAGAAGTTATCTGATACAGAACAACTTGTCAAAAAGGTGAGTATTATTCCATTAGAAGTTGTCACAAGAAACGTAATTGCAGGTAGTCTTTCAAAAAGACTAGGAATGGAAGAAGGAACTGCTCTTACAACACCAATCGTAGAATTTTACTACAAAGATGATGATTTAGGAGATCCACTTGTAACGGAAGATCATATTCGTTTGTTAAATGTTGCAACACCAGAGCAAGTAAGCGTATTACGAGATGCAGCTCTACAAATCAATCAAGTGATGATTGAGCATTTCGCAAGCTGTCGTGTAAGATTAGTAGATTTTAAATTAGAGTTTGGCGTAACAGAAGAAGGGGAAATCATATTAGCAGATGAAATTTCACCAGATACTTGCCGTTTATGGGATGAAACGAGCAACGAAAAATTTGATAAAGATGTATTCCGTCGTGATCTTGGGAATTTAACAGAAGCATATGAAGAAATTTTAAAACGTTTAGGGGGAGCTTCACATGTATAAAGTTAAGGTATATGTAACGTTAAGAGAAAGTGTATTAGATCCACAAGGAACTGCGGTAAAGGGAGCACTTCATAGTCTTTCATTTACAGAAGTACAAGACGTTCGAATCGGAAAATATATGGAATTAACAATTGATAAATCAGTATCTGATCTGGATAGCAAGGTAAAAGAAATGTGTGAAAAATTATTAGCAAACGTTGTAATGGAAGACTTCCGTTATGAAGTTGAGGAGGTTGTCGCACAGTGAAATTTGCAGTCATAGTATTTCCAGGTTCGAACTGTGATGTCGATATGTTCCATGCAATTAAAGATGAGCTTGGTGAAGAAGTAGATTACGTTTGGCACGATAGAGAGAATTTAGATGAATATGATGCAATTTTACTACCAGGTGGATTCTCTTACGGTGACTATTTACGATGCGGGGCTATTTCTCGCTTTGCTAACGCAATGAAAGCAGTGCAAAAAGCTGCTGAGCAAGGAAAGCCGATTTTAGGAGTGTGTAATGGATTCCAGATTCTTGTTGAATCAGGATTACTACCAGGAGCATTAATGAGAAACGAAAACTTAAAGTTTATGTGCCGTACTGTTCAGTTACGTGTTGAAAATAATGAAACGATGTTTACATCACAATATGAAAAAGATGAAGTAATTAACATTCCAATTGCACATGGCGAAGGAAATTACTATTGTGATGAAGCGACTCTTAAACAATTAGAAGAGAATAATCAAATCGCATTCCGTTACGTAGAAAATCCGAATGGAAGCGTTTCAGATATTGCAGGTATTGTAAATGAAAAAGGAAATGTTCTTGGTATGATGCCACACCCAGAGCGTGCTGTAGATGAATTACTTGGCGGTGCTGAAGGGTTAAAAGTCTTTCAATCTATCTTAAAACAGTGGAGGGAAACATATGTCGTTAATGCTTGAGCCAAATCCAACACAAATTAAAGAAGAGCGTATATATGCGGAAATGGGGCTAACAGACGAAGAGTTTGCCATGGTTGAAAAGATTTTAGGCCGTTTGCCGAATTATACAGAAACGGGACTATTTTCTGTTATGTGGTCTGAACATTGTAGTTATAAAAATTCAAAGCCAGTTCTTCGTAAGTTTCCAACGACAGGTGAGCGTGTTTTACAAGGACCTGGAGAAGGCGCTGGAATTGTAGATATCGGTGATAACCAAGCGGTGGTATTTAAAATGGAAAGTCATAACCATCCTTCTGCAATTGAGCCATATCAAGGGGCAGCAACAGGTGTCGGTGGTATTATTCGCGATGTATTCTCTATGGGCGCACGTCCGGTAGCTCTATTAAACTCACTTCGTTTCGGTGAATTACAATCACCACGTGTGAAATATTTATTCGAAGAAGTAGTAGCAGGAATCGCAGGATACGGTAACTGCATCGGTATTCCTACTGTTGGTGGAGAAGTACAGTTTGATCCATGCTATGAAGGAAATCCACTTGTAAATGCAATGTGTGTAGGCCTAATTAATCATGAAGATATTAAAAAAGGGCAAGCGCATGGTGCTGGTAATACAGTAATGTACGTAGGAGCATCAACTGGTCGTGATGGTATTCACGGTGCAACGTTCGCATCTGAAGAGCTATCTGAAAGCTCAGAAGCGAAGCGTCCGGCAGTTCAAGTAGGGGATCCATTTATGGAGAAACTTCTTATTGAAGCATGTTTAGAACTTATTCAGTCTGATGCACTTGTTGGAATTCAAGATATGGGAGCTGCTGGTTTAACATCATCTTCTGCAGAAATGGCAAGTAAAGCAGGTATGGGTATTGAAATGTACTTAGATGATGTACCACAGCGTGAAACTGGAATGACTCCATATGAAATGATGTTATCTGAATCACAAGAACGTATGTTAATCGTTGTGAAAAAAGGTAGAGAGCAAGAAATAGTAGATTTATTTGAAAAATATGGTCTTGCAGCAGTTAAGATGGGGAAAGTAACTGAAGATAAAATGCTTCGTCTATTCCATAAAGACGAAATGGTAGCTGAAGTACCGGCGGATGCTCTTGCAGAAGAAGCACCAATTTATCATAAACCGTCAAAAGAAGCAGCATACTTTGCTGAGTTCCAGCAGATGAAAATGGAAACACCAAAAGTAGAAGATTATAAAGCAACGTTATTATCTTTATTACAACAACCAACGATTGCAAGTAAAGAGTGGGTATATGATCAATATGATTATCAAGTGCGCACTAGCACAATCGTTACACCAGGTTCAGATGCAGCGGTTATACGTGTACGCGGCACAGAAAAAGGATTAGCAATGACGACAGATTGTAACTCTCGCTACATTTATTTAGATCCAGAAGTGGGCGGTAAAATTGCAGTAGCAGAGGCAGCACGTAATATCGTATGTTCTGGCGGGGAGCCACTTGCAATTACAGATTGCTTAAACTTCGGTAACCCAGAAAAACCAGAAATCTTCTGGCAAATTGAGAAATCAGTAGACGGTATGAGTGAAGCTTGCCGCAAGTTACAAACGCCAGTTATCGGCGGGAATGTATCAATGTATAACGAGCGTAGTGGTGAAGCTGTATATCCAACACCAACTGTTGGGATGGTTGGACTTGTACACGATTTAAAACACGTAACAACACAAGAATTTAAACAAGCTGGCGATTTAGTTTATGTAATTGGAGAGACGAAAGCTGAGTTTGGTGGAAGTGAATTACAGAAAATGATCTACGGAAAAATTTTCGGTCAATCACCAAGCATCGATCTAGATGTAGAATTAAAACGCCAAAAGCAAGTACTAGCAGCAATTCAAGCTGGCCTTGTTCAATCTGCACATGATGTTGCAGAAGGTGGTTTAGCAGTTGCAATTACTGAAAGTGCAATTGGTGCTAACGGTTTAGGTGCTACTGTGAAATTAGATGGGGAAGCAACAACAGTATTATTTGCAGAATCACAATCGCGCTTCGTTATAACTGTAAAACGTGAAAATAAAGAAGCATTTGAGAAAGCGGTTGAAGCAATTCAAGTTGGAGAAGTGACAAATACAAATGAAGTAACAATTCATAATGAAGAAAATGAAGTATTACTTACAGCAAATGTAGATGAAATGAGAAAGGCTTGGAAAGGGGCAATCCCATGCTTACTGAAATAAAGGGGTTAAATGAAGAATGTGGCGTTTTCGGAATTTGGGGGCATGAAAATGCAGCACAAGTTTCGTACTACGGATTGCACAGTTTGCAGCACCGTGGGCAAGAAGGCGCAGGCATTGTTGTAAATAATGGAGAAAAAATCATCGGTCACAAGGGGTTAGGTTTAATATCAGAAGTGTTTTCAAGAGGTGAGCTAGAGGGATTAAACGGGAAATCAGCAATTGGACACGTACGATATGCAACAGCTGGTGGAAGTGAAGTTGCTAACGTTCAACCATTGTTATTCCGTTTTTCCGATCATAGCATGGCGTTAGCTCATAACGGAAATTTAATTAACGCAAAAATGCTTCGTCGTGAATTAGAGGCAGAGGGAAGTATTTTTCAAACAAGTTCAGATACAGAAGTACTTTTACACCTTATTAAGCGTAGTACAAAAGATTCTTTAATTGATAGTGTAAAAGAGGCTCTAAATAAAGTGAAAGGTGCGTTTGCATATCTTTTACTAACTGGAAATGAAATGATCGTTGCGCTAGATCCAAATGGATTCCGTCCTCTTTCAATCGGAAAGATGGGGGATGCTTACGTTGTAGCATCGGAAACATGTGCTTTCGATGTAGTTGGTGCAACATACATTCGTGATGTAGAACCTGGTGAATTGCTTATTATCAATGATGAAGGAATTCACGTAGATCGTTTTACAAATGAAGTAGACCATGCGATTTGCAGTATGGAATACATTTACTTTGCACGTCCAGATTCTAATATCGCTGGTATTAATGTTCATGCAGCTCGTAAAAATATGGGGAAACGTTTAGCGGCGGAAGCTCCTATTGAAGCTGATGTTGTTACTGGTGTACCAGACTCTAGTATTTCAGCAGCAATTGGTTATGCGGAGGCGACAGGAATTCCGTATGAGTTAGGGTTAATTAAAAATCGTTACGTTGGACGTACGTTTATTCAACCTTCTCAAGAACTGCGTGAGCAAGGGGTTAAGATGAAGCTTTCAGCAGTAAGAGGCGTAGTTGAAGGAAAACGAGTTGTTATGATTGACGATTCTATCGTAAGAGGAACGACAAGTAAACGAATTGTTCGTATGCTTCGCGAGGCTGGAGCGACAGAAGTCCATGTAAGAATTGCTTCACCACCTCTTAAGTATCCATGCTTCTATGGCATTGATATTCAAACGAGAAAAGAATTAATCGCAGCAAATAATTCAATAGAAGAAATCCGTCAAATCATCGGAGCAGATTCACTAACATTTTTAAGTGAAGATGGATTAGTAGATGCAATTGGACGCCCATATGAAGGGAAATACGGTGGTCTATGTATGGCTTACTTCAATGGAGACTATCCAACAGCTCTTTATGATTATGAGCAAGAGCTTTTAGAAAGTATGAAATAAGAAGAAAAAAGCTTCTACTTCTTTTGATGTAGAAGCTAGCTTCTTTCTTAAAACGGCCGCCCTGGATGGGGAGAAATTAAAAGACGAGGTGTAAAAAACGATGGCGAATGCATATAAGCAAGCAGGAGTAGATATTGAAGCTGGATATGAAGCGGTATCTCGCATGAAAAAACACGTACAAACAACAATGAGAAAAGAAGTGCTAGGCGGTTTAGGCGGTTTTGGAGGTATGTTTGATCTATCAAAATTTGCATTAGAAGAACCTGTATTAGTATCTGGAACAGATGGCGTGGGAACGAAATTGATGCTCGCTTTTATGGCAGATAAACATGACACAATTGGTATTGATGCAGTAGCAATGTGTGTAAATGATATTGTTGTCCAAGGAGCAGAGCCGCTTTTCTTCCTTGATTATATTGCTTGTGGTAAAGCTGAACCTAGTAAAATTGAAAACATCGTCAAAGGTATATCAGAGGGCTGTCGCCAAGCTGGTTGTGCATTAATTGGTGGAGAAACAGCTGAAATGCCAGGAATGTATTCTACGGAAGAATACGATTTAGCTGGTTTTACAGTTGGAATTGTTGATAAAAAGAAAATTGTAACAGGTGAAAAAATTGAAGCTGGTCACGTATTAATTGGCTTAGCATCTAGCGGTATTCATAGTAACGGTTATTCTTTAGTAAGAAAAGTGCTACTAGAAGATGGAGAACTATCTTTAAATCGTATTTACGGACGCTTAGAACTACCTCTTGGTGAAGAATTATTAAAACCAACGAAAATTTATGTCAAACCTATTTTAGAACTATTGAAGAAACATGAAGTATACGGTATGGCACATATTACAGGTGGTGGATTCATTGAAAATATTCCACGTATGTTGCCAGAAGGAATCGGTGCGGAAATTGAATTAGGATCTTGGCAAGTTCAACCGATTTTTAGTTTACTTCAAGAGGTTGGAAAACTAGAAGAGAAAGAAATGTTCAATATTTTTAACATGGGTATTGGTATGGTAGTAGCAGTAAAGGAAGAAGAGGCAAAAGATATTGTTCGTCTTCTTGAGGAACAAGGCGAGAAAGCTCGTATTATTGGACACACTGTACAAGGGTCTGGTGTTACCTTTATTGAGGGAACAGAAGTATGAGTAGATTAGCAGTTTTTGCTTCTGGGAGCGGCTCTAACTTTCAATCTCTCATTAATGCGGTAGAAGACAAAATATTGGATGCAGATATTAGTTTATTAGTATGTGATAAACCAGAGGCACGCGCTATTGGACGGGCACATTATCACCATATTCCGTGTTTTTCCTTTTCAGCGAAAGCATATGAGTCAAAAGAAGCATTTGAAAAAGAGATATTAAAAAAGCTAGAAGAGTATGAAATTGATTATGTTATTTTAGCTGGATATATGCGTTTAATTGGAACGACTTTACTAGAAGCGTACGGCGGGAAAATTATTAATATTCATCCATCACTACTACCGAGTTTTCCAGGGAAAGATGCTGTTGGTCAAGCGTTAGAAGCGGGTGTGAAAGTAACCGGAGTAACGATTCACTATGTAGATGCAGGTATGGATACAGGTCCAATTATTGCGCAAGAAGCAGTAGTTGTTTCTGAAGGGGATACGAGAGAAAGCTTACAAAAGAAAATTCAACAAGTTGAACATAAATTATACGTAAATACAGTGAATCAAATTGTTCAGTCTGTGAAAAAACCAACTGTTAACTAACATACAACCAGGGGTGAAGGATAAATGAAAAAGCGTGCATTAGTAAGTGTTTCAGATAAAACAGGAGTAGTAGAATTTGTTAAAGGTTTACTTGAACAAGGGATTGAAGTTATTTCAACAGGTGGTACGAAAAAATTATTAGAAGAAAACGGCTTGCAAGTAATTGGTATTTCTGAAGTAACTGGTTTTCCAGAAATTATGGATGGTCGTGTAAAAACATTACATCCAAATATTCATGGTGGTCTATTAGCAGTTCGTGATAATGAAATGCATGTAGCGCAAATGAATGAATTAGGTATTCAACCAATTGACTTTGTTGTTGTTAACTTATACCCATTTAAAGAAACAATCGCTAAGCCTGATGTAACATTTGCTGATGCAATTGAAAATATTGATATCGGTGGCCCAACAATGATTCGCTCTGCTGCGAAAAATCATAAATTTGTATCGGTAATTGTAGATCCAGTAGATTATGATGTTGTATTAGCAGAACTGAAAGAGAACGGTGAAGTAATAGAGGAAACGAAACGTAAATTAGCAGCGAAAGTATTCCGTCATACAGCGGCATATGATGCGTTAATTTCTAACTACTTAACAAAGCAAATGGGCGAAGAAAGTCCTGAAACAGTAACGGTGACATTTGAGAAAAAACAAGATTTACGCTATGGCGAAAATCCACATCAAAAAGCGACATTCTATAAAGCGCCATTCGCAGCAACTTCTTCTGTTGCATACGCAGAACAATTACACGGTAAAGAATTATCTTATAACAATATCAACGATGCGGATGCAGCACTTAGCATCGTGAAAGAATTTACAGAACCAGCAGTAGTAGCGGTAAAACATATGAATCCATGTGGTGTTGGAGTAGGAACTGATATTCACGAAGCATACACACGTGCTTATGAAGCGGATCCAGTATCAATCTTCGGCGGTATTATTGCAGCAAATCGTGAAATTGATAAAGCTACAGCAGAAAAGTTACACGAAATTTTCTTAGAAATTGTTATCGCTCCTTCGTTCTCGCAAGAAGCTTTAGAAGTGTTGCAAAGTAAGAAAAACTTACGCTTACTAACTGTAAATATTGAAAAAGCGACAAGTGCAAGTAAAAAACTAACTTCTGTACAAGGTGGTCTTCTTGTTCAAGAAGAAGATACGTTATCATTAGATGAGGACGCAATTTCAATTCCAACGAAACGTGAACCATCAGAACAAGAATGGAAAGATTTAAAACTAGCTTGGAAAGTTGTAAAACATGTGAAATCAAATGCAATTGTTTTAGCGAATGATAACATGACAGTTGGTGTAGGCGCGGGACAGATGAACCGTGTAGGTTCTGCAAAAATCGCAATTACACAAGCTGGCGAAAAAGCACAGGGTAGCGCACTTGCATCTGATGCTTTCTTCCCAATGCCAGATACAGTAGAAGAAGCAGCAAAAGCTGGAATTACAGCAATCATCCAACCAGGCGGATCGATTCGTGATGAAGATTCTATTAAAATGGCAGATGCGTATGGGATTACGATGGTGTTCACTGGCGTACGTCATTTCAAACATTAATAGAGGATGTTTAAAAAGTCCGGTCAAGATAACTGTCGCATGTCGTCGTTGCAATGCCAGTGCGGTACTCATGTAGGAAAGCTACACTCCGTTTCCTCCTGGCAAATGCGCCTCGACCTACTCGGTTCTCTTGATCCTCCCTTTTAAACTGTTATTGTTAGGGATGTTTAAAAAGTCCGGTCAAGATAACTGTCGCATGTCGTCGTTGCAATGCCAGTGCGGTACTCATGTAGGAAAGCTACACTCTGTGTCCTCCTGGCAAATGCGCCTCGACCTGCTCGGTTCTCTTGATCCTCCTTTTTAAACTTTTATTGATATGAAAACAAACTAGGAGCATAGCTTCTAGTTTGTACTTATTTAATTATTGGGGGATGAAATATGAATGTTTTAGTAATTGGCCGTGGTGGACGTGAGCATGCTTTAGCTTGGAAGTTTGCGCAATCTGAAAAGGTAGAAAAAGTATATGTAGCGCCAGGTAATGAAGGTATGCGAGATGTTGCAACACCAGTTGATATTGATGAAAATGATTTTGATGCATTAGTCTTATTTGCAAAAGAGAAGAATGTTGAATTAACTTTCGTTGGACCAGAGATTCCACTTATGAACGGAATCGTGGATCGTTTTAAGGAAGAGGGACTTCGTGTATTTGGTCCTAATAAAGCGGCTGCTGTTATTGAAGGTAGTAAAGCTTTTACAAAAGAATTGATGAAAAAGTATGATATCCCAACTGCGGCATATGAAACTTTTACAGACTATGAAGAGGCAGTAAAGTACATTCAAAAAGTTGGTGCGCCGATTGTAATTAAGGCAGATGGATTAGCTGCTGGTAAAGGTGTAACGGTAGCAATGACGCTTGAAGATGCATTGCAAGCTGTGAAAGAAATGCTACAAGATGTGAAATTCGGCGCAGCAAGCAAGAAGGTCGTTATTGAAGAGTTTTTAGATGGACAAGAATTTTCATTAATGGCATTTGTAAATGGAACAACTGTACATCCGATGGTAATTGCTCAAGATCATAAACGAGCTTTTGACGGCGATAAAGGTCCTAATACAGGCGGAATGGGCGCATATTCTCCAGTACCACAAATTCCGGAGTCAGCGGTTCAAGAAGCGATTCAAACAGTATTACATCCAACTGCTAAAGCGATGATCCAAGAAAATCGTTCGTTTACAGGAATTTTATATGCGGGGCTTATTTTAACGAATGATGGTCCAAAGGTAATTGAGTTCAATGCACGCTTTGGTGATCCTGAAACGGAAGTTGTATTACCACGCTTAGAAAATGATTTAGTTGATGTATGTAACGCTGTATTAGATGAAAGTGAATTAACGTTACAATGGTCAAAGGAAGCAGTTATTGGTGTCGTACTTGCTTCGAAAGGATATCCAGAAGCATATAAAAAAGGTGAAATTATTAACGGATTAGATGCACTGCAAGATGTGATTGTTTTCCATGCGGGTACAGCGATGAAACATGGTGACTTTGTAACAAATGGTGGCCGTGTATTATTTGTTGCTTGTAAGGCGAATAGTTTACAAGAAGCGAAAGATAAGGTCTATAAAGAAATCGGTAAAATTGAGAGTGATGGTTTATTTTACCGAAGTGATATAGGATATCGTGCAATTGGTCATGAGATGACGAGAAGCTAATGTATAAAAAATCCCGCTGATTTCTCAGCGGGATTTTTATGCATCTTTATCTTTTTTCAATTTCCCTTTTTGCTTTGCCATTTCTCGAAGTAAATACTCGATGTGTGCATTGACGCTACGAAACTCATCATTCGCCCATTTTTCGATGACTGCGTGTAATTCAGGATCAATACGTAATGGAAAGCTTTTCTTTTTGGCCATAATCATTTACAACCTTTAATATAGGCTTCCTGTATTAATAACTGGTTGCGCACCTTTATCTGAAACGATGGCAACTAATAAGTTGTTTACCATATTTGCTTTACGCTCGTCATCTAAATCAAGTACGCCTTCTTCATCTAGCATGAGGATTGAATCTTTAGCCATTTTCACAGCACCTTCAACAATCTCTTTTCGAGCAGCTAATACCGCTTTTGCTTGTTGACGTTGAAGCATTGCATGGGCAATTTCTGTTGCGTAAGCTAAATGTGTTAAACGAGTTTCTAATACTTCTACGCCAGCGATTTCAAGTCGTGCTTCTAACTCACGCTTTAATTCTTCAGAGATTTCTTCAGTATTTCCTCGTAACGTGACGCAAGTTTCATCTTGGAAATTATCATAAGGATATTTTGTAGCAACGTGGCGGATTGCTGTTTCACTTTGAATTTCTACGAATCGATCATAATGCTCAACACCGAAAATTGCTTTTGCGGAATCAACAACTTTATATACGATAACGGCTGCAATTTCAATTGGATTTCCCTCAACATCGTTTACTTTTAATTTCTTACTGTTAAAGTTTTCAACACGTAAAGATACAGTTTGACGAAACGCGAATGGAATTGTTAAAAATAAACCATTTTGACGAATTGTTCCTAAATAACTACCGAAGAACGTAATAACTTTCGCTTGATTCGGTTGAACGATACCGATACCTGTAGCTAAAACAGATGCTAATATGAGAGCTAAAATAGCTATTACAAACATTTCTTGTACAAGGCAAAATACACCGATAGCGGCTAAAACTAAAATTCCAATAACGCCGAGAAATCCATTAACATAAAATACTTGTTTTTCTTTCATATGATCGCCTCCTTGATATAAAAATGATATCACTTTTATATCATTACATGCAAGAGGGTTACACCTAATTTTCTGAATTTTATTGTTTGATATCTTTTATGTACGTTTTAAGGGTGAAAAACGAGAATGTACGTTCTGTTTCATGGTAAAATAAAGAAGACTTAGCTGCCCACTGCAGCAGCTAAGTCCCTTTGAGAGCATCTTGCATCGTGACAAATGATTCAAAGCGGTTTTGCCAGGATTAATTCTTCAATCGCTGACTCAATCTCTTTGTCAGAAGTGTCATAACTTCCATCTGACTTTGACTTTGGCTTGTCATGACTGGAAGCTGAATTAACTTCTTCTTTATTATGTCCTTTTTCAGTGAAATTCATGCTAGGCATTTTAAATGCGCTCATATTCATATATTTTCCAAACTTACAGGCTTCAACAATAGGGCAGAAACGAACGATTCCCTCCGCAATTTTCATGGCACCAATCCATAGCAAAACTTTAGACCAAGTGCACCAAGGTTTACGTACGAGTTTAGCTGTACTACAACCGAAGAGGATGAGTCCGAGTGTAATTCGAATTAGAGCACTAATTGTGCCGATGTTTTGCTTCATTAGAAAAACACTCCTTTTTAATTAACTTCGAAATAGAAAATACTATTTCATTTGTTAGTATTCCGTATAAGTTTTTTGATATGTAATCCAACATTTGACGTTGAAAAAGATGTTGGATTGGGCGTGTGTGTAGGTAGCTTTTTTTGTTATAATGAAAGAATGCGTAAAAGGAAGTTCAAAAAGTCCGGTAAAGATAGCTGTCGCATTTCATCGTTGCATACGCCAGTCCGGTAAAGATATAGCAAGGAATGTAAAAAATCTTGATAAAAATTAACTGTTATTTTGAACAGAAATTATATAACTAGAGAAAAGAAAGGGTGTTTTCATGTACGATATTTCCAAATGGAAACATGTGTTTAAGCTTGATCCAAATAAGGAGTTAAGTGACGAACATTTAGAAATGATTTGTGAATCTGGAACGGATGCTGTTATTGTAGGCGGAAGTGATGGAGTGACAATTGATAACGTATTACACATGCTAGTTAGCATTCGTAGATATGCAGTTCCTTGTGTGCTAGAGGTTTCTGATGTGGAGGCAATTACACCAGGATTTGATTTTTATTATATCCCAAGCGTTTTAAATAGCCGAAAAGTAGAATGGGTAACAGGTGTTCATCATGAGGCATTGAAAGAATTTGGGGATATTATGGACTGGGACGAAATTTTCATGGAAGGGTATTGTGTTTTAAACCCTGAAGCGAAAGTAGCCCAGCTTACAGATGCAAAATGTGATTTAACAGAAGATGATGTTATTGCATATGCACGTTTAGCAGACAAGTTATTACATTTACCTATATTCTATTTAGAATATAGCGGGACGTATGGAGATATTGAGCTTGTTAAAAATGTAAAAGCAGAATTGAAACAAGCTAAGCTATATTATGGCGGTGGTATTTCTAATGCAGAACAAGCGAAAGAAATGGCACAGTATGCTGATACAGTAGTTGTTGGAAATATTATTTATGATGATATAAAATCGGCATTAAAAACAGTTAAAGCAGTAAAAGGAGAGTAGGTGCAGGCACATATGAGTACGACAGATAAGTTATTAAATGGTTTAAATCCGCAGCAACAAAAAGCAGTACAAACAACAAATGGAGCACTTCTATTAATGGCAGGCGCAGGTAGTGGGAAAACACGTGTGTTAACACACCGTATTGCATATTTACTTGGTGAAAAAGGTGTGGCGCCATGGAATGTACTAGCAATTACCTTTACAAATAAAGCTGCTCGTGAAATGCGTGAGCGTATTGATAAACTTGTTGGACCAGAAGCAGAAGATATTTGGATTTCTACGTTCCACTCTATGTGCGTACGTATTTTACGACGTGATATTGACCGCATTGGTATTAATCGTAACTTTACAATCTTAGATTCAGGTGATCAGTTAACTGTAGTAAAAAAAATTATGAAGGAGCGCAATATTGACCCGAAGAAGTTTGAGCCGCGCTCTATTTTAGCGGGTATTAGCAATGCGAAAAATGAACTGTTATCTGCAGATAAATATGCAAAAAAAATTACAACCGCTGATCCATATGAAAAATTAACGAGCGATGTATATACAGAATATCAAAAACGTCTTTTGAAAAATAACTCATTAGACTTTGATGATTTAATTATGACGACGATTCAGTTATTTGAACGTGTTCCAGAAGTACTAGAGTTTTATCAGCGTAAATTCCAATATATTCACGTTGATGAGTATCAAGATACGAACAAAGCTCAGTACCTTCTTGTTAAACATTTGGCATCACGTTTTAAAAACCTTTGTGTTGTTGGTGATTCGGATCAGTCTATTTACCGCTGGCGCGGGGCTGACATTTCTAACATTTTGTCATTCGAAAAAGACTATGAGAATGCGCAAGTTATCTTGTTAGAACAAAATTATCGTTCATCACAAAATATTTTAAATGCAGCTAATGCTGTAATTGAAAAAAATTCAAACCGTAAACCGAAGAAATTATGGACAGACAATCAAATTGGAAGCAAAATCTCGTATTATCGTGCTGCAACTGAAAAGGACGAAGCGTATTTTGTTGCGAAAAAAATTCGTGATGATATTCAAATGGGGAACCGAAAATATACTGATTTTGCAGTGTTATATCGTACAAATGCCCAGTCTCGTATGGTCGAGGAGATCTTCCTGAAATCTAATATCCCTTACAAAATCGTCGGAGGTACTAAGTTCTACGACCGTAAAGAGATTAAAGATATTTTGGCGTACTTACGTTTAATTGGGAATCCAGATGATGAGATTAGTTTTGCACGTATTATAAACATGCCAAAGCGCGGGATTGGTGCGACTTCTATCGATAAAATTATTAATTATGGTGTGCAAAACGGAATCTCATTAACTGCTGTATTTGATGAGATTGAGCATGTTGGTGTAAGTGCAAAAATAACAAAAGCAGTAAAAGAATTCGCAAGTTTATTACACAACTGGGTAAATATGCAAGAGTATTTATCTGTTACAGAATTAGTAGAAGAAGTTATTGAGAAGACAGGCTATCGCGATATGTTGAAAAATGAGCGTTCTTTAGAAGCAGAAGGTCGTTTAGAAAACTTAGACGAGTTTTTATCTGTTACACAAACATTTGAATCCCAAAGCGAAGATAAGAGCCTTGTTGCATTCTTAACAGACTTAGCTCTTGTTGCGGATATTGATCGTGTAGATGAAGATCCAACTGCTGGTGAAGAAGTTATTTTAATGACGATGCACTCAGCAAAAGGATTAGAGTTCCCAGTTGTCTTTATTGTTGGCTTAGAGGAAGGGATATTCCCGCATACTCGTTCTCTTATGGAAGAGGATGAAATGCAAGAAGAGCGTCGTCTTGCCTATGTAGGTATTACTCGTGCAGAAGAAGAGCTATACTTATCCAATGCTCAAATGCGTACTTTATTTGGTAGAACAAGTATGAATGCAGCATCTCGATTTATTACAGAAATTCCGACAGAATTAGTAGAACCATTAAACGAAACAACACCGAAGCGTGAAACTTCGTTTGGTGCAAAAGGAAGAACGACAAGCGCAACTACAACACGTTCTCGTTCAGCTTTCGCGCGTCCGGCTGTTAAGACGACAGGTGGCGAGCAAATTGGCTGGGGAATAGGCGATAAAGCTGCTCACCAGAAGTGGGGAGTCGGTACAGTTGTAAGTGTAAAGGGTGAAGGAGATTCAAAAGAATTAGATATTGCGTTCCCAAGCCCAATTGGTATTAAACGTTTATTAGCAAAATTTGCACCTGTGACGAAACAATAGGAAAGGACTGAGGATATGTCAAAAGAGATAGCCAAAAAACGTATAGAAGAACTGCGTGATTTGTTAAATACATTTAACTATCAATATCACGTATTAGACAATCCTTCTGTTTCTGATGCGGAATATGACCGTGATATGCAGGAGCTTATAAAATTAGAAGCAGAGAACCCAGAGTTTATGAGTGAAGACTCTCCCTCCATTCGCGTTGGGGGGACTGTTCTTGATATATTTGAAAAGGTAACGCATAAATCACCAATGTTAAGTTTAGGAAACGCGTTTAATGAAGGAGATTTGCGTGATTTTGATCGAAGAGTACATCAGGGAATTGATGATGCGAATGTAAGATATATATGCGAATTAAAAATTGACGGACTTGCTGTTTCACTTCATTATGAAAAAGGACGCTTCATTCAAGGAGCAACACGTGGTGATGGTATAACGGGTGAAGATATTACCCAAAACTTAAAAACGATTAAAGCTATCCCGCTGCGTTTAAATGAAGAAGTAACGTTAGAAGCACGAGGCGAGGCTTATATGCCGAAGCGTTCATTCGTTAAATTAAATGAGGAAAAAGAGCAAAATGGTGAAGATGTATTTGCGAATCCACGTAATGCGGCAGCAGGATCGATACGCCAACTTGATCCGAAAATTGCAGCGAAGCGTAACTTATCTATGTTTGTGTATGGTCTTGCTAATGTAGAAGAAAAAACAATTCCATCCCACAGTGAATCACTGGATTTCTTAGGTGAGCTTGGATTTAAGACGAATCCAAATCGTCGTACATGTGAAACAATTGAAGACGTAATAGCCTATGTAGAAGAGTGGCAAGAAAAACGCCCGCATCTTGATTATGAGATTGACGGAATTGTTATAAAAGTAGACGATGTTGCTATTCAAGAAAGCTTAGGAACTACAGCAAAGAGTCCAAGATGGGCAATAGCTTATAAATTCCCAGCTGAAGAAGTTGTGACGAGATTAACAGGGATTGAATTAAGTGTCGGCCGTACAGGAGTTGTAACACCAACTGCAGAGCTGGAGCCAGTGCGAGTAGCCGGAACTATTGTCCGTCGTGCTTCTTTACATAACGAAGATTTAATTCGTGAAAAGGATATTCGAATTGGTGACTACGTTGTTGTGAAGAAGGCTGGAGATATTATTCCTGAAGTTGTGAACGTTATTTTTGATAAGCGTACTGGTGAGGAAGAAGAATATCATATGCCAACGCATTGTCCAGCATGTGAGAGTGAACTTGTTCGTTTAGAAGAAGAAGTAGCACTTCGATGTATAAATCCGACTTGTCCAGCTCAAATTCGTGAAGGATTAATCCATTTCGTTTCAAGAAATGCAATGAATATTGATGGACTTGGAGAACGTGTAATTACACAACTCTTTGATGCGGATTATATTCGTACGTTTGCTGATTTATATTCATTGACGAAAGAGCAATTATTAGAACTAGAACGTTTCGGTGAAAAATCAGCAACAAATTTAGTCCAAGCAATTGAGAATTCTAAGGAAAACTCATTAGAGCGATTATTATTCGGTCTTGGTATTCGCCACGTCGGTGCGAAAGCCGCACGTACATTTGCTGAGCATTTCGAAACGATGGATGAGCTTGTGAAAGCGACGGAAGAAGAACTAAAAACAATTAACGAGATTGGTGAAAAAATGGCTCAATCCGTTGTAACGTATTTCGATAATGAAGACGTATTAGAGCTATTACAACAATTTAAAGAGTATGGCGTGAACATGGCATACAAAGGTATGAAAATTGCTGATTTACAAAATGTTGAATCGTACTTTGCAGGAAAAACTGTCGTCTTAACAGGGAAATTAGAAGTTATGGGACGCAGTGAAGCAAAGAAGAATATTGAGGCATTGGGTGGAAAAGTAACAGGAAGTGTTAGTAAAAGTACGGATTTAGTTGTTGCTGGTGAAGCTGCTGGTTCGAAATTAGCGCAAGCAGAGAAGCACAATGTTGAAGTTTGGAATGAAGAGAGGTTCTTACAAGAGCTGAATAAGTAAGAGGTGCAAACTTACGATGAAAAAAATAGCGTTAGCGGTATTAAGTCTTAGCCTACTTGTAAGTGGGTGTAGTATGGGTTCCAATAAAGATGAAAAAGCAGTTGAGAAATCGGGGAAAGCGAAAGAGCAAGCTGTTATCCCGAAATACTCGATTTCGGATGAATATTATAAGACAACGGTTCCATTTGATCCAGGTCGTGCACGTGGTTTAGTTGGACAAAGTTTGAACAATCGTCTAGATATAGATGAATTTGAAACGGGACTAATGCGCATTGCGAAAGAATCATTTAGCACGAAAGATTATTTCTTTAAAGGTGGAGACGTTTTAGACACACAAACGATTCAAATGCTTGTGAAAAGAAAGCGTACAGATGCTGAACAAAAAGAGCTAGAGGATAAGTTGAAAAAAGATGCGGTTAAATTTCCGAATGTAGGGTTGAATCCAGCCTTAAGTGAAGGATCAGAATCGCTAGAAGTAAAGAATAAAAAAAGTCCAATGTATATCTCAAATATTTTAGAGCATGATTATTATGTAAGAAAAGGTGAGAACGATGTTGAACGTGGTGGCATTGTAGTTGGATTAGCGATGAATTCTGTTCAATATTATGAGGAAGAGCATGGTTATCCGCGTGAGGCTGCAATTCCAGATGTAAAAATGTTAGCTGAAGGGAAAAGGATGGCCCAAGAAATCTTGAAAGTAATGCAGCAAAAAAAGCCTGAAATAAAAAATATTCCGGTTACATTTGCGATTTATCGTCAAGGTCCGAAGTCTTCGCTTGTACCAGGGAATTTTGTTTCTTATGCTAAGGTAGAAAAAGGCAGTGAAACGGTTGAGGATTGGAAGCCAATCAATGAGAAATACTATTTATTCCCGTCTGAACAAGCGAAATCGGATAATAAACGTGAAGATCTTGCGAGGGTGTCAAACTTTAAAGCAAAATTAAGTGAGTATTTCCAAGGAGATTATACAGCTGTTATCGGTACTGGAATGTATAGAGATGATGAATTAAGAGAAATGAAGCTCGATATTCCTGTCCAATTCAATGGGAAAGCTGAAGTAATTGGTTTTACACAATATGTAGCTGGACTTGTTATGGAATACTTCCCGAATTATATGAAAGTACAAGTAACAATTAAATCTGTAGAACGTCCAGAAGCAATTATTATACGTGAAGCGAAGCAAGATGAACCGTTTGTGAAAATTTTAGATTAAAGATGAGAGCTGTTCCATAAAGGAACAGCTTTTTTTCTTGAAAAATTTTGTTATAATTTTAAATGTTACAAATAAAGGGGTAAGGGGCAAATTCATGGAAGAACTAAGCTTTCAAGTCATTATTTTATTAATTGCATTCGGATTTTTAGCTGCTTTTATTGACTCAGTTGTTGGAGGGGGAGGGTTAATTTCGCTTCCTGCACTTATGTTTGTTGGTTTATCACCAGCTTCGGCAATTGCAACGAATAAATTAGCTGCAACGATGGGGACGCTTACGAGTACAATTTATTTTATTCGATCAGGTAAGGTGGATTTTCGGATTGTAGGAAAGTTAATCCCGTTAACTATTATTGGAGCAGTCGCAGGGGCCTTAGTAGTAAAGTTTATTCCGCCTGATATTTTGCGGCCACTAGTACTCGTAATGTTGGTTTTTATTGCCATTTATATTATTGCGAAAAAAGATTGGGGAAGTGCATCTACCTATAAAAAGATGACAAAAGGGAAAACATTAATATTTTTCTTTGTTATTTTAATGATAGGGTTTTATGATGGTTTTTTTGGACCAGGGACAGGATCCTTTTTAATTTTTGCATTTTTATTAATTGGTTTGGATTTTATTCAAGCGGCAGCATCTGGAAAACTTTTGAACTTCGTTAGTAATATCGTATCTTTAATTACTTTTTTATTTTTAGATGTGATTCATTTTGAATACGGTATAATTATGGGCTTATCAATGATTTTAGGTGCTTATTTTGGATCGAAGTTTGCGGTTCAAAAAGGTGTTGGATATGTAAGGACTTTATTTTTATTAGTTACTATTTTATTAATCGGGAAAAATGTTTTGGAATATACTCATATTTTGTAGATTCATACGTATGTATGAATCTCTTTTTTTTATTATATTTTAAAAATTTATTAATTTTTAAAATATAAGTCTAGGAATATTTGAATAAATCTAAATTATCGTGTAGAATAATGTTGTAAAATGTAAACGTTTTTCTAAGGGGAGGCTAAAAAGATGGTAGTAGCATACAAACATGAGCCATTTACAGATTTTTCAGTAGAGGCTAACAAATTAGCGTTTGAAGAGGGTTTAAAGAAAGTAGAATCTTATCTTGGACAAGACTATCCATTAATTATCGGGGGAGAAAAAATCACTACAGAAGACAAAATTGTTTCTGTAAACCCTGCAAATAA
Source organism: Bacillus sp. RC240 (assembly GCF_044907945.1). NCBI lineage: Bacteria > Bacillati > Bacillota > Bacilli > Caryophanales > Bacillaceae > Bacillus > Bacillus sp. RC240. The sequence goes on along the minus strand of NZ_JBIYCT010000007.1, from coordinate 189,040 downwards.
AGAGGAACTTGTTGGTCGCGTTTCAAAAGCAAGCCGTGAATTAGCTGAAAAAGCAATGCAAGTAGCGGATGCAACATTCCAAACTTGGAGAAAGTCAAAACCAGAAATGCGTGCAGATATTTTATTCCGTGCTGCAGCAATCGTTCGTCGTAGAAAACATGAGTTCTCTGCTATTCTTGTAAAAGAAGCAGGTAAACCATGGAATGAGGCAGATGCTGATACAGCAGAAGCAATCGACTTTATGGAATATTATGCTCGTCAAATGTTGAAATTAAAAGACGGTATTCCAGTAGAAAGCCGTCCAATTGAATATAATCGTTTCTCTTACATTCCATTAGGAGTAGGTGTTATTATTTCTCCTTGGAACTTCCCATTCGCAATTATGGCAGGTATGACAACAGCTGCTGTAGTTTCTGGTAACACAGTATTACTAAAACCAGCTAGTACAACTCCTGTAGTAGCAGCGAAATTTATGGAAGTATTAGAAGAAGCTGGTTTACCAGCTGGCGTAGTAAACTTCGTTCCAGGTAATGGCTCTGAAGTTGGTGACTACTTAGTAGATCACCCTCGTACACGTTTCGTTAGCTTTACTGGATCTCGCGATGTAGGTATTCGTATTTACGAACGTGCAGCAAAAGTAAACCCGGGACAAATTTGGTTAAAACGTGTTATCGCTGAAATGGGTGGTAAAGATACAATCGTTGTTGATAAAGAGGCAGATCTTGAATTAGCAGCTAAATCTATCGTTGCATCAGCATTCGGATTCTCAGGACAAAAATGTTCTGCATGTTCTCGTGCAGTAATCCATGAAGATGTATACGATCATGTATTAAATCGTGCTGTTGAATTAACAAAAGAATTAACAGTAGGTAACCCAGATGCAAAAGATATTAACATGGGACCTGTTAATGACCAAGCTGCATTCGATAAAGTAATGAGCTATGTTGCAATTGGTAAAGAAGAAGGTAAAATCGTATCAGGTGGCGAAGGAGACGATTCTAAAGGCTGGTTCATCCAACCAACAATCGTTGCTGACGTTGCAGAAGATGCTCGCTTAATGAAAGAAGAAATCTTCGGACCAGTAGTAGCATTCTGTAAAGCAAAAGACTTTGATCATGCACTTGCAATTGCAAACAATACAGAATACGGTTTAACAGGAGCAGTTGTTACTAACAACCGTGACCATATTGAAAAAGCACGTGAAGACTTCCACGTTGGTAACTTATACTTCAACCGTGGATGTACTGGTGCAATCGTAGGTTACCAACCATTCGGTGGCTTTAACATGTCTGGTACAGACTCTAAAGCTGGTGGCCCTGACTACTTAGCACTTCACATGCAAGCAAAAACTACTTCTGAAACTTTATAAGAAATAGTAGAAGAGATCTTCACAGTCTGTGAAGATCTCTTCTTTTTGAGAAACTCTCTATAATAGGAGTTAGTTAATTTGAATCGGAAGGTATTACCATATATTACTATTTGGTGGTTAGAACTAGCTAAACCCTATTAATATCGGGATAAACATGTAAATAGAAACAAAACAACGAGAAAAATTGACTTATTAGTCATATTTTTTAGTATTCATTTTGAGGATTTCCTGTATAATACAATTTGAAAGAAAATCTATGGTTAGACAAGAGAACACTCCTTTCGGCTTTGCTAACTGAAAGGAGTGTTTTTTTTAGGTCGCTAAAAACTCTTCTGTACTCATTATATTTGCGTATACTCCATTTAAACTCGCCAAAATTGTATTATGAATATAAACAGCTGGTATAGTAGCATTCTTAAATGAAAGATCTTTTGTAGCACAAGCATCGTGTATTACGGTACAGTGAAGGCCAAAATCAAAAGCAGCTCTTACTGTAGCATCAATACACATATGGGTCATCATCCCGCATATTACGACGTGCTCAATTCCTGAACGTTGTAATTGTTCTAGAAGATCAGTTTCTCGGAAGCTATTTGGATAATGTTTAAGGATAACGGTTTCCTCTCTAAGTGGACGGACATTTTCGTGAATATGGACACCTTCTGTATTGGGTAGGAAAAAAGTAGCGCTATCTTTTATAGCTACATGTTGGATATGAAAAATAGGTTCGTTTCTTATTCTAAAATGTTGTAGTAGCTGACTAGCATATTCACTTGCTTCTACTGGATTACGTAATTCCATCATTCGGCTTGGAAAATAATCATTTTGAATGTCGACGAGCAAAAGAGCTGTTTTCATATATCTATCTTCCTCCGATTTCATATTCAAATAATGTTATTCAATGAGTAGAGAAGATTCTCCTTTTTAAAAGTATGAGTGAGAAGGATTTTACATAACTTTAAAAATCACTATTGTATTGTTACTTCTTATTTAAAAATTTAAATAGAGAAATAGTTAATGTTTTTTCTAAAAATTGTATTGACTCTCATTATTCTGAGTTCTATAATAAGACTTAATTAAACGACAATTAAATCGATACACTCTTATCCAGAGAGGTGGAGGGACTGGCCCTACGATACCTCAGCAACGGGTTTTTTAATACCGTGCTAACTCCAGCAAGCCTATAAAGGCTTGGAAGATGAGAAGATGTGAATGAGTACATATAAAAGTGCTCTCCTTCTTATCTTTTATTACTGATAAGAAGGAGAGCACTTTTTATTTTACCTCGAAAGCTCTACTTCAAGTTTTTACAGCATATAGGAGGGAAGAAAATGATTTCTTTTAACAATGTAAGTAAAGTATATGAATCAGGTGGGCAATCTGTTCATGCGGTTGAGGATGTAACGCTGTCAGTTGAAAAGGGCGAAATTTTTGGCATTATCGGATTTAGTGGTGCTGGAAAGAGTACGTTATTACGTTTAGTAAATATGTTAGAAAGACCAACTGCAGGAACAATTTCAATAGATGATAAAGATATTACATCATTATCGGCGAAAGAATTACGGAAACTAAGACAAAGAATTGGGATGATTTTCCAAAGTTTTAATCTATTTAATTCAAGAACGGTGTTTGGGAACATTGCTTATCCATTAAGGTTAGCGAAATTGCCGAAGAATGAGATAAAAGAAAGAGTGAATGAACTACTAAAATTTGTTGGTTTAGAAGATAAAGCGAACTATTATCCAGAACAGTTATCAGGTGGGCAAAAGCAGCGTGTTGGGATTGCAAGAGCACTTGCGACATCACCGGATATTCTCATATGTGATGAGGCAACATCAGCTTTAGATCCGGAAACAACGACAGAAATCTTAAATTTATTAAAGAAGGTAAATAGAGAGTACAATTTAACGATTCTACTTATTACACATGAAATGCACGTTGTGAAAGAGATTTGTCACCGTGTAGCCGTTATGGAAAAAGGAAAAGTAATTGAAGAAGGAAAACTGTTTGACGTTTTCACACAACCAAAAACAAAGACCACTCAAAATTTTGTACGCTCTGTTATTAATGATCACTTACCAGAAAGTGTTCTAGCGAAAATTCAAAACGGAGGTCAGATTTATCGCCTGACTTTTACTGGGGAAGAGACAGGGCAGCCTGTACTATCATATATTGCGAAAAACTATAACGTCGATGTAAATGTTCTTTATGGAAATATTATTGAACTCCAAAATGTGCTATTTGGAAATCTTCTTGTAGAGCTACAAGGTGAACAGAAAGAAATTCAAAAAGCATTACAACATCTAAGACTGCAAGTGCAGCTGAAGGAGGTAGAAGCTCATGCGAGTTGATTGGAGTATATTTTGGCCTCGCATATTAGATGCGACGGGGGATACCCTCTTAATGGTAATTGTAACCCTTATATTCGCTACAATTCTCGGTATACCTCTAGGTTTACTATTGTATGTAACGAGAAAAGGAAATTTTTTAGAAAATAAATGGGTCTTTTCTATTCTTAATATCATAATTAATACAATTCGTCCGGTTCCATTCATTATCTTTTTAGTAGCTTTAAGCCCACTAACAAGAAGTGTTATTGGAACGACGATTGGAACGGCTGCAGCAATCTTCCCAATGACGTTAGTTGCATCAATTGGTATTGCTAGAATGGTTGAAACAAATCTTGTTTCCGTTCCGAAAGGGGTAATTGAAGCAGCACAAGCAATGGGCGCTTCACCACTTAGAATTGTTTTTGAAATCCTCGTACCAGAAGCTTTAGCACCATTGATCTTAGGTGTCACGTTTATGACGGTTGGTTTAATTGAATTTTCTGCAGTTGCTGGGCTTGTCGGTGGTGGCGGTCTTGGTGACTTAGCAATGACATATGGTTATCAACGCTTTGATACATCAGTTATGTTTGTAACGGTCGTTTTACTTATTATTCTTGTACAGGTAGCTCAAAATTTAGGGAACTACTTTGCGAAAGTTTTTTTACGCAGATCATAAAAAGGAAGAGGGGAAAAGAAAATGAAGAAAATTTTAGCATTTGCATTATCAGCGATCGTAGGAATTACAGCGTTAAGCGGCTGCTCAGGTGGAGACACAGGTGCAGGAGCGAAAGAGAAAGTAGTTCGCGTCGGTGTAACTGGAACAGATGGAGACGTTTGGGAAATTTTAAAGAAAAAAGCTGAAAAAGAAGGGATTAAAATTAAACTGGTTGAGTTCTCTGATTACACAACACCCAACAAAGCGTTAGCTGATGGAGATATTGAACTAAACTCATTCCAGCACATCGCTTTCTTAGAGCAATTTAAAAAGGAGCATAAGTTAGATATTACAGCTGTTGGTACAACGCAAATTGCACCGATGGGCTTATACTCTGAAAAATATAAGAAAGCAAATGAAATCCCAGATGGTTCGGAAATTGCTATTCCGAATGATCCAACGAACCAAGCACGTGCATTAAAACTTCTTGATGCAGCTGGATTATTAAAGCTTAAGAAAGATTTTGGTCTATTTGGGGATCCAAGCGGTATCGCTGAAAATCCGAAGAAGTTAAAAATCACACCGGTTATCGCACAGCAAACACCTCGTGTATTAAAAGATGTAGCGGCTTCAGTTATTAATAACGGTGTTGCTGGTCAAGCTGGATTAGATCCAGCGAAGGATCCTATTTTCTTAGAAGATCCAAAGAATGAAAATGCAAAGGCCTATATTAATATTTTCGCAGCTCGTACGAAAGACAAAGATGATCCAACGCTGAAAAAAGTAATTGAATTGTATCATTCAAAAGAAGTAACAGATGCAATTAAGAAAGAAACGAATGATGGTTCAATTTCAGTAGATCTTTCACTTGATGAGCTTGCAAAAATCGCAAAATAATATTGAGTTTAACGGACTAGCAGTAGGAACCCCTCCGCTGTTAGCTCGTTCAACATATAATCTACTTAACAAACAAAACCCTAATTCTGTACCTTCTAATTTTGTATAACATAGAATCCAATGTTTGTTAAGTAGAGTGATGGACCAGGAGTTTTCCTGGTCTTTTTTTAATTAAAGCAGCTGGCTAATAATAAGGAAATCCAAATTATGATTGGGTAAGAGATTAAACTAAAAATGAGTGTACTTGCTAATTTCTTTTTAGGGATTAATAGTTTCTTTGATGAAAATAAGAAAAGAGAAAATAGGATAATGATAGATGCTGAGATTACTCCTGGATTATAAGAACGATAAATGAAATACAAGATAATATGTTGAACGGCGTTAAAGAAGATACAGCCCTGTATAAAAATGATCAAATAAATAGAAGATATGATGCTTAATTGATATAGAATGACTATGAGTAAGACGAAGGTTGTTAATATGGAAATTGCAATGAAAAATTGTTTGTTAGTTATAAAATGGATCGAAAATCGATTAGCGATATATTGTGGCATTTGGAAAGCTTCTTCAAGGTTATGAAAAAAGAATAGAAGGGGGATTAGCCAGATTATATTAGTGGTGAAATGTCTTGTTGAAGATGTGTTTATCAACTTATATCAGCTCCAATAAAGGGATAGAAAGCCTATAAGAAAAGGCTTTCTACAAGGGTATAGTTATTCAATTATGATGCTTTTTAAATTACTCTCAGGTTGCGGTTGTTCTTCAGCATAAGAGGAGAGCTCCTCTTGCAAAATATTTAGTGCGTGCTTAGCTGATTGCTGAATCGGATTCGGTAGCTCTTCTAATATACGCATACCGATTTTTATTTTTGTACGAATTACCTTTCTTAGTAATTCATCATGCATGTACTACACCTCCAAACCGAATGTTTAGTACATCAGCTTCAAACTTAGCTCCTTGAATAGAAAGGTGTGTTAATGTTTTTGGTAAGGTGATATTTCGCTTCATAGAGCCGGCTCGAATAATAAGTTCATCACCTTTTTGATTTAATGAAAGTTCACTTTTGTTTGAGAAGGGAATAGACAGAACGAAAATATACTCATCGCCATCTTTTTTTACATATTGTGTGCGGCCATTAAATTTCACTTCAGTAGGAGAAGGGTCTGATTTGAATAAAGCATTTCCTACACGCTCTAACATAGGTAAACCAACAACTTCTTGTTCAAACATGGGAGCTTCGTAAATAGGAAGTGGCTGAAAACTATCTTTAATTAACGCCTTATATTTCTTTTGTGTATCTTTCCATGCCTGAAAGTAAGGGTCGGTAACAGTGTTAGGGATGACGCGGTTAATCATAATGGCATCTACGTTATAATCGTATAAGTTTAAATAAGTAAAACTACGCTGAGCTTCTTTAATGACCATTTTTTCAGGATTTACAACAACGCGAATACTCGTTACTTCTCGGTTTGATAAAATATCTCTCATTTCTCCAAGTTGTTCAAGCGTATTCGTTAATTCGTCCATAATATCATCAGTTGGAAGGGGGACACCAAGAAGTGGTTGAGCTACAGGACGAACAACTTTTAAAATCTTCCTTTTAATAGGAAAGAGTTTTTCCATCCACCAGCCGAGCATGTCTGGAAAGCTAAGCATTGCTAAAGTTTCTCCAGTCGGTGCGCAATCAATAATGATGACGTCGTAAGTGTTGTGTTTATAGTAATCGAGTACTCGAAGTAAGCTAATTAAATCTTCCATACCAGGGAACATCGTTAATTCTTCTGTTGTAATATCATCGGCTGCTTTGGAAGTGAAGAGTAGTGTAATATATTTCTGCAATTTCCCCCAGCTTTTTTCCATTTCATAAATAGTGTTAATTTCTTGTGCCCACAAGTTTTCGCGAATTTCTAGTGGCTCAGAAGATAGTTTTATGCCAAATGAATCCCCTAAACTATGAGCAGGATCTGTGCTCATTACTAATGTTTTTAATCCTTGTTTTGCACTTTGGATTGCTGTTGCTGCTGAAATGCTAGTTTTTCCAACGCCGCCTTTACCTGTATACAAAATAATTCTCATTATTCTATCCCCTTTGTTTCGAGTATCGAATATTACGAGTGTCGAAATATTTAATTGAATAAAAACCCAACTAGGGTCTTATTCAATCGGAATGTTTTTCATTTTAGGTGTAGAAACCTTTTCTTCTGTTTTTTGCTGTGACGTAGCAATGTGATTCATGATCTTTTGGAATATTTGTAGTAAGAATGCTTTTTCTTCTTCTGACAATGCATCTGTCACTAGGCTAAAGTAATGGGCCGCATTTTGTTTTACTTCTTGAACGAGCATTACGCCGTTTTCTGTTAAACGAATTAATACAATGCGTCGATCGCTTTCATTCCGGTAGCGTTCAATATATCCCTTTTTTACAAGGCGATTTACAACGCCCGTTGTTGTACTCATCGGTATATCAAGAAGATCAGCGATTTTTGTCATTGTAATATCCGTATTTCGCTCCATCCAAAGTAAACAAAATACTTCTGTCTTGGAAAGTGTTAAATCAAGGCTTACCCATTCTTCAGGATAGAAAAGTTTCTTGGCGTTATCTAGCAGTAAGTCTAAAAAATGTTCATATTGCAACAATTATTTCCACTCCCGTATATTTCGAGGTTCGTAATATTTGTTTTTTATTTTATGTGGAATTGAAATAAATGTCAATGTTTTTAACTGTTTTTTCAGATTAGAAAGAAAAATACCTTCAAAATAGAAATTTTTTGTGATAGATTAATAAATAGAAAAGTGATTTTACATAAAAACCCATTGTGATAAATATATTTATCTATAATAGGTGTACAGCTAACGAGGGGGAGAACGATGAGAAGACGAAATACGCAAGCGTTCACGTTTTTAGCATGGACTTCATTTGTTTGTGCGCTTTCAGGAATGCTAATTGGGATTTACACGTTAGATGAAACGCTTAGTGTAAAAGGGTACTATTTAATTGGAACATTATTTTTAACGATGTCTTGTTTTGTATTACAAAAAACAATTCGTGATAATGAGGAAGATAATGAAAGATTTCCGAAAAATAAATCGTTAGATAAAGAGTAAATTGTAAAGAAAGGCACTTGCCTTTCTTTTTTTATGTAAAAATACCGTAAGTGCCGTGTGTTGACTTGCTTGAAGTACTGAAAATTTGGTATCATCAATAGTATTGTAGATTGAACGATATATTATGGAGGTGGCCTAGCCGTGTCAAGAATTTCCGTTGAGAATGTAAAGCACGTAGCACATTTAGCACGTCTTGCAATTACTGATCAAGAAGCAGAAAAATTTCAAAAACAACTAGATGCAATTGTTACATTTGCAGAACAGTTAAATGAATTAGATACAACTGATGTAAAACCAACAACTCATGTATTAACTATGAAAAATGTTATGCGTGAAGATGTGCCAGAAAAAGGTTTACCAGTAGAAGAAGTATTAAAAAATGCACCGGATCACAAAGATAATCAAATCCGTGTTCCAGCAGTATTAGAATAGAGGAGGGAATTTCGATGTCATTATTTGATCATTCTGTATCAGAGTTACATAAGAAGTTAAACAACAAAGAAATTTCCGTTACGGATTTAGTAGAAGAATCTTACAAACGTATTTCGGATGTTGAAGATAACGTAAAAGCTTTTCTTACATTAGATGAAGAAAATGCACGCGCGAAAGCGAAAGAATTAGATGCAAAGATTGGTGCTGAGGATAATGGTTTATTATTCGGTATGCCAATTGGTGTAAAAGATAACATTGTAACTAACGGTCTTCGTACAACTTGTGCGAGCAAAATATTAGCAAACTTCGATCCAATTTACGATGCGACAGTTGTACAAAAGCTAAAAGCTGCTGACACAGTTACAATTGGTAAATTAAATATGGACGAGTTCGCAATGGGTTCTTCAAATGAAAACTCAGGCTTCTACGCTACAAAAAATCCATGGAACTTAGATTACGTTCCAGGCGGATCTAGTGGTGGTTCTGCAGCAGCAGTAGCAGCAGGAGAAGTATTATTCTCTCTAGGTTCTGATACGGGTGGTTCTATCCGTCAGCCAGCTGCATATTGCGGCGTTGTAGGTTTAAAACCAACTTACGGACGCGTATCTCGTTACGGATTAGTAGCATTCGCATCTTCACTTGACCAAATCGGACCGATTACACGTACAGTAGAAGACAATGCATACTTATTACAAGCTATTTCAGGTATTGACCGTATGGATGCAACTTCTGCAAACGTTGAAGTAGGAAACTACTTAGCTGGTTTAACAGGCGATGTTAAAGGTTTACGTATTGCTGTACCGAAAGAATACTTAGGCGAAGGTGTTGGCGAAGAAGCTCGTGAGTCAGTGCTAGCTGCTTTAAAAGTGTTAGAAGGTATGGGCGCAACTTGGGAGGAAGTATCTCTTCCACACTCTAAATACGCTCTAGCAACGTATTACTTATTATCTTCTTCTGAAGCATCTGCGAACCTTTCACGCTTTGATGGCGTACGTTACGGTGTTCGTTCTGATAATGTAAATAACTTATTAGATCTTTACAAAAACACACGTAGCGAAGGTTTCGGTGATGAAGTAAAACGTCGTATTATGCTTGGTACATTTGCTCTTAGCTCTGGTTACTATGATGCATATTACAAAAAAGCACAACAAGTACGTACATTAATTAAAAATGACTTTGAAAATGTATTTGCTAACTACGATGTTATTATTGGACCAACAACGCCAACTCCAGCATTTAAAGTAGGCGAAAAAGTGGACGATCCAATGACAATGTATGCAAATGACATTTTAACAATTCCAGTAAACTTAGCGGGTGTTCCAGCGATTTCTGTTCCATGTGGATTCGGTGCTAACAACATGCCACTTGGTCTACAAATCATTGGTAAACACTTCGATGAAACGACGATTTACCGCGTTGCACATGCGTTTGAGCAAGCAACAGACTATCATACAAAAAAAGCAAGTCTGTAAGGAGGCGAGCATAGATGAATTTAGAAACAATTATTGGGTTAGAGGTTCACGTTGAGTTAAAAACAAATTCGAAAATTTTCTCTGCGAGTCCAACAGAATTCGGAGCGGAGCCAAATACACAAACAAGTGTAATTGACTTAGGATACCCAGGGGTACTTCCTACTTTAAATAAGGAAGCAGTTAACTTTGCAATGAAAGCCGCAATGGCATTAAACTGTGAAATCGCAACGGAAACGAAGTTCGACCGTAAAAACTATTTCTACCCAGATAATCCGAAAGCTTACCAAATCTCTCAATTTGATAAGCCAATTGGTGAAAATGGTTGGATTGAAATCGAAGTAGACGGTAAAAAGAAACGTATCGGTATTACACGTCTTCATTTAGAAGAAGATGCTGGTAAATCAACGCATGCAGCTGACGGTTCATTAGTAGACTACAACCGTCAAGGTATGCCTTTAATCGAGATCGTATCTGAGCCAGATATGCGTACTCCAGAAGAAGCATATGCGTACTTAGAGAAGTTAAAATCAATCATTCAATATACAGGTGTATCTGATTGTAAGATGGAAGAAGGTTCTCTTCGTTGTGATGCGAATATTTCACTTCGTCCAGTTGGACAAGAGAAGTTCGGTACAAAAGCAGAACTGAAAAACTTAAACTCTTTCACTTACGTGCAAAAAGGTCTTGAGCATGAGCAAGTGCGCCAAGAAAAAGAATTATTATCTGGTGGTATCATCCAACAAGAAACACGTCGTTATGATGAAGCAACGAAGAAAACGATCTTAATGCGTATAAAAGAAGGATCTGACGATTACCGTTACTTCCCAGAGCCAGACTTAGTTGAACTTTACATCGACGATGAGTGGAAAGAAGAAATTCGTGCTTCTATTCCAGAACTTCCAGATGCACGTAAAGCTCGCTATGTTGAAGAAGTTGGCTTACCAGCTTATGATGCGCATGTATTGACATTAACGAAAGAGATGTCTGATTTCTTTGAAGCAACAGTTGCAGACGGTGCTGATGCGAAATTAACATCAAACTGGTTAATGGGTGAAGTACTTGCATACTTAAACAAACAACAAAAAGAATTAAAAGACGTTGCATTAACGCCAGCTGGTTTAGCTAAAATGGTTCAATTAATTGAAAAAGGTACAATTTCTTCTAAAATCGCGAAGAAAGTATTTAATGAATTAATTGAAAAAGGTGGAGACCCAGACGAAATCGTTAAAGCGAAAGGTCTGGTTCAAATTTCTGACGAAGGAACACTTCGTAAGGTTGTAACAGAAATTCTTGATAATAATGAGCAATCTATTGAAGACTTTAAAAACGGTAAAGACCGTGCAATTGGCTTCTTAGTTGGTCAAATTATGAAAGCTACAAAAGGACAAGCAAATCCACCGCTTGTTAATAAAATCTTACTTGAAGAGATTAATAAGCGCTAAAAAAAGAGAAGAATTCTTATTTTTGAACGCTAAAATAGTATAGATTCTTAAAGATTAAACAGAAAAAACACCCGTATTTGGGTGTTTTTTCTGAGTTAATCAAACGTTTGTTTAAATGGTGAAAAATAATTTAAACAAACGTTTGATTAACTGTCAAAAGTGAAAAAATGTTTGTATAGCAACTATGGTATGATAGTTGCAAAAAGGTGGGAATAATGATAAATCTAGACATAGAGAGTTTTTTCATCTCATGAAATAATAGATAATTATTATTCATTATATGTAAATTGATGTGAGAGAATGGATAGACATAAAGTGAAACATCGGGCATTTACGGGCAGCCCGACTCCCACATAACTTCTTTGCCCCAGCCGAATTTTGAGGTGGGAGTTTTACTGCCCGCAAATAGCGGGATAAATTTCTTGGTTAAATAAAGCAAAACTATCAGGAGTGAATAGTTACTTTTGATGGGCTACACGAATCGGGTTCTTACTGCCTGTTTGAGCGGAATTAAAGAAGGATAGGAAGATGAGAGGAGGTAAGCATAGGGATACTGAATAAGGGTTCGGTGTATTCGTTTTTCAATGAATAAGGAATTTCCTGTGCTAATAAATGATGAAGCGAGCAAGAATTATTTATAATCCTACTTCTGGGCGCGAGCTATTTAAGAAGAGCTTACCAGAAGTATTACAAAAATTAGAACAAGCTGGATATGAAGCGTCTTGTCATGCGACAACTGGTCCTGGAGATGCGACTGTGGCAGCGAGGCAAGCTGCGGATCGTAAGTTTGATGTTGTTATCGCAGCTGGTGGTGATGGTACATTAAATGAAGTAGTGAACGGTTTAGTAGGACATGAGCATCGTCCAAAGTTTGGAATTATTCCAGTTGGAACGACAAATGATTTTGCGCGTGCGATCGGTGTACCTCGTGTTATTGAAGAGGCTGCGGATATTATTTGTGAAGGAACAACGGTACCGTTAGATCTTGGTAGAGCGAATGATACATATTTCATTAATATCGCTGGTGGCGGCCGTATTACAGAATTAACATATGAAGTACCAAGCAAGCTAAAAACGGTATTAGGCCAACTTGCTTACTATTTAAAAGGAATCGAAATGTTACCATCATTACATCCAACATATGTTGAAATTGAGTATGATGGGAAACTGCTACAAGAAGAAATTACGATGTTTTTAATTACGAATACTCGTTCAGTTGGTGGATTCGAAAAAGTAGCACCATATGCATCTATTAACGATGGATTATTTGATTTATTAGTACTGAAAAAAGGTTCTATCGCTGATTTAATTAAAGCAGCAACACAAGCGCAGCGTGGGGAACATATTAACAATCCGAAAGTACTATATACACAAGCGAATCGTATTAAAGTGCATTCACCTGATAAATTAATGATCAACTTAGATGGTGAATATGGCGGAGATGCACCAATGGAATTTGAAAATATATATCATTGTCTGGAACTATTTGTTCCTGAACATCAAGAGGATGCCCTGTAAAGGCATCCTTTTTTTTGCTTTCACCTCACTATTTGCGAGCAATAAGATTCCCCCACTGATTAAAGTTTCTCTATGTGCAGATGAATTGTAAATTGTAAGTTAGTTTGATTTTTATGGTATTTTTACAATCCGTTTATTTTATATCCATATTTTATTGATACACTGGAAGAGATAAGAAATGAGAGGTAGGATGCTATGGAGAAGGTAAAAGCAATACTATTTGATAAAGATGGGACATTAATGGATTTTCATTCAATTTGGATAAAAGTAGCTGAAGAGCTTGTCGCTGAATGTATAAAATTATATCAACTCCCACAGTCAATGCAGCAGGCTTTATTAAAAGAGATTGGCGTAGATGGAGCATTTGTTCATCCGCGTAGTGCGCTCGCTGCTGGAACAAGTCTTGATGTGGCCAAGGGGCTTTGTAAGTATGTTGCATCATCTAGAGAAGAAGAGATGCATCAATGGGTGAGTGAAAAGTTGTTTGCTCTTATGTACGAGCATCGTTCACATATGAGAATGACGGCAGATTTACCGAAAGTTTTACAAGCGTTAAAGGATAGAGGGTTTATTCTAGGTGTCGTTACAGCTGATGATTTCGCGCCGACAGAATTATTTTTAAAGCAATATCAATTGGAAGCTTTTTTTGATTGTGTTATAGCTTCAGATACATTTCCAGCACAGAAGCCAGATAAAAAAATTGTAGAATCGTTTTGTGAGAGATTTAATTTAGAGACATGTGAAGTAGCAGTCGTCGGGGATACACCGACGGATTTACATTTAGCGAAAAATGGTGGCGACTGTTATGCGATTGGCGTACTATCTGGTACGGGTGATCGTCAAACGTTAGAACCACTTGCAGATTTAGTATTACAATCTGTTGAAGATTTAATTTCTCATTCAGGTGAGTTTATTTGGGAAGAAGGAAAGTCTAATGTATAAATGGATAAGTCTATAAGGACTCTATATGAGTCCTTATAGACTTATTTTTTTATGCCAAGATAGTAAGAGAATGGGATGAATACTAGAAAGAGGAAGTTGGCATACATCTTGCAATATAAAGAGAAAACATTGTATAGAAAAGGATGGGGTACACAATGAACACAAAAAAATTTGCTAAGGTAAATGAACAAATTCCAGGACCGAAAGCAGCGTCTTTATTAGAACGCCGCCAAAATATAGTACCAAAAGGAGTAAGTAATGGTATTCCAACATTTGTACAGTCTGCAAATGGTGCACTCGTAACAGATGTGGATGGAAATCATTACATTGATTTCGCAGGAGCAATTGGGACAATTAATGTAGGACACTGTCATCCAGCTGTTAAAGAAGCGCTTCATAAACAAGTAGATCAATATATTCATACTGGATTTAATGTGATGATGTATGAGCCGTATATTGAATTAGCGGAAAAGCTTGCCGCATTAGCACCAGGTAATTTCGATAAACAAGTGCTGTTTTTAAATAGTGGGGCAGAAGCGGTTGAAAATGCAGTGAAGATTGCTCGTAAATATACGAAGAGACCTGGAATTATCGCATTTTCTAAAGGATTTCATGGGCGTACATTAATGACAATGACGATGACAAGTAAAGTAAAACCATATAAATTTGGATTTGGCCCATTTGCTCCAGAAGTATATAAAGCGCCATTCCCATATGAATACCGTCGCCCAGAAGGGTTAACAGAAGAGCAGTATGATGACTTTATCATTGAAGAGTTTAAGAACTTCTTCATATCAGAAGTAGCACCAGAAACAATTGCAGCTGTTGTAATGGAACCTGTTCAAGGGGAAGGCGGATTTATCGTTCCAAGTAAGAAATTCGTTCAAGAAGTACGCAGCATTTGTTCAGAGCACGGTATTTTATTTGTAGCTGATGAAATTCAAACAGGCTTTAGTCGTACCGGAAAATACTTTGCAATTGATCATTATGATGTCGTTCCAGACTTAATTACGGTATCTAAATCATTAGGTGCTGGTGTACCGATAAGCGGCGTGATTGGGCGTAAAGAAATTATGAATGAGTCTGCACCGGGAGAACTGGGCGGAACATATGCAGGAAGCCCACTAGGATGTGCGGCTGCATTAGCTGTGCTTGATGTAATAGAAAAAGAGAAATTAAATGATAGAGCGATAGAAGTAGGGAAAGTCGTAATGAACCGATTCCAAGAGATGAAAAACAAATATAATTGCATCGGTGATGTGCGTGGCTTAGGGGCAATGTGTGCATTCGAGCTCGTTCAAGATCGCAAGACGAAAGCGCCTGATAAAACACTAGCGTCTAATTTATGTGCAGAAGCAAATAAGCATGGATTACTTCTACTATCAGCAGGAACATATGGAAATGTTATTCGTGTTTTAATGCCATTAGTGATTACAGATGAGCAACTTGAGGAAGGTTTAACAATAATTGAAGAATCATTGCAAGCTTGTTATGAGCAAGCAAATATCGCTCGTGTTTAAAGAATTGGGATAACTTAAAAAAGGGCATAAAGCTTTTCTTTTTAGGCGGAAGAGAGCATCTGGTCATATATAGAATCGATCAGCCCCTTTTCCTGCTCCATGCCAAGCTAAAACAAAGTGAGGGTGTGGTTGCGATGGCATTCTGTATTTTTCAAGGCAGCGAATTATGTGTTGAAAAATATAAATAGATTTGTATAAATAACAAATTGAAAACATTCTAGCTTACTCTATATAAAATGCAGAAAATTCACTTTATAATAAAGGTAGTGAAGTGAATCGATGGATTTAAAGTAAGGGGTGGCTAGGATGGTTGCAGAAAAGGAACGAGTGTTGATGGATTTACAAGATGTATTTGAATATGCATTTGACGAAATTTTTGTTACGGATGATAAAGGAATCGTTGTACGTGTAAATAGCATGTGTGAAAGACATTACCAGCTCTCTGCTAAGGAATTGGTAGGAAAGCATGTAAAAGAACTACAAAAAGAAGGGATTTTTTATCCGTCTGCAACGTTAGAAGTAATTGAAAAGAAAAGGCCAGTTGAACTTGTTCAAACAACGAAATCAGGAGAGTATTTGCATGTTCGTACAAGGCCTGTTTTTGATGATGAGGGAAATTTAAGAAGAGTGATTAGTTATTCTCGTGATCTTACAGAACTCTATCAATTACGTCAAAAGGTAGAGGAAATGGATAATCAGTTAAAAACATATAAAAAAGAATTAAGAGAAACATATGAACACGAAGGACTTATTTTTAAAAGTATCACTATGCAAAAAATAATCGAAACAATAAAAAAAGTATCTGTAGTAGATAGTACTGTTCTCGTATTAGGTGAGACTGGAGTGGGGAAAAGCCGATTAGTACGCCATTTGCATGAAGTGAGTCACCGGAAGAATGAAAGTTTCTATGAAATTAATTGTGCGGCATTGCCGACGAATTTAATCGAATCTGAGCTTTTTGGATATTCAGGTGGGTCTTTTACAGGTGCAAATCGTGAAGGGAAAAAGGGGCTATTAGAATCAGCGCATAAAGGAACCCTTTTCTTAGATGAAATTGGTGAAATGCCGCTTGAAATTCAAGCGAAGCTTTTGCAAGTATTGCAAGAAAAAACGTTTCGTCCTATAGGCGGAAGAGAATTAAAAAAGGTGGACGTTAGAATTGTAGCGGCAACAAATAGAGATTTAAGTACGATGGTGAAACAAGGAACATTCCGGAAAGATTTATACTATCGTCTGAATGTCATTCCAATTTCAATTCCGCCACTTCGGGAGAGAACAGAAGACATTTTGCCGCTCATCTATCATTATTTACAGCATTTTAATAAAAAGTACGGACGTGATGTGAAGTTAGCACCTAGTACGTTACAAATGTTTGTAGGGTACCCTTGGGAAGGAAATAATAGAGAGATTGAAAATGTAATTGAGAGGATTGTTATAACTGCTGACGATGTTGTCACGATAGAAGATTTGCCAATATCGATGCAGGAGTCTACAGTGGAGCAATCGGGTCAAAGTCTCTATAAAATGTTAGAAGAAGTGGAACGAAACATTATCTTAAAAACATACAAAACACATGGATCCAGTTATAAAGTCGCAGAATTCTTGAAAATAAGCCAATCTGCTGCTACTAGGAAAATTAAGAAGTTTATAGAGGAGGATTATATAGTTGGAGGAGAAGAAGGAACTTAAAAAAGTGCTATCACGTTTTGATGTTCTTTTCCTTGCGATAGGCGCTATGCTTGGATGGGGTTGGGTTGTACTCTCAGGGGATTGGGTTACATCGGCTGGTTCTATAGGGGCAGTTATTGCTTTCGTTATAGGAGGATTACTTGTTATTTTCGTTGGACTAACATATGCTGAACTTGCTTCTGCCATGCCGGAAACAGGCGGTGGTTTACTATATGTAAAAAAAGCATTTGGGAAAAAATCAGCATTTATCGCATCGTGGGCAATGGTGCTTGGATATGTATCAGTTGTTACTTTTGAAGCTGTTGCCTTACCAACAGTGGTAGATTATATATTGCCAAATTATCAAAGTATTTATTTATGGACGATAGGAGGCTGGGATGTATACTTGACGTGGGCGATGATTGGAATGGGCGGAGCATTACTTATTACAATCATTAACTACTTTGGTGTCAAAACAGCCGCTGTATTTCAAAGTATATTTACAATATTTATTGTAGCGACGGGCATTATGCTCGTTTTTGGATCTAGTTTCAACGGAGATACAAAAAATTTAGAGCCATTTTTTATAAATGGTGCAGGTGGAGTAATGGCTGTCCTTATAATGGTTCCGTTTCTATTTGTCGGATTTGATGTAATCCCACAAGTAGCGGAGGAAGTGAATCTTCCGTTTAAAGAAATCGGAAAACTTTTAATATTCTCTGTTGTTTGTGCGGTCGTATTCTATCTACTTATTACAGTTGGAGTTTCGATGGCATTAGATCAAAACGCACTCCTGAATACAAAATTGGCAACTGCTGATGCGATGGGAGCAGTTTTTGGATCGAAAATATTTGCGAATATTTTAATCTTTGGTGGGTTAGCTGGAATTGTTACAAGTTGGAATGCTTTTATTATTGGAGGTAGTCGTGTGTTATATGCGATGGCTAAAAATGAAATGATTCCAGCTTGGTTTGGAAAAGTACATCCGAAATATAAAACACCTACTAATGCGATTATGTTCCTAGGGATGCTATCATTTTTTGCTCCGTTACTTGGAAGACCAGCACTTGTATGGATTGTAAATGCAGGTGGGCTTGGGATTGTTGTTTCATATTTATTAGTTAGTTTATCATTTTTAAAGTTACGCAAAACAGAACCTAATATGGCTAGACCGTTTCGAGTGAAGAATGGAAAAGTAGTCGGGAGTATAGCGGTAATATTAAGTATTGGTTTTATTTTATTGTATATGCCAGGGATGCCTGCTGCATTAATTTGGCCGTACGAATGGCTAATGGTGTTAGGGTGGACGATTTTAGGTGGTTATTTCTTTATGAGAATGCTGTTTGATAAGTATAAGAATAATTCTAATGAGAATGAAGATATAGAGGAGGAAGAAAACATTGGATAAAAAAGCGACGTTCGTAAACTTAGAGAAAAAGGCGATGTATATAAATGGTGAGTGGATTACACTGCAAGAACAAATCGAAGTGAATAATCCAGCGACAAAGGAAGTATTTGCAACTGTACCAAAGGGCGGGATTACAGAGGCAAAGCAAGCAGTTGATGCTGCACATGAAGCTTTTAAATCATGGTCAAAATTAACGGCAGCGGATCGTGCAGTAAAGTTAAAAAAGTGGTTCACGCTCATTGATGAAAATAAAGAAGAAATTGCAGCAATCATGACGAGAGAACAAGGGAAGCCGTTTGCAGAAGCACTTGGTGAAGTGAATTATGCAAATAGTTTTGTTGAATGGTACGCAGAAGAAGGAAAGAGAATATACGGTGAAATGATTCCTGCTTCTCATCCGGATAAGCGTATTTTAGTTATGAAGCAACCAGTTGGGGTTATGGCAGCTATTACACCGTGGAACTTCCCAGCTGCTATGATTACAAGAAAGGTAGCTCCAGCACTTGCAGCAGGCTGTACGGCAGTTGTGAAACCAGCGAGTCAAACGCCATTAACTGCATTGAAGTTAGTTGAATTAGCACATGAAGCAGACATTCCAAAAGGTGTAATAAATATTGTAACAGGTAGTGCAAAAGCAATTGCTGATACGTGGATGGAAGATGAGCGCGTTCGAAAAGTTTCTTTTACAGGATCAACTGAAATTGGGAAAGAATTAATGGCTAGCGCTGCGCAAACGATGAAAAAGGTTTCGCTTGAATTAGGTGGTCACGCTCCATTTATTGTTATGAATGATGCTGATTTAGATAAGGCGGTAGAAGCGGTAATTGGTTCGAAATTCCGTAATGCAGGACAAACGTGTATATGTACAAACCGCGTCTTTGTTCAAGAAGAAGTGTACGAAGAATTTGCAGTGAAGTTCACAAAAGCTGTAGAGCAGCTTAAAGTTGGAGATGGATTCGGCGAAGGAACAACTGTAGGGCCACTTATTGATGCGAATGCAGTTTCGAAAGTACAAGAACATATTGAAGATGCAATTCAAAAGGGCGGAGAAGTTTTATACGGTGGCCATAAATTTGCAGAGTTAGATGGTTATTTCATTCAGCCAACAGTAATTGGATTGGCAAATGACACGATGCTTTGTATGAATGAAGAAACATTTGGACCAGTTGCACCAGTTGCGAAATTTAAAACAGTTGAAGAAGTAATCGAACGAGCAAATAATACACCGTATGGCTTGGCTGCTTATATTTTTACAAAAGATATTAGCCAAGCATTCCAAATTAGTGAAGCGTTAGAGTACGGAATTATCGGCTTAAACGATGGCCTTCCATCAGTTGCACAAGCACCGTTTGGTGGCTTTAAAGAAAGTGGTATCGGCCGTGAAGGAGGCCATTTCGGTATCGAGGAATATTTAGAAATTAAATATATTTCGTTAGGACTATAAGTAGTATACTAGAATCTCTATAAGGTAACAGAGAAGGAGATTCTAGTATGGTATATTGGCTATTATTACTCGTAACAATTATTTTTGAAGTAGCTGGAACGATTGCGATGAAGTTATCGAACGGTTTAACAAAGCTTGTTCCAAGTGTACTTATTTTCGTATTCTATGGAATTTGTTTCAGCGTGTTTGCTATCGTTGTTAAAAAGATTCATTTAAGCATTGCTTATGCAATTTGGTCTGGTGTGGGAACGCTACTTATTACAATCATTAGTGTGTACTTTTTTAAAGAGCATATTAATTTATTCCAAGCATTTTGTATTCTCTTTATTGTTTTAGGCGTAATTGGACTGAAAGTGTCATCGGCATCATAAAAGGCTATCTTCCGGCGTGGAAGATAGCCTTTTATTTTTATTAAAACGCCCAGTTACCTTTACGGAAGATCGGCTCATGTCTTCCATCAGCTGTAATGCCGTCGATATCAAGCTCAGCTGATCCAATCATGAAGTCTTCGTGTGTAATACTAGCGTTTGCGCCATTTTCAGCAAGTTCTTCTTTAGACATTGTTTTTCCGCCAACTAAGTTAAATGCATAAGCATTTCCGATTGCAAGGTGGCAAGATGCATTTTCATCAAATAGCGTATTGTAGAATAAAATATTTGTGTTTGAAATTGGTGAATCATGAGGTACTAAAGCTACTTCGCCTAAGAAGTGAGAACCTTCATCTGTTTCTACTAAATGTTTTAAAGCCTCTTCACCAGATTCAGCTTTATAGTCTACGATACGTCCGTTTTCGAATGTTAATGTAAAGTTATCGATAATATTACCTGCAAATGCTAACGGTTTTGTGCTAGATACTTGGCCGTTCACACCTGTTTTAAGAGGCATTGTAAATACCTCTTCAGTTGGAATGTTAGCCATAAATGCTACGTTCTTTTCATTTAAGCTACCAGCACCAGCCCATACATGCTTCTCTGGAAGTTCGATTGTTAAGTCTGTTCCAGGGCCTGTATAGTGAAGAGCTTTATAATGTTTTTCGTTTAAGTAATCTACTTTTGTATGTAGTGTTTCATCATGTTCTTTCCATGCTTCCACAGGATTTTCTAAATCAGCACGAGTAGCTTTGAAGATAGCATCCCATAGTTTTGTTTCTTGTTCTTCTGGCGCTACGTCAGGGAATACTTTTGCAGCCCATTCTTTCGTAGGAACAGAAATTACGCACCAGCTTACTTTATCTGCTTGTACATAATCACGGTATACTTTCATCGCTTCTCCAGCTACTTTATGAGCTGTTGCAATTTTCTTTGGTTCTACACCTTTTAATAGATCAGGATTCTCTGCATAGATGGACATAAATGCAGCGCCTTCTTTTGCTAATTCTTCACGAGCATGTGCTTTCCAAGAAGGGAATTCAGAGAAAGCTTCTTCAGGAGCTAGATCGAACTTTAAGCGTGTTAACGTCTCATCATTCCAATCAACATATACGTGTTTTGCACCAGATTTATATGCTTTTTCTGTAACTAGGCGTACAAACTGTACAGCCTCAAGAGGTGCACTGATTGATAAAGTTTGTCCGGGTTGAATATTAACACCAACATTGACTGCAAGGGCAGCATATTTCTCTAACGTTTGTTCAAATGACATATGTATAATCTCCTTTAGTTTGAAAGATTTCTTACTATATATAATACAAGAAAATTCTAAAAATATATATAAATATAACGTAAAAAGAGAGCTCAAAATGTATTGAGCTCTAATAGTTATTTAATCGAAGAAGCAAATTGTTCTACAGTCGTTGTATGGTGTATGCGAACACGCTTCATTTTTAACAACTCATCAGGTTCACCCTTCGTAATGAATTGTCCAGGCTTCGTTGTTGTTGCAAATTGATAGTGTTTCTTTGTTTCTGCGACAACTTTATCATCTACATGACCGAAAGGATAAGCAATTGCGATAACAGGCTTACCTGTTATTTTCTCTAGCTTTTCTTTTGATCCTTTTAACTCTTCATCATAGTTTGTAATTTTCGGCAAGTCTGCGTGTGTTGCTGTGTGAGATTGTACAGAAAAAATACCTGAATCAACCATTTCTTTTATTTCAGATGTAGAAAGAGCTCCTTCTACATCAACGTTATCAACAATCATATATTCCGTTGCCGCTGGTTTAAATTTATCGTCTTTTAGTTTTTGTAAAACATGAAATGCATTCATATTATTTTTCATACCGTCATCAAATGTAACGAAAATCGGCTTGTTTACTTTATTTATATCGCTCCAGCGTTCAAATGTTAATAATGTATAACGATTGTCTTTTAAATACTTCATTTGTGCTTCAAAGTTAGCAGGCGATACGAATAAATCTTTAATACCTTGTCCATGATAATCATCAATTGCGTGGTACATAAGAACAGGAACTTTTTGCTCGAAAGTAATAGTAGATTTCGTAAGTGGAATAGCTTTTCCGCCCTCTGTTGTTCCTGTTGCTTCAATTTGGTACTCACCGCGTTTTCCTTCAAATTCTTTTATATCAAAGGGAAGTGTAAATTGTTGATTTTTTTCTTTAGAAGAAAAGGATTTAGCACTTTCCCTTCCATCAGCAGTGCGCCAAATTTTATATTGTACTTCGGTTAAAGAATCTTTTATGTCTGTAATATGAATATTTGCGTTTGTAGATTCGTGCGTAAGTGGATTATAAGAAATTTTACCTTGTGTTTGTACAGTCTCTGCTTGTTTTTTTACTTCTTGTACCTTTTTCTCTTTTGCAGGTTCTGGGCTAGCATTATTTGTGTTACAGCCTGCTAGAATGGCAGACGTACATAAAGCAATCGCTGCGTATTTTCTCATGAAATCACCTTCTATTGTGTATTATGTTGCATACTTACATTAAAATCCCCACCGCTATAAGAGAGGTGGGGATATACCCTTGTTCATCATATCACTTTTAGGTGAAGGGTAGGTTAATGACTTTGAATAGAGGTATTCGTTCGTTTTTTATTTGATTTGATAATGATATAACCTACTACAAAAATAAGAGGGATAATAAATACATAGATTGGCATTCCCCATACATAATAGCTTTTCATGCTTAAAATTAGTAAGTGTAAGAAGTCGAAAAGGGCGTGGGCTTTCATAATATCCTCCAATATATTTTTGCAAATTATAACATTTTTCATTTGTAATTTGTATATTTTTGTAAATGATTTAAGTTAATTTTAAAGTAAGAGAAAGGTTTATTAATATGTAATTTTGCATATGTAGAGTAGTTTCTATTGAAATATCAGGATTTTGGACTATAATAAGAACCGCTATAAATGTAAGCAAGAATGATGTACGGAGTGGAGAACAGAGATGAAGTATAAAAAATTAGTATATATCCTGCTCATATTGCTATTCATAGTCGGTTGTCAAAGTGAAACGAGTAAAGCGAATAGTGTGGAAGAGTATATTCCGCCGCATCTTATGAATGCGGAAGTGACGGCGGATATTATGACGATTGAGATGGATCGTGATACTCGTAAAAAAGTAGAGGCTATTACTAAAAAAATGAGTGATCATGTGAAAAATGATAAAGAGTGGTATGTAAACTACATATCGGGGCATATAGATAAACAGGTGAAGCCATATCATCCTAATTTTGGTATTACAGAAGAAGAATATAACTTTTTTAGGAACGCCGTTGAGAATAGTAGTTTATCTAATACAAGTGATGGAAAACTGCAATTTAAACAAAAAAGTAACCATGAGATAGAAATTGTTTCAAGCAAAAACTTAGAGCTATTTCGAAATATAGTAATTGATACGGAGAAAAATATAGTAAAAACTTCGTTTGGAGAATGTCAGTATGTTGGAGAAGAAAAAACATCTTTGGAACAAAAGATAACGGGGCCCTGGCATGGCAAGCAATGGATGCTAAAAGAAGAAAATTTAATTTATATATTTTCTTTGGGTAAGCTTGAAGGAGAGGATAAATCCATTATTGATATTTCAGTAAAAGGTATACACGAAGGAAAACTTATTAGTAAAGAGGAAGTAATTGAATTCCGTTCTATTTCATAAGGAATCAAAAAAATCACCTTACTTAAAAGCGTAAGGTGATTTTTTATTAAATAAACAATCCAGCGATTGTTGCAGATAAAATAGAAGCAAGTGTTGATGCAAATAGCATTTTCCAACCGAATTTTGATACGATGCTTCCTTGCTTTTCAGAAAGGGCACGGATTGTACCAACGATTGCACCAATTTGGCTAATACTTGCAAAGCTAATTAAGAATACAGTAACGATTCCAACTGTACGTGGATCTAATGTTGCAGCAGCGCCTTTTAAATCAAGGATTGCTACAAACTCGTTTAATACAATCTTCGTACCCATAATACCACCAGCTGGGATAATATCATGAGTTGGGATACCCATTAAGAATGCGAATGGAGCAAGTATATAACCGAAGATTTGTTGTAAAGTAACAGCATATCCCATTGCACCTGAAGCAGCGCTGATTACGTAGTTTACAACTTCCATAACACCGATAAAGGCGATCATTAATGCGGCAACGATACCAGCTACTTTTAAACCATCAAGCGCACCGTTAATCATTGCGCCGATAAAGCTGTCTCCGAATAGAGTTCTATCAAATTTTTGAATCACTTCATCTTCCTTTTTCGTATCAACTGGTGTTAATAACGAACAAACGATTAAGCTTGAGAATAAGTTTAGTGGAAGAGCTGCTAGTACATATTTCGCATCTAACATCATTACGTATGATGCTGTAACAGAAGCAGAAACTGAGCTCATCGCAGAACAACAAATGATAAACATACGGTTTTTATTAAAATGCTGTAAATCGTTTTTAATAACGATTAACGCTTCACTTGAACCGAAGAATACAGAGTTTACTGCGTGGAATGATTCAACGCGTGGTAAACCAGTAATTTTTGAAATTGCACCGCCGACAACGCGAACGATGAATGGTAAAACACCTAAATAACTAAAGATAGAAAGTAGTGCTGAGAAAAATACGATAATTAATAATACATTTAAGAAAAAGACAAAATCTCTTTGAATTCCATTAAAGAGAAAATCGACACCTGTCGTACCAAGTTTAATTAGTTTGTTGAAAACTTTACTAATGAAGATGATAATTTGTTGACCAATTTTTGTGCCAAACATAAACCAACCGATTAAAATTTGGAAACCAATCATAATAGCAATTGCACGGAAGTTGATTTTACTTTTGTTGTTTGACAAAGCAAAGCATAAACCTAAAACGACAAGAATACCGATAATGCTCATTACATATTGCATGTAGTTGCCCCTTTCAGAAGTTCGTATAAAGTTTTTACATAAAACGCTCGTTATATTACTAAAAATAAAGTAATGGAAGTTTCATGTCATACGTAAGATGTCTGACCTTTTTGAAAAATAAAAAAAGACCCCTATGGATTCACTTTCATCTATGAGAGAAAGCTAATCAATAGGAGTCTTTTTTATACATAGGCTAATATTCATTAGTTTTCCCCATAGTCCAGCAATTTAAGGTTGCCGGGTAGAAACTCTCGATCCATATTATCGACTATATATGAGGTAACATCGTCCGTATTAAATTAGTAGTAGCGTAACATTACTAGAGAACTATCGTCAATAGCTTTTTTTCTTCCAATAGAAATAGACCATATAAGTATGATAAAATGTAACGCAGTGTTATGAAAAAGAGAGGTCGGAAAATGAGTATAAAAATGACGCCACCAGTTGAAAAAAACGAGTTTATAGATGTAGTGTTTGAAGATTTAACACATGATGGTGCCGGTGTTGCGAAAGTGAAGGGATATCCTATTTTCGTAAAAAACGGATTACCAGGTGAGGAAGCGCAAATTAAAATTATTAAAGTGAAGAAAAATTTCGCGTTTGGTCGTTTAATGAAGCTTCATCAAGAAAGTCCATATCGTAAAGATGCAGAATGCCCCGTGTACAACGAGTGCGGAGGTTGTCAACTTCAGCACTTAACATATGAGGGACAATTAAAAGCGAAAGAAAAACAAGTACGTGACGTTATGCAGCGCATCGGTGGATTAAGTGATGTTCCTGTTCATCCTGTACTTGGAATGAAAAACCCGTGGGTATACCGCAATAAAGCACAAGTGCCAATTGGAGAACGTGAAGGTGGACTTGTAGCTGGTTTCTATCGTCAAGGAACGCATGACATCATTAATATGGAATCATGCTTAATTCAGGCGGAAGAAAACGATACATTAATTCAAGAAGTAAAACGTATTTGTGAAAAGCACGGTATTTCGGCTTACAATGAAGAGCGTAACAAAGGAACACTTCGCCACGTAATGGCTCGCTACGGACAAGTAACAGGGGAAATTATGCTTGTCTTCATTACACGTACAGCTGAATTGCCAAATAAAGAAGCAATCATTGAAGAAATCGCTGCGAAATTCCCAGAAGTAAAATCAATCGTTCAAAACGTAAATACGAAACGTACAAACGTTATTTTCGGAGATAAAACGACAGTACTGTACGGATCAGAATATATTTATGACTTTATCGGTGACATTAAATTTGCGATTTCAGCACGTTCATTCTATCAAGTAAACCCAGAACAAACGAAAGTGCTATACGATAAAACGTTAGAATACGCAAAATTAAATGGTGACGAAACAGTAATCGATGCCTATTGCGGAATCGGATCAATCTCCTTATTCCTAGCGCAAAAAGCGAAAAAAGTGTACGGTGTTGAAATTGTTCCAGAAGCAATCGAAGACGCAAACCGAAACGCAGCACTAAACAACATGACAAACGCTGAATTTGGCGTAGGAGAAGCAGAAGTAGTCATTCCAAAATGGTACAAAGAAGGCGTAATCGCCGACACAATGGTCGTAGACCCACCGCGTAAAGGCTGTGATGAAGCATTACTAAACACAATCATCGACATGAAGCCAAAGCGCGTCGTATACGTATCGTGTAACCCAGCAACATTAGCACGCGACTTAAAAGTACTAGAAGAAGGCGGATATAAAACACAGGAAGTACAACCTGTTGATATGTTCCCGCATACGACTCATGTGGAGTGTGTGGCTTGGCTTAAGTTGGTATAATAAAAAAGCAGTTGATATAGAAAAATCTATACCATCTGCTTTTTGGTTTATAAAAATACCATTCAGCAACGATTTTAGTTAAAATGAATATTGCTGATTTTCACAAAATATAAATGCCCAAATGTACTTTTGCTATTTGGCTTTATATTTTTAAATTGAGAGTTTGAAATTGTATTCATATTGAGAGGATTTGAATTTGAAATGATAGATAATTTTTGGAATGATTTACCACGACCATTTTTCGTACTTGCACCAATGGAAGATGTGACAGATGTTGTTTTTCGTCACGTAGTAAGTGAAGCTGGTAGCCCAGATGTATTCTTCACAGAGTTTACAAACTCGGATAGCTATTGTCATCCAGAAGGTATGAAAAGTGTACGTGGCCGTTTAATTTTTACAGAAGATGAGCAACCGATAGTGGCGCATATTTGGGGAGATAATCCTGAATATTTCCGCCAAATGAGTATTGGTATGGCAGAGTTAGGATTTAAAGGTATTGATATTAATATGGGCTGCCCTGTACCGAACGTAGCATCAAGAGGAAAAGGTAGTGGCCTTATTCTACGTCCAGACGTTGCGGCAGAACTTATTCAAGCAGCAAAAGCGGGTGGACTACCTGTCAGCGTAAAAACACGACTTGGCTTTAAAGAGTTAAGTGAGTGGGAGGATTGGTTAACGCACATTTTCAAACAAGATATTGCGAACCTTTCTATTCACTTACGTACAAGAGAAGAAATGAGCCAAGTAGATGCGCACTGGGAACTAATTCCGGAAATTAAAAAGTTACGTGACCGTATCGCACCAAATACGTTAATAACAATCAATGGAGACATTCCTGACCGTCAAACTGGAATGGAACTTGCTGAAAAATACGGTATTGATGGCGTTATGATTGGACGAGGAATCTTTAAAAATCCGTTTGCCTTTGAAAAAGAACCGAGAGAGCATAGCAGTCAAGAACACCTTGACCTTTTAAGACTGCAGCTTGACCTTCAAGATCAATATGCAGAAGTACTACCACGTTCAATCACAGGGCTTCATCGCTTCTTCAAAATTTATGTAAAAGGATTCCCTGGAGCTGCTGAACTAAGAAATCAATTGATGAACACGAAATCAACTGATGAAGTGCGTGCGTTGCTTGATAAGTTTGAGGCGAGTGTTGATAAGGATGGAGATAGTGAAACAGTGTAACTTTTGAAAGTTAGAGGGATAGGGTGTAGCGATTTTATGAGTGTTTGTTCCATTTTAATTAAGGTGAACCGTATCATAAGTAAGTGAGGTATTCTATGTAAAACAAGGGTAAGAAAAGAATACAGGAGAAAATTGAAAATGGCAGGTTGGTCTTGATTTTCACTGATATTATCATGTTTATTTTATTATGCCTATAACTTGGAGGCTATGTGAATGTTAAGTGATCAGACGAGGTATTCTAGGCTCGCGAATATAACAAAAATAATAAATACAAAATTAGAATTACGTGAAGTATTGCAGCGTGTAACAATGGCGATATCAGAGGAGATTGTTAGGTGCAACGCTGTTGGAATTTATTTACCCCAGGAAGATGGAACATTTAGAGGGTTTGCAGGGAAACCAGAGACCATAAATGGCGTAACGCTCGATACTCAGGTAATTGATCCTGAAATAGACTTACTGGCAAAAGAAGTTATTGAAACAAAAAAAACCATCTATATCCCTGATACCTCAAAGGATCATCGGCCGGATCCAAGACCAGTTGATGCGTTCAAAATTAAGTCCTTATTAGCCCTGCCTATCTCATTTGGACAAGAGTTATTTGGTCTGGTTTTTTTATTTGATTATGGAGTTCCAATGAACTTAACAGATTCAGAGATTCAAAGTGTTGAAGCTTATGTAAATATGGCTGCGGTCGCAATTCAAAACGCAAATAATTTAACACAAAAGGAAAACCTTATTGCCGAGAAGCAGCTGTTACTAGATGTTACCCGTGATTTATCAATGTGTTCCTCGATACAGGAGAGTTTTGATAAATGTTTTTTTTACTTAGGACAGATTTTAGAGAGTAAAAACATGGCTGCCCACCTTTTAGACCCGCTAGACAAAACAACGATTAAAACAACGAAGTTAAGCAAGGACTGTGATTGGACAGAAGCGGATTGGATGGAGAAAAGCTATGAAGCCAAGATTCAAGAGGTTATTCAAACAAAAAATATAGATAGTAAGGGTCTACTGATGATTCCATTGGTTTCAATGGGAGAAGTATTAGGGGTAATCGTCGTTGGCAAAGAGGGAAAAGCTCACAATTACGATAATTCCCAAATTCAACTGGCAAAATCTATCGTTGATGCCACAGCTCCTACGTTTTCAAACTTGTTATATATGGATCAACTTGAAAGCATGGTGGAAGAGCGAACGAGAGAACTAGCTGCTGCTAATGAAAAAGTTACAAGTGTGATTGAAATTATTACGGATGGATTCTTTACTCTGAATAATGAATGGGAATTCACGTACGTAAATAAGCATCAATATTTTCCACAAAGAAAAACAGCAAAAGATGTATTAGGTAAGAATATATGGGAGGTCTTCCCGAGTAGCGTCGACGCAGTTATGTATAAGGAATTTCATCGTGCAATGTCAGGGCGAATTACAGTTCATTTCGAATTTTTTTCTATCTCTGATGAATATTGGCACGAAGTTATTGCATATCCGTATGATGATGGTATTTGTTGTATTTTTAAAAACATAACGGAAAAAAAGCAATATGAGCAGGAATTGAAAAGGTTATCCAACATAGATTTAATAGGGCAAATGGCAGCAGGTATCAGCCATGAGATTAGAAATCCAATGACAACAGTAAGAGGATTTTTGCAGTTATTAAAAGAAGAGCGCACCTATGAGAAACATAATAAGTACTTTAATTTAATGATTGAAGAACTTGATCGTGCCAATTCTATTATTACTGAATTTCTCTCAATCGGTAATACAAGGAAATCGGATTTGCAGATGTTAGATTTAAATTCAATTATCCACGATATTATTCCTTTAATAAAGATTGATACGTATAATCAAAATAAATCTATTCAAGTCGATACAAATGACATTCCGGAATTATTTTTAAATCGTAATGAGATACGACAATTATTAATAAACCTATACCGTAATGGCTTAGAAGCGATGAGCACAGGGAAAGTTCTAACCATTAGCACCTACAAGGAATGTCAAAATTGTGTGGTGCTTGCAGTGCGGGATCAAGGAAAAGGTATCAGGCCTGAAGTATTAGAGAAACTGGGTACTCCATTTTACACGACCAAAGATAATGGAACTGGATTGGGGCTAGGCATATGTTATGCCATTGCTACCCGTCATAATGCAAAAATAGAAATTCAAACAGGCTCGGAAGGCACGACCTTTTTTGTTAAATTTAATTATGAAAATAATGAACAATAACCTCATTTAGATTAGTTATGGTGAACTGTACCACAAATATTCATATTTGAGTTGCATAAAAAAATGGACAAACCTATATTAGGTTTGTCCATTTTCAAGTATGTTAATTAATAGTAAATCCCCATCCGTAATTTCGCACGATTATCCTATCCTTTTTTGCTTTATTAATATCATCCTCAAAGGAAGGTGATGTCCCACTACCAACTAAAATACCTTTTACAGTATTTAATTTTAATTCTTCTTTACATAGTTTAATATAATGTTTAATTTGATTTAAAGCGTTTCTATCAATAGGGCCTTTCTTAATTTCTACTACAATAAATTCGTTATTAGTAGTATCTCTTAATAACAAATCTAAACGTGATTCATCTGAGAAGATATGCTGTGATTTTTCAATTGTATAGTTTGCATCAAGTATTGAAGGGTTAGAAATGATGAATTTCTCGATATCTCTTTCTAAAATTTGAAATACTTCTTCAGCGGTTAAAACTCTATTAGTAAGTCTACCCTTGGACTCATTTTGTTCAATTAAATCTAATAATAAATTGATATCAGATGGATTCAATTCTTTCCAAGTACGAAGAGCAGAAGAAATTGCACTTAATAAAGTTTGATTAGGATTAAGGTTTGCAGACCTGGATAATTTACTCAATAATTCAGGTGTAATTTCCAAAGGAACTTGAAGGACTTTAGATTGAATAGGATTTCCAAACGCAATACATTCGCTTGGTGTCAGTTGCTGAATCTCTTTCTTTAGGTGAGGATTATCATATTTATTCATGATTAAACGATTCTGTTTGATATCTTTTACAAGCACGACTTCTTCGACCAGATAATATGCGGTTATATAGCGCTTGTTATGTATTGTTTTATGAAAGAATAGAAAATCTCCCTTTTGTACTTTTAGGAGCTTTTCGGTATTAGCCCCTGACTCTCCATATGTATATTCTGTTAGCATTGGGTCCTCATGTCCGAAGTTTCGTTCAGCATCTTTATAACCAATTAGATAATTCACTATTGATTCCCTCCCGTATGAACTCTAGTATCATTATAATTCAATTGGTTTAAAATGGATAATTCCAAGTGCCTAAACAACATATATTGCTGTTTTAAACTCATCCCCAAAAGCATTAATCCACCCAAGACTACAAAACCTCACCCTAAAATGTTAAAGTAGTAACTTAACGACATTAATTTACACATGCTAAAAGCATTACTATAATCAACATTTCAGGAGGAAATACAATGGCAATGAGCAACAACGATATATTAAAAAGAGTAAGATACGCTTTAGATATAAGAGATATAGATATGGTGGAAATATTTAATCTTGGTGGCATGGAAGTAACGAAAGAGGACGTACTTGATATGCTTACAAAAGTAAAGAGAAGTCCACAACATGAAGCTGAAAATGATGATGTAATCGAAGATGAGTACGTATTAACATGCGACATGATGATGCTAGAGGCATTTTTAAATGGATTTATTACTTTAAAAAGAGGGAAGCAAGATCCGAAACCAGGGCAACCGGCACCTGTACAGAGCAAGGAGAGTGCGAATAACCTTCTTCTAAAGAAAATGAAAATAGCACTATCTTTAACGAGTGAAGATGTGCTTGATATATTAGACAGCGTAGGAGTTATCGTAACAAAAGGAGAGTTAGGCGCTTTATTAAGAAAGAAAGGCCATAAGCATTACAAAGAGTGCGGCGATAGATACGCAAGGAATTTCATTAAGGGATTAGGTGTAAAGTACAGAGGATAATAAGTTCGGTGAAACAGTAAATGATATAATAGATAGAGTAGGGCGTTTGTGTCCTATTCTTTTTTATTTGTAAAATAATACACTAGGTGATGAAATGGTACATACATATTTAGGTGAGACAATTAATTTTCATATAACTTATAAGAAGAAAAAGTCGGTGCGTCTTTTTGTAGATTCGTACGGAAATGTGGAAGTGCAAGCTCCAAAAGGAACGCCTGTTGAATACTTAGTCCAATTGTTAGAGGAGAAATGGGATTGGATTCAGAAAACACGTAAGGAAATGCAGGAGCGAGCGCTTGGACCACAGGAAAAGGGTTATGATCAAGGCGAGGGCTTTCTGTATTTAGGGAATACGTATCCGATACAGATTTCTCAAGATGCAAGTATTGAACAAGATAATGCAGTATTTGAAGGGAATAAGCTACATATTTACGTGAATGAGCTTAAGGATGAGAAAATCCAGCAGGCTTTAAAACGATTTTACTATAAGCAGTGCAAGGCATTAGTAGAGAAGAGTATTAAAGCGCATCAAAGTAATTTTAAAACAAAACCACGTTCTATTCGTATTACAGATAGTAGTCGTACGTGGGGAACTTGTGATTCAAATCTACAGTTAACGTTTAATTGGAAGTTAGCAATGGCACCACAGCGAGTAATTGATTATGTAGTTGTTCATGAAATGTGTCATATGGTTCATTTAAATCATGATCGTTCTTTTTGGCGTCTTGTTGGGAAGATAATGCCTGATTATAAGGAAATGGAAAACTGGTTAGCGTTATCAAGTTGGAAGATGACGGTTTAGTAATGCGCTTTATATAGGTTGCGATTATTGTCAATACTTGTCGGTAAGTCGATATATTTAAAAAATCGCTCATATAATTTCATTTGCCAGGGGATTATTGAATGAGGAGAAAGTAAAAGGAGGTGTCACAGTGGACATCTCCTTTTTCAGGTGTAGGAACTATCGTCCAAACTTCACAACGAAATCCCCATCTATTTTCTCCATCTTATATCCACGATACCCCTCTGAAAGTAACGCTTGCTTTTCACTAACATCACTCATCGGAACACTTTTAACATTCGTCCAATCTCTTTCTGTGTCCTTACGCAATTCCTTCACAAAAACATACCGCATACTCCCGCCATACTTCTCCTTCAGCGCAGCAATTTCCATCCCTTGCGCAAATTTATCCTTTAAACTAGGAATGTTAAAAGGTGCAACGGTGCAGCAAACATAGTCGTACTGGCTGCCTTCTTTTTGTAATTCATCCATGATGACTGTGGCTAATATTTTTTGCATGCCATTTCCGCGGCAGTTCGGGTGAACGTTTGAGATTTCTTGATAGATGACGCGGTGTAGTTCACTTTCTGATAGGCCGATATCAAGTCCTAAATGTTCATCGTCGATAGGAGGGACGAGTAGGGCACGAAATGCGATGAGCTCGTTTTGTATAAACGCACCGATCATCATGCCATTTCCTTCTAGAATGTATTGAAATTCTTCTAGCAAGAGTGGTTGTAAACGACCTTTATCTTCTAGCGCTTCAACTACAACGTTTTGTAATGATAAAATTTGTTCCATATGTTCTAAAGATAGTAATGTAACGTGAAATGAATCGTTGTTTTGTTTTAATGTTCCTTCGTAAAGAGTCGTCATGTGTTAGTCCTCCTTTAGCGTACAACGTCTTGAAAGACGGTTAATTCTTGTAATGTATTTTCGTTTATTTCAATGCCGAGTCCCGGCTTTTCGTTTAAGCGAATAAATGGTACGTCGTAATGTAAGTTTCCGATGTCTTTCGTGAATTTTAATGGCCCCGTTAGCTCGACACTAGTAATGATTTTTTTTGAGAAAGCGACATGGAATCCTGCGGAAGAGGCAACAGATGATTCGACCATGGATCCAACTTGGCATTCAATGCCTGCCATTTCAGCTTGATGAGCGAGTTTTACAGCTGGATATATGCCGCCGCATTTCATTAGTTTTATATTCACTTTATCAGCTGCGTCTAATTTAATAATTTGGCGCATTTCACGAGAGCCTTTTAGTCCTTCATCAATCATAAGCGGAAGATCTGTTTTCGAACGAATGTGAGCCATTGCATCAATATCATCCGCTACAACAGGTTGTTCAATCCAGTCGATGTTTAAATGTCCTAATGAACGAAGTGCTGTTAATGTGTTTGCGCTATTTTTCCAGCCTTGGTTTACATCAACACGAATCGCGATATCATTTCCTACACGTTCACGTACAGCTTCAATTCGTTTTACATCTTCTTTTACATTCGTGCCGACTTTCATTTTGAAAGATTGGTAACCTTTCTTAATCATGGAAGCTGCTTCTTCAGCCATATTTTCTGGATCGGCGATACTTAAGACGTGAGTGACAGGAAATGCTTCATGGTAGCGTCCTCCAATTAATTGATATACAGGTTGATTTAGTTTTTTACCCAGTATATCAAAACAAGCGATATCAATCGCAGCTTTCGCAGTAGGAATACCGTAAATTGTATTGTCCATCATATCGTGTATTTTTTCGATATTCATTGGATTTTTCCCAATTAGAGCAGGAGCTAGTGTATGTTTTAAAACATGGAAAGTACTTTCCCATGATTCACCTGTAACGTGATCATCAGCAACGCCTTCACCGTAACCGATAATGCCTTCATCTGTTTCCATTTTGACGATAATAGAAGGCATATCAGAATAAGAACCATAACTAATAACAAACGGATCGCGAAGCGGTAAACGAATTGCGTAAAGGTGAATAGCTGTAATTTTCATTGAATAAAGACCCCTTCCTGTTTACAATGGTTTTGTACATTTGATATAGTTGACGTTAAATAGTCGTTAATTAATGATAAGGAGTTAGAGAAAATGATGATAAAAATTGCAGTTGTCGGTTCAAAAGAGTTTATGGAGAATCTTTTACCTATTGCTCATAAACTAGAAGAGATAGAGATTGATCCATATATTTACCTTCACCCGGCAGAATCTTCTGAACTATTAAAGCGTTTAAAACCTTGTAATGTTATTTTTTTCTCGGGTGCCCTACCTTATTATATGGCAAAAGAAATAAGAGAACAATTACCAATTCCAAGTACGTACTTACAGCAAGACGAGACAACTGTCGCTTCTTCACTTCTTTCTATAATATATCATCAAAGTATTCAACCTCATAAAATTTCAATTGATTTAGTAGATCGTTCGTTTATTAAAAATGTGTTCCATGATATCGGTCTGAAAGAAACTCCGCAAGTGATGGATTATGAAAATGTGTTATGGAGTAATGATGAAATTAAGAGAATCATTGATTTTCATTTAGCTAAATATCAATCAGGAGAGGCTGATTTAGCTTTAACTAGTATTCACGCTGTCTACGATGAACTTCAAAAAATAGGTATTCCTTCAGAGCGTATGATAGATCCAACGCAATCAATTATACATGGATTAAAAGATGCAAAAATAAAAGCTGAGTTAGCAAAAAGCCATTCAGCTACTGTTGGTGCTTGTATTATATCCTTTATAGAGTTACAAGAAAGATCGCTTGAACAATTAAATGTAATTTCAAAAGAATTACGTGGTTCATTTAAACAAGTTGATGAAATGACTTTTATTTTGTATACAACTCGTGGTGATATCGAATCGAGTATAAAAACAAATACGATAGATCGTTTATTTACGAATATAGAAGGAGCTGTATCTATTGGATTTGGTTACGGAAAAACAGTAAATGAAGCGGAACAAAATGCAAAAATCGCTCAAGGTTTCGCAAAAAATAATCCGATAGAACGCTGCTTTTATATACTAACAAGTGATAAAAAATTATTTGGCCCGTTCCCGAAAGAACAGAGAGTACAAAGTTTAAAAAACGATAATCCAGAATTAATGAAAATAGCGAAGGAAACGAAGCTTAGTCCTGCAAACTTGTCAAAAATTATTCAGTTTAGTCAATCGCATCCATCATTGAAATTTACAGCGGCGGATCTTTCTGAGTACTTACAAGTGACTCGGCGATCGACGGAAAGGCTGTTAAAGAAATTAGTTGATTACAGATATGCCAATATTTGCGGCGAGGAAATGCCCTATCAACAAGGGCGCCCTCGTGCAATATATGAGCTAAATTTACCGTTGTATTCGTTTCAAAAATTTTAAGCTTCTAGTTGTGCTTTTTGTTTTTTCAGTAGGTCTGCTTTTTCAATATCAGATAGCTTCGTAATTGTGAAGCCAGTTATACCATAAATGATTGAAATAATAGGTACGATGAAATTCAATATAGCATAAGGAGCATATTCGAATGCGCCTACACCAAGTGTTGCGAGTATAAATACACCACATGTATTCCAAGGTACGAAAACAGAAGTTAATGTTCCGCCATCTTCTAATGCTCTGGATAAATTTTTAGAATGTAGTCCTTTTTCTGTGTACGCATTTGCATACATTCTTGAAGGAACAACAATCGAAATATATTGTTCAGAGCAAGTAAGATTCGTTGCAAAGCAAGATGCGATAGTAGAAGCGATAAGTCCCTTTGCTGATGTCGCTAATTTTAAAATTTGATTTACAATTGAGCGAAGAATGCCAGTATGTTCTAGTACTCCTCCGAAAGTCATAGCGACAATTGTCATAGAAACTGTATTCATCATAGAGCTTAAGCCACCACGGTTAAATAGTTCGTCTACTAGCTTGTTTCCAGTGTCTATAACAAATCCACTTTGGAGTGCACCGACAGCTGATGAGACAGAACCACCTTGAATAAAGACTTGTGATAAGAATCCTAAAATAACACCTACGAGAATAGCTGGTATAGCAGGGACTTTTTTAGCGACCAATACCATAACAACTACTGGTATAATTAATAGAAAAGGTGAGATAACAAAGTTTTGTTGCAATACTTGTAACGTTTGATCGATGCTTTTTGAATCAATATTGTTATCGCCAAAGCTTCTTCCTAAGAACGCATAAACGATAAGAGTAATAATTAAACCTGGAATTGTAGTAAATAACATGTGACGAATATGTGTGAATAAATCTGTATTTGTTAATCCTGCGGCTAAGTTTGTCGTGTCTGAAAGCGGTGACATTTTATCGCCAAAATAAGAACCGGAAATTATAGCGCCAGCAACCATTGGAGCTGGGATTCCCATACTTAGGCCAATTCCCATTCCAGCAACACCGATTGTTCCCATTGTAGACCAAGAGCTACCGATTGCTAATGCAACGATAGAACAAATAATTGTAATTGAAACTAAAAATAGTGATGGAGTTAAAAGTTTTAAGCCGTAATAAATCATAGTAGCGACGATTCCGCCGCCAATCCAAGCACCGATCGTTAAACCTACAAGAATAATGATAACGATAGCGGGTAATGCAAGGCGAATTCCTTTATACATCGATTCTTCAATGTCATTCCATTTGTAACCGTATCGCCAAGCGACGATCGAAGCAACGGTTGTACCGATAATAAGTGGGACGTGAGGGCTTTGTTCTAATACAACAATTGTAACCATCATAACTGCAACTGTAATGATAATAGGGATTATTGCTATGCCAAAAGGTATTTCTCTTTTCATAAACTGCCTCCTCATTATGTATGTTTGTATTTTTAGAATTGTCGCAAAATAGACGTTATTAAGTTATAATAACTAAAAATAGATGTAAGCGTCAATATAAAAACAGAAAATATAGAATCTTCTATTTGTATGGATATCTTTATAAGATGAGTTGAAATCGGGTATTAACGGTATTAAAAAATAAACAATTGACTTTTTTCTTAAAATTCAATATGTTCATAAAAACATCTGTTTTTCATAAGTATAATTAATCTGAATGGTTTGTAATTAGGGGAAGGAGAATGAAGCTTTGAAAACATTAGAACTACAAGAGCGTTTAACTGAAATTTTTCAGCATTTACATGAAAACCCTGAAGTAAGCTGGAAGGAATATGAAACGACAGCTTATATTACTAACTTTCTAAAAGAAGAAGGAATTTCATATAAAATATTTGATGATTGCCCTGGCGTGATTGCTGAAATCGGAAGAGGGAATCCAGTTATCGCGATTCGTGCTGATATGGATGCACTATGGCAAGAAGTAGACGGAGAATTTAAAGCGAATCACTCATGCGGCCACGATGCTCATATGACAATTGTGATGGGTCTTATTTTACAATTGAAAAATATGAGATGGGATAGTGGTACTGTTAGATTTATTTTTCAGCCGGCAGAGGAAAAAGGAAATGGTTCCTTAAAGATGGTAGAGAAGGGCGCCGTGGATGATGCTGATTTCTTATTTGGTGTTCATTTAAGGCCGATTGAAGAACTGCCTTTGAAACAAGCAGCCCCATCTATTCGTCACGGAGCTGCAGCATTTTTAGAAGGGATGATTCATGGAGATGATGCACACGGGGCACGCCCACATCAAGGTATAAATGCAATTGATGTCATTTCGATGATCAATATTGGATTGAAAAATATATGGTTACCGCCGCAGACGTCTTATTCTGTTAAGATGACGAGATGCCAAGCTGGTGGTGATAATCTAAATATTATTCCAGGTAACGGGCACTTTAGTTTAGATGTAAGAGCAGAAAATAACATATTACTAGATGAATTGAAGCGAAAAATAGAGCAAGTAATTCAGTCAGCTGAATCAATGGGATCTAAACTTTCTTATGAGTGGATTGATCTCGCACCAGGAGCTGAAGTGTCAGAAGAAGCTGAGCGTTTCATGCGGAAAGGCATTCTTGAAGTGTACGGGGAAGAGGGATGTACTGGACCACTGTATACGACAGGAAGCGATGATTTCCATTACTATACAGTGAAAAGACCCCATTTAAAAGCTGTCATGCTTGGACTAGGGGCGAACTTACAACCTGGATTACACCATCCGTATATGAAGTTTGATCATAGCTGTATAATGGATGGAGTAGAAATATTGAAACAAACTGTATTGAAAGTATTAGAAGACAGGGGCTAGAAAGCTCCTGTTTTTTTGGTAGGAATTTGTTGTTAAGTCGATATATTCGATTTCGCGATAATATAATTTCACGTACCAATTAATTTGATAAAAATGAGCATTCAGTACGTGGTGTATAATAATAGTAATATTTCTTAATAGGAGCAAACGAATGAACGAACAATATTACGATGCTGTATTAAATATAAAAACCGTCGGTGAGCAAAAAGGATTTAATAAGTCTATGCATTATCACCGTTATGAACCGACGCCATATAGCGGATTAGATGAGTTATTAAATCAATATGAAATAACAAGTAGCGATCGAATTGTAGACTTTGGGTGCGGAAAAGGGAGATTGAATTTTTACATGCACCATAAGTGTGGTGCTTCGGCCGTTGGGATTGAAATGAATGAAGAGTTTTATAAAGAAGCAATGGATAATCGTGATCGTTATGCGCGGAAAGTGAGAAACAGTAAAGATAAAATTCGGTTTGAATGTTGTTTAGCACAGGAATATGAGATTGATCCACGTGATAACCGGTTTTATTTCTTCAATCCATTTTCTGTCCAAGTGTTTATGAATGTAGTAAATAACATTTTGCTTTCGGTAGAGGAAATAGAGAGGAAAGTGGATATTATTTTATACTACCCTTCTGAAGATTATATTTTCTTCTTGGAGAATCAGACTGCTTTTGAATTGAAGAGAGAAGTTAGATTACCGGGTGCTTATGAGAAGAATGGGAATGAGAGATTTTTAGTTTATACATTAGGATTATAAAAAAAGCAGGTGCCTTGGCACCTGCTTTTTTAAAACTCACGTTTATATAATTAGTTACGGATTAAGTAATCAAATGCACCTAAAGCTGCATTCGCACCTGAACCCATAGAGATGATGATTTGTTTGTACGGATTATTTGTACAGTCACCTGCACCAAACACTCCTGGTACGTTTGTAGCGCCGTGCTTGTCTGTTACGATTTCACCGCGAACGCGTTCAACTGTTTCGCCTAACCAGTCTGTGTTTGGCACAAGACCGATTTGAACGAATACACCTTGTAATTCAACATGGTGTACTTCTTCAGTTTCACGATCGATGTAAGAAATACCGTTTACTTTATCAGTACCAGTGATTTCTTTCGTTTGAACGTTTTTCAGAACAGTTACGTTTGGTAAGCTGTTAAGACGTTCTTGTAATACAGCATCAGCTTTTAATTCTGGCATGAATTCAAGAACAGTTACGTGCTTAACAATACCTGCTAAGTCGATAGCTGCTTCAATACCAGAGTTACCACCGCCGATAACCGCTACATCTTTTCCGATGAATAATGGACCGTCACAGTGTGGGCAGTATGCTACACCTTTGTTTTTGAACTCAGCTTCACCCGGTACGCCAACATTACGCCAGCGAGCACCTGTTGAAACGATTACGCTCTTACTTTTCAGAATAGCGCCGTTTTCAAGTTCCACTTCAATAAGTTCTTTTTTCTCTAAACGTTTCGCACGTTGTAGATTCATTACATCGATGTCGTATTCTTTTACGTGCTCTTCAAGGCTTGCTACTAGCTTAGGACCTTCAGTGCGTTTTACGCTGATGAAGTTCTCAATACCCATAGTATCCATTACTTGACCACCGAAGCGCTCAGCAACGATACCAGTGCGGATGCCTTTACGTGCTGCATAAATTGCTGCACTTGCACCAGCTGGGCCGCCACCAACAACAAGAACATCGTATGGATCTTTATCAGAAAGCTCTGATGCATCTGGACCGTTACCCATTTTAGCTAAAATTTCTTCAAGTGTCATACGACCGCTTCCGAAAGATTCGCCGTTTAGGTAAACAGTTGGTACTGCCATGATGTCTTTACTTTCTACTTCCTCTTTGAATGCAGCGCCATCAATCATAGTATGTGTAATACTAGAGTTTAGAACGCTCATTACGTTAAGAGCTTGTACAACATCAGGACAGTTATGACAACTTAGGCTGATATAAGATTCAAAATGATATTCGCCTTGAATGTTTTTGATTTGATCGATTAATTTTTGTTCAACTTTTGGAGCACGTCCACTAACTTGTAGTAAAGCTAACACTAATGAAGTAAATTCGTGTCCTAATGGAATACCAGCGAATACGACACCAGTGTCTTCACCAGGGCGATTTACGCTAAAGCTTGGTGTTCTCTCTAGTTCAACTTTTTCTACTGTAATCTTAGATGACATAGTAGCTAATTCATCTACTAGAGATAACATATCTTTAGATACGTTATCGTCTCCTGCGCTTACTTTAAGTAAAATATCGTTCTCCATTAACTGAAGGTATTGGGATAGTTGTGTTTTTATATCTGCATCTAGTATCATTTTGATCGAACTCCTTAGATTTTGCCTACAAGGTCAAGGCTTGGTTTAAGTGTTGCAGAACCCTCTTGCCATTTAGCTGGGCAAACTTCACCTGGGTTGTTACGTACGTATTGAGCTGCTTTAATTTTGTTAACAAGGATGCTTGCGTCACGGCCGATACCGTCAGCATTGATTTCCATAGATTGGATAACGCCGTCTGGATCGATGATGAATGTACCACGAGCAGCAAGACCTTCTTCTTCCATTAAAACGTTGAAGTTTGTAGTAATTGTGCGAGTTGGGTCACCAATCATAATGTATTCGATTTTGCCGATAGTTTCTGAGCTATCATGCCATGCTTTGTGAGTGAAGTGAGTGTCTGTAGATACAGAGTATACTTCAACGCCTAAGTCTTTTAGAGTTGCGTATTGGTTTTGTAAGTCTTCAAGTTCAGTTGGACAAACGAATGTGAAGTCTGCTGGGTAGAAACAAACTACGCTCCATTTTCCTTTTAAACTTTCGTCAGTAACTTGGATAAATTCTCCATTATGGTAAGCATTAGCTTTAAACGGTTTTACTTCTGTGCCGATTAATAACATATTAAAATTCCTCCTAAAGGTTGGTTTTGAGCATCGGAAATTAGTTTGCTCATAAAATATATTTTTTAATTAACTATAATAATTCTAATTCGATATTAATTATCATATAGAAGTGGTTATTTTGTCAAGAGAATAAACCAACTTTATACCAATTTAATTAATATTTATTCTCAATTAAGGCTGCTAGGGAATTAAAAGGTAATTTTCAAGTCATAAATTTTCAATGAGTGTTTGAAAGAGTAGTGTGTATGTTAGAGACATGGTGTAAGTATAAATTCTTAGGAAGGAAATATTTCTTAGAAGTTGTGGATTTGAAAAGGAACTACTTACTTCTATTTTACAAAGAATTGTGCAATAAATAAAACAAAATGTATCGGAATCTTTGTGAACAATTATTGTCATCATAAATATATATAATAAGAAGTATATTGCAATGAGAAATAGAAGCATTGACGCTCATTTCTAACAAGATATAATAAAAGCGAGATATGTATTGCAATAGAGAAGATATAGTATAGATTGAAAAAATTTCAATCTATTATTTTTTACGGCTTTTAGAAAACGTTTACATTTGGTATGGAGGGGAAACCATGTCTAAGTTCACGAAGTATTTTTTAATGGAAGCTAAAGATGTGATTACATATGTGCAAGAGAAAGTACCTAAGTTCGAGCATGCAAAGGGGCTAAAGTGTAAAGAAATAGGTGATGGTAATTTAAATTATGTGTTCCGCGTTTGTGATGAACAGAAGAGCATTTCTGTCATTGTAAAACAAGCTGGGGATACAGCGCGTATTTCAGATGAGTTTAAGTTGTCGACGAATCGAATCCGTATAGAATCAGATGTTTTACGATTAGAAGGAGAATTAGCACCTGGACTCGTGCCAAATGTATATTTGTTCGATAGTGTGATGAATTGTTGCGTGATGGAAGATTTATCAGATCACACAATATTGCGTACAGCACTCATAAATCATCAAATGTTTCCGAGGCTTGCTGAGGATTTAACTACTTTTATGGTAAACACTCTTCTATTAACATCAGATGTTGTAATGAATCATAAAGAAAAGAAGGAACTTGTGAAGAATTATATAAATCCTGAGTTATGTGAGATTACAGAGGACCTCGTATATTCAGAGCCATTTACAAATCATAATAAACGCAACGAATTGTTTCAATTAAACGAAGGATGGATTAGAGAGCTTATTTATAGTGATAAAGAGCTTCGTATGGAAGTAGCAAAACTTAAGTTTTCTTTTATGACGAATGCACAAGCGCTGCTTCACGGTGATTTACATACTGGTTCTGTTTTTGTAAAAAGTGATTCTACAAAGGTTATTGATCCTGAATTTGCTTTTTATGGACCTATGGGATATGACGTTGGGAATATAATGGCGAATTTAATGTTTGCATGGGTGAATGCAGATGCAGTGATGCAATCTGGTATTGAGAAAGATACATATATGAACTGGATAGAATCTACCATGATAGATGTAATTGATTTATTTAAGAAGAAGTTTTTAGATGCTTGGGATATTCATGTAACAGAGATTATGGCGAAGGAAGAAGGTTTTAACCAAGTTTATTTACAATCTGTATTAGAGGATACAGCTGCAGTGACGGGTCTTGAGTTAATTCGTCGTATTGTTGGTCTAGCGAAGGTGAAGGATATGACTTGTATTGAGAATGATGCAGCGCGTGCTAGAGCGGAGCGAATTTGTCTACAGGCAGCGAAGAAGTTTATTTTACAAGCGAATCAATATAAAACAGGTAGTAGCTTTGTAGAAACGTTAAAAAAACAGTCAATGCATAGTGCGAAATAAGGGGAGAAGATGATGGCAGAGCAATTAATACCAATTCAGTGGAAAGATGATGCTTTAGTGTTATTGGATCAAACGGTATTACCGAACGAAGTAGTCTATGAATCTTTTAAAACAGCTGAGGGTGTGTGGGATGCGATTCAAGTAATGAAAGTACGAGGAGCGCCGGCAATAGGTGTTTCAGCAGCCTACGGTGTGTATTTAGGAGTAAAGGAAGTTGCGGAAAGTTCGGCGGAAGAATTCATAGAGGAAGTAAAAAAGGTATGTGCATACTTAGCGACATCAAGACCGACGGCAGTAAATTTATTTTGGGCGCTTGAAAGAATGGAAAGTGTAGCGAAAGAGAATGCTCACTTATCAATTGCGCAGTTGAAAGATAGATTATTAGAAGAAGCAAAAAAGATTCATAGAGAAGATGAAGAAATTAACCGTCAAATTGGAGAACATGCATTAACATTATTCCATGATGGCATGGGGGTATTAACGCATTGTAATGCAGGTGCGTTAGCAACGACTAAGTATGGTACTGCGACAGCTCCAATGTACTTAGCGAAAGAAAAAGGATGGGACTTAAAAATCTATTCCGATGAAACACGCCCTAGATTACAAGGTTCAACGTTAACGGCATTAGAACTGCAGCGAGCGGGAATTGATGTAACGGTCATTACAGATAATATGGCAGCAATGGTCATGTCACAAGGGAAAATCGATGCAGTAATCGTTGGAT
The DNA here is from genome assembly GCF_044907945.1 of Bacillus sp. RC240. Taxonomy (NCBI): domain Bacteria; kingdom Bacillati; phylum Bacillota; class Bacilli; order Caryophanales; family Bacillaceae; genus Bacillus; species Bacillus sp. RC240. Next base: position 144,126 of record NZ_JBIYCT010000007.1, on the reverse strand, counting down.
GTGATCGTGTAGCAGCAAACGGGGATGTAGCAAATAAAATTGGAACATTAGGTGTTTCGATTTTGGCTAAATATTATAACATTCCGTTTTATGTAGCAGCACCAACGCCGACAATTGATTTGAAAACACTGACAGGAAAAGAAATTCCAATTGAAGAAAGAGATGCTTCTGAAGTGATCAATCGTTTCGGACAATACTCTGCTCCGCAAGAAAGTAAAGTATACAATCCGGCATTTGATGTCACGCCATATGAAAATGTAACAGCGATTATTACGGAAAAAGGAATTGTGAGAGCACCGTTTATGGAGAATTTAAAAAAGCTATTTCAATAAGTAGATAGTTTTTAGAAAAATAGTCATCATAAGTTTCTTACTAGGGGGATGTATATGTTATTGCAAAAAGAAAGAGAAGAAGTTGTAGCGTACGGAAAGAAAATGATTTCTAGTGGTTTAACAAAGGGGACTGGCGGTAATATTAGTATTTTCAATCGTGAACAAGGTCTTGTTGCAATTAGCCCAAGTGGTCTAGATTATTATGAAACGACGCCTGAAGATGTAGTTATATTGAATTTAGATGGTGAAGTGATAGAAGGAGAGAGAAAACCATCAAGCGAATTAGATATGCACCTTATCTATTATAGAAATCGTGAAGATATAAATGCGCTTGTACATACACATTCTCCTTATGCGAAGACAATCGCATCATTAGGATGGGAACTTCCTGCTGTATCATATTTAATTGCTTTTGCAGGTCCGAATGTTCGCTGTGCACCATATGAAACATTTGGTACGAAGCAATTAGCAGAGGCTGCTTTGGAAGGAATGATTGATCGTCGTGCAGTTTTACTTGCGAATCATGGTTTAATGGCTGGTGCAAATAATATAAAAATGGCGTTTACTATTGCAGAAGAAATAGAGTTTTGTGCTCAAATTTATTATCAAACGAAAAGTGTTGGAGAACCGAAATTACTGCCAGAAGACGAGATGGAGAATTTGTCGAAGAAGTTTGAAGGGTATGGACAGCAGTAGAATGAAATGAAAACACCCTCAAGAAAAAATCTTGAGGGTGTTTCTTACACTTTCTTAAGCAACAAATACATAAAGTAAGGTGCACCAATTAAAGCAACGACAATACCAGCTGGAATACCGCTAGGTTCGACGATATTTCGTCCAATTGTATCCGCTAGTAGTAATAACCATCCGCCGATTAAAACGGCGATAGGGATGAATATTTGATGCCTTGGACCTACTAAAGATTTGGCGATGTGAGGAGCCATAAGTCCGATAAAGCTAATGCCTCCTGTTACGGAAACAGCAGCGGCAGCAAGTGCAACGGCTGCGATTAATAAGTATCTTCGTTCTTTTTCAATTTCAATTCCAACACCGATTGCTACTGGTTCGTTTAATGCTAGTATATTTAATCGATTTGCTTTATAGAAGACAAATGGGATTAATACGATTAGCCATGGAAGCATTGCTAAAACAAATGTCCAGTCATCTCCCCAAATGTTTCCGGCAATCCATTTAGCGATAAAGTCTACTTTCATACGATCTGCAGATGAAATAAGTACAATCATCGCGCCAGATAGTGCAAAGGAAAAACCGATGCCGGTTAATGTTAATCTTATTGGCTGAAGGCCTGTGGATTTGCTATATGAAAATACGTAAATTAGAACAGCTGTTAGAAACGCACCGATAAATCCAACGACTGGTAGTAGGTAAAGAAATGAACCTACGTCTATCGGGAAATATAGAAAGAAAACAGAAACTGCAACACCAGCACCAGCGTTAATGCCCAGAATACCAGGTTCAGCTAAATCGTTTCGGGTAATACCTTGTAATATAGCACCTGATAAAGCGAGTGCCATACCGGCTAATAATGTAATGACGATTCTAGGTAGCCTTAAAGAATATAAAACGAATTCTTCTTTAAATGTACCTTGTCCCATAAGTGTTGGGATTAATCTGTCATAGGAGAGAGCGGCAGAACCGAGTCCCATTCCAATTACAATTGTTGTGATGGTAAGTATGAGTAATGCAAGTATGATAAGGCGTTGTTTCTTTAGAATAGATTGCATCATGAGAAAGTTCTTCCTCCTTTACGTACAATAAATAGGAAGAATGGTAATCCTACAATTGCGACGATTGCAGCAACTGGTGTTTCATACGGAGCGTTAATTGTACGTCCGATTGTGTCTGCGAGCAGCATAAAGGAAGCACCAGCAATCGCTGACATCGGTATAACAAAACGGTAATCTGGTCCAACGATTGGACGAACCATATGGGGTACCATAAGGCCGATAAATGCCATGTTTCCGACAAGTGCTACAGAAGCACCAGCAAGCAAGATAATAATGATAAATAAAATCGTTTTAATAACGATTATTTTTTGACCGAGTCCAACGGCAACTTCTTCACTGAAACTAAGAACTGTTAATTTCTTTGCAAGTAAGATAGCGATAAATATACTTATTGAAATAACCGGAATAATAATTTTTAATTGGCTCCAACTCGTTCCAATTACGCCCCCAGCCGTCCACATTGATACATCTTGTGAAATTTTAAAGTAAATGCCAACACCTTCTGAGATTGCAAGTAGAAATGCTGAAACAGCAGCACCAGCTAATACAATTCGAAGAGGAGAAAGTCCGCCCTTTTTCACCATGCCAATTCCAAATACCATAATAGCGCCAATTGCAGCACCGATAAAGCAAGCTAGTGTTAAGTAAAGGTAGCTTATAGAAGGATTGAAGGCAAGTGTTAGTGCAAGTGCAGCATTTGCGCCACCAGTTAGGCCAAGTAATCCAGGATCGGCAAGTGGGTTTCGCGTTAATCCTTGCATAATTGCACCAGAAACAGCGAGTCCAGCTCCTACAAAAATAGCAGCAACTTCACGTGGTAAACGTATTTCACGAAGGATGGATAGCTTATCTCCTTTAGCAGAGGAAGTAAGTGCTAACCATACGTCTTTTATAGAAGTATCTGCAGCGCCTAACACCATTGCAAACATAAAAATAAGAAAGAATGCAATGATACTCAAAATTAATTTGTATGTAAAAGCGTTGGAACGTAGGTTGTCTTGCTCTTTTTTCATCAGTTTCACATCTTTTCTTTTCATAGAATAAAGGAAGAGGAATTCTTAAATTAAGAATTCCTCATGTTTGTATTATTGACCAAGAAAGCTCTTCTTGAAGAAGTCTAGTTGGAAATCTAATGTAAGTGGATCATTGAAATAGAATTCCATCATGTTTGCTTCATATACACGATTATTTTTTACTGCCGGAATGTTTTTATATGATTCTGTCTCTTGGAATGAGTTATCAGTATCTTTGTTTTTACTTACGATTAAGTAATCACCAGCAAACTCAGGTAATACCTCAGTAGATAATGCGTAGTATCCTTCTTTTAAGGCTTTTTCTTTTACTTTTTCAGGCATTTTTAATTTCATTTCTTGGTAAAGAATTTCTGTTCCACGGCCCCAGTTTTCGCCGTATACGTAAAGCTGCTTGTTGAAGTTTTCAACAACAGAAACGGTTGCATCTTCACCGATCTTCGCTTTAATGTCTTTTCCAGCTGTTTGTGCGCGTTTCTTGAAATCATCAACCCAAGTTTTTGCTTCTTTTTCTTTATTTAATAATTTACCGATTTCTAAGTGTTGTGTTAAGTAATCAACTTTTCCGTAAGTGTATGTTACAGTAGGAGCGATTTTCTTTAACTTATCAACATTTTTAATATTTGATAAACCAATGATTAAATCTGGATTTAATTCAGCAATTTTTTCAACATTCTCATCTGATACTTCAGCGACATTTTTCAGTTTGCTATCAAAACGTGGGTTTTGTTTAGACCATGAATCTACCCCAACAAGATTTACACCTAATGACATTACGTTACCAGCGAATGATGATAGGACAACAACACGTTGTGGATTTGCTGGAACTTCAACTTTACCATTTTCAGATTGGTATGTAATTGTTTCTGATTTCTTACCTTTTGCGTCGTTCTTCTTGTCTGTTGAACCATTGCTACAAGCACTCATAACAAGGACGAACAGAACTGTTAGTGAAATGAATAATTTTTTCATCGTCTTTCTCCTTTTGATAGATGATATGTGATATACAATAAATTGTTTGGCTTTGATCTTTTGAAAAGTTAGTGGTAATACAAAAGTCTTATTAACAATCTTGAACTTGAGATTTTACCATATAGTATTCACCATAGTAATAGAAGAAGATGTAATCTCACAGTTGCTAATAATTAACAAATTGATAATGATTATCACTATTGATTCTTTAAATACTATAATTTTATATAGGTGTATTGTCAATAGTGATTTTGATTGTAAAATTTATAAAAACAAGTTATATTTTATTGAGAATGATAATCAATTATTAGTAGCTGAGGAGTGACACGAATGAATCAAGAAGAATTGTTTGATGTAACTGTGATAGGCGGAGGACCTGCAGGGCTTTATTCAGCTTTTTATAGTGGACTAAGAGAGATGAAAACGAAAATAATAGAATTTCAACCACAGTTAGGTGGAAAAATACATGTTTATCCGGAGAAAATGATTTGGGATATTGGCGGATTATTACCGGTTACTGGTGATAAATTAATTGAGCAACTTGTACAACAAGGATTAACATTTCAGCCTGAAGTTGTATTGAATACAAAAATAGAATCAATTATTCGTAATCAGGATGGCATTTTTACATTGAAAACAAGCTCTGGGGAAGAACATTTTTCAAAAACAGTGATCGTCGCAACTGGGAGTGGTATATTGAATCCACAAAAGTTATCAATTGAAGGTGCTGAGAGATTCGAAGTCTCAAATTTAAATTATACAGTTAAATCGTTAAAACGTTTCAAAGATAAAACGGTAATTATTTCAGGCGGAGGGAACTCCGCAATTGATTGGGCGAACGAATTAGAACCAATCGCAAAAAAAGTTTATTTAACATATAGAAAAGAAGAATTATCTGGTCATGAAGCACAAGTAAAACAACTTATGAACAGTTCAGCAGAATGTTTCTTTAATACATCGATTACAAAATTAATTGCTGGTGATAACCATGAAGCGATTGAATATATAGAATTAACAAATCATGAAACTGGAGAAATTTCTCATTTATCTATCGATGAAGTTATTATTAATCATGGATATGAACGCGATATAACATTATTAGAAAATAGTGAGCTAGATGTTGCTATTGTTGACAATTATTATATTGCAGGGAATGCAAATAGTGAGTCCTCGGTAGACGGATTATATGCCGCTGGAGATATTTTAAAGCATGAAGGGAAATTGCATTTAATCGCAGGGGCATTCCAAGATGCTGGAAACGCTGTGAATAAAGCGAAACAATTTATTCAACCTGATGCAAGTGAGTACGGAATGGTTTCTTCTCATAATGAAGTATTTAAGAAGAGAAATCGAGAATTGATTAAGCAGATGATGAAATAATAAAGGAACAAGTATACCCCCATTTACATCTCTATTTCTATGGACGAGAGATACAAATGGGGTTTTTCCTGTTTACTATATTTTCAATCATTTTCATGACACCGTTTTCATTAGTTCATGTCATATGAATGTATTTCTATAAAAAGGGAATACAAAGACTTGAACATTTTATTTGTAAATCTTTCTAGGAAACAATGAATCTATAGTTGGTTTGTGCGGACCATTATTAAATTATGCGGTCCCTTTTGTCTGTTCATTAGGAAATGGAATATTTTGTATAGAAACAATATATTGTTTTCCATGTTGTCGAGCTAATGATTCTAATATTTGACGAACGCGTTTTGTAAGATTGCCTTGTTTTTTTATAGCTTCACAATATGCATCATAGAAAACGTATTTAGCCCAAAGGAAATCATCTTGTTGGAATAAGAAATGATTTTTGTACCATTCACCAATCGTATGATAACAATTATTTTCATGTACTGCTGCACTTTGTGAAAGAATACGATCGGATAAAGACTTAGATAGATGAGAAATTGTGTTTTCTGTTTCAACTCGTAATGTTTTTTCTAACATTGTAATGATGTGACGAGTAGCCATATGTTAACTCTCCTTTGTGTAAATGGGTAATACCATTCTATATTTAAAAAATACTTACTATACTATTATACAATATATGGAATGCATCTACCTGCTTTTTAATTTGTATTTACAAAATCTTTTTTATTTGTTTACAAAAATAAAGTAAGATACATTATGTATATGAAAAAATAATAAAGGAATGAACACATTGTATATAACGATAGAAGAGGCTGCGGAGTATTTGAAATTACCAAAATCGTATGTTGAAGACTTAATTCAGCAAAAGAAAGTTCGTGCATTGTTTGATGGAGAGCAATATTTAATAAATAAGGAACAGTTTAATACACATTTAGAACAAATGGAGAAATATAAGCAGTTAGTGGAAGAAATATTAAATGAACCAATTCCAGAAGATATGGATGTTAAAGACGAAGATTAAATTTATAAAAAGCCCCCGTATTAAGATATGCAGAAATGTATCTTAATACGGGGGCTTTTTATATTAAGGGATGAAAAAGTCATCCGAAATCCTAGAGTTACTTTAAGGGAAAGAAGATTTTATAGGGATTAGTATTATTAGTTAAAAGCATATTTTTTCATAGCGGGGACAAACATAGCGAACATAACCTGTACAGATACATATACTATCAGTGCAAAAGCTTATAAATTAATGGAAGGGGTTTTCTCGTGAGTTTACTTCATTGTGATTTTTTGAAAGATTTAATTGGATCTTATGTAAGAGTAAACAGAGGTGGACCAGAATCTCAAAAAGGAACAATAGTATCAGTGTGTACGGACTACTTCGTATTAAAGAATGAAAAAGGAGAGCGCTATTACTATCAGCTTCGCCATCTGAAAAGTATTACAAAGAATACGAAAGATTGTGTAACAGATGATTGTGGCTGGTTGGAATATGACTGTGCAGAAGATTTTGAAAAGCTACTTCAAAGCTTCAAATACCGCTGGGTAAAAATTAATCGTGGTGGTCCAGAGAAAGTTGAAGGCATTTTACAAGACGTTTCTTGTGATTATGTAACGTTAATTATAAAAGAGGAAGTTATATTAATTGCACTAGCTCATATTAAAAGTGTTAGTTATAACGAATCAGTATGTGGAGAGAGCGATGAGAAAAGTGATGAAAGTAGCAATGATTCAAGTCGAGCTCGTGCACAAAGACAATCAAGAAGAGGAAGATAATAAGAAAGGAGGATATGAAATTGGAGAGTCTATTATGCTGTGATCAAATTAAAGGTTTAGTCGGTGAAAATGTAAAGGTAAATCTGCGCGGGCCGGAAAGTCGAGTAGGTGTACTTTTATCGTTGGGGAAAGATTACCTTACACTACAATTACCTCATGGAGAAGTAGTATATTATCAGTTGAAACATGTGAAGAGTCTAGTCAAGAAAGTGAAAGAAACAAAATGTGACGATTACTATGGTTCATGTTTCTATTCTGATGAAGATACTTTTTTAGATGTATTAAGTGACCTGAAGTATAAGTGGATAAAGGTTAATCGTGGTGGACCAGAGTGTGTGGAAGGTTTATTAAGTGAAGTACATGATGAATGCATTACGCTAGTAAATGGTGATGAAGTCATTTACGTGATTATTTATCATATTAAGAGTGTGAATCAAGTAGTTAAGTGTAAAAAGAATGAAGAAGAATAATGTTTGATAAATAAGAGGGGCATTATGATTGGAAGTGAAGAACGATTTCATAGTTCGCTACAATTATTAGCGATATATGAAAAAGAATTTCTTACTACTAAAAGACAGAACATTGCCCTGATTATTTTTTTAGAAATGGAAGGCAGGAAAAGTAGTATTTTATAGAAAGGAGGATATAGATGAATGAGTTAAACAAAAATATTGGAGAAAATATATACGTTAAATTAATCGGTGAAAAAAGATTTAAAGGTGTATTAATTGATGTAGGAAATGATATTGTAGTTCTTTACAATGGACAAGACTATGTATATATATCTTTATACCATATCCAGTATTATAAATTTTTAAGAGAGCATGATGAAGAAATATTAAAGCCTGGTGTGGACTCTGTAATTAAGAGGGAATCACCTTCAATTTCTTTGAGAAAAGTATTAATCACATCTAAAGGGATTTTTACAGAAATTTATGTGGCAGGAAATGTTCCGATACACGGTTATGTTACAAGTGTGATGAACGATTATATTGTTTTTTATAGCCCTGTTTACAAAACTGTATATATATCTTTAAAGCATTTGAAGTGGTTAATTCCTTATAAAGAGAACCAAGTACCTTATTCCCTCAATAAAAATGAACTCCCCGTAAATCCATTAAATATTACTCTAGCTAGAACTTTTGAAGAACAGCTTATTAAAATGTCAGGGAAAATTATGGTGTTTGATTTAGGCGAGGAATCTAATAAAATCGGAAAGATGACGAAAATTGATGAAGGGCATATTGAAATATTAAAAGCACGTGACGCAAAAATGTACGTGAATATTCAACATGTGAAATCTGTCCATTGTCCGTAGGCTAGTTGAAAGGGCTGGCTTTTTCTTTTATATATAGGGAAGAAAAGGTCGAGCCTATTTGTTTAATTCGATTTGGATATGAGGGGAAAATGAATTGAATATCATATAGGTATGTTAGTGTGATCTTTGAAGGGGCAATCTTGTACTAAAGGTGTACGAGCTACCTTTTGGTGTATTCAACTCACTTTTTGAGGAAGAGCTGCTCAACTACTTTATTAAAGGGGTTTTGTTTGTGGAGCAGTTTCCAAATTCGTTTTCGATTACATTACTTGGAAGTGCTGGTGGAGCAGCAAAAGCAGTGTTAGCAATTTTGAATCAAGCGGTAGTAAATGAAAAAGATCCAATTTATGAAGTGATAAAGAATATGAACTTCCATTTGGTGGATATAAAACAAAAAGATAAAAGTTATTATGATGAGTTGTTTCCAAATTTGAAAGAGCAATTTTTTTTATATGAAATAAACCTTCAAGATGTAGTCAAATTTAAACATCATTTAAAGGAAAAAAGAACGAAGGTTGTTATTGATGTTTCAGGTGCAGATACAATTAGGGTACTGAGTTGTTGTAATGACCTTGGCATTTGTTATATTAATTCGGCTTTGGAAAATGAGGCAGTAGATCAAGACGATAGTTTACTTGGTTTTCAGCTTACGGAAAGGTATACGAGGTTTGAGAAGGAGAAAGAAACATTTACAAATACAAGAGCGATTATAGGCTCAGGTATGAATCCTGGTGTTGTTCAATGGATGGTTGTTGAGCTTATGAAAGAACGTCCAAATGAAAAGCCGCGAGCATGCTATATTGTAGAACATGATAATTCATTTTTGAATGATAAAGAGCTTATAAAACCTCATACACTTTATGCATCATGGGCAGTTGAGCGTTTTCTTGATGAAGCGATATGGAGTTATCCTATGTATATGAGTCATCATCGTCCACTTTACTTTTATGAGGATGTATATGCTTCAGAGTATAAAGTAAAGTTAGGTGAAAAAGAATTTTATGGTTGCTTAATGCCACATGAAGAAGTTTTAATTTTAGGGAAATCTTTTAATATGGAAGTGGGTTTTCTTTATCGGATCAATGAGTATACAACAAACTTAATCAGACAGAACTTAGATAAAGTGGAAGATTTATGGAATTGGAATCGTAAAGTATTTAATCCAGCAGAAGATGATATTATAGGAGAAGATTTAGTCGGTGTGTTGCTCGTTTATGAACATAATGAGACATACATGTATAATGTAATGAATAGTAGCCAAGTTTTTCAAAAATATAAAACAAATGCGACGTACTTCCAAGTAGGGTGTGGAATTTATGCTGGCTTATGTAGTTTACTGTTAGATACTTTTGGACAAGGCACTTATTATGTAGAAGAATTATTATTAAATACTGAAAGTAAGTATGGGGAATATTTAAATTTATATATGAAGGATTTTGTAGTAGGACATAATAATTTCACAGATGGATTGCTAAATGATAGGGTAAGATGGATGTAAATTGTAACTGAAAAGGAAGGAGATGTATCTCCTTCCTTTTAGTATTAGAAGGTTACATGTTGCCCTGAAAGCAATTTCATAATTATAATTTAAAGAGATAACACTTGAAATGTTTTTTTGTATTGATCAAGAGGAGTTTTTATATGAACAAATACAAGAGCTTGATTTATGAAGAAAGAGAAGCTTTAAAAGTATTTATATTATTATTCTATATTATATTCTTTTTATATGACGTTATCTATTATTTTATTTATCCCGCTATGAATATTAATGAAGCAAGGGTAGGGTGGCCAGAAGGTGGTATGGGAATAGGTGTATATATATTAGTAATATCTTTATTTCCTATTTCAATATATCTTCAAAAACAAGGTTATGTATATTTTGTGAAATACTTATTTTTAATTGGGTACATGCTTATTGATCTTATTAATAACTTAATGATTTATTTACACAGTGATCGTGTTTTTGAAAATGGAAATATGGTTGAAATATTTTTAATTTTATTTGCACCGATTTTCGTGAACAGAAAATATTTTTATTTCGTTTCCTGTAGTGTAATTGGAAAATATGTATTTTTTACTTTGATATTACAAGATGTAAAAGTTGTGATTCCGCTTGTATTATGTATATTCTTTTTCATCATTTCGCATTCTTTATTAAAGAGATTTCAATCTTATGTAAGGACAGTTGTTGAGATGATGAACAGTATGAAAGAGACAGAAAATTTAGCGGTTATTGGGACTATGTCTACAACAATCGCTCATGAAATTCGAAATCCATTAACAGCTTTAAAAGGATTTACACAAATTCAAAAAGAAAGAAATCCTGAAGATACGATGAGCTATGAGATTATGCTGCAAGAAATTGAGAGAATTAATGGGTTTGTTAGTGAATTGATGTTATTAGGAAAACCGAAACCAACAAATTATGAATGGTGTAATATAGGGGGAATCCTTTTATATGTTGTACAGTTAATGGAAAGCTATGCGACTCAATATAAAGTGAAATTTAATTTGCAAGTAGATGGAAATTTACCCGTTATAAATGGTGATGATAAGCAATTAAAACAAGTGTTGTTAAACATCATCAAAAATGGAATTGAATCGATGCCAGGAGGCGGGAATATTCAGATTCTGGCATATGAAAAAGCTGGAGAGAACTTGTGTATTTCTGTTGAAGATCAAGGTCTTGGGATAGAAAATGAGAAAATAGAAAAGATCGGAAAAGCTTTTTATACAACAAAAGAGAATGGTACAGGTCTTGGATTAATGATTACATATAAAATTATTGAAGAACATCAAGGGAGTATCGCGATTGAAAGTAGTATGGGGATAGGAACGAAAGTGGAAATTTATTTACCAACAGTGTAGTGCATTAGACGAAATTACTTTTCAGAAAAGTGTTCTTGTTGTGTAAATATAAACATTTTATAAAATGTTTCAAGAAGGGTTTTTTTTATAAAACACTTCGTTTATAATGGAGGAAAATATCGACATAGAGCTTTTAGCTCATGTAACGGTTCAGTAGTGTTATGAAAAGAAAAGAAGGGGTGCACGCGCATCCTTTTTTCTATGCGGATATGATGAAAGGGGTGGTATGATGGAATTAACATTAAATTCGACTGTATGTTTACACACGATTCAATTTCGAAAAGAGCAAAAGAACTATATTGTAAAAGATACGATTACAGGAGAGACATATGAAATGCCGCCACTTTGGATTGATGCACTAGCAATGATGCGTGACGGTTTTTTATTGGGGGAAATTGAGGAGAAATTAAAAGAAGAATATCCAGCAGAAGAAGTAAATATGGTAGCATTTACGAGGCAACTGTTAGAGCTAGAACTTGTCGAAATGGTAGATGGAGAAGAGATAGCTTGTACAAAGAAGAAAGATAAAGATTATTTAGCTTGGATACGCCCAAGGGTGGAACAATTCTTTTTTAACTTAAATAAAAAATATAAAAGCAAAGGTCAAAAGTGATCTTTGCTTTTTTTGTAGACCATGTTTAAAAAATAACAGCGAATGCCCTTGCGAAAGCACCGTCACTATTTTTAATTTTTAAAGGTGCTGCTGAGAAAAAGAATCGTTTCGCTTTAATGGCATCTAAGTTTGTTAAGTTTTCAATTAAGTAAATATTATTTCCTAACAGTATGTGATGAATCGGTGATGTTTCTGTCGTTACCTCATCAGGAGAAATAAAATCTAAACCGACAGATTTTACTTTTAATTGAACTAGTTCTTCAGCTAATTCTTCGGAAAGATAAAACGCTTCTTTCTCATAAGCTTCGGTATTCCATTTATTAGATAGATTGGAATGGAAAATGACAATATCGCCTTCTTTTATGTCGACAGTATGTAATACTTCCTTAGGTAATTTTCGCTCTTGAACATGAGTCACATCGATAAGGACAGCTTCGCCTACAAATTGATTTAGGGGTAATTGATCAATAGTGGTTGCGCCTGAAATGAAATGAGCAGGCGCATCACAATGCGTACCAACATGAACGACAGAATGAAAATTCGTAACTTGATAACCTGTTTCTTCAACGCTTGTAATGGCTTCTAGTTGGATTTTTGGTGTTCCAGGAAATTGAGACATATTATTTTCAAACGTTTGTGATAGATCAATTACTTTCATTTTACATACCTCCAATATATTTTTTTCAAATAATAAAAAGCCCATCCTTCATAATCAAGAAAGATGAGCTTTACATACTAGTTGAGTTTTATCTTCCAAAATGCAATGCATTTTGCAGGAATTAGCACCTATTCAGTTTGCATAAACTGAGGTTGCTGGGCTTCAAAGGACCGGTCCCTCTGCCTCTCTTGATAAAGGTTTATTCGGTTTTAAATTCGGAATGTTTGTGATATTTAAATTGTAATTCATTTCCTTTTTTCGTGCAATACAAATTAGGTGTTCACCCAAATAAAGTTGCTCGCATATTGTAGCTTATGTAAGTAGACTGTTGCGAAGGAGTGAGTGCAGTGACAGGGAATGTATTGAATTATTATGCTGGTGGCAATACAGCTAGAGGATTTCATAATTTATACGAAGAGAATTTAAAAGGACTAGATAGGTTGTTTATTTTAAAGGGTGGTCCAGGAACGGGAAAATCTTCTTTAATTAAGGCAATAGGTCGTGAATGGGTTGAAAAAGGATATGATATTGAACTTTTGCATTGTTCTTCTGATAATAAGTCAGTTGATGGAGTGATTATTCCGAAATTAAAAGTAGGAATTGTTGATGGAACATCACCGCATGTTATTGAGCCGAAAATGCCAGGAGTTATTGAAGAGTATATAAATTTAGGAGTTGCTTGGGACTCAGATAAATTAAGAAAGCAGAAGTTAGAAATTGAACGGTTTGTATTAGAAGCGGGCAAGGCTTTCAAATCTGCTTACGGATGTTTTAAAGAGGCGTTAGTTATACATGATGAGTGGGAGAAAATATATATTAATAACATTGATTTTAATAAAGCAAATGAACTAACAGAACAGCTAATTCAGAAATTATTTGCAGATAAAAAGGGAGAACAATCGATTGTGAAACATCGTTTTTTAGGAGCTGCTACACCGAAAGGAGCAGTTGATTTTGTTCCTAATTTAACAGAAGGGTTACCACATCGTTATTTTATAAAAGGACGCCCGGGCTCTGGAAAATCAACAATGCTCAAAAAGTTATCGAAGGCAGCAGAAGAAAAAGGTTTTGACGTTGAAGTATATCATTGCGGATTTGACCCGAATAGTCTTGATATGGTTATCGTAAGAGAATTAGGATTTGCAATTTTTGATAGTACCGCACCACATGAATATTTTCCAAGTCGCGAAGGTGATGAGATTATAGATATGTATGCTCTTATTGTTAAACCGGGGACGGATGAGAAGTATGCTACAGAAATTCGTGACGTTTCCATTCAATATAAAGCAAAAATGAATGAGGCAATGTCTTTCTTAGCAAAAGCAAAATCAGTTCGTGATAAATTAGAACGAATTTATATTGCTGCTATGGATTTTTCAAAAGTGGATGCATATAAAGAGGAAATTCAAAAAGAGTTTGAACGAATTACTGCTACTGTAATTGAAAATAAAAAATAGGTGCTTTATTGAGCTGTCAGAAATTGTCTGACAGCTGTTTTGGTATATAGTAAAATTAGTCGTATATTTGTCGAATTCCCAGGGAAATAATCAAAAAATGGAGATGGTATGAAATGAGAGAGAAAATTGAATTAGAACTAGAGCGAATTGAAAAAGAGAATGGTGTGAAAATTTTATTCGCTGTGGAATCAGGGAGTCGGGCGTGGGGGTTTCCATCGAAAGATAGTGATTATGATGTTAGGTTTGTTTATATACACCCTGTAGAATGGTATTTATCAATCCATGATAAGCGTGATGTAATCGAATATCCAATTAGTGATGATTTAGACATAAGTGGTTGGGATATTAAAAAGGCTTTGCAACTGTTTGCAAAGTCAAATCCAGCGTTACTCGAATGGATTCGATCGCCGATTTTTTATTCGGAAAACTCGAACCTTCCAGAGCAGCTTCAGCAAATGAGTGAAAAGGATTTTAATCCGAAATCAACGATATATCATTACTTACATATGGCTTCAAAAAACTATCGTGAATTTTTACAAGGTGAAAATGTAAAGTTGAAAAAGTACTTTTACGTATTACGTCCTATTTTAGCTTGTAAATGGTTAGAAGAGAAAGGGACATTGCCCCCAGTAGAATTTGACCGGTTAATTATGGAACTATCAGTAGAGCCTAGTGTATTGAATGAAATTGAAAAGTTGTTAATAAAGAAAAAAGCAGGTACTGAATTGGACGTTGGATTGAAAATTGAGGTGCTAAATCAATTTTTAGAAGAACAAATTAATTATTATCAGCAATATGTGAAAGATATTGAAAAGAGATTAGGGATTGATATTGAGAGTTTGAATACATTATTTCGAAATATGTTGTTTGAAGTATATGAAAAAGAGCACAAGTGAGTTTGTGCTCTTTTTGTGTTTTAGGAATAAAGAAAACGTTGCTAGTTACGATTATTCTTACAAAAGGGAGTAAATGAAAATTCACGCTGAATCTGTAATTATTCGTTATCAACTCGCTTTAATGGTTGATCTGCTGGACCTTCCATAACATTCCCATCAATTGAAAAACGGGAACCGTGACAAGGGCAATCCCAAGTACAATCACCGTTATTCCATTCAACTTCACAACCGAGGTGTGTACAAGTCGTATCGACGATATGTAATTTTCCTTCTTTATCTTTATAAGCACCTGCTCGTTTACCGTTAACATGTACAACAGATCCCTCGCCAACTTCAAGATCTTCTGGTTTACGTAATGCGGTTTCAATTTTCCCTTCAATTAAATGTTTAGCAACATCAATGTTCTGAGAGAGGAAAGTTTTTATATCCGGATTTGCATGAAAGCGTGATGGTGCAAACAGTTCTTTATATGGACTGTGGACTTTTAGAATGGAGTCCTTCAGTAAATGAGCTGCTGCAGTTCCAGTCGTCATTCCCCATTTACGATATCCAGTTGCCACAAATATATTTGGATTCCTTTCGTTAATATGTCCGATATAAGGGAGTTTATCTAGCGTGATTAAATCTTGCGCTGACCATCTATAAGGAATTTCATCTACTCCAAAAGTAGATTCAGCAAAGGAATATAGTGCATCATAATGAAGCATCGTATTAATTCCTTGGCCTGTTTTATGGCTCTCTCCGCCAATCAATATCAACTTTTCTCCATTGCTTGTCGTATAACGTATGGAGCGTTTTGGATCATCAATACTTAAATACATGCCACCTGGATAATCTGTTTTTGCTTTTATTGCAAGAGCATATGAGCGTTCTGCATACATTCGCGTAAAGAAAAAGCTATTAGCATCATAAAAAGGAAAATGTGAACAAGAGACAATATATTTACAAGTGATGCGATGGTCACCCTTTGTAATGACTTGTGGACAATCACCTTTTTCCACATCAATAGCTGTTGTTTGTTCATAAACTTTGCCGCCCATCTCCACAAACTTTTCTAAAAGTGTTTTCAAATAAAGGAGGGGATGGAATTGTGCTTGGTTTTTCATGACAAGTGCAGATTGTACGGGAATAGGAATCGACAGGGATTGAACATAGTCACAAGGTATATTTAATTTTTGATAGGCCTCATATTCTTTCGATAAATTTCTTAATCCATTATCAGTAGTTGTATATAAATACGAATCTTCATTTGAGAAATTACAGTCGATTTTATATGTTTGCACAGTCTCATTTATGAATTGTAGAGCATGATTATTTGATTCATAGTAAAGTCGGGCTTTTTCCACACCGAAATGATTTATTAATTCATCATAAATAAGATCATGTTGTGCCGTTACCTTTGCGGTTGTATGCCCAGTCGTTCCATTTAAAATAAGACCAGAATCAATTAAAACGACTTTCATTCCTTCTTTAGCGAGTAAATAGGCAGTGGTAATGCCTGTAATACCAGCTCCGATAACAGCAACTTCTGTCTTTATATTTTCGGATAAATGAGGAAAAGTAGGAAATTGAGTAGATTCAATCCAATAGGATGATGGTAACTGCGGAAATGTGTCATCTGTCATTTTGAAAACCTCCAAATTAGAACAATTTTCCTTTTAATATTTCCATCTTATATGGAATTCATGTATGTTGTTTTCGTAGCGTTCTATTCTTACTAAACGAAAGAAAAAATATTTTAATATAATTATTTTATTGGGGCAGTATGAAGAAGTAGGATTTATATAAAGCTAAATTCAAGTGATTCCATTTGTTGATTACATAGAGAGTTCTTGAATAAGATAGAGTCTATGTTGTTTAAGTGGATATGTATATATACCTGATAAAGCCTTATGAAATCTATGCTTTTTCTTTAGTGAAATAAAGTATAATTATAAAAATATAACCAACTTTTATTACTAGGTCATAAAAGTTGTTGACAATATAGAAATTCTATTGTTATGATTCATCATGTGGAAAGGTTGATAGAGAGTAAAAAGAGAAATGTTTTTCATTGATAATAAAAGCGAAAATTAAGTGACGATAGAGTGAGTATATTTTCCTTATGATAAATGCTTTTTGGATCACGTAGTAAAATCAATCTGGAAGCAAGAATTGATATATGCAAGTTGCGCGGGGCGCGGCATAAGAAAGGGGCAAAAGGATGAAGGAGCTTCATACGTTTGGGTGGTATGCAGCACGTGTAGCACCACATTTGCCGAAAAAAGCATTTAAACCAGTTCCTAATCGATTATTTGGTGGACTGGCTTATTTACTTGTGGCATTGGCTGGTTTAATAACGATCGGTGTATTTGAATTGAATGTGTGGGCAAATCTAGGAATTGCAATTGTTCTTGGATTATGTTTTGCTTCACTTGGATTTTTAGGACATGAAATTTTACATGGAACAGTTGTAAGAAAGGCATGGCTTCGTGATTTTTTAGGTGCGATAGCATTTATGCCATTATCAACTGGCCCAAAACTTTGGAGAAAGTGGCATAATGCAACGCATCATGTTCACACACAGCATGAAGAGAATGATCCAGATGCATGGCCGACATTTGAGAAACTGAAAAAGAGTAAGTTTTTGAGTTGGGTATATCGCATGCCTCTTCATGTACGTTCATTCTTTAGTTTCCTGTCACTAACAATTCAATTTACGTTACATTCGACTCGAATGTTCTTTCATTTTATAAAAGAATTTAAGTCATCCAATCAAAAATCTGTATGGCTTCAACTTCTTTTGCCCTGGACAGTTTGGATTAGTTTATTGTTTATTATGGGACCTACAAAGTGGTTCTTTGCATACGTGATTCCGTTGTTAATTGCTAACTTTATTGTAATGGCGTATATCGCAACAAATCACCGCTTAAATCCTATTGTTCCAGTAAATGATCCTTTAGCAAACTGTTTATCAGTAACAGTACCGCGCTGGGTAGACGTTTTACATTTCAATTTCTCATACCATACAGAACATCATCTGTTTCCTGCTATGAGTTCTAAATACTATCCATTAGTAAAAGATAAAATTAAAGAAATGTGGCCGGAACGCTATCACGAAATGCCGATGACAAAAGCTTTGGCAGCACTTTGGAATACACCACGTGTGTATTATCACGGAAGTGAATTAGTTGATCCGCATAGGGAGCATTTCTATGGTTCTTTAGGAAATGGATTGGATCCTCATAATATTTCATATCGTGAGGAACATATAGAGGAAAAAGAGACTATAAAAAAAGTAAATCAATAATAGACATATTTTACGATGAAAAAGCAAGCTCTCTTAGAGCTTGCTTTTTGTTATAAAGAGACTTCTTTCTTGTTCTTCGTCTTGACCTGGACAGAGTTATTTTCTTTTCGTTGAAGTCGTTTTTCTAAAAGATTAACAAAATAAGTAAATAGAAGAACAAGTACGAGGTAATATAAACCAACAATTATGTATGTATCTAATTGTTGGAAGTTACTTGCAGCAATTGATAAACCTGATCCCCATAATTCGGACAATCCTACGTAAGCAACAAGAGAAGAATCTTTTAATCCAATAATAAATTGGTTCCCTAGAGGGGGAAGAGACAGACGAAATGCTTGTGGTAATATAATTCGGCGCATAGCTAAAGGGTAAGGCATACCTAAAGAGCGAGCAGCTTCCAATTGTCCACGGTCAACGGACTGAATGGATCCGCGGAAAATTTCAGTAATATATGCACCGTTATGGATTGCTAAAGCAATTGCTCCTGCCCAAAAAGGAGTGAAGACAATAATCGATGTAATACCGAAATAGAGAATGGCAATTTGAACAATTAAAGGTGTACCACGAATAATGGCGATATATACATGAGCAATACTATTTAAAATCTTATTGTTAGAGATTCGAAAAAAAGCGAATAGTAATCCAATTAGTGAACCAAGTAATAGGGATGTTAATGTTAATTGTAATGTGACAATAGTAGCCTTTAAGAGTGTGGGATAAGTAGACATAAAAATTTCAAACATATGTGTCACCTCATATTGTATGGATTTTAGTAGGGAATGAAATACCCCACATAAAAAGTGGGGCATAATGTATGAAACATTTGACTAGCTAATTTACTTCGTTTTTTCCTCTTCACCGAGAATATTACGCCCAAACCATTTTTTACTGATCTTTTCATACGTACCATCTTTAATGATTTCATCTAAAGCTTTATTTACTTTCTCAACCATTTCTTTATCATCTTTACGAATAGCAATTCCCATTTCATCAAGATTTAATGGTTTTCCAGCTTCTTTTATATTTGATTTACCTTCTTTGATCATACGTAAACCGACCATTTGATCAGTGATTACTGCATCAATACGTCCAGGCTCTAAGTCCATAAGTGCAGTAATATCGCTATCATATTCTGTGATTTGATCTGTATGTTTTGCAACAAGGTCTTTAAAGGTACTAGCTTTTACAACACCAATTTTCTTACCTTTCAAATCTTCTGGAGAAGAGATAGATGTATTCTTTTTAGCCACAAAAATTTGGGCACCAGAACGATAATAAGGATTGGAGAAACTAACAGCTTTTAAGCGTTCTTCTGTAATTGCCATACTGCCCAATATAGCATCATATTTTTTCGATTGTAGACCTTGAATTAGCGTTTCCCATGGATTTGTAATAGGAGTGGGTTTCATATTCATTTTTTTCGCAAGTGCCTCACCAATTTCCACATCAAAACCGGCAAGCTTTCCGTCATTTTCTTTATAGTTAAAAGGTTTATATAAGCCACTCATCGCATAACGAAATTCTTTTTCACCATTTGAAGAAGTAGTAGCACTTTCCTTACTACAGGCTCCTAGTATGAAGGATGTACATAATGTAATACTCGCAACAATGGTTAATAGTTTTCTTTTCATAAAACCCCTCCTATATATTGATCATACGGATGGTTTTAAGTATGTTACTGAGATATTTTATTTGGACAATTAGTTGTGCACCGTATGGATGTATTTCTTTTCATTTGAAACAGAAATTACATTATAAAACGTTGCGTAAAAATTGTTTTGCTCGTTCATGTGATGGAGCTGAAAAGAATTGTGCTGACGGAGCGTCCTCTACAATCTTTCCGTCATCCATAAATATGACGCGATCAGCTACATCTCTTGCGAAATTCATTTCATGAGTAACAATAATCATGGTCATTCCTTCTTCAGCAAGTTCTTTCATAACTTGCAATACTTCTCCAACAAGTTCAGGGTCTAAGGCTGAGGTAGGTTCATCAAATAGCATAATTTTAGGATTCATAGCAAGAGCTCGTGCAATCGCAATTCGTTGTTTTTGACCACCGGAAAGAAGGTGGGGAGTTACATCTGCTTTATCTTGTAGGCCGACTTTTTGCAAAAGCTGATTTCCGATATCCTTTGCATTTACTGTTTCTAATTTTTTTACATGGATAGGTGCTTCTATGATGTTTTCTAGTGAGGTCATATGAGGAAAGAGGTTAAAGTGCTGAAAAACCATACCGACATTTTCACGGACTTTGTTTAAATTTGAATGCTTTGGATCAATTCGTTCACCTTGTAAGTGAATTTCACCTTCATCGTACATTTCTAAAAAGTTAAGACAGCGAAGTAATGTACTTTTACCGGAACCACTGGCACCAATTAAAACAACAACTTCTTTTTCTTTTACTTCTAAATCAATTCCTTTTAAAACATCAAGCGAGCCGAATGATTTTACTAGATTTCGAACCTGAATCATACAAAACCCCCAGTCAAAAATATATTTTACAAATGTTTCCCCTTATTTCTGTTATTAGTCATAAATTGTCAGAATCCTTTATTTTTTTGACGGAATTTGATATTCAAGGGAATTATGATTTTTAAAATCTCTATATCTTTCTATAACGAAAATATGGATAATAATATATAGGTAGCACTTATATTGCTTATAAAAAGGGGGAAAGAAGAGATGGAAAAAGAAAGGAAGACATTTTCCTTTGGTTTACGTATACAGCTTATGCTATTTACTACAGTTTTAGCTTTAATTACATATTCAACAAGTTTATTTTTTATTTACGTTATATATGATTATTTTCAAAGTTACGTAAGTCAAACTGTTTATAATATTATCGTTATGCTATTAGGTGTAGTATGGTCTGGAATTTTAGCGTATGGGGCAGCAATATTTTTAATTAAACCACTTCGAAAGTTGGAAGAAGCAGCAAGGAAAGCGGCTGATGGTGATATTCGTGAAGATGTCCCGTTGCCAAAAGTAGATGATGAGATTAAATCTTTAAGTGTTGCATTTAATATGATGCTAGGGAACTTAAGAGGTATGGTAAAAAATATTGATACTACATTTTCGTATACAAATAATCAAGTTCAGCAAATTAGAAGACAAACAGAGGAAGCGACAAAGCAAGCACGCGGTGTGTCTGAAACTCTTGCAGAGATTTCTTCTGGCGCCGAGCAATCAGCAGCTTCCATTCAGGCGATTGTTTCAACTGTCGATACAACAACCTCTATTGCGAGTGAAGTAGAAGAAAAAGCAAAAAAGTCCGACGAGTTGTCTTTAGAAATGGTTCAAGCTTTAGGACAAAGTACACGTGTCTTTACTTCTTTAATTCAAGGCATTCAAACATTGGCAAAAGAGAATGAAGATTCGATGCAAAATGTACAGAAGTTAGAAGAACGAATGAAACAAGTAGAACATATTGTTTCTGTTGTGAGTGAGATTGCTAGTCAAACGAATTTATTAGCATTAAATGCTTCTATTGAGGCAGCTCGTGCTGGAGAGCATGGAAGGGGCTTTGCAGTTGTAGCTGAAGAAGTACGTAAACTTGCAGATGAAAGCGATCATTCTGCAAGAAATATATCGCAGTTATTACGAAATATGCAAGAGGAAGTGCAACAAGTCGCATTGAAAATGACGGAGCAAGTGAAAAAAGCTAAAGAAGAGGCGAAACGCGGGGGAGCTACAGAATTAATTTTAAAAGAAATGTCATCAAGTATTATGGAAGTAGCAGATGCAACTAAGCAAATTAGTAGTTATATGAATGAACAAGTGAGTCGCATTCATCAAACAGGAGCACAAACAAAGGCTGTAGCAGCCATCGCTGAGGAAACGTCAGCTGGTTCACAAGAAGTGGCGCGTGTGACTCTGCAACAGTCTAAAAATATGGTAATAATCGATCGATTATTAAAGGATTTAGAGAAGCAAGCAACTGACTTGAAACAAACAATTGAGCGATTTTCAATGTGAAAAGGAAGAACAGTATTCTGTTCTTCCTTTTTTTACGTATGAAAAGGAGGAATGCTTTGTTGAAATCGAAAAACATTGCAAGGGTCATATATGGTCTTCACCTTACGTAGCTTTTGAAAATTAGAGCCATAATAACTAGTTTGCCAATTTTTAATGTCGATATCGGGCCAATTGACATAGTCACCTAATGTATAAGGATTTAAGCTTTCTCTTAAATCTTTAACCCAGCGTAAATTTTGATTTTCTTCATCGTCGCATTTCCAAGAGGTAATGTATTCTTGAGCAATAATTGCTTTACGATGGAAATAAGCTGTTTCATTAGGCGAAATATTTTCAACAGCACCTACGAGTGACTGGTGCCAAATACTCGCATCTTTATTTGGTGCA
This sequence comes from Bacillus sp. RC240, assembly GCF_044907945.1. Classification (NCBI taxonomy): domain Bacteria; kingdom Bacillati; phylum Bacillota; class Bacilli; order Caryophanales; family Bacillaceae; genus Bacillus; species Bacillus sp. RC240. The sequence continues at coordinate 121,420 of NZ_JBIYCT010000007.1, read as the reverse complement.
TGAGAAAGAAAATATTGTAAGATTTGAATACCTTTAAGAGGGATAGGTTTATATACGTAGGAACCAGAACGTTTGAATTTTTCAGGAATATTGCCGCTATTAAAGAATTGAACAGCCTTTATATACGGGACTTCATCTATAAAGAGAGAAGGATTACCAGTTTCAAGAAGAGGAGATAATAGATGATAGAGTTCAGAAGGAGAGCCGACAAATTCACCTTTCACCTCGATTTTATTTCGTTGTTTAGAGAATAATTCAATTGATGAAGTGAGACGTTCATCTATATAAGGTGCCCAGTTTTGCCAAGCTTGAAATGCAGCAATAAAGTCTTCCCATTCCCATGTGAGTGAGAAAATGGAGACGTTTTTTATAGGATGGACCCGGAAAGTTAAGGAAGTAACAATTCCGAAATTTCCACCACCACCACCCTGGCATGCCCAAAACAGGCTAGGGTTTTCCTTTTCATTTGCACGAATGGTTTTTGCACCAAACTTTCCACATGCTTGTACCATTTCGACTTCTAGTAATTGATCACATGTTAGTCCAAATAAGCGTGAAAGCATACCGATGCCGCCGCCAAGTGTTAGCCCAACAATTCCAACGCTTGCACTTGTACCAGCTGGTATTGTAACGCCATGTTTCCAAAGATTCTTATAAACAGAGCCTAGATTTGCACCAGCCTCAATTGTTGCTGTTAATTTCTCTGTATGAACAGTAATTCTATTCATTTCACTTATATCAATAATAAGTCCTCTATTTAAAAGAGAAAAATTTTCATAGCTATGATGTCCGTTTCTTAAGCGAAATGGTATATGACGTTCACGAGCCCATTTTAATGCGTTACACACATCATTTTTATTTTGGCAAAAAACAATAATACAAGGGAGTTTTGGAATACTTAAATTTAAATTCATTCGGGCCACGTCATAGTCAGGATCTGAAGGTACGACGACACGACCGGTTAATTTTGTATGTTTCATTAGTATGACTCCTTTTTATAGAAGATTATTTTTACTATAATATATATGAAAAAATTATTTAAGGGTGTTTGAATTGTATGCTAAGTGTAATATAAAAGAGATAGAGCAATAATGTATATGTAGTATAGCTTTATATTGAGAAGGAGCATTGTCAGTTTAAACTTTAGAAGTAAGATGTCTGCTGGTTTATTGGAAGTTTTTTGAGAATTATTATGTGAAATAAAAAAATATAGTGGATAAATTTTTATTTTTTTTATAGAATAGTAATATTGGAATATCTTGGCACACTATTTGAAAGAATAGGTCGCAAAGCTTTGAGTCTAAGGTAATAAATCTTATTACTAGGATTGTCGGGTTGCAAATACAATTTGCAACCCGACAATCCTTTTTTATTTGCCCAATTATCAGATAATAAGATGTTTGTTTTAAGATGGCACACTTTATTGTTCTTAGGCTGAAAGCGGATGGTATTCGAAGAAACAGTGAATCTCCTTGTTGTTAAGGAGATTAATAGAGAGGTGTGAGTATGAAGAGTAAACAGATTAGTATATTTGTCATTTGTTTAATGGTAATGCAAATTATTGTACAGCCATTTATACATATTGTAGCAGCAGAAACATATGACAAAGAAGCGAATGTAAGTTTAAAGCTTTCGGTTGAGGGCGGAGATGGTTCGCCAAAAGATGTAGATAAAGATTTTGTATATCAACTTGATCTAAGTACATTTGGTTTAGAAGGTGGGCATAAAGACGCAAAAATCATTGTTAAACTACCACCTGAAGTCGAGTACGTAAGACATGGGAAAATTAGTGGCACGAATGCAGTATACGATAAAGAAACGCATTCAGTTATTTATACTTTTAAAGAGCCCCTTCCCAATGGAGATTCTAAAGCAGTCCCTATTACAGTGAAGTTTCCTAAAGGAACAAAAAATGGAACAAAAGCTACAGCTGTAGCGGATTTTGTATCTGATCAAGGAGGAAAAACTTCTAATGAAGTAACGGTTGTAGCATATGAAAAAGAAGTTCCTCCTGAACCACCTAAGAAACCAGAGTGGGAAATGCGTAAAACTCCTAATAAGTGGACGATTAAACCAGGAGAAGAAGTCGAATACACAATTCGTGCTCAACATGTTAGTGGGCCTACTACACTTGAATCACTTTCAATAAAAGACATATTACCGAAAGAAGCTCAGTTTATTTCAGCTAGTGATAATGGGAAATATGATGCGAATTCACATACAGTCGTATGGGATTTGAAAAATGTAGAAGGTGAGAAAGTTGTTAAAGTTAAGGTTAAGTTCCCCGAGGAAAATTTTGGTGAAGATCAAAATCAACAAGTTCTAAATAGAGTTGAGGCAAAACTAAAGCCAAAAGGGGAAGAGGAATTAACAAAACAAACACATGCGTATGTTGAAGTATCAAATAAAAAACCTCCTGTTATTCCTCCAGAGCAAGCTTTTTCAGAGCTGAGAAAAGCTGCCCAAAAGTCTGAATACAGTAAAGAAGAAGAAATTGCTTTTACACTATCTAACATTCAAAATCAATATTCTAAGGAAATTGATAATTTTGTGCTCCAAGATGACCGTTTTGATGAACAACTTCATTTTACGAGAATGCATACAGGTGCATTTTCAGGTGTAAGTGAATATAAGGTTTTATACAAAACGAAGAATAATCCAGAGTGGAAAGAATGGAAAATGATTCGTGGTAATGCGAACGGAGAATGGTTAGATGTTTCTTCTTTATCATTAGTTGAAGGTGATAAAGTAACCGGAATTCGATATGAATTTGGTAAAGTGCCTGCAGATTTTAAAATGAGTTATGGCGCATGGTTAATGTTTAAAGTGGATGATCCGAACTTTAAAGAAGGTATTTTGAAAAATACCGCACATATTTCATATGATATTGATGGAAAAAACTATATAAAAGAAGCGACAGCGCAAGTAAAAGTAAAAGAAAATCCCGAATCAAAGGTTACTTTTAAGAAAAAGGCGTTAACGAAGCCTGGAGAAAAGTATATCAAGGGAGAAGAAGTGGAATTTGAATTAACTGGTAAAGTTGATTGGAGTTCTACACCTTTAAAACAACCAATAATTGTAGATTGGTTACCAAAGGGATTAGAATATGTTCCAGGATCGGAGACATTTGCTGTCGTTAAAGATGAATGGGATAGAAAACCTTATGATGCAAAAAAAGTAAAGGTAGAAACGATTCCGAACTATAAAGAAAAAGGAAGAACCCTTTTACGATGGACTTTCTCTGAATTAGATGTTTCACCGAGAGACGCTGTGACTGTTAAGTTTAAAGTAAAGGTTAATAACTTTGCGATGGCAGGCAAGTACTATAATAAGGCGGGCTTAATGTCTAATGTCTCAACAATAGTATCTGCAGATAAGTGGGGACAACCAACAGGAAAAGATGAAAATGATCTTGATGGTGATGGTGACATAAATGACCCAATTATTGAAAGTCAAGATGCTGTTGAGATTGAAGAAGAGCAATCTTTAAAATCAATTAAATATGTAAAAGGTGAACTAGATGATAGTTGGAAAGGTTCACCAGAAGTAGCGACGACAGTACCAGGTGGAGAAGTGAAGTATCGTTTAAAAATTGAAAATGGTGGGACCGTAGCGGTTAGGAATGGTGTCTTAATTGATATATTCCCTGCAGAGGGTGACCAGTCAGTTTTACAAACGCAGAATCATTCACAAGAGCGTGGTAGTAAATGGACCCCATACTTAACATCACCAATTCAACTTACTGACGGTGATTTCATTAAGATTTATTACACGACTGTTTCAAAACCTAAGCGTGATGATTTAATTCAAGGAAATGATGCTTTTGTGAACCCGGATGGTGCAAATGATCCGAAGTGGTCTTTAGAGCCACCGGCGGATTTAACAAAGGTAACGGCAGTTAAATTTGAATTTGATAAGAATAAGCTTGTATATCCAGGCGAAGCAGCGACACTAGAATGGTCAATGCGTGCACCTGTTGATCTAGATGCTTCGGCGGGAATTGCATGGAATTCATTTGGATATAGTGCGATAAATGATGTAACAGGAAATTGGATTCAACCAGCAGAGCCAAACAGAGTGGGTGTACAGCTACATGCCTCGAAAAAGAGTTCATTAGGAGATTACGTCTGGCTGGATAAAAACAAAGATGGCATTCAAAACGATGGAAACACTGGTGTGAATGGTGTAGTCGTAGAGTTGTTAGATAAAGATGGAAAAGTTATTAGTATGACGAGAACTGGTAATGACAAAAAAGGAAATCCTGGTTATTACAAGTTTGTAAATTTAGATCCGGGTGAATACCAAGTGAGATTTATGTTGCCGGATGGTTACAAATGGACAAATAAAAACGTTGGTAACGATGAAAAAATTGATTCTAATGTTGATAAAGATGGATATTCAGAAATGATCAAACTTGGTGAAGATGAACATAATATGACAATCGATGCTGGACTAGTTGAAGATATAGTTGGTGCTGGGGAGTTAGAAGTTACGAAAGTAGAAAAAGGCAGCAATATTCCATTAAAAGGTGCTGTTTTCGAAGTCCGAGATAAAGATAATCATGTCATTCAAACAATTACATCGGGTGAAGATGGAAAAGCTAAGGCAATGGATTTACCAATTGGTGAATATAAGCTAGTTGAAGTCGAAGCTCCAGAAGGTTATAAACTAGATAATAAATCATACGACTTTGAAATAACGAAAGACACAAAAATGCCGATAGAGAAGACCGTTGAAAATGAATTGCTAGAAAAAGGTGTAATTGAAATTTCGAAGGTCGATGCTACAGATGTCAATCTGAAATTAAAAAATGCTGTGTTTCAGATTTTAGACAAAGATGGTAAAGAGATTGGGAAATTAACAACCGATGAAAATGGTAGGGCAGTTTCCAATCCATTACTGTTCGGAAAATATACAATTAAAGAAGTACAAGCACCAGATGGTTATATGCTTTTGAAAGAGCCAATTACAGTAGAAGTCGGATCATCAGTACACAAAATAACAATAGAAAATCAAAAGAGTCAGTGGGAAATCCCGAAAACGGGAGGTATAGGAACAGGCATTTTCTATTCCATCGGTGGGATTTTAATGTTACTAGTTGTGTTCTTATATGTTCGAAATAAAAGGAATAAGTAATAGAGTTTTAAATTGAAAAATTTATAGAGATAGTGAGGAAGAATAATATGAAAAAGATTTTTAGTATGTTGTTAATTTTAGCATTAACGTTTTCTATGTTGCCTAGTATGTTTGTGAGTGCAGCATCAAAAAATACAGGTTCTTTAACCATTCATAAGTACGAACAAGAAAAAAATGGGAAGCCAGGTGTAGAAGGTGATGGTTCTGCGAATCAAACAGTACCTGAGGACGTTAAGCCATTAAAAGGTGTAACATTTGAAATTAAGCAAATTGCGTCATTCGAAAAGATTTCAAATGATGGGAAGATTGCAAAGGAATATGTAAAGCCTGTAACAAACGCAGAGTCAATCAAAATGACAACAACTGATAAAGGTGAGGCAGTATTTACAGATTTACCGTTAGGACGTTATGAAGTAAAAGAAGTTGCTGGACCAGCACATGTTAACTTAAATCCAAATACGTATACAGTCGACATTCCAATGACAAGTAAAACGGGCGATGTGCTAAACTACGATGTTCACATGTATCCAAAGAATGAAATCAAACGTGGAGCAGTAGAATTAACAAAAATAGGTGCAAAAGGTAAAGTACTTCCAGGGGTAAAATTCTCTTTATATACAGAGGATGGTAAATTAGTTGAAGAAAAGTTAGTAACAGGTACAGATGGTAAAATTCGTGTAGAAGGTTTAGAGTATGGTAATTATTATTTCCAAGAGAAAGAAGCACCAAAAGGTTATGTTACAGATCCAACAGAACATGCATTTTCAATTACTGAATCAGGTACAATTAATGAGGACGGTTCAATTACATCTGGTAAAGTAGAGACTGTGGAAGTGAAGAACTATGAAGAGCCAACGATTGATAAAAAGATTAATAAAGATTTAGAATTCTTACCAATTAATACACAAACAGATTACAACTATGATATTAAAACATTAATTCCAGAAGATATTAAAGAATATAAACAGTATGTTGTAACAGATACGTTAGATAATCGATTAGAAATTCAAGGAAAACCAGTTGTGTACATCGATGGTGTAGAAGTAGATTCAAGTGTGGTAGAAGTAGTTGTAGAAGGCCAAAAAGTAACAGCGACTGTGAAAGATTTCTCAAAATTAGATGAAAAAAAAGAGTTGCATTTACAAATTAAATCACAGATTAAAGAAGATGTAGCAGCTGGAACGAAAATTCCAAATACAGCTACAATCGATTTTGAAAATAATAATAATGTAACAGGTCACAAAGAATCTAAGCCGGTAATTGTTGTCCCAACAACTGGTAGCATTGAGTTGACGAAAGTTGATGGTGCTGATAATAAGAAATTACAAGGTGCAGAATTCGAATTACAAGATAAAAAAGGTAATGTGGTAGTAGTAGGAAAGCAAGAAGTAAAAGGTGTATCTGATGAAAATGGTATTATTGCATGGAATAATATTCCATACGGAGACTACCAAGTAGTTGAAACGAAAGCACCGACTTATGAAAAAGAAGATGGTACAAAAGCTTCTTATCAAAAATTAAGAGATCCAATTGATGTAACAATTAATGCGGATCACCAAACTATTAAATTAAATGTAGAGAATAATAAAAGTGGTTGGGTACTCCCTTCAACAGGTGGTATGGGAACAATGCTATTTACTGTAGTAGGTCTCGTGTTGATGGTTGTAGCAGCATTTGTTTTCTTCAGAAGAAATACAGCGAAAAATTAAGGTTTAGAAATGATAATGATATAGCATAAAAAGAGGAGAAGCGAATAGCTTTCCTCTTTTTAATATTTTTAAATACTTAAAGGGGGTACTATGAAACAAAATATCGTTTTTGGATGCATTTTTTTATTAGGACTGGGTATATTTTTGTATCCAACTGTAAGCGATTGGTTCGCGACAAGAACACATTATTCTCAAGTTAGTTCCTATGATAAAGCTGTAAAGTCCCTTCAAAAGAAAGAGCTCGAGCGTCGAGAAAAAGAGGCGGATGAGCATAATAAGCAAGTTCAAAGCTCTGGGCAAACATTTGCAGATCCATTTGCTGAACAACCAAAAGATAATCAAAATTCTTATGCAGATGCTTTAAATCTAGGCGATACAATGGGGTATATTGAGATACCTCAGATTAATGTGAAGCTTCCAATCTATCAAGGGACTTCAGAGGCAGCTTTGAGTCGCGGTGTAGGTCATTTAGATAAATCTTCATTGCCAGTAGGTGGGACAAGCACACACACTGTTTTAACGGGGCATCGAGGTTTACCTTCTGCAGTATTATTTACTGATTTAGATAAAATGAAGGAATCGGATGTTTTTTATATCCATTCATTAGATAAGGTCCTCGCTTATAAAGTAGATCAAATTAAAGTTGTGTTGCCGCATGAAGTAGACGATTTATTAATTGTGGAAAATAAAGATTATGCAACTTTAATTACATGTACTCCTTATGGTGTGAATACACATCGTTTGTTAATTAGAGGGCATCGAATTCCTTATGAAGTAAAAGAAAAAGAAATGATTTCAAAACCATCTACGTCCAAAGATTGGATGATGGCCGTGCCAATCTTTATTTTAGTTGTACTCTTACTTTCTGTTTATATGAGAAGAAGAAAGAAGAAGAAGCAGGGCAATTAAATTATATAGGTAATGAAATGAATTGGTTTGGAGAAGGAAGTTGAAATGTCACCCTTTTAAAGGGTACTAAACAAATAATGTAACTTTAAGAAGGTGATCTCTGTATGAAAACAGGAATCATCTTTTTTGAATTCAATCAGATACGCAATCGGTTAATGTGACAAGTAAGAATTTTGCATTAACGGAAAATGATACTCGTACCTCAAAATCTAGTGAAAGCAAAGAAGATAAGTGGAAGGTGAAGACTCACACTTTATATTTTGGAAAGTAAGCTAATCAAGTCTGATAGTAATAAAACTTATGCGATCACAATGAAATAGGGGATGATTTCGTAATGGAATGTAGATATTTAATAGTAGTGTGAAAAATTCTCGTTGCAAACTCTCCATATTTTGTTATGATAGTGTTACGAAAACGTTTGCATAAAAAAATCGAGATGCAAAAGGAGAGAGTTATTATGAAGAAAACATGGTGGAAAGAAGCAGTTGCTTATCAAATTTATCCACGTAGCTTTATGGATTCAAATGGTGATGGTATTGGAGATTTGCAGGGGATTATTGCAAAGCTGGATTATTTAAAAGATTTAGGTATAGATGTAATTTGGATTTGTCCAATGTATAAATCACCTAATGACGATAATGGTTATGATATTAGTGACTATCAAGATATTATGGATGAATTTGGTACGATGGAAGATTTTGATATGCTACTAGATGAAGTTCATAAGCGTGACATGAAGCTTATTATTGATTTAGTTATTAATCATACAAGTGATGAACATCCATGGTTTATTGAATCAAGTTCTTCTAAAGACAATCCGAAGCGTGATTGGTATATTTGGCAGGATGGGAAAGACGGCGCGGAACCAAACAATTGGGAAAGTATCTTTAATGGTTCTGCATGGGAATATGATGAAGTGACAGAGCAATATTATTTACATTTATTCTCGCGTAAACAACCAGATTTGAACTGGGAGAATAAAGAAGTTCGTGAAGTTTTATATGATACTGTTAATTGGTGGCTTGATAAAGGTATTGATGGTTTCCGCGTCGATGCGATTAGTCATATAAAAAAAGAAGATGGCCTCAAGGATATGCCAAACCCAAAAGGGTTAAAGTATGTGCCTTCTTTTGACAAACATATGAATGTAAATGGTATTCAGCCATTACTAGAAGAATTAAAAGAAAACACATTTGCTAAATACGATATTATGACTGTTGGAGAAGCAAATGGTGTGAAAGTTGAAGATGCTGATCTTTGGGTTGGAGAAGAGAACGGTAAATTCAATATGGTATTCCAATTTGAGCATTTAAGCTTATGGGATGCAGAAAAGAAGAAAGACCTTGACGTTGTTGAGTTGAAAAAAGTATTAACAAAGTGGCAAAAAGGTTTAGAAAATAAGGGATGGAATGCTTTATATATTGAAAATCATGATAAGCCACGTATTGTGTCTACTTGGGGAAATGATAAAGAATATTGGCGTGAAAGTGCAACGGCTTTAGGATCGATGTATTTCTTTATGCACGGCACACCGTTTATTTATCAAGGACAAGAAATTGGTATGACAAATGTTCAGTTCCCAAATATTGAAGATTACGATGATGTAGCAATTAAAAATTTATATCGTGAGAAAATTGCAGAGGGCGTATCACATCAAGATATGATGGAAATTATATGGGCTTCTTGCCGCGATAATTCACGTACACCTATGCAGTGGAACGATGAAATGAATGCTGGCTTCACAACAAGTACACCTTGGTTTAGCATGAATCCAAATTACAAAGAAATTAATGTTGAAAAGCAAAAAAATGAAGAGAACTCTATTTTCAATTTCTATAAGAAAATGATTGCCTTGAAAAAAGAGCACGATGTACTGAACTACGGTACGTACGATTTACTTTTAGAAGACGATCCACAAATTTATGCATATACACGTACGTTACAGGATGAAAAAGTCATTGTAATTAGTAATATCTCAAAAGAGGAAGCTGTGTATAATGAGAGTTTATTCGCATTAGAACGCAAACGTTTGCTTTTAAATAACTATAAAGTTGCGGAACATGAACAAATAACTACAATCACGTTAAAACCTTATGAAACAAGGGTTTATCGCATTTCATAATGAAAAAGGATGCTCCTTGAGCATCTTTTTTTATGAAAAAAAATAAATTTCTATTGCAATGTGAAAACGCTTTTATTAAAATAGATTTATGAAAACGGTTGCGTAAAGAGAAAAAAGTAACATAAGGAATCGTTTTCATAAGAGAAACAGAAATTATAATTTAAATCATTATGTTGTTATAAATAAAGGGGAGGAAGAACAGATGAAAATTACGTCTTTTGATTTTTGGCAAAAGTTCGGGAAAGCGTTACTAGTTGTTGTAGCTGTAATGCCAGCAGCTGGTTTAATGATTTCCATCGGTAAGTTAATTGGGATGTCTGCTGGGGATGTTAACGCAGTTCATACCATTGCTCGAGTAATGGAAGACATCGGTTGGGCAATTATTACAAATCTACACATCTTATTCGCAGTAGCAATTGGGGGATCTTGGGCGAAGGATCGAGCAGGTGGTGCATTTGCAGCACTGTTAGCATTCGTCTTAACAAACAGAATTACAGGAGCTATCTTTGGCGTAAACGCTCAAATGTTAGCGGATTCAAAAGCGACAGTTTCTTCATCATTAGCAGGTGATTTACTTGTAAAAGATTATTTCACTTCTGTACTTGGTGCACCAGCATTAAACATGGGAGTGTTCGTAGGGATTATCACAGGTTTCCTAGGAGCTACTTTATATAACAAATACTACAATTATAATAAACTGCCACAGGCATTAGCATTCTTTAATGGAAAACGATTCGTACCATTCGTTGTAATTGTTTGGTCTACAGTCACTGCGATTGTATTATCACTTGTATGGCCATTTATCCAAAGTGGATTAAATGAATTTGGTCGCTGGATTGCAGCATCTAAAGATAGTGCACCAGTTATTGCACCGTTTGTATATGGAACGTTAGAACGTTTATTATTACCATTTGGATTACATCATATGTTAACAATTCCGATGAACTACACAGAGCTAGGCGGAACATATACGATGTTAACTGGCTCAAAGGTTGGACAAATTGTAGCGGGACAAGATCCGTTATGGCTTGCATGGATTACAGATTTAAATAACTTATTAGCAAATGGAGATACGAAAGCATATAACGATTTATTAAATAACGTTGTACCAGCTCGTTTCAAAGCTGGACAAGTTATCGGCTCAACGGCAGCGTTAATGGGGATTGCGTTTGCGATGTTCCGTAATGTTGATAAAGAAAAACGTGCAAAATATAAACCAATGTTCTTATCAGCTGCATTAGCAGTATTCTTAACAGGTGTAACAGAACCAATTGAATTCATGTTCATGTTTATTGCACCAGTATTATATGTTGTGTATGCAATTACAACAGGACTTGCATTCGCATTAGCGGATTTAATTAATTTACGTGTTCATGCATTTGGATTTATTGAGTTAATTACACGTACACCAATGATGATCAATGCAGGTTTAACGAGAGATTTAATCAACTTTGTTATTGTTTCATTAGTGTTCTTCGGCCTTAACTTTACGTTATTCAACTTCTTAATTAAAAAATTCAATTTACCAACGCCAGGGCGTGCAGGAAACTATATTGATAATGAAGATGAGTCAACAGAAGGAACAGGAAATGTACAAGATGGTTCATTAGCAACAAAAGTTATTGATTTATTGGGCGGAAAAGATAATATTGCTGACGTAGATGCTTGTATGACACGTTTACGTGTAACAGTAAAAGATTTAGATGCCGTTGCACCAGAAGCACAATGGAAACAAAATGGTGCTTTAGGACTTATTGTAAAAGATAAAGGTGTACAAGCAGTATATGGCCCGAAAGCTGACGTATTAAAGTCAGATATTCAAGATATGTTAGGTGCGTAATAATATGAAATTGCTAACTTTAAATTGTCACTCTTGGCAAGAAGAGAATCAAATTGAAAAAATAAAGTATCTTGCTAAAGCAATTCAAGAAGAAGATTATGATGTGATCGCATTGCAAGAAGTAAGTCAGTCTATACAAGCTGAAAATGTATGCGGTAACAAGAAAAAAGATAATTTTGGGCTTTTACTGCTAGAAGAGTTAAGAGCATTAAATGTAAAAGAATACAATATTATTTGGGATTTCTCTCATATTGGATATGATGTGTACGAAGAAGGATTAGCAATTATAACAAAGCACAACATTGTAAAGGAAGATACGTTCTTTGTCTCAGAAAATAAGGATACAACGTATTGGAAAACACGCAAAATTGTAAGTGCAACAATTGCTTATAATGATAAGAATATAACGTTTTATTCTTGCCATCTCGGTTGGTGGAATGATGAAGAAGAATCATTCAAAGGCCAAGTTAATCGTTTAATGGAGCGTGTAAATAGCAATGAACTTTCCTTCTTAATGGGTGATTTTAATAACAATGCTCGTTTGGAAGGAGAGGGTTATGAGTATATGATGCAAAAAGGTTTATATGACACATATGAACTAGCGATAGAGAAGGATGAAGGAACAACTGTCCAAGGAGAGATTGCTGGTTGGGATGAAAATAAACAAAACTTACGAATCGACCTAATATTAAGCAATCAAAGTAAAACAGTTAATTCTTCAAAAGTCATTTTTAATGGAACAAATCGAAATGTAATTTCTGACCATTTCGGTGTAGAAGTACAATTAGATATATAATAGAAGAAATCCTCACAGATAATGAAAAGCTGTGAGGATTTTTTGATAAATACAAGTATTCCCAAGAGAAAATACTTGTATTTTTTATGACATTTCCTATATATTTGTTATTATTGAATGTAAAACTAATTTGGTCATTTTGTATGCATACTTTTTTTACTTCGTTATATAATGAAGTAAGTGAAATATTTAATGGGAAAAATAGTATGTTTTCGTTTAATCCACGATGTAGAAAGTGATATAATTACAAAATGTATGTATCATTTTCTAAAGAAGGAAAAATATATAATTAGGTGATAACTTTTATGAAACAAATTTGGCGTATTTATAAGACAGATTTACGGAATGTAGCCAAACATTGGGCTGCAATTGTTATTGTTTTAGGGTTAATGATTTTACCATCGTTATATGCATGGTTTAACATTAAAGCTTCTTGGGATCCTTACGGAAATACGAAAGGAATCCAAATTGCAGTTTCTAACCAAGATGTTGGATCAAATTTAAGAGGGAAAGATATTAACATCGGGGAAGAAATTGTAGATTCACTTAAGAAGAACAAAAATTTCGGGTGGAAGTTTGTTGATGAAAAGCAAGCAATTTATGGAGTAGAGCGTGGAGATTATTCCGCAAGTATTACTATTCCAAAAGATTTTTCTGAAAAGATTGCAACGGTCTTGAATGAAAATCCACAGAAACCAGAACTTGATTACTATGTAAATGAAAAAGTAAATGCGATTGCACCGAAAATTACAGCTAAAGGTGCATCGGGTCTTACAGAAGAGGTTAGTAAAAACTTTGTTAAAACAGCAAACGGTGAGATTTTTAAAATCTTCAATGACCTTGGAATCGATTTAGAAACTAACTTACCGAGTATTGAGAAGGTCAAGGATCTCGTATTTAAGTTAGAAGCACAGTTCCCAGAAATGAATACACTTGTGGATAAGGCATTAGATGATGCGACTCGGGCAGAAGATGTTGTGAAAGTAGCACAAAAAGAGTTGCCAGTTGTAGAAAGTGTTATGAATGATGGGCAAGAGGCGTTAGGGAATTTAGATAAATTCTTTGCGAGAAATGATGAAACATTGAAGCGTGCACCTGGAACAATTAAGAATAATTTAATTGTAATGCAACAAGGTTTAGATAGTGCGGCAGCAATTACGGATTTCTTAAAAAATCCATCATTTGATTCTAATCTGACACTTCCAGATCCGGCTAAATTCCCAGTGTTGCCCAATATAACTATTCCGCAAGTACCACAAATACCAGAAATTCCAGCGTTACCGCAAGTGAATGGTGAGGGGTATAAAAATATTGCTAAAAATATTGATCAAACTGTAAATAATGTTTTTAGTTCGATACGTGTCGGAACAACTTATGCACAAGGTGTTATAAACGGGTTGCAAAATGGTAATTTGGATCCGGAAAAAGCGAAACAAGATCTTAATAAGGTTTCTGAGACGCTGCAAGGTCGAGCAGATAGTGTTTCATATTTAATTGATGTCTTTACTAAATTTAAAGAGTCTGCATCAACTGATTTTGGAAAAGAATTCTTCCAAAAGAGAATAGAAAAATTAACAAACCTTAAATCAGCTATTGAAAATGCAAATGGTGGCGTTAAAGATATTGCCAATATTATTGGTACAGGGCAAGAAGTGAAACAAGATGTAAGAGACGCTACTAATAAAAAATTAGATGCAATAAATAACTTGGTAAATCAAGCAGAAGCAGATTATAATGCTACGTTTGTAGCAGATTTCGAAAAAGCAGTAAGCACAGCTGAGCAATTGAAAAACAAAGCTGAAAATGTAAAAGAAGATGCTCAGCAGTTAAGAGGGAATTTAAATCAAGATATAAAAGCGGCAAATGATTTAGTAAACCAAACAAATGAAGCATTAGACAATGGTAGAGAAAAATATGATAAGGCTGTAAATGATTACAGCAGATTAAAAACGGAGCTTGAAAAAGCAAGAGAAGACTTAAGTAACAAAGGTGTTAATGGATTAGATTCTACAAAAGTAGCCTTAAATGATTTAAATGGACAGTTCAAAGCAGGATGGAATTTAGTTAATGATATGATTCCGGTTATGGAAAGTACAAATAAAGTTTTGGGCGATGTGAATAGTGATAAAAATCTTAATGGCACAATTGCTAAGTTAAATAAAGTAAAAGATGGTTTGCAAAAAGGAATCGATTTAACTGATAAAGGAATTGACGCTATTAATAAAGGTCAAAAACCAGCAGCAGATGTTATTGAAAGTATTAATCAAGTGTCTAAAAATGTTTCGGGCCAAATTGGTGACATTTTAGCTAAATATGATTCAGAAATCGTTCCAAACTTTAACGCAGCAATTGCTCGTACAAAAGAGATGTCTAAAAATACATCTCAAATTTTAGGCGAGGCAGATAAGAAGCTTCCAGATGTGAAAAAATTACTTGAAGATTCATCAAAAGGCTTAGTAGATGGTCAAAAGAAAATTGCAGATATTAAAGCTGAAATGCCAGCTACTGAGAAAAAGATTAAAGAATTAGCAGATAAAATTCGTGATTTTGAATCTGAAGAGGATATAAAAGACATCATACGCTTATTAAAGAATGATGTTGAAAAGCAAAGTGACTACTTTGCAAATCCAGTAAATTTAAAAGAGAATAAATTATTTGCAATGCCGAACTACGGTTCAGCAATGTCACCATTCTATACAGTGCTTGCATTATGGGTAGGCGCATTATTAATGGTTTCATTATTAACGGTAGAAGTACACGAAGAGGGCGCGAATTATAAGAGCCATGAAGTTTACTTCGGACGTTTATTAACATTCTTAACGATAGGTCTTTCACAAGCGTTTATCGTATCAATGGGAGATATATTCTTACTCGGTACGTACGTAGTCGATAAGTTCTGGTTTGTGTTATTTAGTTTATTTATTGGGGGAGTCTTTGTTTGTATCGTATACTCACTCGTTTCTATTTTCGGAAACGTTGGGAAATCGATGGCGATCATTTTACTTGTACTGCAAGTAGCAGGATCAGGCGGAACATTCCCAATTCAAATGACACCACCGTTCTTCCAAGCGATTTATCCGTTCTTACCATTCACATATGCAATTAGTGCAATTCGTGAAACAGTTGGCGGAATGCTTTGGGATATAGTAACTAGAGATTTACTTGTGTTAAGTGTTTTCGTAGTAGTTATGATTGTTGCTGCGTTATTACTGAAAACACCAATTAACAAATCAAGTGAAAAATTCGTTGAGAATGCAAAAGGAAGTAAAATCATTCATTAATAAAAAGGTTCCTACCGATAGAGGTAGGAACCTTTTTATTTAATCAAATTTTAATTTCTTTAATGCTTCTGCGAATGGATTGTTTAATGGTTCTTCTTCTTTGTTCTGCTGTTTCATATATTTTTGAACGTCGCGTTTATCAGCTTTGCTGCCGGAGTCTTTTTTACGTCTCTCTTGGAATGTAGAAAGTTTCTCACGATAGCCACATTTACATGCGAAAATTTGGCCTGCTCCTTCACCACGAAGTTCTAGTTTCTTTTTACACTGAGGACAGCGTGCATTTGTAGTGCGGGATACATTTTTACGGTGACCACATTCGCGATCTTGGCATACAAGCATTTTACCTTTTTTACCGTTTACTTCTAACATTGGTTTACCACAGTCTGGACAAGACTTCGTTGAAATGTTGTCGTGTTTATATTTCTTATCACTCGATTTAATTTCAGCAACAATTTCTTTCGTATAGTTCTTCATTTCTGAAATGAATACTTCTTTCTTTAATTTTCCTTTAGCGATAGCTTCTAACTTTTGCTCCCATTCACCAGTTAGTGTAGGAGATTTCAGTTCTTCTGGCACTAAATCAAGTAACTGACGGCCTTTTGAAGTAATGTGAATATCTTTACCACGTTTTTCAAGCAAGAACGAATTGAATAACTTGTCGATAATATCAGCTCGTGTAGCTACAGTACCTAATCCACCAGTTGACTTTAACGTGTCAGCAAGTTGTTTGTTTTGCGTATCCATGTATTTTGTTGGATTTTCCATCGCTGAAAGTAATGTTGCTTCATTAAAACGTGCAGGTGCTTTCGTTTGACCTGATGTTTGGACAATTAGTTTTATGTTTAATGTATCGCCTTTTTCGATGCGAGGTAAGATTTGTTCTTTTACATCATCGCTTGCATCATCATCTTCAAATCGATTTTCATAAACCTCTTTCCAACCAGCATGTAAAATCGTTTTTCCGCGTGCGATGAACGTTTCATCACCAATTTTCGTGCGCAATGTTAGTTGTTCATATTCAAAGGCTGGGAATAAAACAGCTAAGAAACGTTTTACAACTAAGTCATAAATTTTACGTTCTTTATCTGTGAAAGCTGAGAAGTTTACATAGCTCTCTGTTGGAATAATTGCGTGATGATCGCTTACTTTACTATCATCAACAAATGATTTGTTAGATTTTACAGGTTTCTGCAATACTTTATGTGCTAAAGGACGGTATTCTCCGACTCCGCAAGCCTTCAGACGCTCTGGAAGTGTGCCGACAATATCAGATGAAATATAGCGTGAATCTGTACGAGGGTACGTTAAAACTTTATGCTGTTCATATAATTTTTGCATAATGTTTAATGTTTCTTTCGCAGAATAACCAAATATTTTATTCGCATCACGTTGTAGTTCAGTTAAATCGTAAAGACCAGGGGCGAACGATTTCTTTTGTTTTTTATCAATGTCTACAACAGTAGCATGTTGCTTACTAATTTTGTTCACGATTGCATCAGTTTTTTCTTTATTAAAGCTACGGCTATTTCCTTTTGTATCTTGCCAAGTTAGCTTTAATCTCTCAGCTGTTTGAGCTTCGATACCATAGTAAGTTTGAGCTTTGAAATGTTTGATTTCATCTTCACGGCTTGCAATCATGGCTACAGTAGGTGTTTGAACACGACCACAATTTAGTTGGGCATTAAAGCGAGTAGTCAATGCTCGAGTCGCATTAAGTCCGATATACCAGTCAGCCTCTGAACGTGCGACAGCTGAAGCGTATAGATTGTCATATGCTTTTCCTGGTTTTAAATTTGCGAAGCCATCTTTAATTGCTTTATCGGTAACAGATGAAATCCATAGACGTTTAATCGGTTTCTGCATTTTAACTTTATCGATAATCCAGCGTGCGACCAACTCCCCCTCACGACCGGCGTCAGTAGCTATAATGATTTCATTTACATCTTTTCTAAGAAGCTGACTTTTTACAGCGTTAAACTGTTTCCCTGTTTGTTTAATAACGGTTAGTTTTAAACGCTCCGGTAGCATTGGTAAATCTTCTAAATTCCACTGTTTATATTTCACATCATAGCTTTCTGGATCAGCTAATGTAACGAGATGACCTAAAGCCCAAGTAACAATATATTTACTACCTTCAAGATAGCCGTTCCCTTTTTTATCACATTTCAGTACACGTGCGATATCACGTGCAACAGAAGGTTTTTCAGCAATTACAATACTTTTTGCCATATTTAAAAACATCCTTTCAAATTTCCATACGTTAAATATAGCATACATCTTTGTTCTATTCAGTCTTGCTGACGGTTTGAGTTATTTGTGATGAAATATACGTGTGAGAGTTTTACTTATATAAAGGAGAAGAATGGTTGAACTAGGAGAGTTATGATCTCTATCATTTTATAAAAGTAAAGAACTTGTTATTTTATTAGAATAAGAGTAGACTTTGAAGTAGATGAATACTAAACACATGGGAGTTTGTGGATGCAAACTGAGAGTATGACTAATCCGTCATTGACCATTTGAACCTGTTGGATAATGCCAGCGTAGGGAGAGTGTAAAAGCACATGTTCAGGCACTTTGCGTACGCGCAAAGTGTCTTTTTGTGTATCTCCCATCACTATAGTTAGGGGATGAGAAGGATGAATATGAAAGAAATTAGTAAAGTAGTGGATTTGGTGAGAGAATCTAATCCACTCGTTCATAATATTACAAATGTTGTTGTAACAAATTTTACAGCAAACGGTTTGTTAGCATTAGGAGCATCACCTGTAATGGCGTATGCAAAAGAAGAAGTAGCAGAAATGGCTAGCATTGCGGGAGCCCTTGTTTTAAATATGGGTACACTTCGTCCTGAAGAGGTAGAAGCGATGTTACTTGCTGGTAAATCAGCAAATACGAATGATGTACCAGTATTGTTTGATCCAGTTGGGGCAGGAGCAACTTCTTATCGAACAGAAGTTGCGAGATATATTCCAGCTGAAATCGATTTAGCTGTTATCCGCGGAAATGCAGCTGAAATAGCTAACGTTATTAATGAGACATGGGAAATTAAAGGTGTAGACGCTGGTACTGGAAACGGTAATGTTGTAAATATTGCAAAACAGGCAGCGGATGAATTAAATACAGTTGCGATAATTACTGGACAAGAAGATGTTGTTACAGATGGAGAGCGAACTATTCTTATTCGAAATGGCCATCCTATTTTAACGAAAGTTACTGGAACAGGTTGTTTACTAACTTCTGTAATAGGAGCATTTATAGCGGTAGAAAAGGATTATGTAAAGGCAGCAGTAGCGGCATTAACATTCTATGGAGTAGCAGCAGAAATAGCGGCTTCGAAAACAGTAGAGAATGGACCAGGAAGCTTTCAAATTGAATTTTTAAATCAGTTAGCGAATACAACTTCAGATGATATTGAGAAGTATGGAAAGATTGAGGTTATACAGTAAGGAGGGGAACTAGATGTCGCGCATTACAATGGATGAAATGTCTAGGTTATTACGAGTATATTTTATTATGGGAAGTAACAATTGTACGAAGGAGCCACTACAAGTATTGAGAGATGCACTTGAAGGCGGTATAACAATTTTTCAATTTCGTGAAAAGGGGGAAGGGGCTTTAACGGGAGAGAAACGTATTGATTTTGCGAAAGAACTGCAAGCGCTTTGCAAGGAGTACGATGTACCATTCATCGTAAATGATGACGTGGAACTAGCCCTCGAGTTAGATGCAGATGGCGTGCATGTTGGACAAGATGATGAAGGAATTACATCTGTTCGTAAAAAAATGGGAGATAAAATTATTGGAGTATCTACACATACAATTGAAGAAGCACGCTGGGCGATTGAAAATGGAGCCGATTATTTAGGAGTTGGTCCAATTTTTCCGACGAGTACGAAAAAAGATACAAAAGCGGTTCAAGGAACGAAAGGTCTAAAGTATTTTAGGGAACAAGAGATTACAATACCGATCGTTGGGATTGGTGGGATTACAATTGAAAATACAGCTTCTGTTATAGAAGCGGGTGCGGATGGTGTTTCAGTTATTTCAGCGATTAGCTTAGCGGAATCTGCGTATGAAAGTACGAAGAAATTAGTTGAGGAAGTAAATAAGAGTTTGTAGAAAAAGCCCATGTAATATTTTAAATGCTATATGGAGGAATAGACTGCCAAAAAAGTTTAAACAAACGTTTGATTAAAAAAGCACAAACCTTTTTAAATAAAGGTTTGTGCTTTTTCTTTAAAACATAATTGAAATTAAGAGCATTCCAATTCCAATAGAAGTAAAGGTTGCGATCAGGCCCGGAATCATAAAGCTATGATTTAAAACATATTTACCAATTCCTGTTGTACCAGTACGGTCAAAGTTAATTGCAGCAACGATTGTCCCGTAGTTTGGAATGAAGAAATATCCATTTACTGCAGGGAACATCGCAATAAGTAATGCCGGCGGAATACCAAGTGATAGTCCAAGTGGCACTAAAGCACGAACTGTTGCTGCTTGGCTATACAGTAAAATAGATAGAATGAATAGTGCAATAGCAAATAACCATGGTGCACTTGTCACTAAGTGTTGAATTGATCCTTGAATTATATTTAAGTTTCCGTTGAAGAAAGTATCTCCCATCCAAGCGATACCAAAAATAGCAACAACTGCTGTTGCGCCTGCTTTAAAGACGTTACCAGTTACAATGCTTTCCACATTTGGTTTACAGAAAATAATAATAAGAGCAGCAATGGTTAACATGACCATTTCAATTGTGTTTGGCATGGAAAGACGAGCTAACTTTCCGTCAACCATCCATCCCGGACGAAGGGCTTCAAATGAACCAAGAAGTACGACAAGGAAAGTTCCTACTAGGAAAAGGATAACTGATAATTTAGCGCCTTTTACACCCGAAAATTCTTTTTTTTCTTCAAGTTTAGGGATCATTCCCTCTTTTAATCGCTTCAAGTATTCAGGGTCTTCATTTAATTCTTTTCCCATTTTACTAGCAACGAATGCAGCTACCATACAAGCAATAAAAGTAGAAGGGATACTGACTTTTAAAATATCTAACAAGGTGATTTTATAGTCGGCTAACATTGCTAAAAGCGCAACTGTTGCAGCCGATATTGGACTAGCTGTAATTGCCTGCTGGGAAGCGATAACGGCAATTGACATTGGTCGTTCAGGTCTAATTCCTGATTCGCGAGATACTTCGGCGATAACGGGAAGTACAGAATAAGCGACATGACCAGTTCCCGCGCATAGCGTGAATAAATAAGTAACAATAGGAGCAAAAAATGTAATACGCTTTGGATTTTTTCGTAATGCTTTCTCAGCAAGGTAGACAAGGTAATCCATTCCTCCAGCAGCTTGCAAAGCACCGGCAGCTGTAATTACTGCTAAAATCATAAGCATTACATCAATAGGAGGAGCTGTAGGTTGTAAGTGGAAGACGAAAACAAGTATTGCCATACCAACGCCACCCATTACTCCTAGACCAACTCCGCCCAGGCGTGCACCAATAAAAATGCAGATTAGTAACGTAAGAAATTGTAGCCAAAACATGATAAACTACCTCCGAAATTCGTAAGTTAAGATATATTCGAATAGTTTGATTTGAGTGGAAATTAAGTAATGATCCGAAATAATCCTTGTATTATATACATTTTTTATTATATAACACAAGAAATGTAACATTCACGTACTTTGTTAAATTATTTCGAAAAAATAATACATTAAAACTTTATATTTATATCTATAAATAGGTGGACATTTTAATTTTTATGTTGTAATCTTTGATAGAGAATAATTTAATTCTCATAGAACTCCCATATCGTTCAACTCGTTCAGCGAGAAAGGCAAACTGATGGAAACATTAGGACGCAAAACTACAGGAGCTAAGGTCGAAAGGCTACGCTAGCCAGTTACCGGACGGATAGGGTTGGTCTTGACCAATGCTCTTTTCATTGGTCTTTTTTTTTTATATATAAACTTGAGAATCGTTATCAGTTCGGTGTGTTTATGTGTGGATAGTTTCATTTTAGATGGAGTGAATTGAGAAAGGTGATGTTAATGAAAAAATATTGGCACAAGCTATCGTTTCTTCAAAAAAATGTATTGTTAACTGTACTAGTTATCTTGACGCTTGTTGGTAGTATGGGGGCGTTAAGTTTTAACATGTTTCAAAGTAGTATGATGTCTTTATTTGAAAGACAGTCTATTGAAACAGGAGATGCAGTATTACATAAATTAGATGCAGAAGTAGTGAGAGATGTTGCGAAAGATCCGACAGCAGAAAAAGAGAAGAGAACGAAATTAACAGAGCAATTAGATGAAGTTACCAAAGAATTAAAAAGTGTTGGACAAACGTATGTTATTGGGGCAAAACCAAATACAAAAGGTGAGCTACAAGTATTTGGTTTGACTACAGAGTTAGCAAACGCTGTTCCAGTAAAACCGGGAGATTATTATGAACAACCGGCTCGTTGGATGAAAACATACGATAAAGTAATGGCAACAAAAAAAGTACAAATGACGGAAGTATATGAAGATGAACTAGGATTTTGGGTAACGATATTAGAGCCGATTACAGACGGAGAAGAAAATATTGTTGCAATTGTTGCAGCTGATGTAGATGCTTCTATTGTTCCTAGTACAAAGAAGAAATTTATTATGCAAGGTTTAATGTTTATATGTATTTCAGTTTTAATTGCGACAGTTATTCAATTCTTGATTGTGCGCAATTCACTTGCTCCATTACGAGATTTACGTGAAGGATTGCGTAAAGTGGGTGAAGGAGATTTAAGTATTAAATTAGAAGAAAGACCAGATGATATTGGTATTATTAATGTGTATTTTAATACTACAATTGAGAAGTTTAAAGGAATTATAGATAAAGTGAAGCAGACGGCCGAACAAGTTTCTTCATCTTCACAAGAATTGTCAGCAAGTACAGAGGAGAATAGTATGGCAGTTCAGGAGATTGCAAGCTCTATGGTAGGATTAAGAGCTGGTGCTCAGTCTCAAGAAGCTTCTGTACAACAATGTTTAAGTATTGTACATGAGATGGGAAATAAGATGAAAGAAATAACAGGGGCTGCCAAACAAGTTGCAGTTTCCTCAGAAGGTATGGAGCAACATTCAGTTGAGGGTAATGGAGTTATTGAACAAATCATTAATCAAATGAGTTTAATCCAAAATGCAGTACAAGATTTATCTTCTATCATTTATTCATTGGAAACAAGATCAAAAGAAATTAGTGATATTGTAACTGTAATTACTGGCATTTCAAATCAAACAAATTTATTAGCTTTAAATGCTTCCATTGAAGCTTCACGTGCTGGGACAGCTGGGAGAGGGTTTGCAGTTGTTGCAGATGAAGTTCGTAAATTAGCAGAGAAAACGGAAGCGTCAGCAAAAGACATAGCTAAATTAATAGGGGAAACACAATCTGAAGCAGAAGATGCGGTAGTCTCGATGCAGAAAGGCTCAAAAGAAGTAGAGTCTGGAATTGCACTTGTTCAAAGTAGTGGTGCCTTCTTTGAGAAAATTTCAAAGTCAGCACAATCTGTTACAAATCAAGTTAGAGCCGTTTCTAGCAATTCAAGTGATATTCTGCAAAATAGCCAAAATATTGTACAAGTTGTAAATGAGCTATCCCATATTGCAAATACATATGCAAACAGTAGTAGTAACGTTGAAGAGAGTATGAAGGAGCAAGAAATGTCTGTGCAAGATATAGCAGAATTAGCAACTTCTTTAAGTTGGCTTTCACAGGAGTTACAAGAGTTGATTGGAGAATTTAAAAGTTAATAAAAAATATAAGGTGTAGATATAATCTGCACCTTTCTTTCTTTAATCAATAGTCTAATATCTGAATTTAAGGATGTTGGAAGTGGAATTTTAATCAGTGGGGGATGAACACCCCCACTGATTAAAGTTTCACTTTATTTTATGGAGAGCGAGAGGATTCAGTATGAGTATTTTCTTAAAACGTTCATATATGGAGAGATATGAACAATTTTTACAACAAAATTATGAACCACTTATGATACCGAAGGATTTTCAAGTAAACGAATATAAGCAGATGAAAATTAAGGATATACAAGCGATCGAACATAGTAAGTTAGATATAATAGTCGCTACTTTTGTATGGTTGCATCATGTTAGTAATGAAAAATGTATAG
Source organism: Bacillus sp. RC240 (assembly GCF_044907945.1). NCBI lineage: Bacteria > Bacillati > Bacillota > Bacilli > Caryophanales > Bacillaceae > Bacillus > Bacillus sp. RC240. The sequence continues at coordinate 97,453 of NZ_JBIYCT010000007.1, read as the reverse complement.
TGATTCCTCATTATATGGAACAGAGTAGTTATCCGTTATGTATTACGATTTCAGAGGAACTTTCTTATGAAGAGCTAAAAGTAGAAATTAATGATCAAATTGTGCAGTTAGAAAACATGGAAGAAGTACAAAAGGTATTATTACAATATGATGAGGGGAAATGGGGGAAACCTGCAGTTACAGTAGGAAAAGAGAATAGAAATAGTCAGTTGAACTTTATTGAGTTAAAGAATAATTACTTTGAGGTTTCTTATAATAAAATGCAATTGGAAGAAAAAACAGCGACTCGTTATATAGAGCAAATTGAGTATGTATTACAGCAAGGAATTACAAACGAGAAGCAATGTATTGTATCTATGGATATTATTCCAGAAGAAGAGTTAGCAATATATAAAGAGATAAATCATACAGAAGTACCATATCCGAATAAGAGTATTTCCGATATGTTTTATGAAACAGTAACAAAGTTTTCAAATCGTATAGCCTTGTCTTCAGTAGAAGGAACATTAACATATGAACAACTAAATAAAAGGAGTAATCAAATCGCTCATATGTTATTACATAATGGAGTGAAGCAAGGTGATTATGTTGGTATCTTCATGAAACGAAGTATTGATACAGTAGTAAGTTTATTAGCGGTTTTAAAAGCAGGCGCTGCGTATATTCCAATCGATCCAGATTATCCTGCCAATCGGGTGCAGTATATTATTGAGGATAGCCAATCGAAATTAGTGCTAACAAAAGAAACAAAAATTCCATATGAAGGCATTCGAGAGTTGTCTCTTTATAATATTGAAAAGTTTTCAGATGCAGATGTGAAATTGTTAATTCATCTTGATGATATTGCATATATGATCTACACATCAGGTTCTACAGGAAACCCGAAAGGAACAATGCTTGCGCACCGCGGGGTAGTTAATTTATGTACATGGATGCAAAGACATTATGGATTAACTGAAGAAGATGTTTTTGCACAGTTTCCATCATTTAGTTTCGATGCGTCTATTTGGGAGTTATTTGCTTCATTATTCTGTGGTGGAAATGTATATGTTTTATTAGATGAGCAAAGACTTTCAGTCGATGCTTTTGCAAATGCAATTTATAAAGAAAAGGCAACATCTATTTTAGGATTAGCTACAATTTTCTTACAACAAGTAGCAACATACCTTCCAGATGAAAGTAAATATAAGTTGGATTCATTAAAGAGAATTGCAGTTGGTGGAGAAATACTTACTGCTGAAGTAGTGAAATTATGGCGACAGAGAATTGGTACTCATGTTCAATTGAATAATGCATATGGTCCGACAGAATGTACAATTACAACAACTACTTATCCAATTCCAGCGGAGTTAAATGATAAATTTGCTAGTATTCCAATTGGGAAGCCAGCGGATAATTATAAAGTTTGGATATTAAATGACAATATGAAAGTTTGTCCAATTGGTATTCCAGGAGAATTATATATAGAATCAGTAGGTATCGCGAAAGGTTACTTTAATAAGCCAGAGAAAACAGAAGAAGTGTTTATTCCACACCCCTTAAATTACGATAGTAGGATATATAAAACAGGTGATGTTGTTAAAATATTGGAAGATGGAAATATTGAATTTCTACACCGTAAAGACAATCAAGTGAAAATTAGAGGGCACCGAATTGAACTAGGTGAAATCCAAAATACAATTGCAAAATATGAAATGATAAAAGATGCCGTTGTATTTACGAAGAAAAGTGAAGAAGGTAGTCATTATTTAGTTGCTTTCTATACAACTGTTAATGAAGTTGCTATGGAAACCTTAATACACGATTTAAGAGAACAATTACCAGATTATATGGTGCCATCTAAGTTAATTTATATTAATGAACTGCCACTTACACCAAATAAAAAGGTTGATGTGAAGCGATTAGCACAACTGGAAGAAGAGTATGAGCCAGTTCGTTCACAAGAATATATCGCACCATCTACTGAAGCGGAAGAAAAAATAGCAAAAGCTTGGATTGATGTATTAGGTGTCTCAAAAGTTAGTGTCCATGACGACTTCTTTACAGTTGGTGGGCATTCATTAAAGGTATTACGAGTTTTAACTTTGCTTAAAGAGGATTTCCCGCATTTAACAATTCAAGACTTTTTCCAGGAACGCACAATATATGGGTTATCGCAAATTCAAAGGGAATTAAAAGTAGAGGAAGAAGACGTATTCCGTGAATATAAAGTAATTCATGAGCCAGCAACAATTTCACATATAAAAGAAGTGAAAAGCGGTAAAGTTTCAAATATCTTTTTAACAGGAGCTACTGGTTATTTAGGTTCTCACATATTGTATGAATTACTAAAAGATACAACAGCACATATTTATTGCTTAGTAAGACCAACGCAAGATATACAACAAAGAATTGTTAATACATTAACAAATTACTTTGAAAATATAAAAAAAGAATGGCTACAACGTATAACAGCAGTACCTGGTGATCTTGGGGCAGAGAATCTTGGTATGAGTGAGGAAGAATTTAAAGTCATTCGTTCCGAGGTTGATACTGTAATTCATTGTGGTGCAGATGTAAGACATTTTGGAGATGTGGCTCAGTTTGAAAATGTGAATGTGCAAGGAACGGGTCGTATGCTAGCGTTAACTGAAGAAGGAGCGACATTCCACTTTGTTTCAACAATTGGTATTCCGATAGAATTAGCGATGGATCAATGGGATATATATGAAAAAACAGGTGATTTTAACTACGATGTGGTGTTGGAGAATGTGTATTCTAATAGTAAACTACAGGCAGAAAACCTTGTTCGTGAAGCGATAAAAGATGGTGTACGAGGAAATATTTATCGTGCGGGTAACTTAGCTTGTCATTCAAAAACAGGAAGGTTCCAACAAAATATTGAAGGAAATGCATTTTATCGTCTGATTAAAGCGATGTTACTTATTGGACAAGCTCCGAATGTAAAGTGGAAAATTGATTTTACACCAATTGATTTTGCTAGTAAATCGATTGTAGCATATGTACAAGATTCACAAATAGCTGGAGAAATGTTACACATCTGTCACCCATATCAAATTGAATTTGAACATTTTATAAAGCTAATTGAGGAATGTGGATACAATCTTGAAATGGTTCCACTCTCGCAATATATAAATATGGGGCTTATATTAGCGAAGGAAGATGAAGTAATAGCAGAGCTAATTGCTTCTCAAGTTGCAGGAGATGGAGCACAGCAATCTGAAATTGTAATGGGTACTCGTAGAACGAATGAATGGATTAAGAAAAAAGAACTGGTAGTGCCAGCGATTAATAAAGAATTTATTCAGCAATTATTAGCTCATGGTGAAGAAGTTGGATATTTTCCAAAAATAATGAAATGATATGTACGCTTTTGTTTGTTCAATAAAATAAATCATGCTACAATGAAAACGAATTAAGAACCGGGGAGCCAATTGGCTGAGAGGATGTAAGTATACATCGACCCTCAACCTGATCTGGATAATGCCAGCGTAGGGAGTTACTTTAAAGTGATGTAGCATAAGTTATTATAGAATAACTTGTATACAAGGCTTTCCTACATGGTAGGAAAGCCTTTTCTTTTTTGGGAACCATATTTTGTAAGGGGGATTTGATTATGTCACAACAAGTTACAATTTCATTTTCAGTAGTACCACAAGCGAAGAACAAAGATGTGTATTCCGTTGTTGATAAAGCAATTGAAGTTGTACAACAGTCGGGAGTTCGTTATGAAGTAGGGGCAATGGAAACAACGTTGGAAGGAGAATTAGATGTACTTCTTGACGTCATTAAACGCGCACAACAAGCTTGCGTCGATGCTGGAGCAGAAGAAGTAATCACTTCTATTAAAATTCACTATCGTCCAAGTACGGGCGTAACGATTGACGAAAAAGTTTGGAAGTACCGTGATGAATATGCAAAACCAGAAGCGATCTAAAATAATCACAACAATTTGGCTTATCCTTCTCATTGCTATATGGGAAGGATCTGTTTCATTATTTAAAATTGAGCCGTGGATTTTACCGAAGCCTTCTGCAATTGTGCAAGAGTTAATTGGAATGAAAGATTTACTATTACCGAATACAGTGCAAACGTTACAGGAAGTAATAATTGGGTTGTTTTTTGCAATTTTACTTGGGACGAGTATTGCTATCATTATGGATGTCATCCCTTTATTTCGGATTTTAATGAATCCGTTGCTCGTTATTTCGCAAACAATTCCAATCGTTGTGCTCGCACCATTATTTATTATTTGGTTTGGATACGGAATGTTGCCAAAAGTAATGGTTGTTATTCTTGTTTGTTTCTTCCCAATTGCGCTTAGCATTTTAGAAGGTTTCCAAACGGTAGATAAAAATATGCTGAAACTGTTACAAACAATGAAGGCAACGAAATGGCAAGTTTACCAGAAAGTAAAGTTTCCAGCAGTACTCCCATACTTTTTCTCAGGTTTAAAAATTGCTGTTACATATAGTGTGATGGGGGCGATTATTGGGGAATGGCTTGGTGCCAGTGAAGGATTAGGAGTTATGCTTACAAGAGCAACAAAATCCTTTTTAACGGCTCGAGTATTTGGCGTTGCAGCGATTATCGTCATGGTGACATTATGTCTGTACTTTATTGTTGAATTTATGGCAAGAATAACAGCACCATGGATATACAGAAAGGGCGGCAGAAAATGAAAAAAGGTTTAAAAATTATGTTAGCTGCATTATTAGCAGTAACTGTTGCCGGATGTAATCCGGCGAAGAAAGAAGAAAGTTCAAGTAAAGATAAAAAAGTAAAAGTCGTTTTAGATTGGTTTCCAAATACGAATCATACTGGCTTATATGTAGCGCAAACGAAAGATTATTACAAAAAGCAAGGGCTTGATGTAGAAATTATCCAGCCTGGTGATAATGTAACGGCAGAGCAGATGATTGCTTCTGGGAAAGCAGACTTTGCGATAAGCGCACAAGAAAATGTAACATTAGCTCGTGTTGAAGGAATCCCAGTTGTTTCTGTTGGTGCAATTATTCAGCATAATACCTCTGCTTTTGCATCTCTAAAAAAAGATAATATGACGTCACCAAAAGATTTTGAAGGTAAACGTTACGGCGGCTGGGGGGGACCAGCAGAAGAAGCGACGTTAAAGACGATTATGGAGAAACATCAAGCTGATTTTAATAAAGTTGAAAAAATTATTCTTGGACAAACAGATTTCTTTAAATCAATCGGTCGTGATGCAGACTTTGAATGGATTTATTATGGATGGGATGGAATTGAAGCGAAGCGTCAAGGAAAAGAGTTAAACACAATTATGGTAAAAGACTTAGATCCAGCGCTTGATTTCTATAGTCCTGTTATTATTACAAGTGAAAAACATACGAAGCAAGATAAAGATTTTGTGAAAAAATTTATGACGGCAACGACAGAAGGTTATGATTTTGCAATTAAAGAACCGAAAGAAGCTGCTGATATTTTAATTAAAGCTGTTCCAGATGTGAATAAAGAATTAGTACAAGAAAGCCAAAAGTGGTTAAGTACAAAGTATCAAGATGATGCAAAAGCGTGGGGAGTACAGAAGGAAGAGATTTGGACAAATTACATGAATTTCTTATATGACAACAAAGTTATTAAAAAGAAAATCGATGTAAAAGATGCCTTTACAAATGAATTCCTTCCAAGTGAAAAATGAGTGGATTACAAATAAAAGATATTGTAAAAGCTTTCGATGGAAAGAATGTATTAGCAAATATTAGTGCTTCTATACAAGAGGGAGAGTTTGTCTCTTTTGTAGGTCCGAGTGGTTGTGGAAAAAGTACATTATTAAATATGATTGCAAGTGTTGAAGAGCCAACGAGCGGAGAAGTATTTTATAACGAAGAGTATGTAAAAAAACAAGATGTTGTTAGTTATATGCCGCAACAAGATTTATTACTACCGTGGCGATCGGCTTTGCAAAATATCGTTCTTTCATTGGAAATTGAAGGAAAGCCTAAAAAACAAAGGCTGACAGAAGGAATGGAAGCATTAAAGCAGTTTGAGCTAGATGAATATGCGGACCATTATCCAGATGAGTTATCAGGTGGAATGCGTCAAAGAATTAGTTTCCTTCGCACATATTTATGTGAAAAGCCAATTATGCTACTTGATGAGCCTTTTGGAAAATTAGATGCATTTACAAAAATGGAAGTACATAGTTGGCTCTTAAATTCTTGGCATCAAGAAAAGCAAACAATTGTTATGGTTACACATGACTTAGATGAGGCAATTTTACTTTCTGATCGCGTATTTATTTTATCTCAAAGACCAGCATCAATAGTTGGCGAGGTACAAGTGGAATTACCTAGGCCGCGAACGATGGATATGTTAACATCTCTTGAGTTAAAGAAGGATAAGGAAGAAATTTTAAGAGTATTAGCTCCTTATATGAAAAAATAGAAAAAGCCTTTTAACAGTTTTTAGTATAATTGCTGTTAAGAGGCTTTTTTCTATTGAAGGAGAAAGATGAAATCTATAGGGGAAATAGTGGATTCATTAACATCGGATAAATTGGAAGAAGGAACAAAAGAAAAAATAGAGAATAGAATATAACAGAGTAGTTTATACTCTTAATATAACAAATGTTAAAGGAGTGAAAGGATAAAATGACTTTATCAACTGTTCTTCAAATGGTTTTAGCTTGATACGGGAGAAGTCTGCCCATTTTTAACGATTAAGCTAAATTGAAGACAGCAGGTAAAGAACCTTAATCCTTTTTTACGATAATATGTAATGGGTAAGGTGTATTCACCTTACCCATTTTTTATATGCACAATTAAATAAGGCTTTATACTGTTGTTCTCTCTATTTAGCTTATGGATCATAAGAAAAGGAGAGAAAAAAATGAGTATATTAACAGTAGAAAATGTAAGTCATTCATATGGTGAGAAAACCATTTTATATAAAGCGTGCTTTCGATTATTAAAGGGCGAACATGTTGGGCTAGTAGGGAAAAATGGAATTGGAAAATCCACATTATTACGCTTGTTAACAGGAGAACTTATACATGATGATGGAAACATTGAATGGTTTCCACATGTGAAGATTGGCTTTTTACAACAGCATATAGATTTACAAGAAGGCATAACAATTGAAGAATACTTGCAAAGTGCGTTTTCTAACCTGTATGAGTTGGAACGTGACATGTTAAAACTTACAGAAGAGATGGCTGGAGCAGGAGAAGTAGGAAAATTGTTAGTAAGGTATGGAGAGTTACAAACTATATTGGAGAATTCTAATTTTTATCAAATTCATACAGAAATTGAGGAAGTAGCAACCGGCTTAGGCTTGTTTGAAATAGGATTGGAAAAGGATGTTTCAAAGTTAAGTGGTGGTCAGCGGACAAAGTTGTTACTTGGGAAACTCCTTTTAGAAAAAGCGGATGTTTTATTATTAGATGAGCCAACTAACTATTTAGATACAGCTCATATAGAATGGTTGCAATCTTATTTACAAATGTATGAAAAAGCTTATATTATCATTTCGCATGATGAAATATTTTTGAACAATATTACGAATGTTATTTATCATCTAGAAGAACGAAAGGTTAAGCGCTATGTAGGAGATTATGAAACCTTTTTGCAAAGTTATCAATTACAAAGGAAACAATTACAAGCGGCGTATGCGAAACAACAAAAAGAAATTGCACATTTAGAGGGTTTTATTCAAAAAAATAAAATTCGTAAAGCGAAACAAGCGAAAAGTCGTGAAAAAGTATTAGAGAAAATGAAAAAGGTTGAAAAGGTTAACGATGTACCTCGCGCCCGTTTTGATTTTAATGTTTATACTGAGCCAGTGAGTCGTATATTACAGGTAGAGAAACTGAAAATTGGTTATGGTGAACCGTTATTTCCGGAATTGGATTTTCAAGTGAAAAAAGGGGAAAAGATTGCGATTATTGGTCATAATGGGATTGGAAAAACAACAATGTTAAAAACGTTATTAGGACAAATAAAGCCGATAAGTGGTTCAATTTCTGTTGGTGAGCGAGTAAATCCTGCCTATTTTGCACAGGAAGAGTTTGCTTCAGAAACAACACCATTAGAGAAAGTTTGGGCAGAACGACCAGATATGACAAGGAAAGAAGTACGCCAAGCATTAGCAAAGTGTGGCTTGAAAGAAGAGCACGTATTAAAACCTATTCGTTTATTAAGCGGCGGAGAACAAACGAAAGTGCGTTTATGTGAACTTATCGTAACGAAAAGCAATGTTTTAATTTTAGATGAACCGACTAATCATTTGGATATAGAAACAAAGAAGTCTTTGCAGGAAGCGTTACAACAATATACAGGAACAGTTTTACTTGTCTCACATGAGCCTTCTTTCTATGAAGCGTGGATAACAAAAGTATGGAATATTGAAGAATGGAACGTTTAAAAATAATCACAAAGAAAAGGCATTAGCTTTTATGAGCTAATGCCTTTTCTTTGTGATTAACATGATTTTCGAGAACTCTCAAATGAGAATTGTAAGAAAAAGAACTCTTATGGTGCGCTTATAAGCGCACCATAAGAGTTCTTTTTCTTTGGTTATATTTATAATAATACTAGATGCCTTTCCCTAATAGGCTACTATCTTTGTATCTATATATAGATAGTTTGAAACGGAATGGAAATGATTCCTATATGTAAAGGATAATGTGATTAGTATGGGAAGACAATAGAACTTAAAGGGAATTCATGTGAAATTCAGATGAACTTCACATAAACTTCATATTAGAAACTAAATATAATTATAATAGGTTATTATAATATCCATTTTCGATTTTTCGTAAAATTTGTGTTCGATTATCGTTTAAATAAAGTGAAACTTTAATCAGTGGGGGTTTTGTTCATCCTCCACTGATTATCAGCCCTCACCAATCGGGAGTTTTACTGCCCGGCAAATAGCTGGATAAACCTGGAAAAATTTTACGAAGTCAATCTTGAATGACGTAGCAGGATGATGAAATTTCATGTAAAACAATAGTGAAAATATGTAAAGGAGGGGATAGTGTGGATGTGTTTTTGAACATTGCTGAGGAAAAAATTCGTCAAGCAATACGGAATGGTGATCTTGATAATATTCCGGGAAAAGGAAAACCACTACAATTAGAAGATCTTTCAATGGTACCTCCAGAATTAAGAATGAGTTATAAAATCTTGAAAAATGCAGGAATGATTCCACCAGAAATGGAAATGCAAAAAGATATATTGAAAATAGAGGATTTAATCGCTTATTGTTATGATGAGGCAGAGAGAAAAAAATTACAAGAAGAGTTAACGGTAAAAACGCTGCGCTTTCAGCAGTTAATGGAAAAGAGAAAGATTAAAGATAGTTCAGTATTTCGTATGTATCAAGATAAAGTATTTCGTAAATTACGCTAAGAGGGAATAAGATGAATACATTTGAAACGATAGAAGAATTAGCGACATATATTGAAGAACAACAATTAGTACTTCTGTTTATTAAAACGGAAAATTGTGGTGTTTGTGATGTTATGTTACGGAAAGTAAATTATGTATTAGAGAATTATGATTACGTAGAGAAAGTAGAGATATTACTTCAAGACATGCAAGAGATTGCAGGGCGATATGCGGTATTTACAGGGCCGACAATTTTATTATTTCATAATGGAAAAGAGATCCTTCGTGAATCGCGCTTTATTTCGCTTGAAAATATTGAGAGAGTACTTCAGTTGGTAAAAAAATAAGGGAGGTTTTTATATGGGGTTTGTTATAGCGGCATTACTATTTTGTGCTTTAATTTGGATGATTGCAGCATCAGTTAAATCAAATAATCGAAGAGTAAACCTTACTAAAAAGAGTAATACACATAGTACGTCTAACACCTCCTCACCATCATTTTTCTTTGCTGGATCTGATAGTAATAGTTCACATGATGGCGGGCATTCACATGATTGCGGAGGGTCTTTTGGCGGAGATAGTGGAGGTAGCTGTGGTGGAGGCGGCGGTGATTGATGAGAATACGCCCTATAGGGGGCGTATTTCTTTTTAAACAAACGTTTAATTAGTTGGCTTACATATGCATAAAAACAGTTAAACAAACGTTTGATTAAATTTTATAAACGTAATGTGGGGAAGTGAACCGAAAGTAAAAAACAAAGGGAAAGTAGCATTAATCTTATTAGTTGCTGGAGGTGTATTTTTTGTTAAACTCGGGCTTAAATTTGGAACGATACATTTCAGTCGAGTTTGGTTTGAAAATACATTTTCTTAAATAAAGAAGAGGACGCAAATCAAAAGGAGTTAACCAATTCTTTAATTTCGAAATAAGTATCGTGAGGGAGCATGTTTGTTCCCTTTTTCTATGGCAATCTTTTGACAATGAAATGTACCAACTATATACTGATGATGTAAAAACGATTTTACAGGTTAGGAGAAACGGTGTGAAAAATCAAATCTATGAATTGCGCACTGCAAATAATATTTCACAAGGTGCATTAGCGGATAAGTGTAACGTATCAAGACAGACGATAAATGCAATTGAGAATAATAAATATGATCCAAGCTTAGCGCTAGCATTCCGGTTAGCAGAAGTATTAGGAACAACTGTCGATAAACTATTTTTGTACAAGCTTTAGAGTTTTTAATTGTGGGGCGTTATCGTTAAAAATATAAGAAAAAGATCCCCTTCTTGTGTGAAGGGGATCTTTCTCTTATATTGTTTTAGTTTTCGGATTAGGTGGTGTAACGGACGTATCATTTTCGGGTACTCTAGTTAATAAGAATCCACCGATAATAAATAAGACAATAATACTAAGGACACCAGCGTTTGTTTTTCCTGTTAATTGTGTTGTGACACCAACTAATACCGGACCCATAATTGCCGCGAATTTACCAAAGATATTATAAAATCCGAAGAATTCATTTGCAGATTCTTTCGGTACTAGTTTTGCGAAATAAGAACGGCTAAGTGCTTGAATCCCGCCCTGAGAAGTAGCAACTAACATTGCTAAAATCCAGAAATCAAACGTCGTTTTTAAGAAATAAGCATATGTGCAAATAACGATATAAATGATAATGCCGACATATAGCATTTTTTTACCGGTAAATGTTTCCGATAGTTTTCCATATAATAAAGCAAATGGACAAGCGACAATTTGTGTTACAAATAAGATGATTAATAGATTGGTTGCACTAATACCGAGATCTGTTCCGTAAGCAGTAGACATAGTGATAATTGTATCTACCCCATCAATGTAGAAAAAGTAAGCTATTAGGAACATAAATACAGTTTTATATTCTTTAATATTTTTAAACGTATTAGCAAGGCGCTTGAAGCTCATTGCAATTGGTCTTGGATGACGTTCAATATAGTGTGTTTGCTCTACATTTTTTAGCATTGGTATCGTAAATAGTCCCCACCAAAGAGCTGTTATTGCAAAGGAAATTTGACTAGCAATTCCGACTGATAAGGGGATAGTTCCTTTTTGAGCAAGAATAATAAGAGCAATACAACCGATAAAAGGAATTGTGCTCCCAATGTAACCTAATGCAAAACCTCGCGTAGAAATTCGGTCCATTCTATCTCCAGAGGTAACATCTACTAGAAATGCATCATAAAAAATATTTGCTCCAGCAAAGCCAACTAATGCGAGCATATAGCATCCTAGTAATAAGTACCACTGAGATGTTGGAACAACTGCTAGCATACTTGTAAATACGATACCGAGTCCAAAGAAGAATGTGAAAAATCGTTTTTTAAATCCCTTATAATCAGCAACCGTGCCGAGAATAGGAGCGAGTATAGAAATTAAAAGTGTAGCGAACGAGTTTGCATATCCCCAATAGGCTGTTGAAGTTGCACCAGATAGTCCAGCTTCTTTTGCAGCTGCTTTAAAGTAAATTGGAAATAATGCAGTTGTAATGACGAGCGAATATACCGAGTTCGCCCAATCATATAATATCCAGCTTTTTTCTTGTCTGGACATTTTTTTCATATAATGTTCCCCCTTAAATTTGTTCTACTAACAGTGTACAAAAATAAAAATTGTAAAAAGAGAAACAGTGATGATTTTTACATAACTTTTACATATATACACAGTTCTTTACAATTGAAGTAAATCCTCTACAATTGCTCCGTCTGTTTCACCTAAGTGCAAACCGAGTAACCTAGCAATAGTGGGACCTTCATCAATCAGTCTCATATACGGGATTGTAACGCCACTTTGAATGCCTTTCCCAGCAGCCATAAAAATTGTTTCATAGTTAGGTTTTGTTGGGGAATATCCATGTGTTCCAAATGTATATTTCTTACTAGAAGTAACATCTTTTTTAGTAATTTCTTTTATGAAATCACCTGTATAATTTTCAATGAAGTAATAACCTTCCATGGCTTCTAGCATAAATAAGCAATTACCATCAGCACCACGTTCTTTTGCATCTTCATCGTGCAGAATAAATTCAATTCCATTTTGTTTATCCTGAAGAAGCTCTTCAAGAAGAAGTTGAATCTCTTTAATCGTTTCAGTATCATTTTTATCCTTTACATGTACGTAGGCAGATCCATCACAGCTTTGGCAATAAGCTTTCCAATCGTGTATTTTTCCACTTTTATTTACGGATATAAGTCCTTTTTGACCGAATAGGACATTTAATTGGATTGCTTTGTTTTCACTTAAAGCGCTATGATCGCCAAGTGCAATAATTGTACTTTCTTCGTATATCCCGCTTTCTTTTAATGCATGAATAATTTTTCCAAGGCGTTCGTCGTGTCTATGGATTGCAGCTACTGTTTCCTCGGACTCGAAGCCATGGTAATGTCTTTGCGTATCTAAATCAGTAAAATGTACAAACATAACATTAGGCTTTTTCGTCCGGATTGTATGTACGGCAGAAGCAAGGACGAAATCATCAAGCTCAGGCTGTGACAATCCATTTCGTATATGGCCGAAACGACGATTTAAATCTAATTGATATAGCGGGCTACCGCTAAATAATGAAACTAAAATTTGATTTTGCCACGCTCTATTTGGAAAAATTTCTGGTAAATTGTAATCGATATTTGCTCTTCCAGTAACAGGCCATAGAAGGGCTGCTGTCGTTAAATTTGCTTTGCGTGCTTCATCATATAAAGTTGTTCCTTTAATGGACTTTCGATACCAATGCCAATCTGGTGAATCACGTCCTGGTTGAAGTAATGTATTGCTGACAACGCCATGCTTATTAGGATAATTACCGGTTACGATTGTTGAGTGGCTTGGATATGTTACAGAAGGATAAATTGGCTCCACTTTTTTCGCAATCGCGCCCCTTTTTATTAAAGTTTGGAAATTAGGTAGTTTTTGTAATATAGGAAAATCTAAAGCTGATAAGCAGTCGAAAGATAAAATAATGACGCGATTTGTTAATGCTTTATCCATAAAGTTTCCCTCCTGATTATATAAAACCTATTTTTATATATTACTATTAATACCTGGTAATAAAAATATATTTTTGAATAAAATTTTGTTATTTATTTTCAGAAAAATTAAACATATAATAAGTATAAGGGAATGAATGGAAGGAGGGAATACTATGGATTGGCTAGATGGATTTGGTATCTTTTACATCATTGGTGGAGTCACCGTTCTCCTTGTATTTTTTATGTCATATTTACTAAAGAAACGTTTTCCAGACAAACAGTTTGATATTATATTTGCACTTAGTTTAGTACTTCTTTGTTTAGCTTTCTTTCCTGTAACAATGATCGCTATTGGTGGTTGGGAAGGAATGGGATACGGATTTATTTGTTTCTTCGTTTTAATTGGTACACTAATTGGTATGGTTGCTCATCAACTTGTAAAAATAGTTCGGAAAAGTTACGTATAAAACAGTGATAATTGAAAATAATGTATAAAAATAAGAAAATTGGCTCTTGTTTTGAAATAAAATTTATATTATGATATTCAACAAATTTATTTTGTTATAACGATGAAAAAGGAATAGTACATGTCTTACCTTTTTGCAGAGAGAGAATCCTTTTGGCTGGAAGATTCTTAAAGAGGCGATATGGAACCTACCTTTGAGTTCTGCATATGCAGCGGGAAATTCCCGTTATCAAAAAGAGAGCATACTCAATTTTTTTGTGTATGAATCAGGGTGGTAACGCCGACAAAGCTCGGTCCCTATTTGGGGACGCGGGCTTTTTCTATTTTCTAAAGGAGGAAGAATAACTATGGTAAAAGAACAAGTACAAGCCATTACGAAAATGGAAGAAGACTTTGCTCAGTGGTATACCGATATTGTAAAAAAAGCGGAGCTTGTTGATTATTCAAGTGTGAAAGGTTGTATGATTTTACGTCCATACGGTTATGCATTATGGGAAAATATGCAGAAAGTGATGGATGAAAAATTAAAAGAATCTGGTCATGAAAATGTGTACATGCCAATGTTCATTCCAGAGAGTTTATTACAAAAAGAGAAAGATCATGTTGAAGGATTTGCTCCTGAAGTAGCGTGGGTTACTCATGGCGGAGATGAGAAATTGGCGGAAAGACTTTGTATACGCCCTACATCTGAAACTCTATTCTGTGAGCATTTTTCAAAAATTGTTCAATCATATAATGATTTACCAAAGTTATATAACCAGTGGTGTTCAGTAGTTCGTTGGGAGAAGACGACGAGACCATTCCTTCGTACAACTGAATTTTTATGGCAAGAAGGTCATACGATTCATGAAACGGCAGAAGAATCTCAAATTGAAACATTAAATATTTTAAATCTATATGCTGCTTTTTGTGAAGAGTATTTAGCGATTCCGGTTATTAAAGGGCAAAAAACAGAAAAAGAAAAGTTTGCAGGAGCGAAGGCAACTTATACGATTGAAAGTTTAATGCATGATGGAAAAGCACTTCAAACAGGAACATCTCATAACTTTGGAACGAATTTCTCTGAAGCATTTGATATTAAGTTTTTAGATCGTAACGGTAAATGGCAATACGTACATCAAACATCTTGGGGTGTATCAACAAGAATGATAGGTGGACTTATTATGGTTCATAGCGATAATAACGGACTTGTAATGCCACCGAAAGTCGCTCCAGTACAAGTTGTTATCGTTCCTATTGCTCAGCACAAAGAAGGTGTGTTAGACAAAGCAACAGAGTTGCAAGGACGTATTCAGAAGGTTGCACGTGTAAAAATAGATGCTAGCAATAAAACACCTGGCTGGAAATTTAATGAGTATGAAATGAAGGGTGTTCCAATTAGATTAGAAGTTGGTCCAAAGGATATTGAAAAGAATCAAGTTGTACTTGTAAGGCGAGATACGAAAGAAAAAGAGTTTATAGCAATGGATCAATTAGAAGAGCGCATCCCATCATTACTTGAGGAGATTCATCATTCTTTATTTAGTAAAGCAAAAGTATTTAGAGATGAGAGTACTTATAGTGTGACGAATTTCGGAGAGATGAAAAAAATAGTTGATGAAAAACAAGGGTTTATTAAAGCGATGTGGTGCGGAGAACTAGCTTGTGAAGAAAAACTAAAAGAAGAAATTGGAGTATCTTCACGTTGTATTCCGTTCGAACAAGAAAGTTTAGCTGACGAATGTATTTGCTGTAGTAAAAAAGCGAAGCAGATGGTGTATTGGGGAAAAGCGTATTAATACTCTTGCTACTAGATGACAAAAAGGACCTTTGATTGCATAATAAAATGCAATCAAAGTCCTTTTTAGTTTTATCCCGTTATTTTCCAGGTAGTAAAACTCCCACTTCAAAATTCGGCTGGAGCAAAGAAGTTAGGTGGGAGCCCTGCTGCCCGTAAAAGCCCGATTGGTGAAGGCTAATAATCAGTGGGGGATGAACAAAATCCCCACTGATTAAAGTTTCACTTTATAATCTGTTTCATGTATTTTTAGATGGAAGGATGATTTTTTTTATTTTGCGTTTTTACGACGAATAAATAGTAACACACCAATTAGGAATGTTGAAAGTCCCATTAAAATAGATGCAGGATAATGTGTTGCAGTATTAGGCAACTTATTGCCTTGTTTTGTTGCATTATCTTTTGCGTTACCGCTTTGAGAGCCGCTATCGCCTTTAACACGGTTGCCGCCCTGAGAGCCATTACCACCTTGAGAACTGCTGTCGCCTTTAACGCGGTTACCTCCCTGAGAGCCACTGCTACCAGAACCATTGCCACCAGAGCCGTTGCTACCAGAGCCGTTGCCACCAGAACCATTGCCACCAGAACCATTGCCACCAGAACCATTGCCACCAGAACCGTTGCCACCAGAACCATTGCCACCAGAACCATTGCCACCAGAACCACTGCCGCCAGAACCACTGTCACCAGAACCATTGCCACCAGAACCACTGCCGCCAGAACCACTGTCACCAGAGCCATTACCGCCAGAACCACTACCGCCAGAGCCATTGCCACCAGAGCCGTTACCGCCAGAGCCGTTACCGCCAGAACCACTGCCACCAGAGCCATTGCCGTCAGAACCACTGCCGCCAGAACCACTACCACCAGAACCGTTGCCGCCAGAACCGTTGCCACCGGAGCCATTATCGCCAGAACCACTGCCGCCAGAGCCGTTGCCACCAGAGCCGTTACCGCCAGAACCACTGCCACCAGAGCCATTGCCGTCAGAACCACTGCCGCCAGAACCACTGCCACCAGAACCGTTGCCGCCAGAACCGTTGCCACCGGAGCCATTGCCACCAGAGCCATTGCCACCAGAGCCATTGTCACCAGAACCATTGTCACCAGAACCATTGTCACCAGAACCACTGCCACCAGAGCCACTGCCGTCAGAACCGTTGCCACCAGAACCACTATCGTCCTGAGAGCCATTGTTTCCTGGAGGTTTATTATTATCTTTTGAATTACCTTCTGCTAAATTATCGTTATGTTGTACAATAGCGTTTGTTATTGGATTGAAGTTTTCAGTTGCAGCATTACCAATATTTAAGCCACTAAAAAAGGATAAAGAAAGTGTTGATGCTAAAATGAATATTTTTGTCATTGTTTTCCTCCTGAAGAAAAAATTATTGTTCCATCTAAAATACACCCCTTTGTAATATTTCATAGGAAAAAGAGTTTTATGCAAAAAAAACTATAAATAGAAAAAGGTGGTGTATTTCTAAAGGGAGAAAAGAGTTAATGTAAATTCCTTGCAGACAGTAGAGTGATGGAGAATTTACACTCATAACAGTAGAGGAAGTGGCAACGGATGAAAGAATATATTGCATTTGATATTGGTGGTACGCAAATTAAATATGGAATTGTTTCAGAAATAGGTGTAGTACTAATACATAAAAAGGTCCCGACAGAAATTCACTTGGGCGGGGAACAAATTGTTCAAAAGCTTATATATTTATCAAAAAAGTTAATGACTGAATATACTATTTCCGGAATTGGTATTAGTACAGCGGGAATTGTTGATATTAATAAAGGAGTTATAACGGGAGGTGTGGATCATATTCCACGTTATGCTAATATTTCTATTGTTGAGAGATTACAAGAAGTATTAAAAGTTCCTGTATCTATTGAAAATGATGTTAATTGTGCAGCCTTAGGAGAGAAATGGAAAGGTACAGGGAGGGGAGAAAGCGATTTTATTATGCTTACGCTTGGAACGGGCATTGGTGGAGCAATTGTTATAAATGGAGAGTTATACCGTGGACATTCGTTTGGCGCTGGGGAATGGGGGAACATGTTAATAGAAGGGAAATCTTTTGAGGAGGTTGCCTCAATTTCGGGATTAATTCGTCTTGTACGAAGATATAAAGGTAAAAAGGAGTGGGATGGTAAAACAATTTTCGAATTATATGATAAGGGTGATAGCGGTGTTACTCAAGCCGTGAAGATTTTCTTTAAACATTTGGCGATTGGTATTAGCAATCTTGCTTATATTTTTAATCCGAAAATGATTATTATTGGTGGGGGAATTACTGAAAGAGGCGATGATTTCTTAAATGAAGTGAAGGAAGAGATAGGAACATACTTAAATCAAGAGATTTATAGTAATTGTGAGATTAAACTTGCGCAAAGCGGTAATTGTGCAGGAATGATTGGCTCTATTTACCACTTATTACATCAGTATAAATAAATATAGTATCTGTTTTCATATAATTGAGAATTTATCCTTTTTCTCATTAGATAAATAATGCTACAATATAAGAGAAGAATACAATGTTTTCCGAGTTGGAAAATGCTTTGTAGAAAGGAAGAAACTTCATGCCTATTATTTTAGAAAAAGGACAAAAGATTGATTTAACGAAAGGACAACCTAGAGTAGCGAAAATGCAGGTTGGCTTAGGCTGGGATCCAATTGGGCAATCAGGTGGATTTCTGTCTTCATTATTTGGAAGTAAACCAAATGTAGATTGTGATGCATCAGTTGTTATGTTAGAAGGGGATCGTTTTTTAAACAAAAATGATTTAGTTTACTTCGGCAACAAACTTTCTACTTGTGGTAGTATCATTCATTCAGGAGATAATTTAACAGGTGAAGGCGCTGGTGACGACGAAACAATTTTCGTAGAATTACATAAAGTTCCGAGCCGTATTAATCGTCTAGTATTCGTTGTAAATATTTATGACTGTGTAAATCGTCGTCAAGATTTTGGGATGATTCGCAATGCATATATTCGTATTCAAAACCCACAAACAGGTGAAGAATTAGCGCGTTATAACTTGTCAGATAATTATGCTGGCAAAATGACTTTAATTGCAGGTGAAATATACCGACATGGAAACGAATGGAAGTTTTCAGCAGTGGGAGAAGGAACACAAGATAAAAACTTAAGTGAAATTGTATCACGTTACCAATAAAATAAACCAAGGAGGAATAGTATAATATGGCATCTATTTCATTGAAAAAAGGACAAAAGGTAGACTTAACAAAAACAAATCCAGGTCTTTCGAAAGTTCTTGTAGGACTTGGTTGGGATACGAATCGTTATGATGGACAAAACGATTTCGATTTAGATGTTAGTATCTTCTTAGTAGGTGCTAACGGTAAAGTTTCAGGAGCAGAGGATTTCGTCTTCTATAATAATCCAAAAGGTGCGAATGGTGCTGTAGAGCATTTAGGAGATAACCGTACAGGCGAAGGTGAAGGCGACGATGAAACAATTAAAATAGACTTAAAAAATGTTCCTGCTAACATTGAGCGTATTTGTTTCACAATTACAATTTATGATGGAGAAGGCCGCAGTCAAAACTTCGGACAAGTTTCTAATTCTTTCGTACGTATTATGGATGAAGAAAAGAATGCAGAATTAATTCGTTACGATTTAGGAGAAGATTTCTCTATTGAAACAGCTGTAGTAGTAAGCGAATTATACCGTCACGCAGGTGAATGGAAATTCAATGCAATCGGAAGTGGATTCCAAGGTGGATTAGGTTCTCTATGTAATAACTTTGGTTTAGATGTAGAGTAATAGATTTATATATCCATCAGTGAAACGCGTATTTACTGATGGATATATTTTTAAAAATTAAAATATAGAGGTGAATATATATGGTTATTCAATTGCAAAAAGGACAGAAAATAGATTTAGCTAAAACAAGCCCAGGTTTATCAAGAGCAGTAATTGGTCTTGGATGGGATATTAAATCTTATGATGGTGGATCTGATTTTGATTTAGATGCATCTGCCTTTTTATTAGATGCGAACGGGAAATGTACGAAGGAAACTGATTTTATTTTCTATAATAATTTACAGTCTCCTTGTGAATCAGTTTTACATACAGGAGATAACCGTACAGGTGCAGGTGACGGTGATGATGAGCAACTTGTTGTCGATTTGAAAAAGGTTCCAGCAGATGTTCATAAAATTGCTATTACAGTTACAATTTATGATGGTGAAGGCCGTAATCAAAACTTTGGACAGGTTGCAAATGCATTCGTTCGTTTAGCAAATGAAGAAACAAACGAAGAAGTTCTTCGTTTTGATTTAGGGGAAGATTTCTCCATTGAAACAGCAGTTGTCTTTTGTGAATTATATCGTCATAATGGACAGTGGAAGTTTAGTGCAGTAGGAAGTGGATTCCAAGGTGGATTAGGTGCACTTGTAAGAGCGTATGGCTTGGATGCGTAAGAAGGGAAACGGCATTCGTTTCCTTTTTTTGACCTTTCTATAAATCTAGCAAAGAATAGGGGATAAAGGTAAGATGAGTATTTTGCAAGGAATCCTTGATACGTATGCTCAGTTTTTCGACTTGGACATGTGGATTAAAGTGTTACAAGATCCAGTATCTTGGGGGTTAATAGGTACACTTGTTGTACTTGAAGGGTTATTATCTGCTGACAATGCACTTGTGTTAGCGGTAATGGTAAAACATCTTCCAGAAGAAAAACGAAAAAAAGCATTATTCTATGGACTTATTGGAGCTTATGTATTTCGTTTTATTGCAATTGGAATCGGAATGTTCTTAATTAAATTGGCATGGGTAAAAGTGTTAGGTGCACTTTACTTAGCTTGGCTATCAATTAAATACTTCATTGATAAACGAAAAGGTAATGCAGAAGAAGAGGAAGCTCATGGTATGAACCAAAATAGTATTCTCTTCAGAATGTTTGGTGTCTTCTGGGGAACGGTTGCGATGGTTGAGTTAATGGATATTGCGTTCTCTGTAGATAGTGTACTTGCTGCATTTGGTGTATCGAATGAAGTTTGGATTTTACTATTAGGTGGAATGCTCGGTATTTTAATGATGCGCGGTATCGCTGGCGTATTCTTAAAATTGTTAGAGCGTATTCCAGAACTTGAAACGACAGCATATATTTTAATCTTAATTATTGCAGCAAAAATGCTACTGTCTGTCGTTCATATTGAAGTAAGTCATATGCTGTTCTTTATTATTTTAGTTATAGCGTTTGGAGCAACATTTATACTTCACTACATGAAGAATTCTGGACAAGCTAAAGAAGAAGTTGCAGCTACTAAAAATGAACATAAATAATTGAAATGGGTTTGCTCGTTATGCGAGCGCCCATTTTTTATAACTAAAAATAGTTTATAATAGAAGAGAGACTTTATAAAAAACGTAAATGTTTTTGGAGGTGAACTGTTGTGTTTTCACGTTTTACACTTCAACCATGTGCATTAAAAGATGAATCAGATTTAAAGCAATTTGAAGCGCTTTTAGAAAAACGCCCACAATATGAACTGACAGAGAATGAGATGAAATTTAGTTACATAGCAAGTCGCATTCTTGGTGTTCCGAATGATGTAGATGAATATTTCAATGAACTATTTGATTATAATGAAGCAAAAGGGATCGAGGTTTTGCATGAACAAAATTTAAATAAGGTGATTGATCCCGAAAAACTGCGCCATATTCAAGAAGTTTTTGCATTACATCAAGAAGCGCCGAATGGACTTACAGTAAATAGGCTTGTAGCACATTTGTCTGGAAAACAACTATTACCGCAAGTAGACAATCCTGATTTACAGCATTATATACATACGACGTTTATTTCTGTATTGAAATTGTATGAGAAACAACATAATCAATCTTTAAAAACAGAAGGATTCCGGCGTTTCTTAATCGATATGATTAAATTAAGTGAAAATTACGTAGCGAAGTGGTTCTCTACGATTAATTATAAGAAACAAATGCCGCGTGTCGTTTGGTACGGTGATGCGACGGAGAGCCGTATATATTTCTTATACTTTCTTATTATGCTCGGTTGCGATGTGCTTTATTATCACCCAGAAGGAAAAGATGGATTTGAGAGTGTAGATGAGGAAGGAAAGACCTTTGTCGTATCTCATTCAGGCCGTATTTCATTGGAACCATTTCCTGATCGGCGTCGTGAACGCGTCGCAACGGTAGCTTATCAAGCTTCAAAAGAAATCGAGCAAGTACTTCACCACGATAATTCATTATTATATAAACCATGGCAATTCCGTTCGTATACACCTGTAGCCCGTACGCTCAAAACGACGTACGATGAACTCTTTTTAATTACGAAAGAAAAGGCATTTGTACGTCCAACATTCTTTGTTGAAAATAAGCATATTTATATTCCTTCTTTATTTGCAAAAATATCAGGTGTTTCAAAGAATGATAAAGAATATTTTCAGCGATTAAAGGCTGTTACATCATTTGATAACAGTTTCTTGATTAATACATTCCCGTTTACGAAAGAACAAAAAGCGAATTTCCAATATCATTATCGAGATGCATTGGACCGCGCAGGGAAGTTACATCCGGATTTAATTATGAACAGCCATTGGTGGCCACATAAGCGTTTACCAGAAGGATTACAACATGGTATTGCAGAAGCAATGATCCATACGTGCGAAAGTGAAATGTGTAAACCAATTGCGAAAGAGACGAAACAAGATGTAGCACTGTATGTTTTCGCACAACTCTCTCAAATACCACCGAACATTTTAGAGCAGCTTGAGAAATTTGATTATTCGCAAGAAGTACCGAAAATTGTTATATTTAATAATGAGAAGAGCGGAGAATTAAGTCGTTCTGATGCTGTGTTATTACTATTTTTAAATCAAATTGGAGTAGATGTATTCCACTTTAATCCAACGGGGAGAAACGATATTGAACCGTATATTCAATCAGGAGCATTTGATTCACATTGGCTTGAAGAAGTTAATTTCGATCTTGAATTTCATGGTTCATCAGCCTATAAAAATTTATCACAAACAATAAAAGGACTATTTCGTCCATTTTTATAAGGAAAGGGAGAATACCATATGAATAACCCAGTCGTACTAGATTCGAAAACAGAATTGAATGAGCAAACCGCACAAGATGTTCGCTTGCAACTTAGACAAGATGCAGAAGTGCAACGTATTTATAACGCAGTAGATATTAAAGATCAATTAGAATTAATTGAACTCGGAAAAGAACCTTCTATGGAAATTTCACGTTTCGCTGATCAAATTTTACATACAATGTCTTTATCGAAAGTAGAAGACTCAGGTGAATTATTAAAGCAGCTCGGTAAAATTATGGACAGATTTGATAGTAAAGACTTTGCGGAAGAGAAAAGTGGTTTCTTCTCACGTATGTTCAAAAAAGCAGATAAAATGATTGAACAAATCTTTAGTAAGTATCAGACGATGGGTCGCGAGATGGATAAAGTATACGTAGAAATTACGAAGTATCAAGATGAAATGAAAAAATCAATTGGTACGTTAGATGGTTTATATGAGCAAAACTTAAAGTATTATTTAGACTTAGAAAAATACGTAGTAGCTGGGGAAATGTTATTAGAGCGTTTAAATACAGAGTTAGTTCCGATGTACGAAGAGCGCATACGTAATAATGATCAGTTGGCGGGTATTGAATTAGAATCGCTTAAAAACTCTGTTGAAATTTTAGAACAACGTATTGATGATTTAGAAAAAGCTCGTATGGTTGCTCTATTAACAGCACCACAAATTCGTATGATTCAACGCGGTAACAATAAATTAATCGGTAAAATCAATACGGCATTTATTACAACGATTCCTATCTTTAAAAATGGTATCATTCAAGCGGTAAATGCGAAACGTCAAAAGCTTGTTGCGGACTCTATGGCTGAACTTGATCGCCGTACAAATGAATTACTTAAGAAAAATGCACAAAATATCGCAACTCAAAGTGTGGAAGTAGCGAGATTATCAGGTTCTTCTAGTATTAAGATGGAAACACTTGAGGAAACTTGGAACATTATTTCAAGAGGTATGCAAGAAACACAACAAATTGAAGAGCAAAATAAACGTGAGCGTGAAGAAAGCCGCAAGCGCATGGCTACATTAACAGAGAACATCAAAAAAGAATTACAAGGATAAAGAAAAGGCAATGAGGAACAGTCCTCATTGCCTTTTAGTTTCTCTTAACTAATTTAATGATTTCATTCACAACAAGCGGAATGATACTTAACAAGAGAACAAATCCCCAATCTCGCATTGTTAATGCATGCACACCAAATATATTGGCAAGAGGTGGGATGGAGATGATACACACTTGCATAAGAACACCGATTAGAAATGAGAAGACTAAATATTTATTTGTAAATATCCCAATTGAAAAAATTGATTTCGTTCTTGAACGTAAGTTAAATGAATGAACGAGTTGAGAAAAACTAAGAACGACAAATGCCATCGTTTGGGCGTGTAATAGAGCGTCTTCATCAATTTGATCTGGGAAGAGAGGAAATAAATTTGTATCTCCTGTATAGAGCTTTGCCCCAACGATAAAGGCTGTTAAAGTAAGAAGTCCAATTACAACCCCATTGAAAATAAGAAAAGGAACGCTGCCGCTAAATAAGCTTTCTTTCGCATGTCGTGGTTTTTCCTTCATCACATCTGGATCTTCAGGATCAACACCGAGTGATAATGCAGGCAGTGTATCTGTAATTAAATTTACCCACAAAATGTGAATAGGGCGTAGTGGTGTTGCCCAGCCGAGTAAAATAGCTAAAAAGAGAGCTATAATTTCGCCGAAGTTACAAGAGAGTAGGAAGAGAATAGACTTTTTAATATTACGATAAATATTTCTTCCTTCTTCAACAGCTTTCACAATAGATGAGAAGTTATCGTCTGTTAAAACTACATCTGCTGCGCCTTTTGCGACATCTGTTCCTGTAATTCCCATTGCTACTCCAACGTCTGCTTGTTTTAAAGATGGAGCATCATTTACACCGTCACCAGTCATGGAAACGATATTTCCTTTAGCACGTAATGCTTTTATAATCTTCACTTTATGTTCTGGAGAGACCCTAGCGAATACATTTAAGTGATTAATTTTACTTGCTAGTTCTGTATCTGGAATGGTATCTAATTCAGTTCCAATCATGATTTCAGATATTTCTTCAGCAATGCCAAGTTCTTTGGCAATTGCAAAGGCGGTATCCTTATGATCACCCGTAATCATAACTGTGCGAATACCAGCCTTTTTACATTCTGTAATTGAATCTTTTACTTCTGTACGTGGTGGATCAATCATACCGACAAGACCGATAAAGATGAGATTTTCTTCGAGATGATTTATATCCATATCGTTTAAATCGTATCGTTTATATGCGAATGAAAGTACTCTTAAGGCTTCTTGCGACATTGACCCGGCAGCTTCTAATATTTGATTTTTATCAGAATCTTTTAGGACCTCAAGTTTATTATTTATAAAGATATGGGTACAGTGAGGTAAAAGTTTATCAATAGCACCCTTCGTCATGCTATAGTAGCCTTCATCGTACGTATGTACAGTTGACATCATTTTACGATCAGAATCGAAAGGCAATTCGTTAACACGTTCATGTTTATTTTCTAAATGATCTTTTTGAATGTTAAAAGAGCTTCCGGCAACAAGAAGGGCAATTTCTGTAGGATCCCCTGTTTGTGAGTCGGCACCGTAAGAGGCATCGTTGCATAAAACCATATTTTCTAATAATAGACGGTGTGCATCATTATTTACATTCAAATTTTCTAGCTGGTCGTATGTGCGATCACTATAAAAGTGAGTAACGGTCATTTTATTTTGAGTTAATGTACCTGTTTTATCTGAACAAATAATTGTGACAGAACCGAGAGCTTCAACAGCTGGTAGTTTACGAATGATAACGTTTTGTTTAATCATACGCTGAACACCAATTGCAAGAACGATGGAAACGATAGCTGGTAAGCCTTCTGGAATGGCTGCAACAGCTAAACTAATTGCGGTCATAAACATTTCTAACGTATCCCGGCCCTGTAAAAAACCGATGAGAAACATAGTAGTGCAAATAGCTACAGCGACAAATCCTAAATATTTTCCTACTTGTGCTAAGCTTTTTTGAAGTGGTGTCATATCATCGTCTGCTTCATGTAAAAGGGTAGCGATCTTGCCAATTTGTGAGTTCATCCCAGTTTCAACAGCAACGCCGACGCCACGTCCGTATGTTACTAGCGTCGACATAAAAGCCATGTTTTTTTGATCGCCTAACGGTACTTGTTCATCACTTTGCATGGAAGGATGGTAGACTGCATCTTTATCAACGGGGACAGATTCACCAGTTAGAGCAGATTCTTCAACCTTTAAATTAGCAGTTTCGATAAGCCGTAAATCACATGGTATATATCGTCCGGCATCAAGCATAACGATATCACCTGGAACGACGTGCTCAGATGGAATCTCTTTTAGTTCACCATCTCGCTTTACGATAGCTTTAGGTGTTGCCATCTTTTTCAATGCTTCTAAAGCCTGTTCCGCTTTCGATTCTTGGATTACACCAATAACAGCATTTAAAACTACAACGAGCGCGATAATACTTGCATCGGCCCATTCACCTACAAAGGCGGAAATAAGGGAAGCGATAATAAGGACATATACGAGGACGTCATTAATTTGGGCGAAAACGCGCTGCCATAAAGTACGTTTTTGCTTGGTAGCTAATTCATTAGAACCATATTGCTTTAAACGTTCATTTACGATTTTATCTGTTAAACCGTGTTGTTCATTTGTTTCTAGGTCGATTAATGTTTGATTTTTCGTCTTACTGTACCAATTGCTCATAAGTAAGCACCTCCAGTAAAAACAGTTAGCAATGGTAGTGTGGCAATTTTTTTAGAGTAGTATGTATGGAGAAAAAATCTAAGGTGAGGTTCTACTTTCATTGTACAGTAATTTAGAATGTGAGGAGGAAAAGAGAAGAGTTGTCATGAATTTGTTGAAATTAAAAGAGCCTCGAATACGTGAGGCTCTTTGTCATTTTTTAATTAATGTACCTAATTCCTCAGTAATAGCTTGCATTTCACTAATACTGAATGTTTCACGTTTCATAACGTGCTCATAAATGTCACGTAAGTCCTCGTACATTTCTTCGTTAAAACTAGCAGCTCTCATTGCTCCAGCATTAACCATGCGTAATTTTTCTTTAATAGCTTCTACCATATATTCAACGTTTACTTCTGATTTTACGGATAAATCCACCGAAGTGTCCCCCTTTAAAATAACATAAGGCTATCTTAACATTTTTTTATCATTTTCGTTAATGAAACTTTTCAATCCTATTAAATTAGTAGGGATTTCCTTTATAATTAATAATTGGTTGTTTATACTATAGATATATATTAAGAAATGCACCAAGAAGGGAAGAGACAAAAATATGGTCCGAGTATTGTTTGTTTGTCTTGGGAATATTTGTCGTTCTCCAATGGCAGAAGCAATTTTTCGAGATTTTGTCGTAAAAGAGGGACTCGAAGAGAAAATTGTCATTGATTCTGCAGGAACTGGAGATTGGCATATTGGTCATCCACCACATAAAGGAACAAAAAAAATTTTAAAAGAAAATGAAGTCTCTTTTGAAGGAATTAAAGCACGGCAAGTAGAAAAAGAAGACTTAACAAAGTTTGATTATATTATTGCCATGGACAACAAGAATATAGCGGATTTAAAAAGTTTTGGTAAAACTGGAGGCTATATTGGTAGACTGTCCGATTTTGTTCCAGACGGTGGCTGGACAGACGTTCCTGACCCTTACTTTACAGGGAACTTCCAAGAAGTGTATGACCTTGTAACAGAAGGGTGTGCAAAGCTAGTAGCTTTCATTCGAAATGAACAAGGAATATGAGGAAGCTTAGAAAGTAATACTTTCTAATATAAGAAATGAAAGGGTGAAGGAATATGGCAAAGAAAAATAATATTGCTCGAAACATTGCGATTGGTGTAGCTGCAGGTGTAGCTGTATCTATGTTAAAGAAAGAAAACCGTGAAAAAGTAAAAAACACGGCAGAAAAAGCAAAAACAAAGATGATTGAAATTGGTGAAAATTCGAAGATAAAAGAAAAAGTGCAAACTGTTACAGATAAAGGACGCGAACTTGCTGATTTTAATGTAGTGAAAGCGAAAGTAGCAGAAATCAAAAAATTGACGCCGTCTGTTGTAGAAACGTTAAAAGAAACGAAAGAAATTTTTAGTAAGAAAAAAATCGTGCCAGTAGAAAAGCCGGAAACGATTGAAATTCAAGCTGTATCTCCAAAGGTAGATGAGCTTAAAGCAGAAGAAGAGCCAGTGGTAGCTGAAGATGGTGGTATGAAAGAAGCGCGTGAATTATTTATGAAAGACTCAAATGCAGAGGAAAAAAAAACTGAAGCATACATTGAGCTAAAGCAAAATAAAGAAGAGAAGAAAAGCGTCTAAAAAATATGAGGAAATTTCTAGAAAAAGCAAAAAGAAATCGCACTTTTTCGTTTGGGAAAGATTTATATGACCGGACGATGCGCGATGATGTAGCGGGCTTAGCAGCACAGCTCGCTTATTTCTTCTTGCTTGCGATTTTCCCTGGGCTTGTTTTCTTAATTACGCTTCTTGGCTTTATTGACCTTCAAACAGAAAGTGTGCTCAATTTATTAGAACCGTACGTACCAGAAGATGCGATGAATTTAATTGAAGTAAACGTAGATAAAGTTGTAAACGAACAAAATGGTGGTTTATTATCATTCGGTTTACTATCGATGTTATGGTTTGCTTCAAACGGGGTGAATGCGGTTATGAACGCTTTTAACCGTGCTTATGATGTAACAGAAACCCGTTCTTTTATTAAAACAAGAGCTTTATCTATCGTGTTCACGTTAGCGATAATTTTTATGATTGTGTTTGCACTAATCGTCCCAGTATTTGGACAAGTGATTGGGGCAGCCGTGTTTAAAGCAATTGGTTTATCGGATAGTTTTTCTTATGTTTGGAGTATTACGCGTTTAGTAGCAAGTTTCTTTGTCTTAATCGCTTTGTTTAGCTTTTTATATACATTTGCGCCTGATCGGAAATTAAAGCGAAGAGAAGTCATATCGGGAGCAATATTTGCTACTGTAGGATGGATTGTGGTATCGTACTCATTTGCCTATTATGTAGATAAATTTGCAAATTACGCTAATACATATGGTGGTCTCGGTGGTATCATTATTTTAATGTTATGGTTTTACTTAACTGCGTGGGTAATTTTACTTGGCGGTGAAATTAATGGTTTACTCCATCATTATAGAACGGGTGACAATAATTCCCGTAATGAAAAATGAGCTCTTGTTCCATAATAAAAGGGAACAGGGGGGATATTTCATGAGTAATAATAAAAAGAACCACAATAATAAAAGTAATAATAAACAAAAGAGCAGTTCGCATCCAAAGCATAAAACGAGCAGTAGTGCGAACGGTCACAATAGCTACCATTAAAAAAAAACGGGTCCTTTATCAGGGACCCGTTACTTATTTCCTTTTAATAATCGTAAGCCATTCAAGATTACAAGAATGGTACTTCCTTCATGTCCAATAACACCGAATGGAAGAGCTAAAAACTGCAAGAAATTAGAACAAATCAGCATTGCAATGACAGCTAAAGAGAAGATAACGTTTTGCCTCACAATACGGTTCATTCGTTTTGATAAACGGATTGCTTGAGAGAGACGAGATAATTCGTTTTTCATAAGAACAACGTCTGCAGTCTCTAATGCTACGTCTGTTCCTTCACCCATTGCAACACCAATACTAGAAGTAGCGAGTGCAGGTGCATCGTTTATACCATCTCCAACCATGGCGACTATGCCGTACTTTTCTTTTAACTGCTTTATCGTTTCAACTTTTGTTTCCGGTAAACATGATGCGTAATATTCTTTTATATTACTTTCATTGGCAATTGCTTTTGCTGTTTCTTCATTATCACCAGTAATCATGATTGCTTCGACACCAATGCTTTGCAAATCACGAATAGCCGCTATCGTTTCTTGGCGAAGGGTATCTTTTAAAGCGATCAGTCCAAGAATACCATCCTCATCACTAATATAAACGACAGTTTTCCCCTCTTTTTCAAGTGAAGCAGAAATGCCATTATGAAATGTCTTTGTTTCTTCTCCAATAAAATCAGCTTTACCAATTTTATAAGATTTGTTTTCTAATATTCCTTTTAATCCAAAACCAGTTACATCTTCAACGTTTTCTGGTTTTTTTATCGTAATGTCGTAAGCATGTTTTGCATATTTAACAATCGCTTCTGCTAAAGGATGTGTAGAGTGACTTTCAATCGCTGCTGTAATAGAAAGTACTTCACTTTCTGCTATGCCTTCTCGAACATATACATCTGTTACAGTAGGTTTTCCTTGTGTTAATGTTCCTGTTTTATCAAAGGCAATCGCCTTTACTGAAGCTAGACGTTCTAAATGAATACCACCTTTAAAGAGAATACCGTTTCTCGCTCCGTTTGAAATTGCTGATAAAGTTGCCGGTGTAATGGCTGCAACTAGCGCACAAGGAGAAGCGACTACAAGTAAGATCATCGCGCGATAAAACGTTTCATTCCAACTCCAATCAAGTAAGAAATGAGGAACAAACATCATAAGCGCAACAACAAGTAGTACACCTTTTACGTATGTTCCTTCAAATTTTTCGATGAATAGTTGTGATGGGGATTTTTCGCTTTGTGCACTTTGAACGAGACGAATAATCTTTTGGAATAATGTTTGATCGCTCGGCTTCGTAATTTTAACTTCAATAGCACCACGTAAATTTACAGTGCCGGCAAATACTTCATCGCCGAATTTTTTCTCATTCGGAATGGGTTCTCCTGTAATAGCAGCTTCATCAATATTTGTTTCACCAGTATGAATTGTGCCATCAGCAGGAACACGCTCACCTGGCTTAATTAAAATAATATCGTTAATTTGTAATTGTTCAACTGGAACACGTTCCTCAATTCCGTTTGAAATACGTAATGCTTCTTCAGGTTGTAGATCAAGAAGCGCGGAAATTTCTTTTTGGCTTTTACTTAATGTATAAGATTCCATTGCTCCGCTTAATGCAAAGATGAAGATTAAAATAGCACCTTCTGCCCAGTAACCGATAACTGCGGCGCCGATAGCTGCAAAAATCATGAGCATTTCAACATTTAGCTCTTTCTCTTCAATTGTGTCTTCAATACCTTCTTTTGCTTTTGCAAATCCTCCAACTACATAAGCAAGGATATATAAAGTAATACCTGCACTTATTGCATCATTTTTTGTGAATAACCAACCAGCTAAAATAAAAATACCAGATGCGATTGCAAATATAAGTTCATAATGTTTCTTTAATGTATCCCATAAAGAGGGATGAGAAATATCTTTTTGTGCTTGTAATGTTTTTACTTCTACGTTCATTAATACTCGCTCCTTCCGAATTCTTATTGAGAAAAAGAATCAAAATCGAAACCCCTATAAAACGACGAAAGCTGCCATCCATAATGGATAGCAGCATTTCTGTTGAATCTGGTTTTAATAGTTATTATATTGTAATTATTCTATAGTATAGCATATGTTTTTCTTAGATGATATGTTTTTGTTTTAGTATAAAGTGAAACTTTAATTAGTGGGGGTTTTGTTCATCCCACGCTGATTATTAGCCCTCGTCAATCGGGCTTTTACGGGCAGCAGGGCTCCCACTTAACTTCTTTGCCCCAGCCGAATTTGGAGGTGGGAGTTTTACTGCCCGGCGAATAGCGGGATAAACTGAAAACTTGTGTTTTCGCATTTCCTTTGGTATATATGAATATTGTTCATAAAAAGGTCGGAAAGGAAGACATCAAGTTGAAGACAGAGAAATTTTTTACCCATCCGATTGGCGTGTTTATTGCTGCAATAGTAGCAACATTTTTATGGGGAAGCGCATTTCCCTTTATTAAATTAAGCTATGCTGAACTTGGAATTCAGCCACAAGAAGTCGGGGAACAAATATTATTTGCTGGCTATCGCTTTTTCTTATCTGGTGTAATGCTCTTATTATTTTTTAAAGCGTTAGGAAAAGATATGAAGTTCAAAAAAGGAACAGGAAAGCAGTTAGTTCAAATTGGCTTGTTTCAAACTTTTCTTCAATATATATGTTTTTATATTGGAATGAGTTACAGCTCAGGAATTGAAGGAGCGATTATTTCAGGAACATCATCATTCTTTCAAATTTTACTCGCACACTTTTTATATAAAGATGATGCTCTAAATAGGCGAAAAGTAATTGGAGTAGCTATCGGTTTTTGCGGTGTGATTTTAGTGAATGTACCGAGTGATGGAAGTTTATCATTTCATTTTGGAATAGGTAGCTTATTACTTCTTGGGGCAGCCATGATGTATTCGTATGGAAACATATTAGCGAAAGAAGGTAGTAAAACATTAGATATTGGGTATATGACAGCATATCAGATGATTTTCGGATCAATGGGGTTGCTATGTATAGGTGCATTTCAAGTTGGAATGATGCCATTCATATTTAATCTACATGCAATACTTATGCTCATATATTTATCGTTCTTATCAGCAGCCGGATTCTGTATATGGAATACAATTATGAAGTATAACAAAGTAGGGAAAGTCTCAATGTATATGTTCTTTATACCAGTTTTTGGTGTACTACTATCAAGTCTAATTTTAGGGGAAGCAATCCATTCCTTTGTACTATTTGGTTTAGCGTGTGTCGCAGCGGGAATTATTGTAGTAAATCGTAACCCGGTTAAAAAGAAAGTTGAGCAAGAAAAACAAGTAGCATAGAGAACAGAAAAACGATTAAAATGGAAGAATAGTATTGTTCTTCTTTTTTTACATAGAAAAAGGAGAATGTGATATATGTAACGAAAAAAAGATAGAATAAAGCATTTATTGAGGAGAACATATTATGAATGTACTTTACATTGTGTTAGTCGGGCAAATTATTCTTTTTTTAATGGGAGCAATTTATGCAATAGGACAGACGAAGAGAACGAGAAATAATATGCCGTTACCTTTAGCCGTTCGTCTTATTCTTAGTTTTTCTTTAACAGGAAGTGCAATTTGGATATGGTTACAAGATCCATCGGCTGAGTACAGTACGTGGGTTGCACTCGGTATGACTTTATCAACTGTAGGGGATTTATTTATGGCAGGATTAATTCCAATTGGTCATCGATTAATTGGAGGAATGGTTACTTTCGCTCTTGCACATTGTTTCTATGTGAAAGCATTTTTACAAACAGGTATTTCATGGAATGGTTTTTGGATCGGTTTACTCGTATACGGACTCTTTCTAATTATAGGGTGGTTTTTCTTTATTCGAAATGAAAAACAAGACAAACTTTTTACAATAGGCGCTCTAATTTACGGTTTGTGGGTTGGAGGAATGGCATGTTTTGCATTCGCCTTATATTACGAGAATATAGGAATATGGTGGATACCAGCACTTGGTGGTTTACTGTTTGTGATTTCTGATTTTATTATCGGCGTGACAGATATCGGAGGGCGCAAACTGAAGTATGAACCGCTTTGGATTTGGTTTACATATGTCGCAGCGCAGATGTGTATTGTATATGTAGGATTATAAAAAGATACTCTCAAAAATAGTTGATAGACTATTTTGAGAGTATCTTTTTTATTGCTATGCTATTATATTTGTTTGTTTAATTTGTGCAGTAATTTATACTTTCTAAGCATAAATTTCATAGGAAAAGTCCTGTTTGATAGATGGAAAACATAGTATATAAAAATAGTGAATTTATAGGGAATATTATTTTTATATTTGTAATATTCTAATGTTATAATTCAGAATTTTGTGGAAATTAACTAGTCGGAGTACTTATAATAAAAATAAAAAGATGATGAGATGGTGGAATGATGCAAAAGAAAAAACGTTTGCGTGAATTCTTTGAAATAATTGCAATTGCATGTTTATTAGTGTTTTTGGCAAAAATCTTTTTGTTTTTCCCTACGACTGTAAAAGGAGCATCGATGAGGCCGACGTTACAAGATGGAGATAAAGTAATTATTAATAAACTTGCAAAGAGATTTGAAAGTTATGAGAGAGAGGATATTATTGTCGTGAAGACAGATAATTTCTACGTGAAGAGAGTTATTGGATTGCCAGGAGATGTAATTGAGATGAAGAATGATCAATTATATGTTAATCATCAAGTGAAAAATGAAGAGTATTTAAAGAATAATAAAAAACAGGCAGAAAAATTACTTATCAATTTAACTGAAGATTTTGGACCGATTACAATTCCTAAAAATAAAATTTTTGTGATGGGAGATAATCGTTTAGTTAGTAGGGATAGTAGGAACGGCTTAGGGCTCATTGATAGAACAGAAGTATTAGGAAAGTTCATGGCGATATATTATCCATTTGAACATGTGAAAATTGTAGATTAAAAATAAGAAAAACCAAGCGAGTTAGTTGCTTGGTTTTTCTTATTTAAACAGTTGGTGTTTTATTTATTGTTTCTTGTGAAGCAATATGTTCATTATTTTGGTCGATATTTAACATGAATTTTCGTTGTAACAATTGCAATTTAAAGAGTGTTAAAGGATCATGATAAGTTTCTGGGTTCGTTCTTAGCTTTGTTAATGTTTGCTCATCTTCTTGTATTTCAAGTTGGGCCGCTTCTACGGTTTGTTTCAATATGCTAAGAGGGTCTTTAAAGAACATCATGATATCCCGTTCTAGCGCACCTTCAAACACTTCAAATTGTAGGAAGAATTGTTTTGAAATCATCTGAGCAACTTCTGTATAATCTTCTGTTTCAATATATTGTTTATATTTATTTGATAGCATAGATTGATTTTTTTGCATATTACCGAATAACTTTCCTGCACTTTTTAAGAAAAATTGTGTCGGTGTAAAGCGTAATAAAATATTGATGTTAGCTACTGTAATTCTATTCGTCATTCTTGCAACATCTCTATCCCAGTCATCTAGTAATTTGAAATCACAAGGAAGTTTAATACGCTCTTCCTCATAGAGCTTATTAAAGGTATCGCTCATTTCATCTAAATAAGCCTGAGCTTGAATGAATTCATTATGAGCAGTTTCAATCCATTCTTGAATAGACCCAGTAAACTTAGGAAGGAGCACTTGCTGTACATGTTTTTGAATTCTTTCATTCATTGCTACATTTAGTTCTTCATGGACCAGTTTGAAATCACTATCTTCTTGAACGAGGTCAGAGCAACTCTGCAACAATTCAGGAATTTGAGAATGTATATCCTGCGTAATCTCTTCTTTCGTTAAGAGATAAGATTCTGTAATAGAACGAATTTTATCTTTTTGAATGGCAGTAAGATTATTAATAAAACCATCAAGTTTTACTAAAATATGTTTATTCCAGCGAACGGATTTCACTAACGTATTTTCTAATTCCACACGTTCATTTACAAGGTATGCAATTGTTTTTTGGATAAACCATAATAATTTTTCAATGCGTTCTTTTTCCACGTTACGCTGAGTAAGGTTAGAAAGAATAGAGTCTGTTACGTTACCTAGCTGTTCACTACTCTCTTGTGAAGGAGAGTAAGGGAAAAAGTGTGCTTCTGGGAAATGTACGAGTATTTTCTTTTTAATGCTGTTCGTGATATTTTCACTAGTATTCGTATCAATTGTTTGTAAGACGAATTTAATTTGTAAATTTGGTACTTGCTCACGAATATATAATAATGTATCGAGCTCTTCATCATGTAATGGTGAAGCTGAATTTAGTACATAGATGAGACTATCTGCTGCCTGTAAGTATTCAAAGTGAGAGCTGTTTTTGTCAAGTTGTCCATGCACAGTAGGTGTGACAAGGAATGAAAACTTATTTTTTCGTAAAAATCTACTTGGTAATTTAACTTCAATACATTTTCTTTCTAGTTTTGACTGAGAAGGTACCGCTAGTATGTTATGAAGTTCGTCAAAGTTTGGTATATTTCGTATATCTAGTTCTGTAAGCTCAGTTATTTCAGTTTGACTATCATCTTTAAATGTAATTGAAGTTGTTATAGCCTCATTTAATATATTTTCTCCTAGTATAGAGTTAATAAAGGCTGATTTATCATAATCGCTAGCTCCTGCTACTAGAAGTTGTGTAACAGTTAAATCGTATAACTCACGAACAAGTAGTGTGAATTGATGACCTAAATCTACATCATTCTTCTCAGCCCATACAGCAATCGTTTCAAATAATGCTGATACGTCTGCCATATCAACATTTGCATGAGCTGATGCATTTGAAAGTAAGGCAAATGCGCTTTTTACGAGTAATGATTCTAGAGTTGTCGGTGAAATTTCATTCCATGCTAATACTGCTGCGGAGACAAGTAAAGAATCTTCCGCTTTCGTTAAACTAAACCAATTTGTTAATAAATCTGGTACAAGTCCTTGTAATTCGTGCATGAAATGTTGTCCAGTAATCAATTCGAAGTACGTCTCTTGATAGCGATTAGAAATTTCATTCCAATCATCATTAGCATCTACTTCAATATGTAAGAATAGGTGATTTATTGTTTGAATCCAAGGTAGATGGAATGATTCATTTTCATAGCTGTTCCAAAGTGAAATAACAAGTTCTTTAAACTGAACTTGATCAATAGCATATAAGGCTTTTAAAGATTCATAGAAATACTCAGGTTTTATCTTGTTAGTAAAGCCTCTGTTTACATAATTGATTAAAGTATCAAACCAGTGTAAAGATTTAGTTCGAATTCCTTCTTGAACCGCTAGTTCAATAGCATTATTCCAATCTTCTTGTTTTTCATAGAACGATCGAGCGATTGCAGTAATATTTGGATAGTCCGGTTGAAACGCAACAGCGTCACTAATCGTCTTAAATGCTAGACCTAAACGATTTTGCTCGATATAAAGAGAAAGAAGTTGTAGGGAAACTTCCATCGTAAGAGTTGTATCTTCTGTTTGGATAGATTTGTAAATTTCTTCTGCTTTTGGTAAGAAATCTAATTCGAAATAAGCATCTGCAATATTCTTCATAGCCCAGAGAGCAAGTTCATTATTTACTTTCTCCCATTTGAATATAGCGGCTTCAAAGTCGTTAGTTTGGAAATAAACTTCACCTTGTGCAAAGCGAATATTAGATATGTTGGAGAATTCATTTTTTGATTCATTTATATATGCTTCACCGAGTACTTCCGCTACCGGAATGGAAGAGTCTTCTGTTAAAAATGTTTTATAGTAAATCTTTTGGATAAATTGTTTTTCAATGGTCATGTTCGTTCCCCCTGTATAATTTAGAAAAATGATGTTGTATGTAAAAGGGTGCATGTTACTCTAATAGGTAGAAGTTGCATTATATAGACCAAACTATGTTTTTGCTAGATATATCATTTTTCTTGAGAGTTAAACCGTTGCAAAAAGTAACTTCCCTTTATTGTAACAAAAAAATAAGCCTATGAATTTTTATTTTTTTATCTCGCTATTTATAGGCAGTAAGACTCCTACACCAAAATTTAGCGAATGCAGGGAAGCTAAGTAGGAGCCCTGCTGCCCGTAAAATCCCGATTGGTTCAGGCTAATAATCAGTTGGGATGGATAAAAAACCCCACTGATTAAATCTCTGTTTAAGGAATGGAATAGAAGTAGAGTTCATTATAAAAACAATGTATAGTGAATATGTATACCATGTTTGTCTTAAAGATAGAATGGGCACAATATGGAATAACGATCGTGTATAGGATGTGTCTTCCGAATGGAACAACATATTGGCGAGTTAATCGCACATTATGGATATTTTGGAATTATTATAGCTTTAGCTGGCGGGATTGTTGGATTACCTATACCGGATGAGTTTTTATTGACTTTTATCGGATATAACATTTCAAAAGGAGTTATGTCAGGAACAGCTGCTTTTTTAAGTGGAATGGCAGGTGCAATGCTTGGCATTACATTAAGTTACATATTAGGTTTAAAACTTGGGCTCCCTGTTTTAAAAAAATATGGTCCGAAAGTTAGAATTAAGGAACATCATATTGAAAAAACACATATTTTATTTGAAAAATACGGTCCATTTCTTTTAATGATTGGCTACTTTATACCGGGAGTACGTCATTTAACAGCATATTTTGCTGGAGTTTCAAATTTAACATTGTGGCGGTTTTGTTTGTATGCTTACGGTGGTGCACTAATTTGGATAAGTGTTTTTATTGGCTTAGGTTGGAAACTGGGAGAGAAGTGGCGCTTTGTTGAATATAGTTTCCATCATTATGGAATATGGATTTTATTAGTTTCGGCAATTGTAACATTTATTGTGTGGATTTACATAAGGAAAAGAAAAAACCGCTAATAATAGCGGTTTTTTAGCTGAAAGCAACAAATAATACACCAGCTGTAATAAAGACTACACCAATACCAGTCATAAAGTTTAACTTTTCACCTAATATAATCATCGCGAGAATAATGGAAAATACTACGCTTAATTTATCGATAGGTGCTACTTGTGAAACTTTTCCTGTTTTTAATGCAAGAAAATAAAATAGCCATGACGAAGCACCAGCGATTCCACTTAATGTGATAAATAGCAGTGCTTTTTTATTTAGGAGGACATCACCGATATTTTGAAATTTACCTTGTATAATAATAACTCCTACCATAAATAATGCCATAATAATAGAGCGAATCGTTGTTGCAACGTTGGCATCGATTCCATCTAAGCCAATCTTTCCAAAAATAGATACGAGGGCAGCAGCAATTGCTGATAATAGTGCGAATAATAGCCATGAACTCATAGTGAAATTCCTCCAATCTTACATTATTATACATGAAAATCATTCTCATGTATA
The DNA here is from genome assembly GCF_044907945.1 of Bacillus sp. RC240. Classification (NCBI taxonomy): domain Bacteria; kingdom Bacillati; phylum Bacillota; class Bacilli; order Caryophanales; family Bacillaceae; genus Bacillus; species Bacillus sp. RC240. Next base: position 58,975 of record NZ_JBIYCT010000007.1, on the reverse strand, counting down.
AAAAACGAAATAAACCCCCGCCCTATATTTTTAATAAGGTGGGGGTTTATTATACTACTCTGCTATTTCTTCATATAAAAAGTACGTTACATTATAAATATGCTCTACTTCATCGTCTGTCATAAATAATAATTCGTCACGTTCAATCCCTTTTTTCTTTTCAATAAACTCAATCATGTTTTTTCGTTCTTCTCTTTTCATCAATTTTTATTTCTCCCCTCAATCTGTTTTAATACAGTTTATTTAAGTTACTGCTATTATATAACAGAATCTTTAGAAAGTTCCACCTATTTTATTGTTTTTTCAGAAGAACCTTTCGACAAAACAAGCCCACCTAAGGGGGGCTTGTTTTTATTTTATAGTCGTAAAAACTCGGGATCGGTCGCACCAGCACTATCGATGTAATAAATTGTATCAGGATTGATTTTTATTAGTACGTAATTAGGATCTTCCGAACCGAGTAACCAGCGTTTTAAGCTATTAGTCCAAAATTTGTTTTTTAATGTTTGATCTTCTTCGATGGAAGCGATACCTTCAACTTCAATGTAATCTTCATCTAATTTCTTTCCCTCTCGTCCAAGTAGTACGTGCACATTTGGATTCTTCTCGATATCTGTTATCTTTTTTGAATTTCGATCTGTTGCAACATATAGTACAAAATCTTCGTGGAAAAACATCATAAAGGCACCATGTGGCTTATCGTTACGTACAGTAGATAATATACCTGTTCGTTGACCTTGAATAATAGTTGCGATTTTTTCTTTTAAGTGCATGCTTTTAACCTCTTTTCAATTTTTAATTCTTTCTGTCTAAACAAGACAATTTAAATATCTTTCATACTGTTTTCTTCAATTCGATTTTTTAAACGTAATTGTGATGAAATCGGACAAGTTAGGAGAAGAATAATAATAATATTGAGGAGAAATACAGAAGATGGAAGGATGGAAAGCATGTTTAATAAAATATTTCTTATAGTAGCGCTTATAGGTGTACCACTTTCTGTACTCGGAAAAACATTGCATTGGCCTCAAACAATTATGTTTGCTGTATATTGCATTACGATTATCGCATTAGCGGGGTTTATGGGGAGAGCAACAGAAAGTTTAGCAATTGTTTCTGGACCTCGGATAGGTGGATTATTAAATGCTACTTTTGGTAATGCGGTTGAACTTATCATTTCAATTTTCGCACTTCAAGCAGGATTAATTGAAGTAGTGCTAGCATCTTTAACTGGTTCTGTACTTGGAAACTTACTATTAGTAGGAGGGCTATCCTTCTTTATAGGAGGCCTTAAATATAAAAGACAAAGCTTTAATGTTTACGATGCAAGGCATAATTCAGCTTTATTAATATTTGCTGTTGTCGTAGCTTTTGTTATTCCAGAGATTTTTTCAATGAAAATGGATGCTGGAAAGACGTATCAATTAAGTATTGGTGTTTCTATTATTATGATCATTATGTACCTTGCTGCATTGCTATTTAAGTTAGTTACACACCGCGGTGTATATCAACATAAGAGCGATGAAGAAGTACATGAGGAGGAGCCTGAGTGGTCGAAAGGTAAAGCGCTACTCGTTTTAGCGATAGCAACAATTGCGGTAGCTTATGTTTCAGAGGCACTCGTACATACTTTTGAAACGGTTGCAAAGTCATTTGGCTGGTCAGAGTTATTTATAGGGGTTATTATCGTTGCGATTGTTGGTAATGCAGCAGAACATGCATCTGCAATTATTATGGCGTATAAAAATAAAGTGAATATCGCCGTTGAAATTGCAGTAGGTTCTACATTACAAATCGCCATGTTTGTTGCTCCTGTGTTAGTACTTCTTTCGATGTTTTTTGCACAAAAGATGCCGTTAGTATTTACAATACCAGAGCTTGTTTCCATGATTACAGCTGTTTTCTTAACTATTGCTATTTCAAATGATGGGGATACAAACTGGTTTGAAGGAGGCACTTTATTAGCTGCGTATGTCATTATGGGAATTGGTTTTTATTTATTATGAAAAATAGGGATAACAATGTGTTTGAGGGAAAACAATAAATACAGTAATTTATATACCTTTACGTAGGAAGGAGCCTGACAGGTGAAACGAGTGTACAGCATATGTCTTTCAACTATGGTCTCGTTTATTTTATTATTTCCTAACAGTAGTTTTGCAAAGACGACAGTAGAAGTAAAAATGCCTTCATCTGTTTTAAATATTTCAAAAGATAATACATTTCCAAATGATGCACAAGATTTACCACGTTTACAGCCGAGTAAGTTTGCTCAAGAATTATTGAAAACAACAAATATTAAAATTGAAAACCCAGATTTAATTCGAATGTTTAATGAAACGACAATTTCGAATGCACCGCTTGCAGTAGGGTACCGAGCGAAAATTTATTTAGGGCAATGGGCATTAAATTATGAGTCAATAGACACATCGATTAATTGGGAATATAAGCAAGTAAATCGAAATGTATATGATAATCGCGGAGGGGATCGCTTATACCCACTTCGCTATAAGCAAGAAACCCAAAAGACAATCGAAGGTGATTTAACAGCAGATATGAAAGATACTACAGATGTGAAAAAAATGATGCTTCTAAAAGCGCTTGAAAAAGTACAATTGCCACTTTCATTTAAAACAACCATTGGTTATGGTACCGGACATGAGCGTGTTTATAATATTAGTCCAAGTCAACTTGGATATTTATATGCGTATACACCAGCAGTAAATGAAAAAGGAAAAGTAACATTTGGAGAAGTCTACCTTGTGTTAAAAGGGAATCAAAAAAAGCTTGTCGTGAAAAATATTACATCTCAAGGAATCGGAGCTGCTATTCCAATTCATGATCATTTATTTTTTAAATTTGTTTCTTCATCGCATGCACAATGAAATAAAAAACGTCAGCCTATAAGCTGACGTTTTTTATTTATAACATAATGTTTGATGTTTTTGATAAGAAATCTTCTTTTGGATAGTAGCTATTTTTTACAAGAACATTCGGTCCAAGGCATTTCACAGCAGGACAATGGCAACTTAATGATTTTGCTGTTTTTGAGTCACACCATTTGTCGTAAGCTTCTTGTAGTGTATTTGTTTGTACATTACCTAGAAGCGGGACATCACCGAAGTCGGTCACGATAATATTTCCATCGAAAATATTTACGTTCAAACGAGAACGACCATCTGGATCATTGCGGACAGTTACATTTTTACTTTCATGTAATTTCTTTAGTGTAGCTAAATCGTGTTCATTATCACTACATGCATAGAAAGGTAATGTTCCGAATAACATCCACACATTTTCATCACGGATCTCTAATAAATGTTCAACTGCATTTCGAATTTCTTCTTTTGTTAAAATTTCAAGTGTGCTAGCGAAGTCACTCGGATACATCGGGTGCACTTCATGACGTTTACAGCCCATTTCTTCAACGATTTGACGGTGAATATGTTCAATATGTGGTAGAGTTCGTTTGTTTAACATAGTTTCGGCTGATACGAGTACACCTGCCTCTGATAGAGCTTTACTATTTGTAATCATTCTTTCAAATAATTTAGCGCGCTGTTCATAAGTAGGCTTACGCTCCATCATTGCAAATCCGCCTTCAACGAAGTCATCGATTGTTCCCCAATTATGTGAAATGTGCAATACATCTAAGTAGGGAATAATTTGTTCGTAACGTGCTAAATCTATAGTTAAGTTTGAGTTGATTTGAGTGCGAACGCCTCGTTCATGGGCGTATTTTAAGAGTGGTGTTACATAGTTGTCGACGGATTTTTTTGAAAGCATAGGTTCTCCGCCTGTAATACTTAAAGAACGTAAATGAGGAATCTCATCTAATCGTTTTAATAAAAGCTCCATCGGAAGCGGGTTTGGATCTTTCGGCTGTAATGTGTAACCAACAGCGCAATGCTCGCAACGCATATTGCATAACGTCGTCGTTGTAAACTCAACGTTTGTTAATAGTAGTTTGCCGTACTCTTCAAGGTCCATATACGCTTCCCATGGATCGTAAGAAGGAGTAATCGGCTTCATTATTTGTGATATCGTCATATGAAATACTCCTTTGACTATTGAAATAACAATTTGTCCATTCTCTATAATAGAAGAATATGTACTTTTTATAAAGTGAAACTTTTTTGTGAAAAAAGAGAGAGGGCTTACATTATAATGAATTACTGCGACAAAATTGATGAAATTACATGCCCATAGCAATCATTTTTGCGGTATAATAAAAGCAACTCGAATTAAAAGGAGAGTGCCTTCATGGGAAAAGCAATTCAAGGTAAAGATTCACAACTAGTATATTTGAAAGAACGTTTAAATATGTTCATTGAAGTAATTGATACGATTGAACCAGAAGAGGTAGAATTAGAAGATGTAGATCGTCTTCTTGCAATGTTAGATGAATTAGAACTGAAATGTGAGCAATTTAAAAAAGACGAATAATATATTAAAAAGGCTGCCACTACAAAATTGGCAGCCTTTTTCTGTACGGATAATAGAAGGAATATAGAAAAAAAGGTATAATCAAGTTGTGAAAAATTTCATTTAACCTTTAATGGCGTGAAATAAATAAACAGCTGAAGAGTATAACAATGGAATTTTCATTTCATAACGTTTTGGTAGCGTTCACAATTGAGGGGGAAGTAACAATGGAAAAGCTTCAAGAAAGCATGTATCAACTAATTGTTGAAACGTCAACGAACTTACCGAAAGATGTTCGTCGCGCAATTCAACAAGCGAAAGAACGAGAAAATGCAGGGACTCGTTCAGCGATGGCACTTGGCACAATTACGAATAACATTAAAATGGCAGATGATAATATCTCGCCAATTTGCCAAGATACAGGGATGCCAACGTTTAAAATTTATACACCAGTTGGTGTGAATCAATTAAAACTGAAGGAAGCTATCTATAGTGCGCTTGAGCGGGCGACAAAAGATGGTAAACTTCGTCCAAACTCTGTTGATTCTCTTTTTGGAGACAATAGCGGAAACAATTTAGGACCAGGTACACCTGTTATTAAGTTTGAACAATGGGAAAAAGATTACATTGATGCACGTTTAATTTTAAAGGGCGGCGGTTGTGAGAATAAAAATATTCAATATAGCCTGCCTTGTGAAATAGAAGGACTTGGACGAGCTGGGCGTGATTTAGAAGGAATTCGTAAATGCCTTCTTCATGCAGTATATCAAGCGCAAGGTCAAGGGTGTAGCGCAGGAGTAATCGGCGTCGGTATCGGGGGAGACCGCACATCAGGTTACGAATTAGCAAAAAATCAATTATTCCGTACATTAGATGATGTAAATCCAGTTCCAGAATTACACAAGCTTGAAGAGTATGTATTAGAGAATGCGAATAAGCTTGGCATTGGTACGATGGGATTTGGCGGAGAAACAACTTTATTAGGTTGCAAAATTGGAGTATATAATCGTTTGCCAGCGAGCTTCTACGTATCTGTTGCGTATAATTGTTGGGCATATCGTCGTCTTGGCGTAACAATTCATCCTGAAACAGGTGAAATTATGGATTGGTTATACCAAGAAGGTGAAGATACACTTCAACAAGACGCTGCGCAAGAACAAACAGAGCAGCGTGAAATCGTATTACAAGCTCCAATTACAGAAGAGCAAATTCGTGAACTTCGTGTTGGTGATGTTGTTACAATTAACGGCATGATGTATACAGGACGTGATGCGATTCATAAACATTTAATGGATAACGATTGTCCAGTAGATTTAAATGGACAAATTATTTATCATTGTGGTCCAGTTGTAGTGAAAGATGAAAATGATAATTGGCAAATTAAAGCGGCAGGTCCAACGACAAGTATTCGTGAAGAGCCATATCAAGGCGATATTATGAAAAAGTTTGGTATTCGTGCTGTAATTGGTAAAGGTGGTATGGGTGCTAAAACATTAGCAGCTTTAGAAGGACACGGTGGTGTGTACTTAAATGCAATTGGTGGTGCAGCGCAATATTATGCTGAATGTATTAAAGAAGTGAAAGATGTTGATTTCTTACAATTCGGTATCCCAGAGGCAATGTGGCATTTACGTATCGATGGTTTTAAAGCAGTTGTAACGATGGATTCTCATGGTAAAAGTTTACATGCTGATGTTGATAAAACATCACTTGAAAAATTGGCGAGCTTTAAAGAACCTGTATTTAAGTAAAGAGAAGTGCATCTCGAATTATTCGAGGTGCATTTTTTGGTATATATAGAAAAACATGTTCAGCATGAAAGAAAGCAGGGAAACAGAAACTACAGGTACGATTATATATGGAAAGGAGACTATTTATGAAATATAAATGGTTATATATAGGTCTCATTTTTTCAATTATGATGGCACTTGTTCCAGTTTCAACATTTGCTTATACGAATACATCACATAGCTGGGGAATCCCACGTCCTAAAAATGAAACGGTGCCAGATGCAGGGAAACTATATACAGAATTACTACAAAAAAATGGTGGGTTTTATTTAGGAGATACGAAGAAAAAAGATATTTATTTAACATTTGATAATGGATACGAAAATGGATATACAGGAAAGATTTTAGATGTATTAAAGGAGAAAAAAGTACCAGCAACTTTCTTTGTGACGGGACATTATATAAAAACACAAAAAGATTTATTATTAAGAATGAAAAATGAAGGACATATTATTGGTAATCATTCTTGGAGTCATCCAGATTTTACAACAGTAAATGATGCAAAACTTCGTGAAGAATTAACGAGCGTAACGGAAGAGATTAAAAAAGTAACAGGGCAAAAAGAAGTGAAATATGTACGCCCTCCGCGAGGTGTATTTAGCGAAAGAACGTTAGCTCTTACGAAAGAAATGGGATATCATAACGTGTTTTGGTCGCTTGCATTTCTTGATTGGAAAGTAGATCAGCAAAGAGGATGGCAATACGCTCATAATAATGTAATGACTATGATTCATCCAGGATCTGTTTTGTTACTTCATGCAATATCAAAAGATAATGCAGAAGCACTTGCGAAAATCATTGATGATTTGCGCGAGAAAGGGTATCATTTTAAAAGCCTAGATGATTTAGTAAAAAGCAATCAACCGTAAGCATGTATGCTTGCGGTTTTCTCATGCTATAATGATGTGTAAAAAGGATGGGGAAACGTATGTGGAGCGAACATGTTACGTTAGAATATCCGTACCATTTTGAGGAAGTACTAAAGCGTTTATCTTTCGACCCGTTAAACGTCATTCAATTAGACGAGAAAGTAATTTATGTCCCGCTTTTTATAGACGAAGAACAGATTGTTGTTCGTTTGCAAGGGATTGGTACTGTTCAAAATCCACAGTTTTGGATCTCTAGTCAGGCAGGAGATCAAGAGAAAGTAATGAAACGAATGAGGTCCATTTTTCACTGGAATGAACCGTTTCAAAATATACAAAATCATTTTTTAAACACATCATTACGTCCACTATTTGAAACATATGCTTATACTCCAATTATTTTAGAATTCGATTATTTCGCTTGTCTTCTTCGCTGTATTATTCATCAACAAATAAATTTGAAATTTGCTACTGTGCTAACAGATCAATTTGTAAAGCGATATGGGACAGAGAAGAACGGCGTTTTCTTTTTCCCAACACCAGAAAGAGTAGCGAACATTTCAATAGAAGAATTGAGAGAGCAGAAGTTTAGTCAGCGAAAAGCCGAATATATAGTAGGATTAGCAAAACATATTGTAGGCGGTAAATTAGATTTAGCAAGGATAGAAAACGAAACAGAAGAAGAAGTATCGGCACAATTGTTACCAATAAGGGGTATTGGGGCATGGACAGTGCAAAACTTTTTAATGTTTGGGCTTGGTCGGAAAAATATGTTTCCAAAAGCAGACATTGGAATTCAGCGCGCAGTGCAAGGTGTATTTCAATTAGATGATAAGCCTGATGATGCATTTTTAGAAAAAGTGAAACAAGAGTGTGAACCATATTGCAGTTATGCAGCGTTATATTTATGGAAAAGTATAGAGTAGAGGTGTAATAATGATACAAAAGCAACAAGAGAGTAAGTTGGAAGTTGGTCAAACGTTTCCTGTGACAATTAAACGTCTTGGGATTAACGGAGAAGGCGTTGGTTATTTTAAGAGACAAGTTGTTTTCATTCCAGGGGCATTGCCAGGAGAAGAAGTTGTTGCTGAAGCAACGAAAATTCAGCGTGGCTTCGCTGAAGCGAAAGTGAAAAAAGTTCGTAAATCATCACCACATCGTGTGAAAGCACCATGTTCAGTATATGAGGAGTGTGGTGGCTGTCAATTGCAGCATCTAGATTATAAAGAACAATTAAATCAAAAGCGTGATATCGTTGTACAAGCATTCGAGAAGTATATGAATGACAGTCTAGAAGAGAAAATTCGCCCGACGCTTGGTATGGAAAATCCATGGCATTATCGTAATAAAAGTCAATTGCAAGTGGGGCGTAAAGACGAAAAGGTTATTACAGGGTTATATAAGCAAAACTCACATCAGTTAATTGATATTTCTCATTGCATGATTCAACATAAAGCAACGAATGAAGCGACAAAAGTTGTAAGACGTATATTAGAAAAATTAAATGTTTCTATTTACAATGAGAAAAAACAAAAAGGTTTAGTACGCACAATTGTGACACGTACTGCAGTTCAAACAGGGGAAGTGCAAGTCACACTTATTACAACAAAAGAAGAATTACCAAATAAAGATCAATTTATCGCAGAAGTACAAAAACAAATGCCAAGTGTTAAATCAATTATGCAAAACGTAAACTGGCGTAAAACATCTGTTATTTTCGGTGATAAAACATTTAAATTAGCTGGAAAAGAAGTAATTCAAGAAACACTAGGTGATTTATCATTTGAATTATCAGCACGCGCATTCTTCCAATTAAATCCAGAACAAACTGTTGTTTTATACGATGAAGCGAAAAAAGCAGCTGCTTTAACAGGAAACGAGAAGATTGTGGATGCGTATTGCGGTGTCGGTACAATTGGACTTTGGCTTGCGAATGATGCAGCGGAAGTACGTGGTATGGATGTAATTCCAGAAGCGATTGAAGATGCAAAGAAAAATGCAAAACGCCACGGATTCACAAATGCAAAGTATGAAGCTGGTAAAGCGGAACAATGGTTACCAAAATGGGTGAAAGAAGGCTGGAGTCCAGATGTCATTGTTGTCGATCCACCGCGTACAGGTTGCGATGATAAATTACTTGAAACGATTTTAAAAGTGAAACCGAAACAAGTTGTTTACGTGTCTTGTAATCCATCCTCATTAGCACGTGATGTGCAAACATTAATGAAGAGTTATGAAGTGGAGTATGTGCAACCAGTTGATATGTTCCCGCATACCGCTCATGTAGAAAATGTAGTGAAACTTGTTAGAAAGTAACATTCAATAAGGATATGTCCCTCACAAAGCAGGAGCTATGTGAGGGTATATTTTATTTAGCGAATGGAAGTAAGGAGAATACGATGAACAATTATAAATTGACGATTCAATATGACGGTGCGCGTTATAAAGGGTGGCAACGTCTTGGGAATAATGACAATACGATTCAAGGGAAAATCGAAAGTATAATATCTGAAATGGTCGGAAAAGAAACTGAAATTATCGGCTGTAGTAGAACGGATGCTGGTGTACACGCTTTGAACCAAGTAGCTAACTTTCAAAGTGATGAGAAGTTAGTAGAAAATAAAGTGAAAAAGTATTTAAATCAATATTTACCAAATGATATTAGTATTACGAGTGTAGAAGAAGTACCAGATCGTTTCCATGCTCGTTACAATTCTAAAGCAAAAACATATCTTTATAAAATTTGGAATGAAGAGCATACGAACCCATTTATGCGTAAATACAGCATGCACGTGAATAAACAATTAAATGTGAAAAGCATGAAAGAGGCTGCGAAACATTTAATTGGTTCACATGACTTCACTGCTTTTTCAAATGCAAAGTCTAAGAAAAAATCTATGGTTCGAGAAGTGTATACACTTGATGTTTCCGAAGAATCAGGATTTGTACAAATTAGAGTAAGTGGTAACGGATTCCTTCATAACATGGTGCGGAAAATTGTTGGAGCATTAATTGAAGTTGGATTAGGACAATTAGAGGCGGACGCAATTCCAAACATTTTAGAGGAAAAACAACGTAATCAAATTAATTGTCTTGCTGAGGCGAGTGGATTGTACTTGGAGAAGATTGAGTTTTAGAAAAGATATGAATAAGAAAAAAGCACTCATTTGAGTGCTTCTTCTTTTATGCTGATGCAGTAGTCTTATCTTTTCGGAAAATCCCCATTAATCCGCCGATTAATAATAAAACACCTGGTAATAAGTAAACAATAGAAATACAAATAAATCCACCAATGGCAGCGATAGTCATCATAATGCCACCTACTTTAGCTTTGCTCTTAACCATAACACATCCAACAATCCCCAATATTGAAAGAGCTACAGCAGCCCAGCCTAATCCAATAATTTGATTAGCTCCGTCAGCTTCAACTGCTGCTCCTATGCCTCCGATAAATAAAGCAATGAATGCACATAAAATCCCGAATATACCACCAATTAATCCTAATACAAATTCTGCTGTTCTTTTCATAGTAACCACCTTTTAGAAAATATTTATTAGCTTTTTCATCCAACTCACAATTTGTTAGTTCAACAAAATGAACTACATGTTATTAACATAAGTGAAGTTTATATAAACAATCTTCAAAGATGTTGAAATGTCAGATTTAGAACTTACATGATAACAAATATAATAAAAACAAAATGTCGAAATTTGTCGATTTTACTAAAGTACATTTTTTCAGTATATAACTAATTTTGAGTTAAATTTCAAATCATTGAGATAAAGAGAGTAGAATGAAAAAACACGAGAGCGGTAACCGTCTCGTGTTTTTTATGATAATTAACTTTGTTCGTTTAAGAAGATTTTTCTCTTTTCATACGTAGCTTCAAATTCCAAAAAGCAGCAAGCATAATAGCTGCAAAGGAGCCGCTAATTGTGGCTAATAGCTTTGCATAAGGAAAGCTGTTCATATCAATATTAATGAATAACATCATACATAGAACGGCAGGAAGAAGGTATAAGTATTGTAATAACTTTAATTTTTTATCATTACTCATATATATCGCCCCTTTCTATCATGTCACATGTAAATTATAACGTATTTTTCCAAATAGTTACTTGTACTTGGAGAAATATTCATTTCATATGTGTAAGTGCAATTTTTTAATTCGATATTGTAAGTTTTGTCTGCTCAATCCTAAAAACTTTGCGGCTTGTGAGATATTACCTTTATTTTCTTTAAGAATTTGATGGATATATTTTTTTTCCATTTCTTCGATTATACGTTTTAAATTTTGTGGCGTATCAGTATTGTGACTAGTTAGTGGAGTCTGCATATTGAGTTCCTTTTTTGCTAGTTCGCGAAAGTGCGTTGGCATATGGAACACTGTAATGATATCTTCATCTTCTATTAAGTTCATGGATCCTTCAATTATATGTTCTAGTTCTCTCACATTACCAGGCCAATCGTATTGATAGAAGAAGTTATTTACGTTTAAATCTACATCTTTTACGCTAAGATCAAATTGGATATTGTATTTTTCAATAAAGTGTTGAACAAGATATGCAATATCTTCTTTTCGTTCCCGTAAAGGTGGAAGACATAAAGTAACAACGCTTAATCGGTAATATAAGTCTTGCCTTAATCGATTGTACGCTATGGCTTCAAGAGGGTCTTCATTAATAGTTGCTATAATACGAACATCAATTTCTTTTTCTTGCGCGCCCCCAATTCTTCGTATTGTTTTTTCTTGTATAGCACGCAATAATTTAGCTTGAAGTGCTGGGCTTAATGAGTTGATTTCATCTAATAATAAAGTTCCCCCATTTGCCTCTTCAAATAAACCAGGTTTATCTATTGCTCCTGTAAAAGCACCTCGATTTGTACCAAATAGTAAACTTTCCATTAAGGTTTCTGGTATAGCGGCACAGTTTTGCGAAATAAATGGTTTTGTTGAACGCTGGCTTTCATTATGGATGCTTTGCGCAAATAGCTCTTTACCGGTCCCTGTTTCCCCGATGATAAGTATGGAGGATGGCGTACGTATTACTCTCTTTGCTTCTGTAATGACCGATTGAATAGCTCTAGAATCACCAATTATGTGATCAAAGGTAAACTTAGTATTTTGTTTTCGAGAAAGGTTCGTTTTCATTGTTTGCTTTAAATGACTAATCTCTTTTGAAATTTCAATAGCGCCTTTAATTTTTCCATTTTCTATTATAGGAAAAGTATCGTTAATCGTCGTAATCTCTTGTCCTTTATTGTTAAAATACGTTTGTTTTATATTTTTGTTTGTTTTTCCAAGTTTTAAAGCCTCTATAAGAGTACTATTTTTATTTTCTTCAAATGCAAATACTTCTAAAGGATTTTTATCTAGCACATCTAAGCGATCCATTGATTCAATTTCCATCATTTTACGGTTATAGATAATCGTTTTACTTTCCTCATTAATAATATGGATCCCAATATCTAGTTCATTGAGTAAAGTTTCGTATAGCACATTCATTTCAATAATCTTTTTAAAATTGATTTCTTCTGTATGCATGTATTATCTTCTCCTCGTTATACCCTATGAAGACTGACTTTTTATAATTTTATTAAAATTCTTATAAAATCGCAAAATTTTTTTGCTATTTTCTCTTAAAAATTTTCAAATGATAGAAAAATTTTGCGGTTATGCAGATTTTTTTCGTAAGAAATCCTAATTTTACATAGGTATTAAGGTTGGTACGTATTTTGCATGAATAGTAGTTAAGATCTCTAAATTTAAAGAGTAGGGGGATTATGAATCTTTATAGTGTATGCAACGTTTCAGTTTCAATTAATAAGAGGGAGGAATTTATAAAGTGAAGACGGTTATAGAAGGCGTATATAGTCCTTGTTACGGGAAAGTAGAGAAATTATTTGTTACTGAAAGTTCTTACGTATATGAGTGGGAAAAATTAGCGTTAATTGAAACAATAGATAAGCAGCAGGTGGAAATTAAAGTGGGAATCAGTGGTTATATCGAATCATTAGAAGTGGTAGAAGGACAAGCTATCGCTGATCAAAAACTATTAATAACAGTGAGGGATGACCTTTTAATAACAGGTAGTGATTAATAGTAGTAATATGTATTTTGCTCTTTTAAATAATTATTTTTACTATGAAGAATTTTAAAAACGCTTACATTAAATGGGTTTGCAAAGTGAAAAGGGGGGATTTATATGATGGATCAAAACCAGGGATTAAAAAGAGAATTGAAAAGTCGGCACATATTTATGATTGCACTCGGAGGGGTTATTGGTACTGGGCTTTTTTTAGGATCCAGTTATACAATTCATGAAGCTGGACCTGGAGGAGCGATTGTAGCGTATCTTGTCGGTGGATTTGTTATGTATTTAACGATGCTCTGTCTTGGAGAGTTAGCGGTTGCGATGCCTGATGCAGGATCGTATCAAACATATGCTACAAAACATATTTCACCTGCAGCGGGTTATGTAGTGGGATGGATGTCGTGGCTAAACTGGACGGCTACGATAGGCATTGAATTAATTGCAGTTAGTATATTAATGAAACGTTGGTTTCCAGATGTACCATCATGGATTTGGTGCGTAGTGTTTGCCGTATTGCTCTTTGTTATTAATGCGTTATCTTCAAGAAGTTTTGCGGAGGTTGAATTCTGGTTTGCAAGTATTAAAGTAATTACAATTATTGCATTTATCATTTTGGGCGGGGCAGCAATGTTTGGTTTTCTAGATATGAAAGGAAATGAACCAGCGCCGATGTTTTCTAGCTTTACTGATTATGGTGGATTGTTCCCAAATGGGTTATCAGCCATTTTAATTACGATGATTGCAGTTAATTTTTCCTTCCAAGGAACAGAACTAGTTGGTATTGCAGCTGGTGAGAGTGAAAATCCAGAGAAAACTATCCCGAAGGCAATTAATAATACAGTTTGGCGCATACTTATTTTCTTTGTACTATCTATTTTTATTCTTGCGGGACTATTTCCTTGGCAGCAAGCAGGAGTGATAGAAAGTCCATTCGTAGTTGTATTTGATAAAATTGGTATTCCTTATGCGGCTGATATTATAAATTTTGTTATTATTACAGCTGTACTATCAGTTGCGAATTCAGGATTATATGCAACTTCCCGTATGCTATGGTCTATGTCTAATCAAGGAATGATTAGCCCGATTTTTGGTAAGTTATCTAAAAACGGTGTTCCTATTTATGCATTGATTGTAAGTACGTTTGTAGGGTGTCTCTCATTACTATCAGGTATTTATGCGGAAGATACAGTTTATTTATGGCTTCTTTCTATTGCTGGGTTTGGAGCGATATTAGTTTGGGCATCTATTGCTTTATCTAACCTATTAGCTAGAAGGACATACGTGAAGCAAGGGGGAGATATTAAGGATTTGAAATTTAAAACACCACTGTATCCATTTGTTCCAATTCTTGCTTTAGTATTAAATTTAACAGTAATTGTAGCTATGGCTTTTATTCCAGAACAAAGAATGGCATTATATTGTGGTATTCCATTTATGATCGTTTGTTTACTGTTTTACCGTGCTACAAGAAGTAAGAAAAGTAAAATAGAACATATCGAAAAGATGAATACAACAGAATTAGAAAGTTTATAGTTGAAATTGAATTTATAATAACAAGGAATTTAGAGACTGTAGAATTGTAAACAGTCTCTTTTTTTGTAAAAATAAAGCTGGAAACATACTACGTATGCAAAGGGGAATTAGCAATGAATCAAGAAGTTTCACAGCTATTAAAACAGATTGATTTACGAAAAGACGAGCTACTAGAACTTACAAAAGCTTTAATTCGCTTTGAAACACCAGCACCACCAGCAAGAAATACAAATGAGGCGCAAGAATTTGTGGCAGAGTTTCTAAAAAAACGAAATTTTAGTATTGATAAGTGGGATGTATATCCGAATGATCCGAATGTTGTTGGAGTGAAAAAAGGGACAGCAAGTGAGTCACATAAAAGTCTCATTATTAATGGACATATAGATGTTGCAGAAGTATCAAAGGACGAACCGTGGGAAACAAAGCCGTTTGAGCCGTTTATAAAAGATGGTTGGTTAGTTGGGAGAGGCGCGGCAGATATGAAAGGTGGACTAGCTGGAGCCTTATTTGCTATTCAGCTTTTAGAAGAAGTGGGGATTGAATTACCTGGAGATTTAATTTTTCAATCGGTAATTGGCGAAGAAGTAGGAGAAGCAGGGACACTTCAATGTTGTAAGCGTGGTTATGATGCTGATTTTGCAGTAGTAGTTGATACAAGTAATTTACATATGCAAGGGCAGGGCGGCGTAATTACTGGATGGATTACAGTGAAAAGCCCGCAAACGTTTCATGATGCAACACGTAGACAAATGATCCATGCTGGAGGACGTCTATTTGGAGCGAGTGCGATTGAGAAAATGATGAAGATTGTCCAAAGCTTACAAGAATTAGAGCGTCATTGGGCAGTCATGAAAACATATGAAGGCTATCCATCTGGAACAACAACAATTAATCCAGCTGTTATTGAAGGAGGACGTCATGCGGCATTTATTGCGGATGAGTGCCGATTGTGGATAACCGTACATTTTTATCCAAATGAAACGCATGAACAAATAATAGAAGAAATAGAAGAGTATTTAGGAAAAGTGGCAGCAGCAGATCCATGGTTAAGCGAGAACCCACCACAATTTAAGTGGGGCGGAGAATCAATGATTGTGGATCGTGGCGAAATTTTTCCTTCTTTAGAAGTAGATAGCGAACATGTTGCTGTAAAAACGCTAAGTTCAGTACATGAATCTATTTTATCTAAAAATGCAATTTTAAATATGTCAGCAACGGTAACTGATGGCGGATGGTTTAGTGAGTTTAAC
This sequence comes from Bacillus sp. RC240, assembly GCF_044907945.1. NCBI lineage: Bacteria > Bacillati > Bacillota > Bacilli > Caryophanales > Bacillaceae > Bacillus > Bacillus sp. RC240. The sequence continues at coordinate 43,015 of NZ_JBIYCT010000007.1, read as the reverse complement.
ATTCCAGCTGTTATTTACGGACCAGGTACATTAGAAGAAGCTCATTCAATAAATGAGAAAGTTGAAGTTGAGCAGTTAATTGAATTTACAAAAGTAATAACAGCGTTCATATATGAATGGTGTCATACAAAAAAATAGATTAGTATATTGAAATTGTACAGGTATGTACTTGTACGCTTTTTTAGTGAACTATTTCAGAGTTGAACATAAACAACTGAAATAGTTCTTTATTTTTCTATGTTTTTCGTTTTATTTCAATTAATTTCTCTTTAGCTAATTCAACGGCAATCGCATCATCTAAATAGCCGATTGGAAAAAGATAATCGGGGATAATGTCTGTTGATAAAATGAAATATAGTAAGGCACCCCCAATAATTGCACGCTCTTCGGTTGAAATGGTTTCTGTACAAAATTGTTGGTACATATTTGTTAATTGCTCAATGAAAGGACCAGCACTATCAATTTGTTCTATTTTACTTTTGAAACTCTCGTGAATACGTTTTTCGCCTTCAGTAGTTTGAGCATAGCGCTCGTAATTTTCAAGTTCTTGTTTTACACGAGTTGTTGTGTATTCGAAGTCGAATAGGTTAGAGGATTGTAATGTTTGTTGAATTGTATCGAGAGATGTGTACATATCTGCTTTTTCCTTATTTATGTGTGGAGAGTCAGGGTACATTTCATCAAGTAATAATTGCGGTGGAACTTGTAGACAGTTTGCGAATTTTTGTAAATGGTTTTGCTTCGGTTGTTGTTTGCCATTAATTATTCTTGAAATTGTTGCAGGATCAATATTTGTAAGTGTTCCTAGTTGGCGCATAGATAGAGCCCGCTCCTTTAACAGTTTCTTTATTAATTTACCGAGCCGCTCATTTGGATTTTCATTGGGCATAATGTAGGCACTCCTTTTCTATTGTCTATCGTTGAAAAAATGTTGAGCATTTATTACAAGTATATGAAACAGACAGGCACAGTTGCTCAACATTTTCATAATATGCAATGAAAAGTGAGAAAAGGGGTGACTGTACGATGAGTACGGCAGGTTTATTTTCAATTTTTTTAATCGGGATTGCGTCTAATTTAGATAATGCAGGTGTTGGGATTGCATATGGCATTCGTAAAATTAGAATTTCGTGGCTTAATAATTTTATCATCGCATTTTTTGGATTTTTATTTACTTTACTAGCTGGATTTTTTGGGAATTGGATCGCATTATTTATTTCAGAGTTCACAGCAAACATTATTGGAGCAATAGTTTTAGGAATAATCGGGGTGTTTATTTTATGTCAGCCTTTCTTGAGTCAAAAAGATACCGTAGAATCTAAAGATAGTAGTGTACTTATGGGGGTTTTACGTGATCCAGAAAAAGCAGATTTTGATGGTTCTAAAACAATTAGTTTTTCTGAAGCAATTGTTTTAGGAGTTGCATTGTCCATAAACAATATTGCAGGTGGATTTGATGCTGGAGTAACAAATTTAAATCTTTGGCTTACGGCATGTATTTCTGGAGTTTTTAGTTTTATTTGTATTAGTGGTTTTACGTATGTTGGTAAAAGATTTTTAGCTGAATACTTAGGGAAATGGGCAACTATAATTGCAGGTGTGTTATTAATTCTTATTGGAATTGATCAATTGTTGTAAGAATGATAGGGAAAACAGTATTCGAGTATTTCCTTGGAAATACACTAAGAAATTGCATATATCGACGTGAAATCTTTTCACGGTAATGAAAGATTGTAAGTATTATACAAATTTTTGTGTGTAAAAAGGTTTAAAAAAGTAAAAGCACCTGCATAGGTGCTTTTTAGCGTATATCTTCAATTAGTTGTGCACATTCATCATCATGCATACTGTACTCACTTAAAACTTGAATACAAAGCCATTTCAGTTCTTCGATACTATGCTCAAGTTCTTCGGGAAGTACATGGTAAATGTCTTCAAGTCCCATTCCGAAATGAATAAGTTCTAGTACTTGATCATCGATGTTCCGATCCATTAATAGTTCAAGCACTTCTAAATTGAATATGTATCGGTGAGCTTCATCGAGTGAAACAACTTTTAGTTTCAAACTTTCTACAATACTCAATATGAAAAGAAGAATTGTTTTTTCGAGAACAGGTTGTTTCTCCATTTGAAATATGAGTTTCATCTTTTACACCTCCACATACAGCGCTAGGTTGTACTATATTATTCAGGAGGGGGGAGCAAATATGCATAATAAAGAGAACTTTTATTACTGTTTTTTGAAGTGTGTTGATGCCTAGTAGAACGGATTTTTGTGAAATAAAAAATCCTGCCAATATAGCAGGATAACTTCTAAATTAAAACATACTCCAACCTTCTTGGGCAGAAAGTAATTCAAGAATTTTAAAACCAGCGATACTATTTCCGTTTGCATCTAAAGCTGGTCCGAAAATACCGATTCCCATTTCGCCTTTTACGCAGCCGAAAATTCCGCCCGCTACACCACTTTTTGCAGGGATTCCAACACGAATTGCAAATTCACCAGATTCATTATACATCCCGCAAGTAACCATAAATGTTTTACAAATTTTCGTAATATGTTTAGGGATGATCTGTTTCTTTTTATAAGGATCATATCCATCCATTGCAAAGATTAAACCAATACGTGCTAGATCGATACAGTTAACCTCAATTGCACATTGACGCGTATATAAATCCATAAGTTCTTCAATATCGTTATCGATGATGCCATTTTGTTTCATATAGTAACAAAGTGAACGGTTTAAGTAAGCTGTTTCTAATTCAGAAGTGGCAACTTTAGAAGAATAACTAATAGTAGGATTGTCTGTTATATCACGCACAAATTGAAGAATGCGTTCCATCTTCTCCTCGTTATCATTACCAGCTAGCATACTTGTAATAGCTAATGCACCTGCATTAATCATTGGATTAAGAGGCTTGGAAGAACTTGTCGTTTCAAGCTTAATAATAGAATTAAATGGGTCACCAGTTGGTTCCATTCCAACTTTAGAAAATACATATTCTTCACCACGGTCTAAAAGGGCAAGGGCAAGTGTAATTACTTTAGAAATACTTTGAAGAGTAAATAGTGTTTGTGAGTTACCAGCATGGATATATTCTGTTTCTTTATGAAAAATAGCAATCCCTAGATCATCTGGATTTGCATTTCCTAGTTCGGGGATATAAGTAGCAAGTTTTCCTTTTTTCGTATATGGTTTTACTTGTTCTAACAACTGCTGTAAGTTGTTTGTTTCAATGCACTGCATAGTACCAACGCTCCTATTTCGAATTAACTAATTTTACTTTTCCCGATATGCTCGGAAATAAATAATAACATGAAAAAGTGGAATGATAAAACGAAAGTTGAATGTTCTATAGTGAGTCTTCAGTTTCGATTATTCCGTGTTAAAAAAGGAGAATTTTCCTTTTATATAACAGTTTGGAAATAGGAGATTTATCCATAAAAAGTTCGGAAATAAAAACTACACATCTATACAACTATATGTTATTATGGTTATGTAAATAGAAAGCGTTTTCTAAGGCGTACTTATAATGATAACGATTTCATAAATTTGATAGGGGGAATTAAAATGTTGCAGTTTTTACAACGTATTGGTAAAGCGTTAATGCTTCCAATCGCAGTGCTACCAGCAGCAGGATTATTGCTTCGTTTAGGGCAAGAAGATGTATTTAATATTCCTGTTATGGCACAGGCCGGTGCAGCAATTTTTGATAATTTAGCACTTATTTTTGCAATTGGTGTTGCAATAGGTTTGTCTATTGATGGTAGTGGAGCAGCAGGACTTGCTGGGGCAATCGGATATCTTGTTTTACAAAATACAACGAACGCTCTAAGTAAGGCATATTCAGCAGCAGAGCTGAATGATAAATTGAAAAGTGTTCAGGATTTAGTCGGTTCAGCAGATCCAACTAAATTAGCAGATACAATGACAAAAGTTTCAAAAGCAGCGGCGTTAACGCCAAAAATAAATATGGCCATACTTGGTGGTATTATTGCTGGGGTTGTTGCTGGATTACTATATAACAAATTCCATAAGATTAAATTACCAGAATGGTTAGGTTTCTTTGCGGGGAAACGTTTCGTACCAATCATTACTTCAATTGTAATGCTTCTTTTAGGATTAGTATTCGGTCAAATTTGGCCAACAATTCAAAGTGGTATTGATTCAGTAGCACACGGTATCGTAAACTTAGGTTCAGTTGGTGCTGGTTTATTCGGATTATTAAACCGTTTATTAATTCCAATCGGTTTACACCACGTAATGAATACATACTTCTGGTTTGTACTTGGTGACTTTACAAACGCAGCTGGTGATATCGTTCATGGTGATATTGCACGCTTCTTCGCAAAAGATCCATCAGCAGGTATGTTTATGACTGGTTTCTTCCCAATCATGATGTTCGGTTTACCGGCAGCATGTTTCGCAATGATTGCGGCTGCGAAACCAGAAAAACGTAAAATGGTTACAGGTATGTTAGGTGGCCTAGCATTAACTTCATTCTTAACTGGTATTACAGAACCAATTGAATTCTCATTCATGTTCTTATCTCCAGTACTATATGGTATTCATGCAGTATTAACAGGTCTTTCTTTATTCATTACAACAACACTTGGCATTCATGATGGTTTCTCATTTAGTGCCGGTGCAATCGATTACGTTTTAAACTTCGGTATTGCAACAAAACCTGTATTATTAGCAGGAATCGGTTTAATTTATGCAGCAATTTATTTTGCAGTATTCTACTTCTTAATTAAGAAGTTCGACTTGAAAACTCCTGGTCGTGAAGATGACGATGAGTTAGCTGAAGAGGGTGATGCACCAGTTGCAGGTTCAATTGGTGAAACTTACGTAGCAGCTTTAGGCGGAAAAGAAAACTTAGCAGTTATTGATAACTGTGCAACGCGTTTACGCTTACAAGTGAAAGATGCAAGTTTAGTAAATGAACCAGCATTAAAACGCGCAGGTGCAAAAGGCGTTATGAAATTAAGTAACACAAGTGTACAAGTTATCGTAGGTACAAATGTTGAATCTGTTGCCGATGATATGAAAAAACACGTATAAATAGTTAGATAAGAGGATATCCAAAAAGATTGATAACACCAGTCTTTTACAGGATATCCTCTTTTATTATGTTGAAATTTTAAAGGGAATCTTACTTTTGTAAATTTTCTTTTTCTTTTTTATACATATAGGTTGGTAATATGTTCAGCGCGTGATAAAGTAGGGATGACATAGAATGGAATGTCTATAATCTATTGAAATGATTTGGAGAAAGTCTTGTGTAGATGAATTAAATTATCGGTAAATAAGGGGAAAAAGGTAATCATGGATCAGGAAAAAAATACTGTTAATGGGAAAGTACGTCGTCCGATTGTATACATAAAAAGAACAATCATTCTCGTCCTACTATTTTCACTTGTATATTTCATGTATACAAAAATTGTTGCGCATAATAAAAAAGAGGAAACTTTAAAAGCAGCAGCAGAAATGAAGAAGCAAGAAGAGATAAAAAAGATAGAAGAAGTGAAAAGGCAAGAAGCTGAAAAACAAAGAAAACAAAAAGAACAGGAAGAACAGATAAAACAGGCGCAAGTTATAGAGAAACCTGCTGAGGGACCGCCTCAAGAAATTAATGAAAACGCTCAATTGGATCAATATTTACAGAGCATGGGATTTAGTGGGACAGCTGTTATTGTGAAGAATGGGAAAGTTCTTGTGAATAAAGGATACGGCATGGCTAATAAAGAGAAGCAAGTGCCGAATAATTCAGAGACGACCTTTTATATTGGCTCTATTTCAAAGGCATTTGTAGCGACGGCTATTATGCAACTCAAAGATCAAAATAAGTTGCAAGTAGAGGATACGGTTGCAAAGTATATTCCAGATTTTCCGCAAGGTAATAGCATTCAGCTAAAACATTTATTAACACATACATCAGGGATTCCAGAGTATGAGCAGGGAAAAGAAGATATTTCTCATGAAGAGTTGATAAAACGAATAGGAAACCAAAAGCGTATTGCAGGACCAGGAGAGAAATGGAAGTATTCAGATTCGAACTACTCTATACTTGCTTACATTGCTGAGAAGGTAAGTGGACAGTCGCTCGAAGAATATATAAAACAACATATTTTTGCGACTGCGGGTATGAAACATTCTGGTTTCGGTACAGCGTTGGAACAAACAAGATTCCCATCAACGGGTTATAAAATAGTGAATAACAATATGACAACACCTAATATTCCGAGCATGTCACAACTATATGGTTGTGGTGATATATATACGAGCGCGCATGATTTATATTTATTTAATGAAGCACTCTTTTCTGGAAAATTAATTTCAAAAGAGAGTTATAATCAAATGTTTACAGCCGTGAAAAAGGATTATGGATTTGGCTGGTATGTAGATCCAGGAAGCTATTCAAATCACGGTGTAATGCCAGGTTGGAATTGCTTAAATGGTTTTAGTAAAAATGGTAGTGTATATGTGGTTTTATTATCTAACATTCAAAATAACATTAAATCATTTGGTAAAGTGAATAACGACATTTATACGATGTTACGAAATATAGAAGTGTAAAAGACTGTCCTTTTGGATAGTTTTTTTTGCATTGAGGAAATATATGTGCGGTGCGATAATGAAATAAATGGAAAAGGGGGAGGTTTATGAGTATACATAAGCATCATGCACGCAATGCGAAACGAACTTTGTTTATAGCTATCATTGTATGGATTATCGTTGTAATTGGATTAGTTATGGAATATAAAAAAGGAACAATATTCACTTCAGATAAAGAAATTCTGAAATTAATAGGTATTTTGCTACCAGCGTTTGGATTACTAATATATAGTTTTATAGAAAAACGAAGAGCAAAAATGCTTAGACAGGATAATTGTAATATAGGGAGCTCTAGATTATTTGAACAACAAAAGTTCGTTGTTCGTAGAGAGGTAGGGGTATTTCAAGTAATAACGTACTTTGGATTAGATGGCAGTGCAGTAGGGTTTTTAAAAGAAGAGTATAATTCCGTTATTCAAAGTATATGGAAAGGTGCACTTTCTTTTCTTTTTAAGGGACTACATAAGCAACAATTTTATTTATATAATCAATCGGGAGAAAGGTTGCTGCGTGTTCAAAAGAAGATGGGCGTGCGTAACTTCTATATATTTTATAGTGTAAATGGAAAGAAAATTGGAGAGTTGAAACAAGTACTAAGTTTAACAAAATGGGAATGGATATTTTTAGAGATGAATGGTAAGGAAATTGGTAAAGTGACTGGGGACTTTTCAGCAACAATGCAGAAAATAGACTGGCAAGATGGAACACATATTGATGTGAAAGAAGATGGTATTCCGTTAGAAGCTGCAAAATATTTTTCGGCAAGTGGTGGATCCCTTGTTACAGCTTCTATATCCGGACAAGCAGAATTATCAAGAGCGGTATATTACGGCGTAGCTGCCATTGTGACAATTAAAAATTAAAGATTAACAAAGAGATAGATGGGAAACCATCTATCTTTTTTTATGCTCTGAAACAATTATTTCTTTTAGAAAATGTATGTCTTACCTATCACAAAAAAAGCCTGTTTTGTATAGATTAAGATGTATGGATGTATTTTTTATAATTTAAAAATAATAGGAGGAGAAGTGTATGTGTCTGTTCGGTAAGTATTGGAAAAAGTTATCGAGATTGTTTAATAGACAATTAGATTATTTTTTAGATAATAAGTTACTGCCTGCTGTGGAACGACTTTTATTTTCACAAAACTTTGCGAGATTTATTCAAAGAAATTCTAAGCAAGCTACGGAAGAGTTTATAGAATCAAGTCAATTTCAATCTATTATTTGTAACATTTTAAAAGAATGCAATACATCACCTTTTAAGGAAATTGCAAAGCAATATTTAGGTAAAAACGTAGAAATTACTGTGACAGTTGGACAGTTAATAGGTGTTATTGTAGCAGTTGGTGACGATTTCTTAACGCTGCAAGAAGGAATAGGAACTGAAGTTTTATTACCATTTACAAGTATTATATCAATGAAAGAAGTGTAAGAAAGGAGACTTATATATGTTATTTACTGATGAATTGCGTAACCATGTTGGTGAATTAGTGCAAGTTGTGACAGCTGTTGAAATTGTTGCAGGTATTCTTTTATCTGTTACGGACGGGGCAGTAAGTGTTCGTACATCTCCTTCTTATGGACCACCTGAAGATGTACTTGTGCGTATTCCTATTATTGCTTATGTTCGCTTGGAAGGGTAAGAGTGATACAAGTATGAGAATATCAGTTGTTATTCCAGCGCATAATGAAGCAAGTACTTTATCACAAGTTTTAGTAGAAGTGGAGAAGCTGAAGCCGTATGAAATTATTGTAGTAGATAATGGATCGACAGATGGAACGAATGAAGTCGCATTACAGCATAGTTGCCATGTGATTTATTATAAACATTCTCTTGGTAATGATGTAGGAAGGGCAATTGGAGCTAGAGAAGCAAAAGGTGAAATTGTATTGTTTTTAGATGGTGACATCGTTATTGAGAGTAAAGAGCTACAACGTTTCGTGAAAGGAGTTCAGCAAGGGCACCAAATTGTTGTGAATAATTTAACATGGTCTGTTTATTTAAAGATGAGACCACACTATACGACAGTTGGAAAATTCATGTTGAATCGTTATTTGAATAAAAAAGAGCTTGTTGTTGGTTCTTTAATCGCAATTCCACATGCGATGAGTAGGGAAATTATTCAGAATCTTGGGTGGTGGAACTTAGCAGATCCAGCGCTATTTCAAGCGATGGCGATGTCTAGAGGAGTAGATATTGTCGATATGGCTTCGGTTGATGTAATTCATACAAATAAAGTTCGTCCTGTGCATACTGGTACATCACCTGGTTCTCCTTATCCGAAAGCGACTAGTCGCATTATGGGCGATCATTTACGTGCTTTGCAATACGTAATCGAAACATATGGTAAACGTGGCGGTTTTTCGGAGGGAAACAGGGATAGAGAGTTTATAGGGAAGTATAAACCAGTTTTATTACAAAAGGAAAAAGCGAAATACAGTGCTATTATACCCGTATCAGAAGAAAAAATGACTATAAGATCTGTCATACAGGAAGTGAAAAAAGCAGGTGTAGATGAAATTATAGTTGTTGCGAATGGAGCAGATGCCGAGACAATTAAACAAGCAAAGCTAGAGAATGTTATTGTAGTTGAATTCGCGAAGGCACTTGGACATAATGTAGCACGAGCGATAGGGGCTATGCATGCTACGGCAGATATTTGTTTATTTGTTGATGGTGATTTTGCTATACCGGCAAAAAAGCTAATTCCATTTTTGCATGCTATTGAAGACGGAAATGATGTGGCGTTAAATGATTTGCAATGTTTGTTAGATATGTTTCACCCGGCAGATCCAATTAGTATGGGGAAATATTTCGTGAATTTGGTAGCGAAACGACCAGATTTATGGAACAATTCATTAACGGCAGTGCCACATGCTATGCATAAAAAGGTAATAGAGAAAATTGGATATGATTCTCTTATCATTCCACCACTAGCTCAAATGAAAGCTATTTTAGAAGAATGCTCTATTACAGCAGTGGAATTTGTAGATGTTATAAAAACAAATCGAGTACGTCCAGAGCAGCATGGGTTTGTAAATGGACGAATTCCTGCATTCGATCGTATTTTCGGTGATCAGCTTGAGGCGATTGCTTATTTATTACAACATACGAATGAGCGCGGGAGTTTTACAGACGGAGAAAGGGATAGAGATATAATACTACAATTGAGAAGGGAAGAAGAGAATATAGATGAATGCTAGTAGTAAAGTAACCATTATTGGATTAGGATATGTTGGCCTTCCTTTAGCGGTCCTTTTTGCAGAAAGAGGACATGCTGTACTGGGATTAGATAAAGATACTAGGAAGATAGAATCAATAATTAAAGGAGAAAGTTATATTCCTGATGTTTCTTCTAAAGTATTACAAGGCTTAATAAACGAAAGAAGATTAATAGTGAATACACCAGATAAAGGTGTTGCGGATTTTAAGCGTAGCGATTATGTTATTGTGACCGTGCCAACCCCAATTAATGAGCAGAAAGAACCAGATTTAAGTGCCCTCATTTCAGCCTCCCATTATATACAACAAAACCTTCAAAAAGGACAAACCTTCATTTTTGAAAGCTCCACATATCCAGGTACACTGGAGGAAGTTATCATTCCGATTATTTCTCAAACAGGTAAAAAGGTAGGAGAAGATTATTATATTGGGTATTCTCCAGAGCGAATTGATCCAGCGAATAGCCAGTATTCAGTTGAAACAATTCCAAAAGTTATTAGTGGACAAACCGAGCAGTGTAAACAAAAAGTACAGGATTTGTATAGCACTATATTTGATGTAGTCGTTCCAGTTAGCTCTCCGAAAGTGGCCGAGATGTGTAAGCTATTTGAAAATATTCAGCGCTTAGTTAATATTTCATTAGTAAATGAGTTAAATATACTTTGTGAAAGTTTGAATATTAATTTTTATGAGGTGCTTGAAGCGGCATCTACAAAACCGTTTGGATTTACTCCGTATTGGCCAGGACCAGGAATAGGAGGACACTGTATTCCGGTAGATCCTTTATATTTTCAATGGAGAATAAGAAAGGCTGGAGCAATTAGTCAATTAATTGAGGCAGCACATGTAATTAATGAAGAAATGCCAGCGAAAATAATCGGGAAAGTAAAAGGTGTGGTGCAATCACCCGCAACGGTTTTAATAGTAGGGATTGCATATAAGAAAGATGTAAATGATTTGAGAGAATCACCGGCGTTGCCAATTATTCAATTATTAATAAAAGAAGGATACAAGATAGAATATCATGATCCGTATATTTCTACAGCGAAAATTGGAGATACACTATATCAATCTGTTCCATTAGATGAAAAAAGAATTAAACAAGCAGATTGTATTTTAATTGTAACGGATCACTCTAGTATCGATTGGAATCTTTTTAAAGGGATTGAGCGATTAATAGATACACGTGGAATCGTAAAGAAGGTGAGTGTATGAGTGAAAAATGTTTAATTACAGGTGGAGCAGGATTTATTGGTTCGCATTTAGCTGAAGAGTTGGTGAAAAGAGGTTATGAAGTTACTATTGTGGATAACTTCTATAAAGGAAAAAATAAATATCATAATGAGTTAATGAAAGAGCTCCGGGTTATTCCAATAAGCGTTTTAGATAAAAATTCAATTTATGAATTAGTGAATCAACATGATGTGGTGTTTCATTTAGCTGCAATTTTGGGAGTCAAAACTACAATGGAAAAAAGTGTAGAGCTTATTGAAACAAATTTCGATGGAACGAGAAATATTTTACAAGCAGCGTTAAAAGGGAAGAAGAAAGTAGTATTTGCATCTACTTCTGAAGTATATGGAAAGGGAGAGCCGCCATTCTCTGAAGAAGGAGATCGTTTATACGGTGCAACTTCCAAAATACGTTGGAGTTATGCAATTTGTAAAACGTTAGAGGAAACATTATGTTTAGGGTACGCATTAGAAGGTTTACCTGTAACGATTGTTCGTTATTTTAATATTTATGGTCCAAGAGCGAAAGATGGTCCGTACGCAGGAGTAATTCCACGATTTATTCGTGCGGCTTTGCAAGGTGACGATATTCTCGTGTATGGAGATGGAAAGCAGACACGCTGCTTTACGTATGTAAGTGATGCGGTCGAGGCAACAATTCGTGCAATGGATGAGAAGGTAAATGGTGAAATTATTAATATAGGTTCTGAGAATGAAAAAAATATAAGGGTAGTAGCGGAAGATATAAAAAAATTAACGAAGTCTATTTCCAAAATTGTGCACGTTCCATTTGAGGAAGTATATCCACATGGATTTGAAGAGATTCCAAATAGAAGACCAGACGTAACGAAATTAAGAGAACTCGTTCAGTTTCAAGCGAAAGTAACGTGGGAACAAGGATTGAAAGAAACTATTAAATGGTTTCGTGAAGAAAACAATGGCTAAGTCGTTATCAGTTATTATTCCCGTATGTAATGAAGTGGATACGATTTCAGATGTGGTTCAATCGGTAAAACCATTGAATCCAGTAGAGATTATTGTAGTAGCAAATGGTTGTAATGATGGTACAGAAGCGATTGCTGAGAGCTTAGGATGTACAGTAATCCAGCATAAAGAGTCACTTGGTAACGACGTTGGACGCGCAGTTGGTGCAAAACATGCGATAGGTGATGTATTACTGTTTGTAGATGGAGATTTTGCTATTCAAACTTCAAAATTACAATTATTCCTTAATCCGATTTTGCATGATCAGGCGGACATCGTTTTAAATAATTTGGACGCATTATTTTTAAAGAAACAAAAACCGCACTCCGTGACAGTATGGCGCCAAATATTAAATGCAATGTTAGAGCGTGAAGAATTAAAAATTGATTCTTTATTATCTGTACCTCATGCGCTGACGAAGGAAGTTGTGCAAAGTATTGGAGACGAATGTTTTGTTAATCCTATTGTGGCTCATCTACGCCTAGCACAAAGTAAATGGAGAATTAGTCGTCATTGTGCAATTGACGTTATTACGCCAAATAAATTTCGTCCATTCGAGCATGCTGCATATGGCACGGATCTTTCTCAATCTGAAAAACGAATGATAGGTGATCATATAGAAGCTGTAGCAGAGCGGATATTAGGCAGCGATGGGCGCGGAGGATATTATGATGGAAATAGGAAAAGAGAGAGTGTCTATCATACTCTAAATTTTGAAGATTTTTATCAAGGATGGGGCGTTACATCTAATTTGTATAAAGGAGAGCAATTATCGGTAATTATTCCTGTGCAAAATGAAGAGAAAACAATTGGAAACGTTATAGAAGAGCTTCGCAAAATTGAACCTTTTGAAATCATCGTTGTTGTAAATGGTTCGTCCGATAAAACGGCAACAATTGCAAAAGACAAGGGAGCAACAACAATTGTGTATAAAGAAGCACTTGGAAACGATGTGGGGCGTTCGCTTGGAACTTATTTTGCAAAAGGAGAAATTGTTTTATTTATAGACGGTGACTTTGTTATTCCAGCTAGTGAGCTATATCCCTTTGCAAAAGCTATTGCAGATGGAACGGATGTCGCATTAAATGATTTAAATCATTATTTAGATTTGAGAGTACCACTTCATCTTGTAACAGCATTTAAATATGCATTAAATTTAGCTTGTGATAGAAAAGATTTAGGAGTAGGCTCTCTTATTGCTGTACCTAATGCGTTTAGTCGTACTTGTTTGAAGGAAATAGGGTATAAATCATTATTGTCACCTTGTGTAGCACAAGTGAAAGCTGTACTTTCAGGTTTTGAAATTGCTTGTGTAAGTCGTGTCGATGTTGATAAGATGAACCGTATTCGTCCCAGTGAACATTTCGCAAAAATAGGTCATCCTCCAGCTGTCCTTCGAATTATTGGTGATCATATAGAAGGATTAGAGCAATTAATTGGATTAACAAACAGTCGTGGTGGATTTTACGATGGAAATAGAAAAAGAGATGTTTTATAGTGGTAACAAAAAAAGTGTACAACGTATGTACACTTTTTTGCTCTGTTATAAAAACTATAACAGATTAGGAGATAAGAGTATTACAGCTCTACAATGGGTATCGTTCTTATATTACAAAATAGGACTCGTATATAAGAATACCAAAAAAATACAATTAAAGAAAGGGTTAATTCTAAAGAGTTTTATATGAGGTTAACACTATGTATGTAGTAGTTTGCTCAACATTTCACAAACATGTCACAACTATTTCGTCCACTTCCGAAAAAAAGTAGTATTCTAAGTGTGTAAGCTGTTATATAAAAAAACGTAGTCCTGTACTAATCAAAAATGGAGGAGATTAGGATGACTCAAGTATTAGAAAATGTAAAAAGCGCGTGGGAAAACTTTAAAGGTGAAAAATGGAAAGCAGAGATTGATGTTCGCGATTTCATTTTAAATAATGTAAACGTTTACGATGGAGAAGACTCTTTCTTAGCGGAAGCAACTGAAGCAACGAAACAACTTTGGGATCAAGTAATGGATTTAACAACAAAGGAACGTGAAAACGGTGGCGTTCTTGATATGGATACAAAAATTGTTTCTTCTATTACATCACATGAACCAGGATATTTAAATAAAGATATTGAAAAAGTGGTCGGTTTCCAAACTGATAAACCATTTAAACGTTCTTTACAACCATATGGTGGTATTCGTATGGCAGAACAAGCTTGTGAAGCGTATGGATATGAAATGGATAAAGAACTTAGCAAGATTTTCAGAGACTGGCGTAAAACTCATAATCAAGGTGTATTTGATGCATACACACCAGAAATGAAAGCGGCTCGTAAATCAGGTGTTATTACTGGTCTTCCAGATGCGTATGGACGTGGACGTATTATCGGTGACTATCGCCGCGTAGCGCTATATGGTATAGATCATTTAATTGAAGCGAAAAAAGCTGATTATAATTTAACTGGCGGTGTAATGAGCGAAGATACAATGCGTTTACGTGAAGAATTATCTGAGCAAATGCGTGCACTTCAAGAGTTAAAACAGATGGCTGCTTCTCATGGATTCGATATTTCTAAGCCAGCTACAAATGCACAAGAGGCCTTCCAATGGTTATACTTTGCTTATCTTGCAGCAATTAAAGAGCAAAATGGGGCAGCAATGAGCCTTGGACGTACCTCTACATTCTTAGATGTTTACATTGAAAGAGATTTAGCAAATGGTACTTTAACAGAAGAAAAAGCACAAGAAATTGTTGACCATTTCATTATGAAATTACGTCTTGTGAAATTTGCAAGAACACCTGATTATAATGAACTATTCTCTGGAGATCCAACTTGGGTAACTGAATCTATCGGTGGTATGGCGTTAGACGGTCGTCCGTTAGTAACAAAAAACTCATTCCGTTTCTTGCATACATTAGATAATTTAGGACCAGCACCAGAACCAAACTTAACAGTTCTTTGGTCTAAACAATTACCAGAGAACTTTAAAAACTACTGTGCAAAAATGTCTATTAAAACATCAGCAATTCAATACGAAAATGATGACATTATGCGTGCTGACTACGGTGATGACTACGGTATTGCTTGTTGTGTATCAGCAATGAGAATTGGTAAACAAATGCAGTTCTTCGGAGCACGTGCAAACTTAGCGAAAGCATTACTATATGCGGTTAACGGTGGTAAAGATGAAAAGTCAAAAGCACAAGTTGGTCCTGAATACGCACCAATTACTTCTGAAGTATTAGATTATGAAGAAGTTATGCGTAAATTCGATATGACAATGGAATGGTTAGCTGGTCTATACTTAAATACATTAAATGTAATTCACTATATGCACGATAAATATAGCTATGAACGTATTGAAATGGCACTTCACGATACAAATGTTCTTCGTACAATGGCAACAGGTATCGCTGGATTATCTGTAGTAGCAGACTCTTTAAGTGCAATTAAATATGCACAAGTAAAACCAATTCGTGATGAAAATGGTATTGCAGTTGATTTCGAAATTGAGGGAGATTTCCCTAAATACGGTAACAATGATGATCGTGTAGATGAAATCGCAGTAAATCTTGTGAAAACATTTATGAACAAGATTCGCAAACATAAAACATACCGTAATTCTGTTCATACAATGTCAATCTTAACAATCACATCTAACGTTGTATACGGTAAGAAAACTGGTAACACTCCAGATGGACGTCGTACTGGAGAACCATTTGCACCGGGCGCAAACCCAATGCATGGCCGTGATACAAAAGGTGCATTAGCATCATTATTATCTGTAGCTAAATTACCATATGAAGATGCACAAGATGGTATTTCAAATACATTCTCTATTATTCCAAAAGCACTTGGTAAAGAAGATGATGTACAAGTACGCAACTTAGTATCTATGCTTGATGGATATGCAATAAAAGAAGGACACCACTTAAATATTAACGTATTTAACCGTGAAACATTAATGGATGCAATGGAGCATCCTGAAAAATATCCACAATTAACAATTCGTGTATCTGGTTACGCTGTTAACTTTATTAAATTAACTCGTGAACAACAAATTGATGTAATAAACCGTACAATGCATGAAAGCATGTAAGTGAAAAAAGTGTCCCTCCGCTTTTAATATATAGCGGAGGGAGGCTGTTTCAATAAAGGAGGAAGTAACATGGTAAAAGGAAGAATACATTCTGTAGAGTCTTGTGGTACTGTTGATGGCCCAGGGATTCGTTATGTCATATTTACACAAGGGTGTTTATTACGTTGTCAATATTGTCATAATGCTGATACATGGGAAATCGGTAAAGGTAAAGAAATAACAGTTGAAGAAGTGATGCAGGATGTGACATGTTACCTTCCATTTATTGAAGCTTCTGGAGGCGGTATAACAGTTAGCGGTGGAGAGCCACTATTACAGCTAGACTTCTTAACCCAGTTGTTTAAAAAGTGCAAAGAAGCTGGTATCCATACAACAATCGATTCTTCTGGCGGTTGTTATTCTGAAGAACCAGAATTCCAAAATAAGCTAGATATTTTAATGGAGTATACAGATTTAGTTTTATTGGATTTGAAGCATATTGATTCAAAGAAACATCGTAAATTAACAGGGAAACCAAATGAACACATTTTACAATTTGCTCGTTATTTATCGGATAGAAAGAAACCAATTTGGGTAAGACATGTATTGGTTCCCGGCGTTACCGATGGTGAAGAGGATTTGCAAAAATTATCAAACTTTATTCAAAGTCTATCTAATGTTAAGAAAGTGGAAGTGCTGCCATATCATAAGCTCGGTGTTTATAAATGGGAGGCACTTGGACATAAGTATCCACTTGCGGATGTGAATCCACCGACAGAAGAAAATGTTGAACATGCAAAACATATTTTACAAGCAGTCTAACCTAAACATTTGGTTAGGCTTTTTGTTTCTTCATAATAAAATCTAGAGTATATATTTAGAAAAGAGTATACTGAAAAGGGAATATCCATATTTTTGTAAAGAATAAGCGGAGAAATTTACATAATTGTAAAGGGAAATCAAAATAGTAAAAAGAATTAAGAAGTAAAAGAGTGAGTATTATGGAATATAGAACATTTGTAAGTTATTGCGAAAGCTCTTATAGGAAAGTATAATGTAAAGATATGAGCACAGATAGGATTAAGGGGTCAATCTTATATGCTTTGCATATCCACGACAGATACATAGCTAACAGGAAAGTATTAGAATCCGAGTATGTAGTTTTTAAGGAAAATGTTTTTCCTATTGTCGTATATGCAATATGGAGAAACAAAAAGCTAGGAGTGGATTTGTTTGATAAAAAACCCCAAGGTTTTAATATTAACTGCACATTACGGTAACGGTCATGTGCAAGTGGCAAAAACATTAGAACAAACATTTCGTCAAAAAGGAATCGAAGATGTAATTGTATGCGACTTGTTTGGAGAATCACATCCAGTTATAACCGATATTACAAAATATTTATATTTAAAAAGCTATACGGTAGGAAAAGAATTATATCGTTTGTTTTATTATGGTGTAGAGAAAATTTATGATAAAAAAATAGCATCTTGGTATGCGAATTTTGGGAGAAAGCGTTTGAAGACGCTATTACAGGTGGAGAAACCGGATATTGTTATTAATACCTTTCCAATCATCGCTGTACCAGAATTGAAAAAGCAAATAGGTATTTCTATTCCTGTTTATAACGTATTAACGGATTTTTGCGTGCATAAAATATGGATCCATCGAGAAGTAGATCGTTATTTTGTAGCAACCGATCATGTGAAAAAAGTGATGGTTGATATCGGTGTACCTGCAGAACAAATTGTTGAAACAGGGATTCCGATTCGTAGCAGTTTTGAGCTAAAGATAAATCCAGCAATTATATATAATAAATATCAGTTATGTAAGGATAAAAAGATGTTACTAATTGTAGCAGGTGCTCATGGTGTGCTAGGGAGTGTAAAAGAGCTATGCCAGTCATTTATGTCAGTACCAAACTTACAAGTAGTTGTCGTTTGTGGGAAAAACGAAGCTTTAAAGCAGGATTTAATGGAACTACAGGAACAAGGTTCTGATGCTTTAAAAGTATTTGGTTATGTTGAAAACATTGATGAATTGTTCCGTGTTACTTCTTGTATGATTACGAAGCCAGGTGGTATTACATTAAGCGAAGCAGCTGCATTACAAGTACCTGTCATTTTATATAAACCTGTCCCAGGACAAGAGAATGAAAATGCGTTGTATTTTGAAAAAAAAGGGGCTGCAGTTGTAATTCGTGATGATAGTGAAGTTTTTGCAAAAACAGAGGCGTTATTACAAGATGATATGAAGCTTCTTCAGATGAAAGAAGCAATGAAAAATATTTATCGTCCTGAGCCAGCTGGTCATATTGTGGATACAATTTTGGCAGAAAATCATGCAGAGCCGAATCATATACCTATTAAATCACCAGTTCTTGCCGAATCTTTTACTTAATATGAAACCCTCTTTTAAGCATTTAAAGAGGGTTTTTTTTATTGTTGTAAAAAAAATAAACGTGAATTATTAACTTATCCCGCTATTTGTGGGCAGTAAGACCCCTACCTCAAAATTCAGCGAAAGCAAAGAAGTTAGGTGGGGATTAACTGCCCGCAAAAGCCCGATTGGTGAGGGCTAATAATCAGTGGGGATAAACAAAACTTCCACTGATTAAAGTTTCACTTTATCCACAAAGGATTACGCTTTCATTAGACAGTAAAATCGGAATATTAACAGCTATATCCACATAATCCACAATTTTTAGAAAATTATCCACAATTCTCACGTTTAGAATTCATTTAAATAAATGAATTCGTAAAATACTTTTGTAATTTATGCACAATTCTACGGTTTTTGTGGATAAGGTTGTCCACAAAAAAGGTTCCTTATAAATAAGGAACCTTTTTTGCTAATTCATTGGAAAATCTTATGTAATGAAACTGAATAATTAGGGGGGAAACCTTCTAATTATTCAGTTTCACTTTAAATACTTTTTGAGCGATAGCCCGCTGCACGATCTGCTTTTCGAAATTCTCGCTGATAGAGAACTTCTTGTGTACTAGATAATGTGTTTTTTGCTTTATCATGTTTCTTTTTATCCATTACAAATCACCTCGTGTCCTAAAGTCACTATCTATCGTTTCCAAAGACATGGGGTGATATACATATATGTCAAACTAGTAATGATTGATTATTATTTCTGAATTTTTAGATTACGCTTCTTTTAATTGGTGTGCTTCTTGGAATGTTGTATCTCGCATTGTTGCAAGTGTATACTGATCTTTTGGAATTTCATATAAATTATATACTTCTTCATGCGCGTTAATTTCATCATAAACGGCTTTTCTTGTTTCGTTTGCTAGATTTACATATTGTAGTTTTTCGGCAGCTTTAATAGACCGAATATTTATTTTACGAATACGCATAAAAATCGTTTCAATATCTAATTCATAGAAAAGTTCGCTAAAAAATGAATCTTTCGCCAATTTATTATATCCTTTACCATGATATGGTTTGCCAAGCCAAGTTCCGAGGAATCCAGCTTTTTCTTGCACATCAAATAAAGTAATTGTGCCGATGGGGTTACCCCATTCATCTAAAATTGTGCGTGAGATTAATTCTCCACGCTCTTCGGCTTCGATTGTTTGTTTCGTTAAAAATAAATATTCTTCATAAGAATAGGCCTTTTGACGCACAAAAGGGAAGACAGCAGGATCCACCATTAATTCGTATAGAACGTGGCTGTCGTGTAAGTCGCGTTTTTTCAACACACTAACTCCTCCTCACACGAGGGTAGCATGACGAAAAAGCACCCACCCTCGAAATTTTTATATCAATCTTTAAAAAATTTCGGGGTGGGAATCGAACCCACTAGAACCAGTTTCTAACGCTGGTGGCGCACCATTTGCCTTCCCCATTCATCAATTTGAAAATGATAATCACGACACAAATTGATTATGGTTTCATTCAGTTTATAATCGTATAATACTGTATCTAGTCAAAAAAATAAACTAGTTTTTTTTATTTTTTTTGTAAATTATTTTTCCGTCAATCATAGTGAGTACAGGCTTGGCTAAATAATGGAAAGGATGATGTGTCCATAACACGAGGTCAGCATCTTTTCCAACATCAATGCTTCCAATTCTATCCTCCAAACGTAAATTTCGAGCTGGGAAAATAGTGATTCCTTCCAACGCTGTTTTCTCATCTAATCCTTCTCTTACTGCAATGGCAGCGCAAACATTTAAATATTGAATTGGTGTATAAGGGTGGTCGGTTGTAATAGAAACTTCTACTCCATTTTTCGATAAAATATGATAAGTATCCCACGTTTTGTTTTTAAGTTCGATTTTCGAACGTCGCGTAAGAGTAGGTCCAACTGAAACTTTTAAATTGTGTTTCGAAAGCTCTTCAACAATAAAGTGTCCTTCTGTACAATGTTCAATACGTAAATCAAGATTGAATTCTGTCGCAAAGCGTAAAGCTGAAGTGATATCATCTGCGCGGTGAGCGTGGATACGTACCGGTATTTCTCGGCGGAGTGCTTTTAAAATAGGTAGCATTCGAAAATCAGCTTCATGCCCGTAGTGTTGTGCGTCATAGAATGATTCACGAAGTAACCCCATAATTCCCATACGTGTTATTGATTCTTTTGTACCGTTACTATGGAACTTTTTAGGGTTTTCTCCAAAGGCAATTTTTAAACCAGCAGGTTCCTGAATAATCATATGATCTATGCAAGTTCCAGCAGTTTTTATTACGCAAGTAGTACCGCCGATAATGTTTTGGCTTCCGGGCATCACGTGAACAGTCGTAACACCATTTTGTACAGCGTCTTGAAATGCAATATCAAAAGGATGAATCCCGTCTAAAGAACGGATATGTGGTGTTGAAACTTCGGATGTTTCATTTGCATCATTACCAGCCCAACCAGTACCTTCATCGTAGAGGCCAAGGTGAGTATGAACATCAATAAATCCAGGCAAGAGATGAAGAGCTCGTGCATCTATAACGGTCATATCCTGAGTAGTATCAATATGAGGTTTGACCGCGGCAATGCGTTCTCCTATAACGAGTACATCTCCTTGAAACTTTTGGGATGTAATAGGATATACAATGGCTTGTTTGAGCAATATTTTCATAGAGACCTCATTTCCGTCACCTTGTAATGTGTAGAATAGGTTTAGACAAAGTAACTGAAAGGTTTTTCGTGTAGTAATGCTCCGGTGTTTAAAAAGTAAGAAGTCTTGGAGGAGATAGACTACCCGTAAAACTGTATTTTAAAAGTACTACATTGTATGCAAGAGGATATTTTGTAATGCATGGTTAACTGTTGGAAATGTGTATTGATATCCATGTTTAATAGCTTTATTGGGTAATACATGTTGCCCTTCTAATACAAGTATACTCATCTCACCGAGTAAAGCGCGAAGTACAAATGAAGGAACAGGTAGCCAATGAGGTCGCCTAGTTATAGTGGCAATAATTTCACCGAACTCTTTCATCCGTATTGGCGTTGGCGCTGTAATATTAAAAGGTCCGTCAATTTCTTTTTTGTGAATGATGAAATCAATCATGCGAACGACATCGTCTATATGAATCCATGATAACCATTGGTTTCCAGATCCAAGTGTACCGCCGATATATAATTGATAGGGAAGTAGCATTTTTGGAAGAGCTCCTCCATCTGCGCCTAATACGACTCCAAATCTTGTGTAGACAGTTCTTATTCCAATGGAGCGGGCTTTAGATGCTTCTTGCTCCCACAAATATACTGTGTTTGCTAAAAAGTCATCTCCTGGAGTCTCTTGCTGTTCTGTAAAAGATTCGGTTTCAGATGTCCCATAGTATCCAATGGCACTTGCATTAATAAATGTGTGTGGCTTTGTTTCAAGTGTTTGTAATTGTTTAATGAGTCCTTTTGTTGTTTGAATTCTACTGTTTAAAATTGATTCTTTTTGTTTTTTTGTCCATCTACTATTAATAGATTCTCCGGCTAGATTAATAACTACATCGATAGAGGAGAGAGGGAAGGTCTGTAAATCCGGTGTCCACTGTACGTATTGAAGGTTAGTGTGTGAAGTTTCAGCAATTTTTTTTCGAGTAAGAATGTAAACAGTAAATCCCTTTTGAATAAAAAAACTAGAAAGGGATTTGCCTATAAAGCCAGAGCCACCAGAAATTGCGATTTTCACAATCATTTCCTCCTCATTATATATATTCTTGAAAAGAAAAAACGTTCCTTGACTATGTTAAAATAATAGAGAGGTGAGAGTATGACTGTCATTACAAAAATAGAAGTGCAAAAACGATCGAAAGAACGATTTAATATTTATATTGATAAAGGTCAAGGCGAAGAGTACGGGTTTAGTGTGAATCAATCAATCTTAATGAAACATGGGTTACAAAAAGGCTTAGAAATTGATGAAGTAGCGTTAGGGAATATTTTGTACAATGAAGAGGTACAAAAAGCATATTTACAAGCGATTTCCTATTTATCCTATCAAATGAGAACAAAACAAGAAATAGAAGATTTCTTACGAAAAAAAGAAGTGGGACAGGCCATCATCTCTGAAGTCGTTTCGAAATTATTACATGATCGATATATTAATGATAAAGAGTACGCTATTTCATACGTGCGAACGCAAAGTAATGTGAATCAAAAAGGTCCAACTGTTATTAGGAGAGGGCTATTAAGTAAAGGTGTTCAGGATTTAATCATTACACATAGTTTACAAGAGTATCCAAAGGAGAAGCAAATGGAGAATGCTTTGTTTCTTATAGAAAAGAAGAAAAAATCTTATCAAAAGCATTCATTTTTACAAATGAAGCTAAAGTTAGATGAAATGCTTGTTCGTAAAGGATATTCTAGAGATGTGATTCAAATTTGCTTGGAAGAATTGAAAGACGAAAAAGATGACGAACAGCAAGAAGAAGCGTTACACTATCATGGGAATAAATATTATGAGAAATATAAGAAGTATGATGGTTGGACATTCGAAAATAAGGTGAAGCAAGCGTTATATCGAAAAGGATTCTCTATTGATGAGATAGATATATTTTTACAAATGAAACGTGAAGAGGGATGAGGAAATAAGATGGGTACGCCAAAACGCTATAGTGAAATGACACCACATGAGCTAAGGGAAGAAATTGGGGTTTTGAAGGAGCAAGCAGTAAAGGCTGAGCAACTTGGAATTGTAAATGAATTCGATGTATTAATGAGAAAAATGGCTATGGCTCGTGCTTATATGATAGATATAAATAAATTCCATATTGGTGAGACATATGAATTAGTAGAAGAACCTGGTGTGGTATTTAAAATTACGTATTTCAATGGGGTATTTGCTTGGGGATATAAGCAACATGATAATGAAGAGATTGGAATACCAATTTCCTTGCTACAAGAAAAATAAAAACCAGAGAGCGAATCTCTCTGGTTTTCATCTTTGGTAGGCGTTAAAGGAGATAGGAGATTCTAAAATTGGCGTTTTTTACATTCGTTTGCCAGTATAATGAGAGACTGGGTTTGTTGCGTCTGTCCGTTAACTTGCGCCTTCGCATGTTTTGGACGAGTCCACGTATGGTTAAATAATTCAGAACGACGATCTAAATGGTCACGGTAGCTCATCTTTATCACCTCGTGTAGGAATTTAATTTGTACTACTCTTCCTGCTGATTTGCAGCACGCATACGCTCTTGTGGGTGCGTGTTAATTGTGCCGTTAGGTCGTTTCGAAGCGAAGCGTGATTTCGCTTTCGGTTGACTGTCGATTTTGCTGTTGTTTTTTGACTCAGACCAAAATTCGGCTTGTCTACCCATTAAGAACGCCCCCTCATTATCAGTTGATACCTCTTTAAGAAGTATCACTTATAGAATGTGCAAAATAGAAGAAACTATCCTTTAGAAATTAAGGGAATAAATAGGTAAAAGGAGAATAGAACATGAATGATATTTATGAAACATTAACGAAAGAATTATTAGATAAAAATGACAACCTTTCTTACGCACAAGCTCGTGCATGGGTTGAATTACTGTGGGAAGACTTCCGAACAACTTATGCTAAATCAGGTCGTTACCAAGGTGAGGAAATGACTGAACAAGTGGTACGAACATGGGTTAATAATCATGGAGGGCGCCTTCATGAAATGCGTACAAATAATCCGAAGTATAGCCATTTAATCAATCAAGAAGATCATTTGAAACATTAAAAAAAGCGACGTAGGTCGCTTTTTTTAATGTGGAAGCAATTCCAGTTTCTTTCGAAGTTTCTCTTCGCTGAAAATCCATCCTGTATATGAACTAATAATATTTAAATTTTGATCGAGCTGAACGATTGCGACGAATGGATAATAATCTTTACTTCGATACCGCAAATCAATAAATCGAACTTCATAATAGTTATCATAATCGAAAATATCCCAGCGATATACAGGCGAGAAAGATAAGAAAGCAGATATATTTTCATCTCGCACAGCGGCTTGCATAATGGCGGTATTCGGGAACGGTACGCGATTAAATTTATCGTATACAAGGATGTTACCGCGGTGCCATCTTGCTACGTAGTAATGTTCAGTTGTAACGACGGCTAAATGATAATGATAAAATTTGTAAGAAGGAGAAATAATTACTTTCTCTACATTTTTGAAACGTTTGTATACTACACTTTTAATATTTCGATGCATCATAATGCGGCCGATATAGTAAACAAACATTAATATATACGCTGCTAAAGCAGTATAGCCTTTATGTGCTCCGACAAGCATACAGGCGATAGCAAGTATATGGATAAAGAAAATGACAGTATCAAACGTATTAATTATGCCGAGCGCTACCCATTTTTTTGTGAAGGGCCTTAATGCCTGTGTACCATAGGCATTGAAAATATCCACAAAGACATGAAGAAAGACGGCAATAAATGACCAAAGTAGTAGATGCAGATAGGGAGCGTCTGAAAAGAAGGCGAAAGAGATGCCACTTATAAGGAGTGACCAAAGGATCACTGCAGGGATGGAATGAGTAATCCCGCGATGATTTCTTATATATTTAGCGTTATTACGCAATTTTAAAACTGTATCGATGTCAGGAATATTGGAACCGGCAATTGTTGCAAGCATCACTGCTTGTGGCCCAATATCACTTTGTGCTATAGCTGGATCTAATGTTGCCAAACTGCCTAGAGTAACGCCCATAACAAGGTGAGTGGCTGTGTCCATAGAAATCCACCTCCGTTTTTTATTAATGTAACTCTTTTTATTCGATACCTCAAGTCCTTTGCCTTCTATTTCCTATGTCATCTTACTTAAATTTTTTCCTAAAATCTTTATAATAGTACGTATATGCAAAAAAATGAGGGGGATCAAGTTTGACACTTGAAATATTAAATGAGTTTAACATAGAACAGTTTCAAAATGATTTAATTGGTTGGTTTGAAAAAGAACAACGTGATTTACCGTGGCGAAAAAATAAAGATCCATACCGTGTTTGGGTTTCAGAAATTATGTTACAGCAAACAAGGGTAGAGGCTGTAAAACCATATTACGCAAATTTTATGGGGAAGTTTCCTACGCTTGAAGCGCTAGCAACTGCCGATGATGAAGAAGTATTAAAAGCATGGGAAGGCTTAGGTTATTATTCTAGAGCACGAAATTTACATGCTGCAGTAAAAGAGGTAAAAGAAGTATACGGCGGGACAGTACCGAGCGATGTAAAGAAAATTGAAAAATTAAAAGGAGTGGGACCATATACAAAAGGTGCCATTTTAAGTATTGCATATGGCATACCAGAGCCAGCGGTTGATGGAAATGTTATGCGCGTATTATCTCGTATTTTATCAGTGTGGGATGATATTGCAAAACCGAAAACGAGAAAAGTTTTTGAAGAGATTGTGCGTGAAATTATTTCTATAGAAAATCCATCTTATTTTAACCAAGGTTTGATGGAATTAGGGGCATTAATTTGTATACCGAAAAATCCATCTTGTTTACTTTGTCCTGTACGTGAACATTGCAGAGGGTATGCTGAAGGTGTTCAAAAAGAACTACCAGTGAAGAGTAAAGCGAAAGCACCTACAATGGTACCGCTCGTTGCGGGAGTACTTCAAACTGAAGATGGCCGTTACGTAATTAATAAACGCCCAAGTACGGGATTACTGGCTAATATGTGGGAGTTCCCGAATATTGAACTAAGTGAAGGTATTCGTAATCAAAAACAACAGCTTACGGATTATATGAAGGAGAGCTTTGATCTCTCTGTTTCTATTGATGAATACGCGATGAATGTACAACATACTTTTACACATCGTACTTGGGATATCTTCATATTTTACGGAAAAGTAACAGGTAATATTGTCGAAACGGATACATTAAAGTTTGTATCGAAAGAAGCGTTTGAACAGTTACCTTTCTCGAAATCACATCGTACAATTTACGAAAAGTGTGTTGAGAAAATTACAATGCAGTAAAGTGAAACTTTAATCAGTGGGGGGTTTCTTCATCCCCCACTGATTATTAGCCCTCACCAATCGGGCTTTTATGGGCAGCAAGGCCCCAACCTAACTTCTTTGCTTTCGCTGCATTTTGAGGTGGGGTCTTACTGCCCGGCGAATAGCGGGATAAATAATAAAAACGTGTTCCAGAACTTTGGAACACGTTTTTTTATATTGAAAATAAATTTGTATTTTGAGGTTGAAAATCCACGCGTTTATAATCCGCCCCGTGACTCGATTTCTTTCACAACTTCTTTATAAATCGTTTGTCCCTCTACATTTAGATAAGGCATAATTTGCTGAAATGAATGATGAAAATAAGCTAATTCATCCTCTTTCCATTCATTTTTGGAAATCATAGTTAGCTCAGTCATATCACGTCCAGTATACATATTCCCACCTCCATCATATGTAGTTTGAATGAGTGATAAGAGATATATACGTGAATTTTTAAAAAGAAAATTAGGGATAACTTCTAAGTGAATTGGTTACATTATTGATTGTGGAGGTGAGAAAGATGAGTAAAAAACAACAAGGTTATAATAAGGCAACTTCTGGTGCTAGCATTCAAAGTACAAATGCTAGCTATGGTACAGAGTTTGCAACTGAAACGAATGTACAAGCAGTAAAACAAGCGAACGCACAATCAGAGGCACAGAAAGCACAAGCTTCTGCTGCTCAAAGTGCAAATGCTAGTTATGGTACAGAGTTTGCAACTGAAACAGATGTGCATGCAGTGAAAAAACAAAATGCACAATCAGCTGCAAAACAATCACAATCTTCTAGTTCAAACGAGTAATGAAAGAAAAACACTTCTCCAATTCGAGAGAAGTGTTTTCTTTGTGTGCGTGTCACTGTAATGAAAATAAAGGGAACGACATAACTTCTAATAAGTCAACAAATATAGTCAAAGGAGAAAGAAGTTCACGATTAGAAAATATGTAATAGGAATTATAACTGGCGAATGAATCAAAAAGGGGGTAAGTGATGAACGATTTTGATAAGTTGGTAGGAGAGCAGTTGGAAACGATGGATGAGCTTTTAAAGTTACAATCACATTTAGAGAAGTATCAGCAAATTGAAATGAGTGGAAGGGATACGTGCGATAAAAAAGAATTGCATTTTATCCGTCAAGAAATATATAGAACAGAAATAGCATTAAAACTTTTGCATGAAAAATTTGAACAGCAAACGAATAATGTGATTCAATCTTTTGAAACCGAAAAAATAATTTCAAATTAAGGGTGAGATATGTTGTTGATTTTAGGTGAAAAGTCCTTTCTTAAACAGAGGTGAGGGGGCTTTTCTTTTTGTTATATCTTCGTTTAATCTTCTAAAATACGTATTGCTAATTCATAGGAAATGTTCCTTCGTTAAAAGGGTTAGTGATGTAGTATTCAATAATACAAACTTCATTATATTCCTCATGAAAACAAGTGTCCTATCGCTTTAGTTTTAAAATTTTGACAAAAAAGTTATAATAGAAAAAAAGTGAATGCAGTTCAAGGGGTAGTTAAGACAACTTAAGAAAAGCATTTGCGGTTGAAAGAAGGGAGCATATATGGGATTTCCCAAAGAAGGAGAAAAGGTACAAATACATAGTTATAAACATAATGGCTCCATTCATAGAATGTGGGAAGAGACAACAATTTTAAAAGGGACGCAGAGCCTTGTGATCGGAGCAAATGATCGTACAGTAGTTACGGAATCAGATGGTCGAACATGGGTTACTCGCGAACCTGCGATTTGTTACTTCCATGCTAATTATTGGTTTAATGTAATTGGAATGCTGAGAGAAGAAGGAGTATATTATTATTGTAATTTAAGTTCTCCTTTTGCATATGACTCTGAAGCATTAAAGTATATTGATTACGACTTAGACATTAAAGTGTATCCAGATATGACATATACACTTTTGGATGAAGATGAGTATGAAAAGCATAGTCAAATCATGCAGTATCCACCTGTTATTGATACAATTTTAAAACGAAATGTAGCACATTTAACACAGTGGATTCATCAAAGAAAAGGTCCATTCGCACCGGATTTCGTAGATATGTGGTACGAAAGATATTTAATGTACAGAAATTAAAACAAACCTGCAGGGAATTTCCCGGCAGGTTTGTCCTATTAGAGGGGGGATTATGTGCAAGGTATAAAAAGATATTTACAATTTGTTAAACCATATCGATGGCTTATTGCTATTACAATTATTATTGGTCTTGTGAAGTTCGGTATCCCGCTTATTATGCCATGGTTATTAAAGTATATTATTGATGATGTTATTCAAGGCACGGGATCGCTTCAAGAAAAAACGTCTCAATTAATAACCGCAATTGGGATTGCTTTTTTTATTTTTGCAGTAGTAAGACCGCCGATAGAATATTATCGTCAATATTTCGCGCAGCGCATTGCCAATACAATACTATACGATTTACGAAAATACATTTTTGGGCACTTGCAAAAATTGAGCTTACGTTATTATTCGAACACAAAAACAGGGGAGCTTATTTCACGTGTAATCCATGATGTAGAACAAACGAAGGACTTTGTAATTACTGGTCTTATGAATGTCTGGTTAGATACTGCAACAATTGTTATTGCCATTATCGTTATGTTTTCTATGAATATAAAATTAACCTTTGTTGCTTTATTAATCTTACCTATTTATGTAGTTGCAGTGAAATATTTTTTCGGGCGCCTTCGAAAATTGACGAAAGAGCGCTCGCAAGCGTTAGCAACTATGCAAGGGTATTTACATGAACGTATTCAAGGGATGCAAGTGACACGTAGTTTTGCATTAGAAGAGTATGAAAGAGGACAGTTTGAAAAGAGAAACAATGAATTTTTAACGAAAGCACTAACTCATACGAGTTGGACGGCGAGAACGTTTTCGGTAGTGAATACGTTAACGGATTTAGGGCCGTTACTTGTTATTGGTTTTGCGGCATATGAGGTAATTCAAGGGTCGTTAACACTGGGTACGATGGTTGCTTTTGTTGGATATATGGATAGTTTATATAGTCCGCTTCGTCGCCTTGTTAATTCATCTACAACATTAACACAGTCTTTCGCTTCGATGGATCGAGTGTTTGAATTGTTGGATGAAAAATACGATATTGTTAATGTGCCAAATGCGGTGCAAGCGAAAAGGCTAGATGGGGAAGTTATATTTGATAATGTTTCTTTTCGTTATAATGCGGATGAAAAAGAAATATTGCATAATCTGTCATTAACTATGCGCCCGGGAGAGAAGGTTGCGCTTGTAGGGGCAAGTGGAGGAGGAAAGTCATCTCTTGCTAGTTTAATTCCGCGTTTTTACGATGTTTCTGAAGGTGCAGTTTATATAGACGGGATAGATGTAAGAAAGTATAATATGAGAAATTTACGTAGTCATATTGGAATTGTGCTACAAGATAATTTATTATTTAGCGATACAATCGGGGCTAATATTTTATATGGCAATCCGAAAGCTACAGAGGCGGAAGTGATTTCAGCTGCCAAAGCTGCACAAATTCATAATTTTATTACAGAGTTGCCAGAGGGCTATGATACTGTCGTTGGGGAACGTGGTGTGAAATTATCTGGTGGACAAAGACAGCGTGTAGCAATCGCACGGGTTTTTCTAAAGAATCCGTCTTTACTTATATTAGATGAAGCAACTTCCGCTTTAGATTTAGAAAATGAACGATATATTCAAGAGGCACTGCAAACGTTAGCTGCAGATCGGACAACAATTATTATTGCACATCGATTAGCGACGATTACGCATGTTGATACAATTATTTATGTTGAAGATGGTGAAATAAAAGAAAAGGGTTCTCATGAAGAGTTAATGAAAAAGAGGGGGTTTTATTACAATCTATATCAACTTCAGCATATAACAGAAACAGCTCCTTTAGCGTAAAAAGGAGCTGTTTTTTTATTCGTCTTCTTTTTTATCTTCGATTTGGAGTTCGCTTTCTGGTTTATGGTATGTGTAGAAGCTATCCACAAGTAAATCTAAATGCTCTACTTCCTCACTGTAGTTAATAATTGAAGAAATAAGAGGGAAGAGGTGTAACCATATTTTATATGCTTCCTCATCGTCTTTATTTTGATAATCCATAAAGATATCAATCAATTCTTGTTTACCGGTTTCAACTTCATCAAGCATCTCAACGGATTGTTGTTTCTTTGCTTTACCAATAAATTTTAATAACACTTGTTCGTGATAATGCGTTAATGAATCAAGTTCGTTTTGAATAGATTCCTGAAACTCTTCTGGCATATAGCGCAGTTCATTTTCGGTGCGATGTAATGATTTTAACGTGCTTAAAGCGCGGCTTGTTGTCGCTAACATTTGTCTGAATAAAACGAGCTTACGAATTTTCGCGAATTGTATTTTTTTCGTATAGCTTCTTTCTTCTTTATACAGCAAATAGTAATGATTTAGTTTAATCATTTTTTCTTTCATGCGATCAATATCGGTTTTTAGCGTTGTAAAATCAGAAGCTTGCCTACTGTTCATACGAATCCATTTAACAATTTCCTCTGTATTATCAACGATGCGATGGTAAAGTTTTGTTTCATATTTTGGCGGCATAAATACTAAATTTACAAGCGAAGCCGCAATAATTCCAATCATAATCGTCGCGAATCGAAGTAAGGCAAAATTAAAGAAATCTTCGCCTTGATACTCCATAATGGCGATAACTGTTACTAAAGCGAGTGATATTGTTTTTTCTAAGCGTAATTGTAAAGTAAGAGCAATTACTAATATACACGTTAATCCAATAATAAAAGGATTATGTCCAAAAGCAGTAGCAAATACGATAGCGAATACAGCACCAATTACGTTTGCTTGAATTTGCTCAAGAGCAGTTAAATACGAGCGGTATACAGACGGTTGAACAGCAAAGATAGCTGAGATTCCCGCAAATACAGGACTCGGTAATTGAAGTAAAATACAAGCAAATAAAGCTAATGTAATGGCAATACCCGTTTTTAAAATGCGAGCACCAAGTTTCATACCCTTATTGATATCCTTTCTCTTGTCATAATGAATGTACAACATGATACTATACATTCATTACAATATGTTAGCAAGTGATATTTTAGTGACGTTAAAAAGTTTAATAAATAAATTACAATCAATTTATAATTTCTCCAAATTCACTTTAAACATCTATTCTTTAATAAAAAAACCTGCTGAATTTCAGCAGGTTTCAAATTGTTATTCTAGATTACTATGCGATGCTCGCTTCGTCAATTTTTTTATGAAAATAAATATTGTACATGTCATTCAGTTGAAATAGATGGATCCGCCTGTTCTTTTTTCGGGATAATTTCATAGAAGTGAAGCTGGATATCATCTAATAATGGTGTTAACAAAGCGACTTCTTCATATTGTTCGTGCTCATTTAATACACGAATGTAGTCTAATAATAATTCATTCACATCTTGCAAACCATTTTTACTAATTGGCTGTAATGTTACATTTGCACCTTTAGCAATTCTTCTTTTTAAAGCGTGTTCTGTTAAACCTAAGTTTGGATCATGATGTAAATAAACAACACCACCAGTCATGCCGGCACAAATCCATGGACCAGGATCTCCTAAAACAAGAGCGCGACCATTTGTCATATATTCAAAAGCAAATCCTTTTATATTAGAATATACTCCGATATTTCCTTGTTCTTTTTCGCGGAGTGGTTTTGTAATTCTGCCTCCAATTATCATATCTGCTCCAGAAAGGCGAATGCCAGCACGAGCATCGGCGTTACCTTGCACGTATAATGCACCTTTTTGAGCACCGTATCCAAATCCTTTTCCGACAGAACCGTTATAATATGTTCCATCTGTTCCTTTTGCTTTCGTTATATAAATGCCACCGCCAAATGAAGTTTTTCCAATTCCATCTTGCGCGCCACCATTTACGTGTATAAATAAGTTCTCGCTATTGTACGCGCCTAATCCGTTTCCGGGAACAGATCCGTTTGTATACTTTAATGTAAGTGGTTCAAGATGAGTGTTTTCATATAATTTGCTACGAATACGATAACAGGATTCTAGACCGCCCATTACGCGTTGCTCTACGCCGACGCTTACTAATTCTTTTGACTGGAGAGAATTTGTTGTTTCAAATTGTTTTTCTTGTACAGATGCCGTTATTTTCACAGATGAATCTTCTATCGTTTGTATTAAATTACGTAAGTCTAATAAGTCCTTGCCTCGAGTTTGTTCTAATAAATCCGATTGTCCGATAATATCTTGTAAGTTTGTGTAACCGAGCTGCCCTGTTAAACGTTTCAATTCTGTACCGAAAGTAGTGAATAGGCTTAATAGCCCTGTAACTGCGCTTTCTAATTCACGTGGAACGAAACGGCGCAGTCCATGTTCTTTCGCTTGAGCTTCAGATTCAATTTGTGTTGCAATTCCGACGTGGCACGTATCAAGATGACAACCACGGCAAGTTGTACAGCCGATTGCAATCATTGATAATGTGCCAAATCCGATCCGGTTTGCTCCGAGGAGCATGATTTTTAAGGCGTCATTTACACTTCGAATACCGCCATCTGCCCAAATCTCTACTTTATGTCTCATATTTGCTTCTAGTAACGCATTGTGAGCAGCTTTAACACCAATCTCTACAGGAAGACCAACATGTTGCAATGCGTGAATACGCGCAGCACCTGTTCCGCCATCAAATCCACTAATGTTAATAAAGTCAGCGCCAGCTTTTGCGATACCGACAGCAATTGTTCCGATGTTAGGAACGACAGGAACTTTTACAGCTACTTTTGCAAGATGATTAGCCGTTTTAATTTCTGTAATCATTTGAGCCAAGTCTTCAATTGAATAAATATCATGGTTGTTAGAAGGTGAAATTAAATCCGAACCAATTGTAGCATTACGTGCTTCCGCAATTTTGGCAGTCACTTTTGAACCAGGCAAATGTCCACCTTCACCAGGCTTCGCTCCTTGACCTATTTTAATTTCAATTAAATTTGATGAATTTAGTAGTTCAGCGTTTACTCCAAATCGGCCAGATGCAACTTGTTGTCCGCGTGTATGTGGGTACTTACCAATCATATCTTTAATTTCGCCGCCTTCACCGTTCAAACTAATCATATTTAGCTGATCGGCAGCTTCTGCATACGCGCGAAAGGCAATTTCATTTTGAGAACCAAATGACATAGAACTAATAATAAATGGTAAATCATGATTGTGAATGCCGATGGACACTTCTTCAGTCGGAACTACATGCTGTGCTTGTTTTGTTTGAACAAGGTGCCTGATTGCGATGGGAGTGTTTTCTTCTAATTCACTTAACTTGTCGCGGTAATCATCATAAGAGTTTCCTTTTGCAACATCACCAATTGCTTTCCAAATCCGCGGGAATATATGAAATGATTTTCGCATTCTAACTTTTGGATCGTTAAAATCCTCAGCTCGAATTTTTGCATCTTCAGCAAGTGATTCAAGTGAAAAAGCTAAATTATTTGAACCGCAGAAGTTTGTAATTTGTAATATATTTGCGATTTCCTCATGTAATCCAATAGAGGAGAAGAGGCGACCGTAACCGCGTAATTCATGAATTCCAATCGTTGAAATTACTTTCTCTAGTCCTTTATTAAGTGCGGTATACAAATTAGTAATTGGTACTTTTGTTTCATCATTTACCGTTGCGAACAATAAATATGGATTAATACCATCTGCCCCTAATCCGTATAGCGTGACGATATCGTGTAAGGAGCGAAGGGCACCGGAACGTATAACGAGAGAGCATTTCCGGCGTAATTTATTTTTAGTTAATGCTTGATGTACTTTGGCAGTAACTAAATGTGGGTCAATCCATAACAGTTCATTTTGATGAGATTTAGCATCATCTAATAATAGTAGGGAAGCACCATTTTTAACGGCTGCTATCGCTTCGGAACTAATTCGATTTAATGCGATTTGTAGAGTTTCTGATGGACTAAATGTAACAGAAATTGTAGAGACAGAGCTATGAGTAATGAATAGCTGTATAAGTTGTTCGTACGTAATCGTGTGTAAGTCTGCCGCGATAGATTGAGCTAAATTCCCTTCTAAAATAATGGGTGAAAGCATCTCGATTACAAATGGTTGTTTAGAGTTATCTAATAAACCCGGACGCTCTCCGAGTACAGTACGTGTGGAGAAGTGTTCAACTTCTCGATCGCGATCGATTGCTGGATTTGTAACAACGGCTACACTTTCCTTAATGAAATCAGCAATATTTCGTCTATCTGTATCAAGTGCGGCAAGTGGTGAGTCATGCCCAAGTGAACGAATTGGTTCGACGCCTTTTGTCGCCATTTGTTCAAGGAGCTGAATATGTTCTCGATCCCAGCCGAAAGCGACGTATTGATTCGTTTCAACTTGAACCGAATCACATAATCCCTCAGTTTCTTTCGTTTCAGGGATAGATAAGTTTACATGATAATTGGTAACATCGATTCGTTTCTTAAAACGGTTATATACTTCAATTTGATAATTGTCGTATTCATAGAGAACGAGCTCATCTTGTTGATTCCATTTTAATCCAACTTTTTCTCCAGGAGCGAGTGGTTTCGGCTCTGCTACATATTCAGTTGGTGATACAACTCCAGGTTCAGAAGAGAAAATATAGGAGCTCTCTGTCTCTACTTTCCAAACTGGGCGTAATCCAAGGGAATCGACACTGAAAACAGCTTCATCTTTATAACGTGAAATAATACCAGCTGGACCTTGTGCGAAATGCCCCCAAGCCTCACGTATATAAGTGTATAAGTTTTGTAAGTTTGTTTCGTAAAGCTTTATTTCATTAATAATTGGTGGAAATAATATATCCATTGCTTCAAATAAACTGTAGTTATACTGAACGAGAAGGGTTTCTAAGGTGCGGTTTAAATCTTGGGAATCACTGCCCCCGGCAGTAAGTGGTACATTAATCATTTCAGCTTGATCGCGTAATTTTGCGATCGTGTTAATTTCGCCATTATGTCCGAGAATGCTAAATGGTTGTACACGAAAAAAATTAGATAACGTATTAGTAGAATAGCGATTATGTCCTAGTGTCATAGTTGAAGCGATAAGTGGGTGTTGTAAATCATTGTAATAAGCAACGAGTGTATCGCCAGCACCGAGAACTTTATATACAACATGTTCATGACTTAATGAGGCAACATGAATTGCTTCATTTTCTTCGATTTTTATTGTTACAGAAAATAATGTTTGTTCAATATTTTTAACTTCACTTTCGGCGATAAGGGCAATTTGCCAAAATAAAGGTTCTTCTTGTTTACCAAGAGGACCGAGTGCATCTGAGTTTATTACATCATCATTTTCGAGAACAATTGTAAAGCTTTCATTGTTTAGTTGCGTACGAATGTAATCTTTTAACTCGGCAATGTTTTCTTTTTTGTTTAGAAAAAAATGTCCAACGATAAAGTGGGGATGATCCACAATCGTTGGATTATATCCGCTACTTTTCAGTTTTTCATTCCAAAGTGCTTTTGGCATGTCGATATGAATTCCGATACCATCTCCTTCGCCGTTAATGAAACCAGCTCTATGATTCATTTTGACTAGAGATTGTATACAAAGATCGATGTTTTCTTTTGTAGGAATTCTTCGTTTTTCCATAACGGAAACGATTCCACACGCATCATGTTCTGCATTTTTATAATTCTGAAATAAAGACGGTGTCCATTTATTTTTTTTATTGAGCATCCGTCAATCCCCCCTCTGGAAAATGAATTTTGAATAATCTTACTATTTAAGGCGTGAACTGCCTTATATACATGGATAGTAAAGATATAAAAGGATATAAAACAGATAATTATGAATAATTATACTATTAATGAGGGATTTATGAAATAGAAAAAAGGAAAAAAGAAAGATGGGCTTTCTTTTTTCCTTTTGTAATGAAGAGATTATTTATTGTTCGCTAGGGTAGAAAATACTCTGCCAACAGCTTCAATTGTATATTCAATATCTTCTTTTGTATGTTCTGTCGTTAAGAACCATGCTTCATATTTAGAAGGTGCTAAATTAATACCTTCTTGAAGCATCAGCTTGAAGAATCTACCGAACATTTCACCATCTGTATTTTTGGCTGCATCGTAATCTTCAATTGTATTTGTCGTGAAGTATACAGTTAATGCACCCTTTAGACGGTTTACTGTAATATCGATGTTATGTTTTTTAGCTTGATCTAAAATTCCTTTTTCAAGCATTGCGCCAAGTGCATCTAATTTCTCGTATACGCCTTCTTGTTGAAGTACTTCTAGACAGGCAATCCCTGATGCCATAGAAGCAGGGTTCCCAGCCATTGTACCAGCTTGGTATGCAGGGCCGAGCGGTGCAACTTGTTCCATAATTTCTTTCTTACCACCGTAAGCACCAATTGGAAGTCCACCGCCGATAACTTTACCAAGTGCTGTTAAATCTGGGGTTACGCCAAGTAAGTCTTGAGCGCCGCCATACATAAAGCGGAAAGCAGTAATAACTTCATCATAAATTACTAGTGCACCAGCTTCGTGAACGAGTTCATTAACTTTTTCAAGGAAGCCAGGTTTTGGCTCAACAATACCGAAGTTTCCAACGATTGGCTCTACAAGGATAGCTGCTACTTCGTGTCCCCATTTATCTAACGCTTCTTTTAAAGTTTCTACATTATTAAATGGAACAGTAAT
This sequence comes from Bacillus sp. RC240, assembly GCF_044907945.1. Classification (NCBI taxonomy): domain Bacteria; kingdom Bacillati; phylum Bacillota; class Bacilli; order Caryophanales; family Bacillaceae; genus Bacillus; species Bacillus sp. RC240. Next base: position 5,774 of record NZ_JBIYCT010000007.1, on the reverse strand, counting down.
AACTTCTTGAGCGATACTTTGTGGCACACCAGCTGAATCAGGAATTCCAAGAGTAGAAGGACCAGAGCCAGCTGCTACAAGTACTAAATCGGAATGACCGTGGTAACAACCAGCGAATTTCATAATTTTTGTGCGGCCAGTGTAAGCACGAGCAACACGAATGGTTGTCATAACGGATTCTGTACCAGAGTTCACGAAGCGAACTTTATCTAAAGCGGGCATTGCTTCTTTTAACATTTTTGCGAATTTTACTTCTAGTGCTGTTGGAGTACCGTATAGTACGCCGTTTTCAGCCGCTGTTTTAATTGCTTCTGTTACGTGTGGGTGAGCATGTCCAGTAATAATAGGGCCATACGCTGCTAAATAGTCGATATATTTATTTCCATCTACATCCCAGAAATAAGCACCTTTTCCGCGTTCCATTGCAACAGGAGAACCGCCTCCAACTGCTTTAAAAGAACGGGAAGGACTATTAACACCACCAACGATATGTTCTAAAGCTTCTTTATGTAACGCTTCTGATTTTGTGAAATTCACTACAATTCATCTCCTTACAAAAATCTATGTATTATTCTAACATGTTTTTTGAAAAGACGTATTGTTTGTGATAGAAGGAGCAGTTGGGTAAACTATTCGTTGTGACATTTAGGAAGGGGGTCCGATTATGAAATCGGTAATTGAGGTACAAGGGTTACGTAAAGAGTTTACAGCTTATTCAAGTCGTCCGGGATTAAAGGGTGCATTTCGCGATTTATTAAATCGTAATTATAAAATAGTACCAGCAGTAAATGATGTTTCTTTTACTGTAAAGCAAGGTGAAATGGTTGGTTATATTGGTGAGAATGGTGCTGGTAAATCAACGACGATTAAAATGCTTACAGGGATTTTGACTCCGACATCAGGACAAATTACAGTGAATGGAATGAATCCACACAAACAGAGAGAAGAATTTGTAAGAACAATCGGCGTTGTGTTTGGTCAGCGTTCCCAGCTTTGGTGGGATATTGCTGTACAAGAATCATTTCGTTTATTGAAGAAAGTGTACGGTGTATCAGACGCTCAGTATAAGGAACATATGGAACATGTTATTGAAACGTTAGATATTGGTCCTTTGTTAGATAAACCGGTACGGAAATTATCTCTTGGTCAAAGAATGCGTTGTGAATTGGCAGCGGCGTTAATTCATAATCCGCCGTTATTATTTTTAGATGAGCCAACAATTGGACTAGATGTTCTTGTGAAATTGAAAATACGAGAATTCTTAAAAGAGATGAATGAACGTTATAAAACAACAATTTTATTAACGACACATGATATTACTGATATTGAAGCTTTATGTGAACGTGTCATCATGCTTGATGAAGGGAATATTATGTATGACGGATCTTTAGATGATCTTCGTACGCAGTGGGGAGTAGAGAAGGAAATACATTTTCAGTTTGTTGCCCCGGTTTCATACCAGGAGTTATCAATGGTTATGCCAGATAGTCATGTTGTTTGGTTAAAAGCGAAAGAAGAAAACGCATGGGTTGCAAAAATACCGAATGAAGAAGTTATCATCTCTATGTTGATTTCTAAAGTAGTACAAGCCTTTCAAATTAAAGATTTGAAAATTAACGAAGTGTCTACAGAGGAAATTATTCGTAACATTTATGAAGAAGGTATTATGCATGGGTAAGTATATTGAAATGATTCGGATTCGCTTTTTAATGATGCTTGCTTATCGTACAAATTATTACAGCGGGATTTTAATTTATACGATTAACATTGGTGCGTATTATTTTTTATGGCAAGCAATTTATAGCGGGAAAGAGAATATTGAAAGTTTATCTATTTCACAAATGACTACGTATATTGCGATCGCATGGATGGCACGCGCTTTTTATTTCAATAATATAGATAGAGAAATTGCGATGGAAATTCAAGAAGGGCGTGTGGCGGTAGAGCTAATTCGTCCGTACAACTATTTAGGTATGAAAGTTATGCAAGGGCTTGGAGAAGGGATATTTCGTTTTGCTTTCTTTTCGATTCCGGGCATGGTTATTGTTACGTTATTATTTTCATTACAAATTACAACGAATTTTCAAACGTGGTTATATTTCTTCCTATCTTTAATATTTAGTTTTATCATTAATACACAAATAAATTTAATGACAGGAATGCTTACATTCTTCTTATTTAATAATAGTGGAATTATGTATGCGAAACGTGTTGTTATCGATTTATTTTCTGGTTTATTATTACCGATTAGTTTTTATCCGTTATGGGCCCAAAAAGCAATGGTGTTTTTACCGTTTCAAGCAATTAGTTATATTCCAAGTATGATTTTCTCTGAAGGTATACAAGGAAGTAAGTTATATGAAGCTTTATTATTTCAAGTGATTTGGGCAATTATACTTATTATTCCAATTGTACTGATGTGGAAAACGGCGAGAAAACGTCTAATCGTACAAGGGGGATGACGAGATGATATATATAAAATTATTTTTGCAATATGCAAGTCAATATATAAAAACAAAATTGGAGTATCGTGGTGATTTTATCGTCGGATTACTTTCAGATTTATCACTACAAGCTGTTAATTTAATCTTCATTCTCGTTGTGTTTGGGCACACCCAAGCACTAAAAGGGTGGAGCCGAGAAGAAGTAATCTTTATTTATGGTTTCTTTTTAGTACCGTTTGCCATTTTTTCAGCTTTCTTTAATATATGGGATTTTAATGATCGTTACATTATTAAAGGAGAAATGGATCGTATATTAACGAGACCGATTCATAGTTTGTTTCAAATTATATTAGAAAGAATGGAACTTGAATCTTTAATTGGAGCTATTACGGGGATTATTGTGATGGGTTATGCAGCAATGGAGCTGCAATTATCTTTTTACTGGTATGATTTCTTCTTATTCCTACTTATGGTAGGGGGAGGGGCACTTGTGTACGGCGGGATATTTGTTACGCTTGCAAGTCTTGGCTTTTGGTCGGATGCGAAAAGTTCCATTATGCCGCTTATGTATAACATAGGGAATTATGGACGCTACCCTGTTGATATTTATAACCGTGTTATTGGCTTTGTTTTAACGTTTGTTTTACCGTTTGCATTTGTTGGGGTATATCCAGCAGCATACTTTTTAAGAAAAACAGAGTGGAATAGCTATGCTTTCGCAACGCCAATTGTTGGTGTTATCTGTTTTACTATTGCAATTACCCTCTGGAATCAAGGGGTTAAACGATATCGTGGTGCGGGAAATTAATTATAGAAGCTTGTTCGTTTCTAAGGGATAAATCCGCTATAGTCCTCATACATATAAAATGAGGTGGAGGACATGTTATGGGGATTTATTCTATTAATTGCGGCAATCGCTATTTTGAGAAGTGTCCAATTATTATGGAGTTCATATTCAAATTCCAATCGTTTCTTTTCGCTGTACAATTTAGCTACGTTGTTTTTAATTTATACAACGGTACTGATTGCGTTTGGATTAAGTTATGTTGTGCTAGAGGAAATGGGTTTTGCGGTTTTAAAAGAAGATGGGGATAGGCTAAGTGCTCATTCCTTTCAACTCGTTGAAATATGTTTATATTTTAGCGCGGTTACTTTATTGTCCGTTGGATATGGTGATATAGCTCCGATTGGAATCGGAAGATGGATTGCAATTGGAGAAGCATTAATTGGATATACATTACCGTTTGCTTTTGTGGTAAGGACTGTAATGGACAATGAAAAATAAGGTAGCATTTGTTATAGTAATAGAAAAGAAAAGGAGTGATAACAATGATCACAGTAGGAGAAATAGCACCGGAATTCACATTAGAGGGAAGTACCGGAGAACAAATTCGCTTAGCTGACTTCCGAGGTAAAAATGTAGTTTTATATTTTTACCCCAAAGATATGACTCCAGGGTGTACAACTGAAGCATGTGATTTTCGTGATGCATATGGATTATTCCAAGAGAAGGACACGGTCATCCTTGGCGTAAGTCCTGATTCGGTGAACAGACATATGAAATTCATCGAGAAGCATGAGCTTCCATTTGTACTTTTAGTAGATGAAGATCATAAAGTAGCAGAATTGTACGATGTTTGGAAGTTGAAAAAGAACTTTGGAAAAGAGTACATGGGAATCGAGCGTTCTACATTCCTTATCAATAAAGATGGTGAACTTGTAAAAGAATGGCGTAAAGTGAAAGTGAAGGGACATATTGAGGACGTTCTTTCTTATATAAAATAAATCTATATTAATGTGGAAAAAAATACATATGTAAGGCATGCGTCTATACATATTTTCTTGCGATACATAAAGTGAAAGTGTAGGGCATACCTCCTCAGATGATAGTATTCCAAGTGCGATTATGTCGCACTTTTTTCTATGTAAATGTATAGGAAATACGGGAAGTTACATAAGAATAAGGCTATATACAAAAATAAACCACATACTTATAGTAGAAATATTGACGATTTATAAGAAAAGGAGTACACTCTTTATAAGAATTATAAAATAATAATCCGTATAGAATCGGGGTGCATGACGGTGGTCAAAGAAGAATTAAAAGAAGCGCTAGAAATGCTGAAAAATACGGGTGTACGCATTACTCCACAGCGTCATGCTATTTTAGAGTACCTTGTGGAATCTATGACGCACCCAACAGCGGATGACATTTATAAAGCATTAGAAGGTAAGTTTCCAAATATGAGTGTTGCAACTGTCTATAATAACTTACGTGTGTTTAAAGAAGTTGGACTTGTAAAGGAATTAACTTATGGGGACGCTTCAAGTAGATTTGATTATGTTACAAGTCAACATTATCATGTGATTTGCGAAAAATGTGGTAAGATTGTTGATTTTCCTTATGGAGGTTTGGAACAGCTTGAAGAGGAAGCTGCGAAAACGACAGGATTCATTATTAATAGTCATCGCTTAGAAATTTATGGCGTTTGTCCAGAGTGTCATAAGGCGTAATATATAATAAAGAAAGAGGGTGACGATTAAGTCACCCTCTTTCTTTATTATATAGGGATGAAAAAATACTAAAGTGAAAGTACGTGTTATCCTTTATAGCTTTTTTTATTGTACTTCTCATTAAATTCTTTTCCTTCTAAACTCGGATCCAGTGTTAAAGGTTGGTTGCAATGCATGCATGCGTCGACACGACCAAGCATTTTTGTTGGCTTATCGCAGCTTGGACAAATAATTTGTACAGTCTTAGTAGATAACATACCAATCCAAAAATAAACGACAGTACTAGCGATAACAGCTAAAAAGCCAACCATCATAAATGTTGTCATAATAATAATGTTGTCACGGAAAAAGACTCCTAAGTATGCAATGAAGAGGCCGATAAATACTAAACTTAATGCGAAGGTCCGAATTTTATTGATTTTGTTCGAATATTTAATGCTCATTCTCACCACGCTCCTATAATAATAATATAACATAAAATTTAGAATTTTCACTCGTGTGTAAACTTAGTAAAATGATAAGGAGATATGATTTTTTAAGCTTTTAACGGGATGTGAAATTTTTTTATAAAAAGTATTGACCCTACATATACTGCATGATATATTAATAAACGTCGCTGATGCAGAAACGCAGTGAACGACAAAAAAGAATTTTGAAAAACTTAGTTGACATCGGGGAACGAAGATGTTAACATGAGAAAGTCGCAATTGAGCGGCGAAGTAGTTCTTTGAAAACTGAACGAAACAAACAACGTGAACGTCAATTTTTATTTTTAGATGCTAGACAAACTAACTTTATTGGAGAGTTTGATCCTGG
>NZ_JBIYCT010000006.1:0-344051 GCF_044907945.1 Bacillus sp. RC240 | reverse complement strand
TATCGCTCGTATTTTTTCTTTTGAAGAAAGTTTAGCCATTAAAAAGTGCACCTCCGATTGTTAGACTGTGTCTAACAATCGGGGTGCACTTCATTAAGGATTCGGCTTTTTTATTGTTAAGATATTTAGAATTTACTTTTAGACAATGCGTTTAATATAGGATTTATGATTTTACTTAATAAACGGAATCCGTTAAATGTAGATTTTATAATATTCATATTATCGTCCCCCTAAACTAAATAAATCATATCAACTTCATACCAAGGTGGTAAACATTGTATTTTCATAAATTAAAATGAAAAAGAAGCTTCTTTTTCAAAGTGAATGATGGTGTTTCAACTAGTTATAGACTGAATAATCAGATATTTTTTTATCAATAAATAGTAATTGTCATGATATACGCTTTGATAGGATGTTTTGTTATAATATTTAGATAATAATCTTAGAAAAGGGGGATTTACATGGAGACAAAAATTTCTACTACTAGCAAGGGGTATGAGCTATTAGAAGAATGGTATCATGAAATGCTTGCTCAGCATATAGAGAAGGCAAGTATTTTAAAAATTGAAGCAGATAATATATTTAATAATGTTAAAGAAAATACAGATTCTTTTATTTATTACTCCCTGTTAAGATTTAGGTATCAAATGTTAAAGGGGAATTTTGAAAAAGGGCTAGAAGGGTTAGAATACATAAAAGGTATGCCAGATGGTTTACTAAAATATTACTATCACTTCTTTAAATTTATTTATACAACAGAAGTTGGAGACTACAATAGTGCAGAAAAACATCTTGAATCTGCAAGTGATTTATTAGATATGATGTCCGATGAAAAAGAAAAAGCAGAGTACAATTATCGTGTTGCGCTATATAAATATTATATTTCACAACCTACTTTAGCTATTAATTATGCCACAAAGGCTCTCGATTATTTTTCAAGCCATGAAGGCTATGAGACTAAAAAGGGAGCGTGTGAAAATACATTAGGTATGGCTTGTATTACTTTAGAACAATTTGAATTAGCAGAGGAATATCTAATTTCTGCTCTAAATATGTTTCAAAAACTTGATGAACAATCACTAGTTTTAAAAGTTCGTAGTAATTTAGGAGTACTGTATGCCGAACAAAACTTATCAGATTCAGCTATACGTCATTTAGAAGAAGTATATAAAGCGTGTCAACATACAAAATTGCATTATCAAAGAAGGGTAATATTCCTATTAGCTCGGGAACATATTAAATTAAAACAGCATAATGATGCAACTTTTTATATTAAAGAGGGCTTGAAGGATTGTAATCAAGAATATAGTTATCACTTAAATATTTTGGAGTGTATAAATAATAATGGATCTATAGAGAAGTTGGAAGAAATTGTGAATGAATCACTTTCGTATTTTAAAGAACAAAAATTGTGGAAAGACATTCAAATTTATACCGAACTATTAGCAGGTAAATGGTATAATGTGGGTGCAAAGGATAAGGCGTGTGAGTATTATCACTCAAGCCATGAAGCGAGAACTTTATTAAAAGAAAAGGGGCGTTTAAAATGAAAAAGATTAAAATTACATTAATGGGTTTAATCGGTATTGCAGTATTATCGTTTGGTTTAAATAGTCCTAGTATTGAAAAAAGTGCAGCACCTACACTGAAACAAGAAAATATTATTTCATATTCAGAACATGGTACAGGAATCTAATAAATAAAAAATTACCCCCATCAGTTATTAAAGAAATAAATAATTATTAAGCAGTAAAATGAAGAAGGCAAGATGATGACAACATCTTGCTTTATTAAATTATGAAAGATTATTAAACTGTAACGAATTTTTTAGAGGATATCTTAAATAGGAAAGAACAGATGAAAAAATGAAACAAGCTTAAGCTACTTAGGTTTGTTTCATTTTGTGGGGCACCCACAAACCCACCCACAAACCCACAAAAATAAAAAAAGTGATGAATCCTAATGAAACATCACTTTTTTAAAACCTTAATAAATCAACGTTTGCAGTTTAGTTTAAAACACGATGAATCCAGAGGATATATTCCGCACACAAGTTCACAAATGGGAACGCAATTAATATATGTTTCTATATTAAGAGCCTCAAACCCTCGACGCACAACGTGTTGAGGGTTATTTATTTTGTGGGTCAAACACTTTTATTTGAAAGAAGAGTAATTCATCCACAAAACATTCACAAATGCTACTTCGATACCAAGGTCATTATCATAGTTCTGATTTTGCTCTATGATTATTTCCTTCCCACCATCCACGTAAATACCATCAGCTGAATACTCATTATAACTAGTATTATTGAAAGATGAATTGTAATGAATGATATTGTTACGAATAATTCCGTTCCGCGCTTGATCTAAAGCTGCTACTGGAGATATGCTTTCATGTCCAATAAGAACAATTCCGATGTTGTTATCATGCACTTTGTTATTGGTAACTTCAAAAGAATCTACATTCCCATTCACAGCAATTGCTTCACTTAGTCCTAATTTCAAATTTGTTACTTCGTTATTATTAATGACAATATGATTTAAATTATTTTGTGTATTGGATAAAGTACCATATACAGCAATACCGTGTGCGTTTCCATTCTTTACATTCGTTTCAATGTGATGGATATATTTATTTCTAATATCAATGTAACTTCCTGCTCCGGTGATATAAATACCAATAGGGGTTTCATTAACATTAGTTGATATTAAATTGCGAAATTCTAATCCTTTTACTTAAATATAATTTTTATCTTCTATTATAAATAAACCATCATCCTCTAACTTGACTGTAGAACCATCGATAATGACCTTTTCATCCTGCTAATTTTGAAAAGTAATTGGTGCTCCTGAGGCTCCAGAATGAGCAACATGTACCTTTTGATTATAAACTCCGCCTCTTATGTAGACTATGCTTCCTTCTTTGGCGACGTTAGCAGCTTTTTGAATGGTAGCAAAAGGTTGATCTAATGTGCCTGGATTGCTGTCGTCTCCTGTTAGAGATACATAGTAATTTGTTCCAGGATTTGCATTGTTATTGGATTGTGCAAAGGTTGGTGCTGGAATGGTGAAAATTAACATACTTAAAGAAAGTATTAAGATAAAACAAGATTTTTTAATGATGGAAATATTGCTTGAAATTTCATCATTATCCTCCTCCTTTTTATAAGCATTCCTTCTCAACTATATAGTTAAAACTGACGATTTATATCTTGTATTTATAAAAATATTTACTTGAAATGCGGGGGAGAGCGTTAAGGTAGACAGTTCATAATTACATTTATGAGGTAAACATAGCTATTGTATCTAAATTCGTATAATAACTACTGTAAATGGTGTTGAATTGCTTTTGTGACCATAGAGTTTTAACATCCTCATGAGATTTCCTTACCTAATAATGGTGAAAATGATTTGAATTTATCGTAGAATAATTGGTATAAACATATACAGTATATATAGGTATCTAAATGATATTTTCTAATGATGTAAATAAATCTAGTTAAAAAAGAGATTTTATAGGAACGTGATTAAACCTGTAACCACTCGTCTTTACAAATACAAATTTATAAAAGAAAAAAACTGAATCAAACGTTAATTTGATTCAGTTTTTTTACTTATGGTTTCTGGATATAGGATTGTATTAAATACCTTAATCTTGTCAAGGTATTTAAATACTCTTAAATAACATAGTTTGGACTTCCGTTGACCTCTTTTCTAGTATTACTAATTTCTTTAAGACCAATTACGTTATTTATAAATTTTCCTAGAGTAAAACAATTCTTTAACAAGTTCTTAAAGGTCTTATAACATCAAATCATTTTTCGATTATCCTCTCACATAAATGTTAAAATATATGAGTTTTTACATTTTTAAGCTGCTCATCATTTTTTCACTAGAAGATATTTTTTTTGATTTCATTAAAATTGATTGTTTGATATGTATTGCATACATTTCATTATTTATAAACAGTTGATTCGTACTATTAGACATAAACTGATTCAAAACTATCTGATCTGGATGGCCATATTTGTTTCCAAATCCACAAGAAAGCACCCAAGTAGCTGGGCATGGACATTTCTGTCTTTTAGTATCGAGAATTTTAAATAAATTTAAATCCCAATTGTTTTTTGAACCGTGGTGGGGTACTGAAATAATAGAAAGATCATGTAATTTATAATCAAAGAAATTGATGATTTGATCTAAATCTTTTTTGATATCAATGTCTCCAAAGAGCAAGGTACCAGTATAACAACTGTCATTAAAATCTGTATAACTATTACTTTCCCTAAAAGACTTAAAAGCATTTATACTATCTAAACTTTTTTTATTCATTCTTTTAGAGTTTTTAGGTGATATTTCGGAATATTTTCTTTTTTTTATTAGGGAAATATCTGTAATAGCATCCGTGTAATTAATGGGCATATGATTTAGTATAACTGAAGTATTATTAATATTTTTTATGTTTTTGCTGGTCTTCATTTTTTTAATCATTTCGTTATAATACTTATTTATTTTACTAGCTTTTTTATTTGCTAGTAAATTTAATAATTCTTGTTTAATAAAAAGCCTTTTTCCATCGACTGTTGCACATGTTGATAGTGTTTTCAAAACACCAGGTGTAGAGTCATAATTAAAAAATAAGAACTCCCAAATAGTACCTATTTTAACGGAACCTCTTTTTTTTATTTTTATCTGTACTCTTTTTGAAGTATGATTTAAATTTTCTATCTTTTTAATTTCTTCTTTAGCATCACTGTCTGGTAAATTATCAAAAGCCTTTAACAAATTATAATTATCTATATTTAAATTTTCACTATCAGGCATTTCAATAATATTATCATTTAAAATTGGATTCTGATTAGATAGATAATCTCTATCTAAAAGTATTATTTGTTCTACATTAAACCGAGAAAAATATTCAATGGGATCTTTTACAAGATTTCGGTAACCTTTACTTGCTTTATTATATTTAGCAATTAATCTAAGTCTTTCAATAGGGTATAAGTATGGTATTACAACAGTATGTATATGAAAGTTTTTCAATAATTCAGCTACTCCATTTACATGATCCTTATCAAAATGAGATAGAACTAACATATTTAGATTGCCTTTTATATCAGGTTTTAAGGAAAAATCATTTTTATATTCATTAATAGCAGTGTTAATTATTTTTTCTCCATTATCAGAACCGCAGTCGTATACAAAACTAAAATTCTCTATTTGTCCAGTGTAGAACATTCCTTGACCTATATTTCTAAATTCGAATTTACTAGATATCTTTTTATTCATTTCACATCAATTCCTTTTCATATGATAAATAATTGCTGCAAATTCTAAATTTGATAAAAAAATTAAACTTCTTTATTTTATAATATCAATTTTTATCTAGTTTTTGTTAAAAAATTCAAATGAATAGCTATTTTTAAATGTATTAGAGAAATACAAAAATTACTTTTAACTTTTGTGTATTTTAAATTGTTATGATATGTGTGAATGAATATCCAGGAGAGTATTAATTACGGATAAAGGGCTAATGTATTTGCATGAGCTTTTTATTATGAATAAGGATAGAAAGATTAAACTAGTAATCGATATTTAATATATATTTTAGTGTCACAAAATAAATAGAAGTAAGAGATTATTTGTTGTATTTTAGGATGCATTAGAAATTAATTTCATCCGTCATCATACAATGAAGGATTTTAAGGTTCTGGTGCAAAAACGATAGGGAAATTGCAATAAATTTATAAATCTTGGACATACTAATACTACTAATCTAAAGAGGGTATGTGATTGGTATGGAAAAGGAAAATATATTCAAATGGAAGCATTATCATGATGATATTATTTTGCAAACAGTAAGATGGTACCTACGGTACAACTCGAGCTTTCGTGATTTGGTGGAAATGATGGAAGAACGGGGTATAATCGTTGCTCATACAACGATTATGCGCTGGGTTCATCAGTATGGTCCTGAATTAGAAAAAAGGATCCGTCGTTATCTCAGGCGAACCAATGACTCTTGGAGAGTCAATGAAACATATATCAAAGTAAAAAGTCAATGGATGTACCTGTATCGTGCTGTCGATTCGACAGGAAATACCATCGATTTTTACCTAAGCGAAGCGAGAAGCCACAAGGCTGCAAAGCGTTTTTTTTTAGCTTTGCAGTCATTTCATGTTTCACGGCCTCGCGTGATAACCATCGATAAGAATCTCGCCTATCCTGTAGCAATTGAAGAGTTGAAGAATGAAAAAAGATGCCTGTAGGCATCCAAATAAGGCGAGTGAAATATCTTAATAACATCGTGGAACAGGATTATCGATACGAGTGCGTTCGATGCTAGGATTCAAATCATTCCGTACAGCCACTTACATACTTAGTGGCATAGAAGTGATGCATATGATGAAAAAGAAGTAACTTCATCAAGGGGGGATTTTGCTAAAAATCAGAAAAATTCCATTGATAAATTGTTTGGTATCGCATCATAATCTGTAATTTAGTAGGAAATTCAGGTCCTACTTTTTTATAATTTATTGTTGCACCAGAGCCTTCCTAAAAATGAACGCGCTGCTTATGAAAGAAAGCATTTTCCTTCAGGATTACCACGGTGGTTTATGAAAGATAAGATTCCCCATGTAGAAAAAGAAATAGAAGCTGAATTAAAAAAGAAAAATAGTAAGAACAAGGAGTATAAAGAAAACTTAAAAGATAACGAAGATGGATATATTTAGCTGAAGTTATTATAAAGGGAATTTTTGTAAGTGAAAGATAACTTATTTTATTAAATGACACCTCTTTATATTTTAATTATAGGATTATATAGTATGAAGTTAAGTGAAAGATCACTGCTTGTTTTATTAGCATATGAAAGTGGCAATCATGCAGTTTGGTGCTCATATTGTGCGACATCGTATCTTCATGGATAGGGTAACAATATATAAAATAAACATAGTGTTTGATTTTGACTATTTTTGACTTTATCCTTATTATATAAGGAATTGGAAAATTAATAAGTAAATGAAAAAGGGGCTGAATTCAGAATGATTCCAGACGTGAGATTTAAAAATGGCTATCAAGAATTAATAGAGATGCGTAGTTTATTAATGCAGCAAATGGATTTCTCTGGATTGCAGGAATTTTTAAATCTTTTATATAAAGACCTAGATTATTATCGTGTAATGGCCGACCGACACGCCTCCCTTGGATTAACAGATGATGCAAGAAGGGTGAGAAGGCTGGAGAGGGAATTACAGGAGGTTGAATCTTTTTTAGATAAGTTTCCCTTCATTTCTTTAGAAAAGGACGGATCTATTACCACTACCAAAAAATTGGAGCTTAGTGATTTACAATTACTATTTAATGAATATAAGAAGTCGTTTAGTGACGAGAATGTTTCAAATCAAACCCAACCAATTGGTGAAAAGTTAGATAATTTGACTGTGATGGTGAATGAATTAACTGAACAGAGTAATAAACCACAATTATCTACTGCCCAGCAAGTGATATTAACAATTGTACTAGGGTTGTTAGTTAACTTCTTATCATTATATATTCTTCCTAGCGCAGAAAGTGAAAATCAAACATGTACCATTAATCAAGGTATTCATTTTAATCCAGGAGAAAGCTTAGTATTTAGTAATGAAACCAGAATTATTTTTTGTAATAATTCTGAATTAATGAAAGAGCCAACTGATGGAGCTGAATTAATTACTCAATTACATGGAATGTTTGTTATAAAATTTATTTCAGAAGATAATGATTGGATCTTAGTAGAATTTAATAAAAAAGGGCAGTTAATACAGGGGTGGTTAAGACAACGAAGTTTCTTTTTATATAAGGAAGTAAATAACTAAAAATATTAAATGATTTGAATTTTGGGGGTGAAACAGGATATCTCTGTACAGGTATCCTGTTTTATTACTTATAATAACTCTATGTTTATCTTATCTGTGTATTCATAAGCAGACAACAGTCTAAACTCCTTTATTTAAAAGTAGATTTACTAAAGTTTTAATGTAAACATATAACATGAAAAACTTTATATGTAAAAACGTTAAGGAATAAAAATAAATAAAAGAATAGGGAAGAGGTATATACATAAATATAGATAAACGATGATGCCTGGAAACTGGTATTCTCAGAACGTTAAATTTTGCTTAATGAAGCATCCTAAAAAAGCATTTGTTGTATGGGATTTGGCTCGAGACAATGAGCTGATTCAAGACAATTCTACTTTACTACATGTGGATCAATATTTAGATGCAGCGATTGATGGTGCAGCTGTTCCATGGTTAGTTGATACCAAAGGGTAAAAAGAGTTGTCATCTTTAACTCAATGTAAATATGGTAACAATAAGTTTGTAGGTACTGATAATTTTATTTGGACTGTTTTGCTCGTGAGACAGTTCAAACAATTCTTTATATTTCTCCAGAAGAAAAACATGATTTTTATAATACGGAAAGATAGATTATTGAACTTCAGGGTTATTTAGAAAAAAGCGGATAAACACGTTAATTCAAAATCAAAGGAAGGTTTTAAAAAAATTTATGTTATTGAAAAAATATGGTCTTGTAGATGATTATTTCGTATATGAAAAGCATGATAATTCTATTTACTCCTATTTGGTACTTAAAGAGGAATATGAAGAAAAAAGGAAAACTTCACCTGTTGGTTAAGTTTTCCAAAAGAATATTAAAATTCGTAAATATAATGTTTGTAATTTTACAGGTATGTGGATCCTATGTACCTGTTAAATAATTTTTGTAACAGAACTGAATAATTGATAAGAAAACAATCTCTACGGATCTTATTATTATGTATAAAGCAATATTACCTTAATAGGCCATGATTACAGATGCTCATGCCCCAAAAAGCTTCTTTATCTATACATGTAAATTACAATAAATCCTAACGTGAATTTTAAATGGAAGGAGATTTAAATAACTCTAAATGTGTCTTTATCCATGGGTGTGAACCGCAATAACTGTCAAAATTTTTAATATGAACTTTAAATGGGGGAAGATTCATATTGCATCTTCTTACTACTTCATTATAATTTTTTTCAGCCTCTTCCCAACTTAGTTTTTGTCCTTTAGCTGCTAAAATTAGTAGGTCCCAAAAGGTGATAATAACTTTCTTATTTTCAGAATCAATTGATATGTGTTCTTTAGCACCTTTATCATCACTTATGATAGCATCAATGTCCATTCCTAAAGAATAAGCATAACAATCTAACTCTCCAGGATCTAAACTCGCTCTCATCCTATCTTTTGTTTGATTAACTAACTTCTTTTTATCTACAGGGAGATCTTTCCATTCGTTCTTTGTCCTTTTTAAGAAAGTATCTCTATTTAAATAAGATAATAATTGTCCATGAACCGCTTGATGTTTATTCTTTAATTCCTCTTCTACTTTTGGAGTAATGTATACATTGCTAAAAAGCATAGGAACTATTTTGAAAAAAATTCTTCCTTTTACCATATGAACGATAATATCAGTATCAGACATGACAGCAGCTTCAAACAAGGTACTCATTGGTGAAGCCCCTCTTTCTCCACGTAACTAAGTAGACTAGGCATTCTTAAAAGGTCTGCTAGATATTGTGCTTTCTTTTTGGTTATCCTTTGTTGCTGTATATTTTCAATTAAACATCTCATAAATCTAGCTGGAATACGACTTTCTGGTAAGGGACAAACAATTGCTGTATCGTAACCAGCTTTTTTAGTGGCATCAATTAGTTCATTAGGTTTCTCTTTAGAGCTTATTTTGTTTAACTCATTACGTTGTTCTTTCGAAATAATATCATATTTATTTAGCATACGCGTTACTTGTTTATAGCTCAATTTAAAGTACTGCTGAATCCCAAAAATCTCCTTGTAACCTATAGATTGAAAATCCTTTATATTTGATAAATGAAGATAGTGTACTAATGATCGCTCCGGCATTAGAAAATAATCAGCAAATTTAAAAGCGAAACGTTCCATCTTGTTAAACTCAATAGTCTTTTGTTCCTTTGTATAATCTTCAATTTCCTTTACTCTGTCTAAATCTCTTAGAATATGACAGTATTCATGGATAGCAGTATAGTATTGTCTTCCTAATGGTTCTGATGCATTTAAAAAAATTGCCTTATTTCCTTCAAGTACG
This sequence comes from Bacillus sp. RC240, assembly GCF_044907945.1. Lineage (NCBI taxonomy): Bacteria > Bacillati > Bacillota > Bacilli > Caryophanales > Bacillaceae > Bacillus > Bacillus sp. RC240. The sequence continues at coordinate 333,899 of NZ_JBIYCT010000006.1, read as the reverse complement.
CGAATAAATCCAGAAGTACCTAAATTTGTAATTTGGAAAACGAGAATACCATGTGTCTCCAATAAAGCAATTATATCAATAGGATTAGAGTCATCTAACCCTAAATCTCCTCGTATTTTTTCAGCAAACTCTCTAGCTTCTATCTCTAGCTTCTTGTTTTCTAAATCAGAGAGGTTATTAGTTCCTTCTGTTCGTTTAAACATCCATTATACCTCCCTCTGTTTATTGTAAAGTTTCTCCTGAGATAACAATTCTTTGAGAATACTTTCAGACCAATCAATTAAATTATCATCAGATTGTTCTTCAGAAGAAAATCCTACTTGACGAAATAAAATCAAAGCATCAAGTTCACTTTGATTGACATCAGTCAAATCTGTTAATTCCAAACCAAGGAAGTTACAAATTTCTTCCGCATCTTTTAATGATAAAACTGTACGTCCAGCTTCAATATTAGCTATTTGAGACCTAGTTAAACCAACACCTGTACCTAATTCTTCTTGAGAAAAACAAAATTCTAACCGTGCCTGGCGAACTCTTTTTCCTATTACTTCATCTCTTAATTTAGTCACATTACTTCATCCTTTCGATTCGGATATACTCCATTATATAATATTTACACAAAAAAGTGAAATTCATGTTCGAAAATTAAACATTTTAAATTTGTATTGATTTATAAGGAAATTATAATGTTTGATTTACCTTATTTACAAAAATAATTGAAGAATTTTTACATGAATATTGATGGAAATGGTAACTATATTCATTATTTGGTCATTATTTGCATCTGTTTAAATCTTTGTTAGAAAAGACTATAATATGAACCCTTACTGAATTAAATAACTAAAATTCGATTGATTTTTAAGATTGGTAGTATAGAAAATGAATCGACTTAATAAGTAGTAAGTAGCATTTCTAAATACCCTTGTTTAAGATATTGGAGAAACGTTTGTACAATATCTTAAACAAGCCAAAAGAAGATGCAAATTATTGCTTTTTTTTTCTTAGCTCTAGAAGCAACGAATAAGGAATTTTATAAACGGTATAAACCCTTAAACGCAAAATGCTAAGGAATTTCTTATTCCGTCATCTGAAAAAATTAAATAGTTTAAACTCGTATTTACACAATTACATATTAAATATAAATTTTTCTTATTATGACTGCATTGTAGATGGTACAGAATTTAAGTCTATTTGTGTTCTTTTTGTATAATCTGCCATGACTGCTTTTTGCATGATGGGATTATTTAAAACGGACTCAAAAAAGCATCTATTTAAATATTTAAAAGGTATATCTTTTTCTCTTCGCTGAGCTATGTTTTTCTCAATATCAATCTCTTGTTGCAAAGTGTCGATATTATTTAAAGTATCATTATATCGTTCTGTTAAATTTTCCATGAATGCATCATATAGCCACTCAAATTTGCCAGCCCATCTATCACTAAGTTGATAAATACGATCAAAATTTTCAATTTTATGTTCTATGGATACAGCAGAGGGGTCTTTTGGAACTATCTGTACTTCAAAGAGATTCCTTGTACCAAATGTAAAACTAGTATTTACTTCATCAATTCCGTTATGAAGATAGGGAATGAAAGTGTTTTTAACATCGCCTTTACAGTTAGAATTAAGAGGATTTTCTCCCAGTTTGGCTTTTGAATTACAAGTATTACACATAGGTACTAGGTTATTTGCGTTAATTGCCAAAGCTGGATATAAAGATTTCGGAAAATAGTGATCTAGCTCAGTTGAATTGATATTATCTATCCATTCAACTTCACCACAACAGATTGAACATACTTTAATGGATTGTGTATTTGTCAATTTATACCCTTTTAAAAATTCTTTTCGGCTAAATGGAGCGTGAGACAATCCCTCTAATGTTTTAAAGCCACTTTTATTAAAGATATTTTCATAAAATGGAACTAAAAAATTATATAAAGTTGTTTTCAAATTTCGCTTTAAATCAAAAGATTTTAGTTTATAATCTTCCAATTCATGAAAATCTTGAAAATGTATATCATTTAAATATACCCTTAATAACTTTTTTCTATCTTTAATACTTAATTTGAATAAGCCGTAAAATCCAGATAAAACAGGCCCATTTGCATTTTTACTTTTTTTAAGGTACCATTTTCCTTCTTGTCCAAAATATATTAAGAATTTATTTTTATCATAAGTCTTATGTTCAATACTAAATTTTAACAAACGAATTATAAAATTGGAAACTTTTTCGAGTTGGTCGTGATATTCCGATTTTTCTTTATGTAATAGCATAAAATCATTCCTTTGATTCAATTTCAAGTAAGCGATTTGCGATTCTAAAATAATGATAGCCTGGTCCCATTTTACTACCTAATTTTTCAAGCAATGAAGTATCTTTTTTCTCATCAGCTAATTGGAAAGCTTGTTCAATCAATTTTTCTGAGTGTGTACCAATTGTACTGTTAGTTCCAAAGATTTGTTTATCAATTTCACCCCTGTTTGCACCAAAGGTGGAAAGCGAGACTCGTGAAGTCTTGGATATTTTTCCGTTTTTGGATATAAAATGATAAATTTGATCCGAATCAGCGTCAGTCAGTAATAAAGTAGAGTGTGTTGCTACAATAACTTCATGAAGGGCTGAGTGCACTTTAGATGGACATGTGAATTCATTTATATAGTGAATAAAATTAATGTTCCAAGCTTCATTTGAATGAACATCTGGTTCATCAAATAAATACAAAATATTATCCTTATACCTGCCTAATAATAATAGCCCTAAACGAGCAAGCCATAAGTATTCGCCATCACTAAAACTATTCTTATTAAGAATAACTCCTGAGTTTTTCATTTTAAATGCCATATCAATATTTTTTAATAGTCCAACTCTTTTTGCATACAACAGAGAAGATAAGAAAGCAAAAGGATTTGTTCTATTGTTTATTTTTTCATGAAAATAGTTAAAAGTATTATATGTAGTATCTTTAGTCAAACGAAATGTTACTGTACGATAAAAAGAACCTTCTTCATTCTCACTTATTGTTTGTGAATCGCTATTTAAGGAGATATTCTTGTAGTCATATAATATGGGGGAGTCAAATTCTTCTTCTGTATATAGTAGTTTTAGGAACTCCCTTTCAATTGAACCCTTTTCTGAGCCAACACGTTCTAGAATATCCTTTTCTGTTACCGTTATTGAAAAGGATATAGGCAAAAACTGTCCAATGATATTAAATAACTCTTTTCTTTTTTGACAATATTCCTGGTTAGAAGAAGGATTATCTGTGAGCCTAGAGAATGCACATAAAGTAATGATGACAAGAATAGCTGTTTCTCCATCAATATAAATACAATTTGGATCCTCATATAAATGCTCAATTTTCTGTATAATATTTTGGATAGTACTATTATTTTCAGGATCAGCATCTACATGGGTAATGTCGTAAATATCACTAATAAGAGAATCCTCTGGAGTTTTGAGTAATACTTCATTTAAATTATTTGTAGGACCTGTCGACTGAGCAATAATTTTTTCTGGATGATAGTTAACCTTTTGACTGAATGGCTCATTGTCCCAGTTATAAGGGATATTATCGATCCAATATGCTTTCTTCTTGTTTTTAGAAGATAATCGTACAGTTTTATAACTTTCATCAACAAATACAGTATATTCAATTTCATAATTGAATCCAGGTGATTCGTCTTGCATAATTCGTGTAAATATTAAACCGATAGCTTCTAAAAAGATAGATTTACCAGAACCATTTTGCCCAATTAAAAAACGACAAGGAACCTTATAAATTTGAGAATCATATTCATTGAATACAATTTTAAAATCTTTTAGACTTTTATATTTTTGGATATAAACTTTATTTATTCTCATCTTTTCTCTCCCGTGAAAATTCTATAGCAGGTTGCCATCTCTCAATTGAGATAGGTTTATCTTTAGAAATTGTAAATAGAGGGTTATCAAATCCATTGTTGGATTGGGATATGTCAGAATAAATGACTTTTTCTAATAACCCCATTGATTTAAAGAGATTTGTGGTTTGTACAGCTTCTTGAACCCCTACAATTCCTTTTGCTGCTTCATGTATGGCTAATGGATATTTAATATCTGGATCATAATACCTATAAAGTAGCATTTGTTGCCAATCTGCTAATTGTTCTATAAACCAAGGTAAAGTATTGTGTATTTCTTCTAACTTTTCTTTAATTAATAAGTTTCTTCTTTCAAATATCTGTTGATTAATTATGTCTGTGAATGGATCTAAGGTATCAGTAAATTCTATGTTGGAACCTGTTTCCGTATCTTGAATAGGATTCTCACCACTCTCATCGGTGTTTATTGGACTAAATTCTGATGAATTTATAACGTCATCAATAATAGCATTCTCGAAGGAATCCATTAAATCATACATTTGTATCATAATATCTTTTTCTAATTCGATTAATTCAGATAAAAGTCCTTTTAGGTCATGCTTTTCTTCTTCTTCTATTTCTAATTTAATAAATTTATAGTTATTCAGAGATAAATTATACTGTTTATCTCTAATATCTTGATAGCTAGCAAACGTAACGTTTTGATTAGTTCTATGAGATAAAGGATAATATGATAATTTATTATTGGTAGAAAGGTGCCTTTGCCACTCTTCAAAATCTGTATTTCTTGTATTCCAAGAATCAACTAAATCTTGCGAGTTTTTTACAACGAATGTGTCTGAATCAGTATACTCTAAGTCATTTTTGTTTATTTCATAGAACCAAATTTTTCTTTCATAAGTATTATTGTAAGAATGGCCCGAGTTCTTAAAAATTAATACACTTGTTTTGACTGAACTATTCTTTGCAATCCCAGAAGGTATAGAAATAATTCCTTCGATGGTTACATCATGAAAAAGCTGCTCTCTCACTTTTTTATAAGATTGGTTGAAAAAGAACCCTTCTGGTAGGTGAATTGCTCCCCGGCCATTTACTTTTAAGCATTCTATCATCTTAAAAAGATATGCAGTTTCTGAGGATGTATTTGTTCCTAAATTGTAATTGAGCCCATCTATTTCCCCATCCCTATATTTAAGACCAAATGGAGGAGTAATAAATAATAAGTCAAAACTTAGATTATTATGCAAAGATAAAAAATCTTTTTGCTCAAGTTTTGCAATAGCATCATTAAAAAGGAGCTGTAGTTTTGTCAATATTATATTTTCTTGCGAGAGGTCAAAGCCAAATATATTTGTATTATTTCTATTAATACTTGAAAAGTGAGTGTCATCAGAATGATTAGCTTGTAAAGTATTGATAGCCTCGGATAAGGATAGACCGTTTCCACAATTAGCGAATCCTATATTAGCTTCATAAGGGAGCTCTTGGCTTACTAATAATTCAACAATTATTTTCATAATGGGAGAAGGCAGCAAAGACTGTTTATTTAAACCGCCTAAATTTACTAACATATTAAAAATAGCTACATAATCAAATGTATCACCTGATTTTAAATCTTCAAATAATTTCATGATATATGATGCATGTTCAGATTTAAGATCCAATGGGATGGATGAATTCACAAAAAAATCCATTTCTCTGTTATCGAATAGTGAAAATAAAGGGTCCCTGTAATCAAGCGATTCTTGTGAATTTTCTATTAAGTTCAGTCTGTTTTTTTCATTTATGTATCTATCAGCCATTAAATAGGCTATATTAAATGCTGCCTTTTCTCCCGAGTAGCTAGCATTCCTCCATAAGTAATCTAACATTTCAGTAACGATTTTTTTTTCGAAATTTTTTTTGTCCATAAGATTTTAACCCCTTATTATTGAATTCCTAAATATATTGGTAAGATAATTATCAAAAAGGTCCTCTAGACTTTGATGTGACCCGATTTGTTTTTTACGTATATTAATAATATGGTTAAGATTTTCTTCAAATATTTTTTGTAAAGGAAGAGGCGGTAGTGGGACTTCCAGGCTCTTGAGAAAAAATACTGGCAAACGCATTCTACCTCCAGTTCCTTCCATTCCACGGGTAGCAAGGTTGCGGATATATTTAAACCTTAATAAACAATCAAGCCAATGGGAAAGAGCATCTTCTAGTGGTCTTAGAACGTAAAGCTCGGACGAACCAAATGCAAAGTCAGTTTTCAAGTTTTTTACAACAGCTCCTTTGCCATTTTCAAAACTAGGGGATATTTTTGCTAACAGTACATCATTGTTACTAAAACAACTGTAAAAGCCGTTCATCCCATCATTAATTGTAGTTTCCTTTTCTAAATTAAGGATTTCGCCGTGTGTTGATATATCTTGTAAGCCTATAAAAGGTACTTTGTTATGTGTACTAATGGTAGAGCTGATAATTTTTCTTTTCGATGGGTTAACTTCCACTACATCTCCTATTTTTACAATCGGCCAATTTTTAGGGTTTAACTGCGGGTTTCCAAACAATTCAATAAAGCATACTTTTCCGAATGAATGATATAATTTTTCGCTACGTTTTTGTTTATAAATGATATTTTCAATCTCTTCTAAACTGCTCTCAATTTCATGTTGTTCTAACCGATTGGGTAAGGGGATTTCAATCAGTTCTAAATCAGTTTTTTTTAAGATAGGTATTGTGAAATGTGAAGTAATCTGTTCAAATCTCTTTTTTATATATTTAGATCTCAATATGTAATATAAATATTTTTGACTAAGTATATGGGGTGCTTTAATATGGATACGCCCTACCATTTGATGAACTAGTCCTTCCTCCTGAAATTTATAAAATGCCACATTCCCCATATTTTTACCTTGGAGTGAAATTAAGAGCTCATTGTTTTTAACTTTTGAAACTCTGTTTTTTGTAGTAGAGAGAGTTGATGAGCTTGGGTCTATCTGCGATGTAATGTAACCGTCTTTGATATGATGAGGTTTAATAAGAGGACGGTTATTGTTTAAGGATATACTTTCTTTTTTTATAAAGTCTGTTTTTATAGAAATAACATCTGATAAACGTATGTAGGGCCATTTTTCTTTTAAATTCATCTATAACTCCTGCCTTTTCCTTCATTATTAGCGAATCTCTATTGAGGGAGCTGTTTTGATAATAAATTAAAGTAGTATAAGTTAATACACTTTCTTTGTTTAAAAATTACATTGAAAGGCGAATTAATTTATATATATTATACTAAATAAAAAGGGGAAGTATAGAATTGATTGGTTTGAATTTTCTAATTGAGTTAAAAAGTGTTTGTGATACTGGATAAGCTGTTTACTTATTTGAAGTGTTTGAAAAGAGAAAACATATCTTGATTGGAGAATAGAGCTTGTAAAACAGTCTTTTCAAGAAATTCAAGAGGATACACAAGCAGCGGATAGAAATGTATGGTTTTTTCCATCCGGCTATTCAATAAGTATGTAGTTCTTTTTGTGAATGGTATTCAAAATTGTCTAGAGGAAAAAAGAAAAAAGTAAGAGAATTAAGTTATCATAAATTAAAGGATCGATATACAAAGTAGTATCTATTTGTAATAATAAATATTTTACAAAAACTACAAGGTATGTAGTTAAGCTAGCTAAAAGGCATTCGTAAAGTGTATGTGATTTGTGTGATCAACATGCTCCTTTCCAAGATTAAAAAGGGAATCCATACTTGGAGGCGCATTATGCGAAATGGCCCTCAAAGGGTGGAGAAGGTATGATTTATAATATTTTTGGAGTATGTGCAAATTATCATCGGAAAAAGCATGCGTTACATCTTCTTGAAGAGGTAGAAAAATTTGTGGAAAGGCTAGCATGATATAAAAGATAAGATGTAAAAGAAGTGGAGCATGAGTATGGAAATATTATAGTCATACAAGCTACTAATAAGGCACATAAAGAGTATGGCATACCTAAAGTATTAGAGCATGCAGAACTCAAATGGGTACAAATTAGTAATTTATTAGATTTAAAATGTGCACCTGCAAATCTTTCGATTGTAGGGATTTTGTGTTTAAAATTTAGTTTTTATTTACGTATACTTAGATAATTAAACGGAGTAGTCATACACTGTTATTTTTCATTAAATAAAGAAATGGAGTTCAATTTTTTAAGGGTTAGAAATAGCTTATATAAATTAGTTAGTAAAAAGTTTAATTAAAGGTGATAGAAGGTAAAGTTTTATGGGAATTTATCGAGTACCTAATTTTGTGGGTTTAGCAACAGCAATAATGGATTATGAAAAATTTCCATGATTAATTTAATCCAACTTTAGAAATGATGTATTTTGAGCAAGGAAATATAAAGAGAAAAGCTGCTCAGAATCTTTGTAAATAGAATATGGATAGTGCAAGGTTTTCACAATGGTGTAAGGTGGATGTCTTATCTAATTTTTGCGATGAGTATAACTTTTTGTTTTTCACCTTTCAAGTTTAATAGATTAAATTCCTATAATCATGAACTTAACGTATAAGTGTTGTTGGATGAACTTGTATTTCACGCCCTTTCAAGCGTTTATGTACATCATGATAGCTTCAAGAAAAGTGGCGATAGTAACCCTCGGCTACCAAAATAATATCTTGTTTGAATTGTTTTCCGTTAAAGTATCTCAATTATTACGCTCTTGTTTATCTTTTCCAAAGTGTAACTTCGTCTCGAAAACTTTTCGCCAGAACTGTATGTAGTATAGACTTTTGAAAAAACAAGTCAATATACTTTAGGATAGAAGTCATTGAATGGTTAAAGAATATGATAACTTAAAATTTTGTTCCAAGTATTATAATAGCTAAATATTGAAAAATTTGATAATACGGATTTAAACCCTGCAATTTAAACACCATGTAGGTAGTATGCTTGGAACTGTATCATGAGTGATGGTAAATATAAGAACAGGGTTTACTATTAAAATGTGTAAAATATATAACAAAAACAATATACTAAGATTTAATGTGTAGTTATCCCTACTTTTTACAAGAACAATAATCCAGCTTCAAGTAGTGAAGGTAATATAGACTACTTTTTTGACAGCTATTACAAGTTATACTTTTTGTTTCAAGGGTTAAAGTCTATCAAAATAATAAAGGAGTGATTGTTGTTCATTTTACTAGGGGGGTTAGTATGCAATCGTGATTTGGATCTATCTGTAAGTAATGATAAAATCTTGATTAGATTTTATTATTGCTATAGGATAAAATTGTAATAAAAAAATTGAATGAAGGTGTTTAGAGATGATTCATAATGAAGATTCAAGAGTTAAAATACCTGCTATTGCTCATTTTGTAAGATTGGGATATCGATATGAGAGTAAAAAAGGTGCAGATATAGACTCTAGAAATAATATATTTGTTTCAATTTTCAAAGAATCCCTAGAAAGAATTAATGATAGAATTTTTAGTGGGGATGAGATAAACGAATTGATTCGTGAAATTGCTAAAATCACTGATAATAATCGAGATAAAGGGAAAGAGTTTTTTTCTCGATTGACAGAGTTTAATGCAATTAAATTAATTGATTTTGATAATATAAAAAGAAATTCATTTTCAGTTGTATCTGAATTAACTTTCCGCCGTGAGAAGGAAGAATTTAGACCTGATATTACTGTGCTTATTAATGGTATTCCACTTGCTTTTTTTGAAGTAAAGAAACCAAATAATAGAAAAGGAATCCAAGCAGAATTTGACAGAATGAAAAAGGAAAGACTTTTAAAAAAGCATTTAGTTCCTTTCATGAATCAACTCCAAATTATTGCCTTCAGTAATAATATGGAATATAACGATGCGTCAAAAACTATTGTGCAAGGGTCCTTTTATACAACTCCTAATGGGATGAAAACATCTTATAACCATTTTCGTGAGGAAAAAGAGTGTCATGTAAATGAATATATGGATGAAAATAAGTTAAAAGAGATATTGGTTGATAATAACGTTTTATCCATACTTGGAACGGCAGAGTTTAATACAAATATGGATATCCATACACCTGCAAATTCTTTTGTTACATCTGTATTTAGTAAAGAAAGATTAATGTTTTTTATTAAGTATGGAATTGTATATGTTGATTCTGCGAGGGATGGTTTACAAAAGCATATAATTCGCTATCCACAATATTTTGCATTACTAGAATTAAAATTACGATTAGAAAAAGGATACAAAAAAGGTGTTGTGTGGCATACCCAAGGGTCTGGGAAAACAGCCTTATCATACTTTGCGAGCAATGTTCTTAGAGACTATTATCAAGAAAAAAATATAATTACAAAATTCTATTTTGTTGTTGATCGTCTTGATTTATTAAACCAAGCTTCAAGTGAGTTATCATCACGTGGTATGAGTATTGCTGATATTAAATCAAAAGAGGATTTTGTAGCTAATATTAAATCCCCAGATATTATGCCTAAAATTAAGTCATCAGCTTATACAAAAGGAACAATGAATGTGGTTAATATTCAAAAATTTTCTGAAGAAGCAGTAGTTGATGATGATGATTGTTCTTTAGATATCCAAAGAATCTATTTTTTAGATGAGGTACATAGAAGTTATAAGCCTAAAGGTAGTTTTTTAGCTAATTTATTTGGGGCAGACAAAAATGGCATATTTATTGGATTAACCGGCACTCCTTTACTTAAAAATGATTACAAATCTACTGATATTTTTGGAGGATATATACACAAGTATTATTACAACCAATCAATTGCAGATAGATACACTTTAAGAATAAAAAAAGAGGAAATATCAACGATATTTAAAGAAGAAATTTGTAGAGTGTTAAAAATTAAGCCTGGCCAGCGTGTACGAGATGCAGAATGGGCTACTTTAGGAAAAACGGAGGATTTTTGTAATAAGGTAAGTGAGTACGTTCAGCAGGACTTTGCAGATTTTAAAAAAATAATGAATGATAAATCTCTTGGGTGTATGATTGTTACCTCGTCATCAGAACAAGCGAGAGCGATTCAAAAATGGTTTGAGATTAATAGTCGATTTAAGACCGCGTTAGTACTTCACGACGAAGAAGAGAATAAGCAGAAACAAAAAGATTATCAGGGCGAATCTGATGGAATCGATAAATCGATAAGTCCTTATAACGGCGTTATTGTTTATCAAATGCTTCTTACCGGTTTCGATGCACCGAGGCTTAAGCGGTTATATTTATTAAGAAAAGTGAGGGAACACAACCTTCTTCAAACACTTGCCCGTGTAAATAGACCGTATGGGGAAATGCAATATGGATATGTAGTTGATTTTGTAGATATTACGGAAGAATACGAGTCTACTAATAGACGCTATCTTGAGGAGTTAAAGACTGACCTTGTTGTAGATGAGGAAGATGTCAACCAAATATTCGTTAATGTTGAACATATTAACGAACAAGTAATGAAAATAAAAAACAAATTATTTTCCTACGATTTGGATAACTTGGAGAATTTCCAACTTCAAATATCAAATTTGAAAGAAGATAATCTTAGGGAGATAAAAGAGAGTCTCACTCAATATAGAGAGTGCTATTATGAGTTAAGGTTATCACATCAGTATGAAGCTATGGCAGAAATACCAATAGAGCGTATTAATAATGCATACTATGAAGTTTCAAATCGACTCAGTCTTATTATTGCGGGGAAAATTATTGATAATAGAGAAAAAAATTTGATAGATTTAGATCTTGGAGAACTCGTTATCAAGTTTCTAAAGATGAAAGAAGTTAATCTAGAATTTATGACTGAAAATGACATGATGGAGCGCATCAATAAAATTAAAAATGCACTTTCTTCAAATGCAGATCAAGACGACGAAGTATATAAATATCTACATGGAGAATTCTCCGAGATAATTAAACGATTTAAGGATGAAGTTAATAATACCCAAGAAACAATTCAGTTATTTGCTGATATGGATGAATTATTATCGGAAATACATAAACTTAATACTCAAAATAATGGACTAACTGTAAGGTATAAGGGTGATGAAGCATGTATGCGAATACATAAAAAAATGATAAAGCGATTTGCATTGTCACCCTTGGACATTTATGATGTTATTATGGAAATCGTAGGGTTTGTCAACAATCATGTAAAAACATTATATCGGCCAGACAAAGCTATTTTAGAAAGGAATTTAAAAAGACCTGTCAAAGCAGCTTTTAAGAAAAAAGGTATTAATCTGAACTCAGATCAAATATTAGATGTTGTGGACTTCTTTGCATATGATATATTTGGGTATTCACAGTAATGGAGGTATAAAGAGTGGGTTATGAAGAATATTTAACAAAGATTAAGATTATAATTGATGAATTAAAAGCAATGTGTTCAGATTTGGGATTAAGTAATACTGGTGATGAATACAAAATAATTAGTGAGCTATTCACTTATAAATTTCTTAATGATAAATTAAAGTATGAATTTGAAAATAGAGAAGATAAAGATGAAACTTTTGATGAGTTTGTTGATCTTGTAGGTGCGAATACTGCAAAAATGCGGTCAGAACATCTAATTGAAAACTTATATCAATTACAAAATAAACAAGAGTTTCACAAAACTTTTGATAAGGTTTTGGTAGAAATTAGTGATATGAATATTGATATTTATTCAATAGAAACTGTAACAGGACAGAAAAAGGGATTGTTTGATCCACTATCAAATTATATCCGTGATGAGAAAAAGGAAGTAGAGTTAGCTAAAAGAGCAATTAACATATTGGTTAAAGAAGATTTCCCTAATATTTACGAACAAAACTTTGACTTTTTCTCAAGCATTTTTGAATATCTAATTAAAGATTACAACAAAGATAGTGGGAAGTATGCAGAGTATTTTACACCTGCATTTGCTGGTAACATCATGGCTGAAATATTAGCGGATGATAAGGATATTCAAAATGTCTCTTTGTACGATCCTTCAGCCGGTTCAGGGACTCTTGTATTATGTCTTGCAAATGTGGTCGGTACTCAAAATTGTACAATTTTCACTCAGGATATATCTCAGAAGTCATCACAATTCCTTAGAATAAATCTGATTTTAAATAACCTAGCTCATTCCCTTCATAATGTTATCGAAGGGAATACTCTTACAGTACCAGGACATCTTAATAAAGATGGAAATCTTAAGAAATTTGATTATATCGTGAGTAATCCACCGTTTAATACTGATTTTAGTGCTATTGTAATAGAATTAGAAAATGATCTGTTTAATCGATTTTTTGCTGGAATACCGAATGTCCCGAATAAAAAGAAAGATAGTATGGCTATTTATCAGGTGTTTCTACAACATATACTTGCCTCTTTATCTGATAAAGGTAAGGCAGCAGTTGTAGTTCCTACAAGTTTTTGTACGGCAGCAAGCGGTATCCCAAAAACATATAGAAAAAAATTAATAGATGATAATCTGTTGCGTGGTGTTATTCACATGCCTTCTAATATATTTGCAACAACAGGAACTTCAGTAAGTATAATATTTATTGACAAAGAAAAAACTACTGAAGATGTAATGTTAATAGATGCTTCAGGTTTAGGAACGAAAACTAAACTTGAAGACGGACAAAGAACATTACTGTCAAAGGATGAAATTCAAGAAATTATTGAAACATTTAAGAAACGAATTGAAAAACCCGAGTTCTCTAAAGTTGTTGAGAATAAATTAATTAAGGGTTTTGGGTATTCTGTTCAAGCTGCGCAATATGTAGAGCATAAAGTAGAAGAAATTGGATTAGATGTTGATGATAGAATAGCTGAACTTAGTGCATCTACAGTAGAATTGTTAGATAAATCTGCTGAAATTGAGATAGAATTACGAAAAATATTAAAGGTGATTTAAAAGAATGAATTTAAAGACATTTAAAATTAAAGATTTCTGCGAAGTATCATCAAGTAAGAGAATTTATAAAGCTGATTATCGAGAAGATGGAATACCTTTCTATAGAGGAAAAGATGTTACTGAACTAGCATTAGGGAATAACTTATCAGATTTAGTTTATATAGATGAAATAAAATATAATGGGCTAAAAGAAAAATTTGGTGCTCCTCAAATAGGTGATATTCTAATAACAGCAGTTGGAACGCTATGTAATTCATATTTAGTTCAAGATGGACCTTTTTATTTTAAAGATGGGAATATATTTTGGTTTAAAAATTTTAATACTAAAATAATTAATAACCTATACTTTTATTGTATTTTAAATACTGATTTTATGAGAGCTCTTCTTGTCAAAAAAGGTAGTGTAGGAGCTGTTCAAAAAACATTAGTTATAGATAAGGTCAAAGAGATGGAAATACAAATACCTGATGTTGAATCACAGAAGGAAATAGCAAATAAAATACTAATGTTTAATAAAAAAATATCTCTCAATAATCAAATCATATCCAATCTTGAAGAGATAAATCAACTTCTTTTCAGGAAATGGTTTATAGATTTCAATTACCCTGATGAAAATGGGGAAATGTATCGATTAAATGGTGGAGGTTTGGTTGTGAGAGAAGGGAGGATTATACCGAAAGATGAGAATTGGGAGGTTAGGAGTTTACCCCAAGTTTGTAGAGTTGTTGACTGCCTCCATTCGAAAAAGCCTGATAAAGTTCAGGGGGGAAATGAATCAAATATAATGCTCCAACTCAATAATCTAGTTAAAAATGGTTGTATAGATTTGAATGAAAAATATTATGTATCTGAAGAAGATTACAAAGTATGGACGTCAAGGATTGAAGTTCAAGGGGGCGATTGTGTAATTACAAATGCAGGTAGAGTTGGTGCTGTTGCACAGATACCAAAATCCCATAAATTCGCAATTGGCAGAAATATGACTGCAATAAGGCCAATCGATATTCCTTCTACATTTCTTTACTATTACCTTTCTGGGGATGCAATAAAACAAGAAATTAGAAGAAATACCGATGCTGGTGCTTTTTTCAAAAGCCTAAATGTTAGAGGGATTATGTTGCTTAAATTAATAATTCCGCCTCAAGAAATATTAAAGAAATTTGAAGCCATTGTAAGGCCTATAAGAGAAAAAGTAGAAATGGCCCATAAAGAAAATACTTTATTGACTGAAACTCGTGATTTGTTCATAAAAAAATTGTTACGTTAGAATTTTTATAAAAAGCTAGTCTTGACGGGCTAGCTTTTTCATTTATTTAATTATTGATGGTATCGTTAAATAACCTATATTCTTACTATTTGGTTTGCAAAACAAATAAAAATTGGGGTTCTGTTGCAAAGTTTCCAAAGAAATAAACAAAAACATGTAATTGTGAAAATAGATTATGTTACTACTTGTAATTGTTGCGATTTATGATACATTGAAAACGGAGTCTGTTTGAAGCTTCGCCTTTGTTTATATAGGTCTCATCTAATTTCTACGATAATTCACTCTTTATATTTCTCGTCCTTCCAATTTGAAAGATTAAATTTCAATATTCATAAACTTAACGTATAATCGTTTTTGGATGAATCGCTATTCCATGCACCTTTAAGAGTTCAGATATATTACGTTAGCTTAAAGAGAAACAGTTCAAGAAAGATACCAAAATAATATCCTTCGTAAACTGTTTCTTTTTACTCTTTTCTAGAGTGTAGTCTCATTTAGGGTACTTTGTAATATAACTGCTATTTATAGCTTAGTATTATAACCTTAATTCTTAATGGGGAATTAAGGTTATTTTTATCAATTAATTAAGAAAATGTACAAAATAGAAATGTTTTAAAAGTTGTAGAAAATGAAATTAATAAAGTATATGTTTTTGATGTGGTAGCGTAATAACATCGATTAGCATAAAAGTAAGCTATAAATCATTATAGTATGATGATTGGGCTATTGAACTATTAAAATCGGTTCTAGAGGAAAAGTTATATTTAATCTCTCTTGATTAGTTATAATACGATATTTCAAGAAAATATTTTGTTGAAATATCGTATAGCCAAAAGAAGTAAACAGTTGCTAAAAAAATTTTATGATCTTTGATTGGTATATATAACAAATGTTAATGAGATTAATTAATCAAAATAATTTTTAAAAACTGTATTGAAGGAATTTTTTGTATATTGTATAATAATCTAAAGAACAATTTTGTCTTTTTAATCATTCCTAAATAACCAAAAACCTTTCGGGTTTACGATTCATTACAAGGAAGTGTATAAATCATATACGCTAATTTGTAATACGAATGTATTCCTGAGAGGTTTTTTTGCGTTGTAGGAATAGAGCAAGTGTTGAACTAACAAGGATGTGATAGGATGTCTTAACTTTTTAAGAAATGTAGTAAGGAAGTAAGAATTTTGAATTTCAAAATACAAAAGAAGTTGAAAAAAGATGAGAGGTGCAGTCTCGTCTTTTTTATTTCGAAAGGAGAAGGACATGGGTAAGAAAATTATGGTTCAATCTGTAAAGCTGGTAAAAGACAGTAATCGTATTTATGATATTGAGAAAAAGAAAATCACTTGTCCAGCGGATGCTGTACGTTTTGCACAGATTATATTTGATATAGAATCAAGACCAAATGAAATTTTTGGTGTATTTAACTTAAACACAAAGAATGAAATTATTGGCTGTAGCATTGTGTTCGAAGGAACTGTTGATTCATCGCTTGTCCACCCACGCGAGACCTTCCGCACAGCAATATTAAACAATGCATCTTCAATAGTCTGTTTTCATAACCATCCATCAGGACATAGTGTGGAATCCCATGAAGATGTCGAAGTAACTAAGCGATTAAAAGAATGTGGGATTATTATCGGTATCCCTCTTCTAGATCATGTCATTATTGGAGATAACAGCTATGTAAGTTTAATGAAAAAAGGGGTTATTTAATTAATAAAAATTAATAGATCAACTATATTCAAAAAACTGTTTGGAGGAATAAGAAGACTCTTAAGCGTTTGCTTACATGGATCTTCTTATTCTTTTTTATATGTAGAAAAATGCATACTGTATCTATAATATGTGATTCATAGAAATGGACAGATTCGGAGATAAGAAATATAGGATAAGAGAAAAAGGCTCCATGCATAATAAACTAAAAACATAGCTTTAGCCTAAAGTGAGAAAGAATAGGCTAAAGGCTATTAAATTGATAAAATTTAAATAAAATAAGGACTAAAATACGGTCTTTTTTCTACTTTCATCGAAGCATGCTGTTCGTAAAGAGCCTTCTATACATGGGCATGTTTATAAGTTGAAATATCCACTTGGAACAAGTTGTTATGTTAATGAGAGGTACCACGCATGAGGATACAATTACTTACAAATATTAAAAGTTTTCCTGTTGTGTACCAAGAAGCAAAATCTATTTATGATAAAATATAGAAAAAGATGATAAAGAAGGGACAATTAACGTGAAACCAACAATTTATGATGTTGCAGAAAAAGCAGGTGTATCAATAGCGACTGTATCTAAGGTAATTAATCAAACAGGGCGTATTAGTGAAAAAACAATAAACAAAGTAAATCAGGTAATGGATGAATTAGATTACCAGCCAAGTAGTGTAGCAGCAGCGTTAACAGGTAAAAAAACATATACAATTGGGGTACTTGTCCCAGATATCTCAAACCCCTTTTTTGCTGAAGTAGCAAGAGCTTTTGAAAATAGTGCACGAGAATCAGGGTATACACTCATTTTATGTAGTACAGATCATCAAACAAAACGTGAGCACGAATACATTGATTTATTATTTAAAAAGCAAGTAGATGGCATTATTATTGCAACGGAGCTAAATGATTATAAACTTGTTAAAAAAATAGTGAATCGAGATTTGCCGCTTGTTTTATTCACTGTAGATCATCCTTCCATCACAACTCATGTTGTAACAACTGATGATATGAAGGGAGGCTATCTAGCTGGACAGTATTTAACGCAGAAAGGCCATACATCTTTAACGATTATGATGGAGAAGGATAGAAAAAGTAGCTTAGGGAGACTGACTGGTTTCAAACAGGCTCTTACAGATTCAGAGGTTTCGTTAGAAGAGGATGCTATCATTAGTTGCTATTCCACAGTGGAAGATAGTAAACGTGCAAGTAAGGAATTACTTAATTTGCCTAACAGGCCTACAGCTGTTTTTGCTTGTACAGATTTGATTGCTATATGCCTTATGAATGAAGCAAGAAAACAAGGACTTTCGATTCCGGAAGATTTATCAATTATTGGATTTGATAATACAATCTATGCTGAGATTGCTGATCCAGGGTTAACGACGATTGAACAGCCAATTACACAAATGGCAGCCTGTACGTTTGAACAACTCTTAAAAACGATGGAAATGAAGGCGCATGCCAAGCAAAAAATTACAATTATACCTCAGTTAGTAGAGCGATCCTCAGTAAAGGATATTACATGAAAGCTTTTTTAATAGCTTATTTGAATGTAACGAAAAGAAGGTCATCATAACCATGTGCAGTTATGATGACCTTCTTTATTTGTGGATTTGAATTAAAGTCGTACCATTTTATTCCTTTAAAATTAAAGGATTTCATATAAAAAGTTAAACGCCATACACAAAGATTTAAATGAAGTTGTAATTACGTATTTTTTATGATTAAATATGACAATTATTATGTTAGAATTATAATTAATGTATATATTTGAAAGGAGAAATGTATGAAATTAAGTAAAAACATCGCAATATTATTATGTTCCATTATATTATTGTCTGCTTGTTCCTCATTGACTAAAGAGGAATACATAGATGCGGTTGCAAAAGAACAGGTTGATGTAAGTGAAGGGTTAGAAAAAGGTGATGACAAATCACTTTCAATTGAAGAACGAAAAAAGTATATCGAAAAACGTATTTCCCTTTTGAAAGATTCAAAGAAACTTTCTCCTCCTTCTGAATTTAAGGAGGCACACAAAGAATATGTTAAATTTTTAGACATAGAGATTGAACAACTTGAAAAAGCAAAAAAAAATATTAGTAATAAATCATCTATATTTGATGAATATAGCGAAAAAGACGAAGATAGTTGGAAGAAATATAACGATTCTTTTGAAGAAAAATTAGGCGTTGATACAAGTAAAGAACTCCTTGAGAAAAGGCGCGACTATCTACGAGTTTCAAAAGATGAGTATGTATCAATCTACAAAAAAGAAATTAAGGATTTTCTTAATTGTTTCAAAGATGGAGTAGTTCCTACAAAAGGCGATAATATAGACGATGAAGCTGTAATGGCTCTTGCTGAGAAGGCTAAAGGACATCTCTTAAAAATATCGGCTACAGTCCCGCCTAAGGAGTTAGAAGACGAAGTGAAGATCTTTCATAAAGCTGAAGAAAAATTACGAGAAGCTATTAATAAACTTTATTTCGATCCTGAGCTAGAAAAAAAAGAAACTGCTGGTGATTTTTTATCTCTATATAAAGATGGTTTAAAATTAAATGGTGAATTTATGGATAAATTGTTAGAAAAAAACGACTAAATATTTTATAGACTGTGGTTTAGCAACTACAGTCTTTTTCCGTATTATTTGTGTTAAGGTATCTGAGGGAATGTACTGTGACTGTAGAGGAATTTTGTAGGGCGAGGTTTATTGAAATGATCAAACCTTTTTATAAGGGATTCATATGTATACAAAAAACTCCATTTTGAGTAATCCTTATTCAAAATGGAGTTTTTTGTATAGGTTAACAAATAGAGCTTTGTAATTTCTTTTTAATCAAATTTTATTCCAAATCTACATTATTATTAAGAACTTATACTGAGAATTGCTCCTCGTTTTTCGTATTTAAATCCTGCTTAATCTCATTCTCCTTTGGAATAGTAAGGAAATGAGTTAGAAATGCACCAAAGAAGTACAAGCCAGCAAAGATCCACATCACGCCGCCTACACCTAATGGACCGATGAATGCAGTTACTACTAATGGCCCAACGAATGCTGATAATCCTGAACCTAAATTTAATACAGACATCGCGGCTCCTTTATTTTCAGGAGCTAAAGATGGTACTAAAGCTGTAAGAGGTACATAACCGGCAAGTGTTGCTCCGTAGCAACAGGCAACAAATAATATAGCCCAATAATTATGTCCTACCATTTGTGGTACATAATAGAGTGCAAGAGTTACAATTCCGCAACCGACTCCTCCGAACCATTTAATCGTATTTACCCAACCAAATTTGTCACCAACAATACCAAAAATAATATTAAACACCATATTTACAAAGAATAGAGTGCCCCAAATTTGTAGCCATTCAGTCATCGTAAAATTATATTTCATCATATAAGTAGGCAGGAAAACAACAAATCCAAACTGAGCGGCCGAGTTTATAATTTTAACAATACCACCTATACCAACTTTAGGATTTTCAAATGCGATGGTAATGCCTTTTAGTAATTCACTTGATTTGTTAGAGCTTACGGTTTGTGCTTTAAATTTGTCCTTATTTACAACAATTGAGAATAATCCCCCGACGACAACAAAAATTAAGGCGCTCCATAAAGTAGCGATTTCCCCGATTTTAGGAACCATATAGCTAGAATAGAAGGCTCCGATAACACTAAGTCCAAGCTGGAATACGAACCAGAACCAACCAACTGC
Source organism: Bacillus sp. RC240 (assembly GCF_044907945.1). Classification (NCBI taxonomy): domain Bacteria; kingdom Bacillati; phylum Bacillota; class Bacilli; order Caryophanales; family Bacillaceae; genus Bacillus; species Bacillus sp. RC240. Next base: position 313,472 of record NZ_JBIYCT010000006.1, on the reverse strand, counting down.
TCTTGAAAGCATTTGCTGAGGAGTACTGTAAGATACCCAAACTAGGAAAGAATAAGCAAATAAGGGATAACCAAATCCTCGTAGAGCGTAGCAAAGTAATATAACGGGATAATTCATATGTTGAATTCCTATACCGATGAACCCAATGGAGCCTAAAATGAATGATACTAAACCAAACGTCATTACTTTTCTTGGTCCCCACATTTGTACAAATACCCCCGAAAACCAGGAAGAAGCAGATACAGTAATTCCGTAAATCGTAAACAGAAAAGCAGCGTGTTCTAGTGTTAAGCCATTCTCAACGAGATAAGGGGATAACCATCCTTGTTCTAAACCATCCCCAATCATAAAAACAATAATCCCTATGTATCCCCAAGTTAAATTAGAAGGGATACCAATCTTGTCCATAAATGTTTTGTTTGAACCAATTGCGTTCATTCTCCCACCACCGATAAATTATTTTTGGTTAAGCGCTTAATTACTTTTGATAAAAAAAGTATACGCTTACATTATGAGGTCGTCAATGAAATTTTTTGACAATTTACAACTTTCTTTCATAGGGTGCAATCTATTTGCTTATTGGACACTAAAATGATCGTGAGCATGAACAGAAAGAAATAACTTATAGATGGGAGTTTAATCTTTAGAAGGATTAGTTTTCTTTGTTATATCAGTATTTTAAAAGAGTATTTTTGTAGCTGTTTAGATTATTTGTTTCTTATTATTACTTTGTAGATGCATGGATTACGTTTACTTACGAAATTTGAAATTCGGATGAAAAGAAAAGTATTCAAAAAAATAAAAATGTTTTCAATTTAGAATCAAGTGTGTATAATGAAGAAAAATAGGGAAAGCGCTTAACTGAATTTGATGTGCTAAACCTTATAGACTTCCATTTTGCTTCTTAAATTTAAATAAAGAGGGAGAAATCATATGAATGTTTTAACGATTGGGATTATTGGTGCTGGACGAATTGGGAAACTGCATGTTGATAATTTGCAGCTTATGCCACAAGTAAAAATTAAAGCGGTTTCAGATGTAGTGATTAGTCATCTAGAAAAGTGGGCCGAGGATAAAGGAATTTCCACTCTGACTACAAACTATCAGGATTTATTAGCGGATCCAGAAATTGATGCTGTCTTTATTTGTTCACCAACAAATACACATGCGCAAATTATTAAAGAAGCGGCTCTAGCGAAAAAACATATTTTCTGTGAAAAGCCTGTTAGTTTCTCAGTAGAAGAAACATTAGATGCATTAGAAGTAGTAAAAGAACAAGGAGTATCTCTTCAAGTAGGTTTTAATCGCCGTTTCGATCCTAACTTCAGAAAAGTCTATGATCTTATTCAACAAGGAGAAGTGGGACACCCACATATTTTAAAAATTACGTCTAGAGATCCACAACCGCCAAGTATAGAATATGTTCGTTCTTCAGGTGGATTGTTTATGGATATGATGATTCATGATTTTGATATGGCTAGGTATGTGATGAATAGTGAAGTTGTTGAAGTATTTGCATATGGAACAACATTAATTGATCCATCCATTCAGGAAGTAAATGATGTTGATACAGCAATTGTCACATTGAAATTTGCGAATGGAGCTTTAGGGGTAATTGATAATAGCCGCCAAGCTGTTTATGGATATGACCAGCGTCTTGAGGTGTTTGGTGAAAAAGGAGCGGTCGCTGCTGATAATTGCTGTCCGACAACAGTACAAGTGTCAAAAACAGAAGGTGTTGTAAAAGATAAGCCGCTTTATTTCTTCTTAGAGCGCTATACGCAGGCTTACATTGAAGAAGTAACACAATTTACAAAGTCAATTATAGAAGGACAAGCTGTTATTTGCAGTGGTAATGATGGTTTACAAGCGGAGCGAATTGCGAAGGCCGCGAAAGAATCTTTACTAACAGGAAAACCTGTTCAAATTGAGCATAAACAGCCTGCATTAAATCAATAAAGAGAGCGCTTACTTCTAGAAATTTAAAGAGCAGTGAATCGTATGGTTATAAAAATTTCTGAACCATATCATTTACCTTTACATAAAGCACGGGAGGTAGTAACAATGAATCCACTTATTTTTAAAGAAGATTGTCCATTAGATCTAATTGCAGTTGGACGTTTATGCGTTGATTTAAATGCCAATGAAACACAACGTCCTATGGAAGAAACAAGAACATTTACTAAGTATGTGGGGGGATCTCCTGCGAATATTGCGATTGGTGCGGCGCGTCTTGGCTTACAAACAGGATTTATCGGTAAAGTGTCCGATGATCAAATGGGCCGCTTTATTACAGGATACTTAAAGGATAACAATATTAATACGGATCAGATATGTATTGATTACACTGGTGCAGTGACAGGTTTAGCTTTCACAGAAATTAAAAGCCCTGAAGATTGCAGTATTTTAATGTACCGCGACAATGTCGCAGATTTAAATCTTGATCCAACAGAAGTTTCTGAGGACTATATTAAACAATCAAAAGCTCTCTTAATTTCAGGAACAGCTTTAGCGAAAAGTCCTTCTCGTGAGGCGGTATTTTTAGCGCTAGAATATGCGCGTAAGCATGATGTAGTCGTATTTTTTGATGTTGATTACCGCCCGTATACATGGCAGTCAGAAGCTGAAACGGCTGTGTATTACAATCTAGCGGCTGAAAAATCTGATGTCATTATTGGAACGCGTGAAGAGTTCGATATGATGGAAAAACTATTAAACTATGAACAATCTAATGACCAAATTACGGCTGAAAGATGGTTTTCTCATCATGCGAAAATCGTCGTAATTAAGCACGGCGGGGATGGTTCAATCGCTTATACGAGAGACGGTCAATCACACCGAGGCGGTATCTTTAAAACAAAGGTATTAAAGACGTTTGGTGCTGGTGACTCGTATGCTTCTGCGTTTATTTATGGCCTAATGCAAGGGCTTGAGATTCCTCAAGCGATGCGATTAGGTGGCGCTTCTGCTTCAATCGTTATTTCTAAACATAGCTGTTCTGATGCAATGCCAACAAGGGCAGAGATTTCTGCATTCATGGAAACGGCTGAGGAAATTGTATAGAAACATCATAAATGAGTAATCAAGTAAGGGCGTATCCTATGGACGCTTCTACATTACATAAAAGGGAGAGAATGAATATGACAGTACAAACAGCACAAATTGTAAAAAACTACATTGGCGGCGAATGGGTAGAATCTTCTTCAACGAAGATGGAAGCTGTATATAATCCTGCAACAGGAGAAGTAATCGCTCAAGTACCACTTTCAACAAAATTAGATGTTGAACAAGCTGTACTAGCAGCAAATGAAGCGTTCAAATCTTGGTCTAAAACCGCTGTGCCAAAACGCGCTCGTATTCTATTTAAATATCAACAATTACTAGTAGATAACTGGGAAGAGTTAGCGAAACTTATTACGATTGAAAACGGAAAAAGCTATAGCGAAGCATACGGTGAAGTTCTTCGTGGTATTGAGTGTGTGGAATTTGCCGCGGGTGCCCCTACATTAATGATGGGAAAACAGCTTCCTGATATTGCAACAGGTATTGAGTCTGGTATGTATCGTTACCCAATTGGTGTTATAGGCGGGATTACACCTTTTAACTTCCCTATGATGGTTCCATGCTGGATGTTCCCACTTGCGATTGCTTGCGGTAATACATTTGTATTAAAACCATCAGAGCGTACACCACTTCTAGCAGCAAAATTAGCGGAATTAGCTGAAGAAGCAGGTTTACCAAAAGGTGTATTAAATATCGTAAATGGCGCACACGATGTAGTAAACGGTCTTCTGGAACATAAATTAGTGAAGGCAATTTCATTTGTAGGTTCCCAGCCAGTTGCAGAATATGTATACAAAAAAGGAACAGAAAACTTAAAACGCGTTCAAGCATTAGCGGGTGCGAAAAACCATTCCATTGTATTAAATGATGCGAATCTTGAACTAGCTACAAAGCAAATTATTAGTGCTGCATTTGGTTCAGCTGGTGAGCGTTGTATGGCTGCTTCTGTTGTAACAGTAGAAGAAGAAATTGCAGATCAATTAGTTGAAAGACTAGTAGGAGAAGCAAATAAAATCGTAATCGGCAATGGTCTTGATGAAGATGTATTTTTAGGACCAGTTATTCGTGATAACCATAAAGAGCGCACAATTGGTTACATCGATTCAGGTGTAGAACAGGGCGCTACATTAGTTCGTGATGGACGTGAAGATACAGCTGTAAAAGGAGCTGGCTACTTCGTTGGTCCAACAATTTTTGACCATGTTACAAAAGAAATGAAAATCTGGCAAGATGAGATTTTTGCTCCTGTTTTATCCATTGTTCGTGTGAAATCATTAGATGAAGCAATTGAAATTGCGAATGAGTCTCGCTTTGCAAATGGAGCTTGTATTTATACAGATAGCGGAGCAAGTGTACGTCAATTCCGTGAAACAATTGAATCAGGTATGTTAGGTGTGAATGTTGGGGTACCAGCGCCAATGGCATTCTTCCCGTTCTCTGGTTGGAAAGACTCTTTCTATGGTGACCTTCATGCGAACGGTACGGACGGCGTTGAGTTTTATACTAGAAAGAAAATGCTTACATCTCGTTGGGAAAAGTAATCATTAAGAGAGAAGTAGAATCTCTCTAGTTACTTGTAAGCGAAAGTAACGAAAGTAGTAAAACATACGAAGGAAGTATTAGGAGTCTATCAAATTCCTAATACTCCTTTTTCATATGCAGAATGAATGATAGAGATAGAAAGGAGCAAACAATATGCAAACTGTTAGAATGACGACGGCACAAGCTTTGGTGAAATTTTTGAATCAGCAATACGTAGAGTTTGATGGAGAACAACAAAAATTTATTAAGGGAATCTTTACGATTTTTGGTCATGGAAATGTAGTAGGCCTAGGTCAAGCTTTAGAAGAAGATGCAGGGGAATTAGAAGTATATCAAGGAAGAAATGAACAAGGGATGGCAAATGCTGCGATGGCCTTTGCAAAACAAAAACATAGAAAACAAATTATGGCATGTACTTCTTCTGTTGGTCCTGGATCAGCAAATATGATTACCTCTGCTGCAACTGCTTCTGCAAATAATATTCCCGTTTTACTACTTCCAGGTGATGTATTTGCAACGAGGCAACCTGATCCTGTTCTTCAACAAATTGAACAAACACATGACTTATCTATTTCTACGAATGATGCTTTTCGTGCGGTAAGTAAGTATTGGGACCGGGTGAACCGTCCTGAACAATTGATGACAGCTATGATTCAAGCCATGCGTGTTTTAACGAATCCAGCAGATACAGGAGCTGTAACAATTTGTTTACCACAAGATGTCCAAGGGGAAGCGTGGGATTTTCCAAGTTACTTCTTCCAAAAGCGTGTTCATCGTATTGAACGTCGTCTACCTACAAAAGCCAGTTTAGCGGATGCGGTGGAAATGATTAAGAAAAAGAAAAAGCCAATTATGATTTGTGGTGGTGGTGTAAGGTACGCAGAGGCAGCAGAGGAACTGAAACAGTTTGCTGAAGCATTCCGCATTCCATTTGGAGAAACGCAAGCTGGGAAAAGTGCGATTGAAAGCAGCCATCCATATAATCTTGGCGGCATCGGAGTAACTGGAAATTTAGCAGCTAATACAATTGCAAAGGAAGCGGATCTTGTTATTGGAATCGGGACGAGATTTACTGATTTTACAACGGCATCTAAGCAATTGTTTCAGAATGAAGAGGTTGAGTTTTTAAACATCAACATTTCAGAATTTCATGCGCACAAGCTCGATGCATTGAAGGTGATAGCTGATGCAAAAGAAGCGCTTCTTGCTCTTATAGATGAACTGCAAGCAATTGAGTATCAATCTAGTTACACAGTAGAAATCGCTGATGCAAAAGAGGCTTGGGAAACAGAATTAGCACGTCTACATAATGTTCGCTTTACAGGTCAAGGTTTCATACCAGAAGTCGAAGGTCATTTCGATGAGAATTTAAATGAGTATGTGGACGCACTCGGTACACAATTAACACAGACTGCAGTCATTGGACAAATGAATACATTACTTGATGAAGATGCAATTATTGTTGGTGCGGCAGGAAGTCTTCCAGGTGATTTACAAAGAATGTGGGCAGCAAGAAAACCTAATACATATCACATGGAGTATGGATACTCTTGCATGGGCTATGAAGTTGCAGGTGCACTTGGTGCAAAGCTAGCTGAACCATCGAAGGAAGTATATGCAATGGTAGGGGATGGTAGTTACCAGATGCTTCATTCTGAGCTCGTAACAAGTCTTCAAGAAAACAAAAAAATTAACGTTTTATTGTTTGATAACTCCGGATTCGGCTGCATTAATAACTTACAAATGGGTAATGGAATGGGAAGCTTTGGAACAGAGTTTCGCTACAAAAACCAAGAAACTCGTAAATTAAACGGAGCTATTATGAAAATAGATTTTGCAGCTAGCGCGGCTGGATATGGCGTAAAAACGTATCGTGTTACATCGATAGAACAATTACAGGAAGCGCTTATAGATGCGAAAAAACAAACAGTTTCTACATTGATTGATATTAAAGTATTACCAAAAACAATGACAAATGGATACGATTCATGGTGGCATGTAGGTGTTGCAGAAGTATCTAATAGTCCAAGTGTACAAGCTTCGTATGAGAGTAAAGTAAGTAACTTGCAAAAGGCAAGATCTTATTAGATTAGGACACAAAGAGAGCTATTTATCTACATGCATATTGTTTAGTAAGCTCTCTTTTTAACGAACAGATAGGAGAATTTAGCGAAACTCTATAACATTTTACAAAAAGGAGAGACAAGGGGATGTTCAAAGAAAACACGATTAAACTTGGAATTGCACCAATTGCTTGGACAAATGATGATATGCCGGAGCTAGGAGCAGAAAATACGTTTGAACAATGTATTAGTGAGATGGCACTAGCTGGATTTAATGGAAGTGAAGTAGGGAATAAATATCCGAGAAATACAGTTGTATTGAAAAAATCTTTGGAATTACGAAATCTGGAGATTGCTAGCGCATGGTTTAGTGCGTTCTTGACAACGAGGCCGCTTGAAGAGACAGCACAAGCATTTATTAAGCATAGAGATTTCTTGCATGATATGGGTGCAAAAGTCATCGTTGTTTCAGAGCAAGGACATAGTATTCAAGGTTTAATGGATGTACCGCTATTTCAAAACAAGCCCGTTTTTACAGAAGAAGAGTGGGATAAGCTTGCAAATGGGTTACATCACCTCGGTAAATTAGCTCAGGAAAAGGGGCTACATATTGTATACCATCATCATATGGGTACGGGTGTTCAAACAACGGCAGAAATTGAAAAGTTAATGGAAATGACTGATCCAGAGCTTGTATCTCTGCTTTTTGATACAGGTCATCTTGTTTTTTCCGGAGAAGAGCCACTTTATATTTTGAAAAAATATTTACCTCGTATTAAACATGTGCATTTAAAAGATATTCGTCAGGAAGTAGTAGAAGCTGTAAAGGAAAACGATTTAAGCTTCTTACAGGCAGTGAAGAATGGTGCATTTACAGTTCCCGGAGATGGTGTAATTGTATTTGATGAAGTGTTTACTATCCTTGCTAACTCTGATTATAAGGGTTGGTTTGTAGTAGAAGCAGAGCAAGACCCGGCTTTAGCGAATCCTTTTGAATATGCATTAAAAGCCCGAAAATTTATACAAGAGAAGGCAGGTCTTTAATTTCCGCATGGTGAGATTACATAAGGAGTAAAAAGATGAAACGTTTGTTTTCTATTTAATAAATAATATTGAAACAGGTGAATGTGTAATGCCATTAGTGCAAATGAAGGGTATTTTAATTAAGGCAAATCAAGAGAATTATGGGGTCGGGGCTTTCAGTGTCGCTAATATGGAAATGGTAATGGGTGCTATTAAAGCAGCTGAAGAGTTGCGTTCGCCGCTGATTCTACAAATTGCGGAAGTTCGTTTGAATCATTCGCCGATTCATCTGATTGGTCCTTTGATGGTTGCTGCGGCGAAAAAAGCGACTGTCCCAGTAGCAGTTCACTTTGATCATGGTATGAAGTTTGAAAAGATTAAAGAGACATTAGAAATTGGGTTTAGTTCGGTTATGTTTGATGGCTCTCACTATCCGTTAGAGGAGAATATCCAAAAGACAATAGAAATTGTAGCGCTTGCGAAACAGTACGGAGCGACGGTAGAAGCTGAGATTGGCAGAGTAGGTGGTAGTGAGGACGGATCAGAAGATATTGAAATGTTACTGACAAGCACTACAGAAGCAAAACGATTTGCAGAAGAAACAGACGTTGATGCGTTAGCTGTTGCGATTGGAAATGCGCACGGTATGTACAATGGAGATCCTGATTTACGATTAGACCGCTTGCAGGAGATTAATGAGGTAGTTCGTATTCCTCTCGTATTACATGGTGGTTCTGGCATTAGTCCAGAGGATTTCAAGCAATGTATTCAACATGGTGTTCGTAAAGTTAATGTAGCAACAGCGACATTTCAGAATGTAATTGCTGCGGTTAACGCTGCTGTGGGGAATGCTCCCTATTCAGATTACTTTACATACCATCAAGATGTTATTTATGCCGCATACGAAAATGTTAAAAATCATATGCGAATATTCGGAAGCGAAAACAGAGCGTAACCAGAAAAGCTTTACTCATTAATAATAGAGGAAACTGGGAGTTTAGTTAGCTGACAAAAGTAGAGAATTATAGAGGAGTCATTAAATAACAAGGGGGAGAAGTCATGTTGGGAAAATTAGGTGAATTAAAAGAAGGGTATAATGTATTAACTGAAATGAATGGTCAATGCAATGATATGTTAATGGATATAGGCATATATAAGATGTCTAATGGAAAAGAAGAGCTGTTATTAGATAATAAGAATGAAACAGCAGTTCTTTTATTAGAAGGGACAATACGCTTAGAGTGGGAAGGAAATGTAGAAGTTATTCAAAGAGAGTCTGTTTTTGAAGAAAACCCTTGGTGTTTGCATGTGGCGAAAAATGTAAAGGTTACAATTACTGCTCTTTCAGACAGTGAAGTACTTGTTCAAAAAACGGATAATGACGAAGAATTTGCGTCCAAGTTGTATACTCCAAATGATTGCCAAAGTGTTGTAGCTGGAGAAGGGGTATGGGAGGGAACAGCGCAGCGTGTTATTCGTACAATTTTTGACTATAACAATGCGGCATATTCTAATATGGTAGTAGGAGAAGTTATTTCTTATCCAGGGCGGTGGTCCAGTTATCCGCCACATCATCACGACCAACCAGAGGTATATTATTATCGCTTTAACAAGCCACAGGGATTTGGATGTGCAATGGTTGGTGAGGATGCTTATCGCGTTGTACATAATAGCTTTATTACGATTCCAGGTGAGCTAGACCACCCGCAAGCAACTGCGCCTGGATATGCAATGTATTTTTGTTGGATGATTCGACATCTTGAGAATCATCCATGGAATGATCGTATCATGGAGGAAGACCACAAGTGGTTATTAGAACCAAACGCGAAAATTTGGCCAGAAAAGGAGTAGATGAAAATAAAGGTTCTGGAGCAAAAACGATGTTACTTGCAATCGTTTTTGCTCCAGAACCACCAATTTTTTATATTATTGGAGTAAACTTTATACATCCCAAATGCAAGAAGGGATGCAATATCGTTCACTTCGAAAAACAATTACAGATTATCCGAACTGGAAAGCCCACTACGGTGCGATAGCACCCCTTTTTAGCTGAAGATTTTTATTTCGATTCCTTTCTACCAACCAAAATGGATAGGACGGATAAAAGGATAAGAATACTTGCGCATACAATAGAGTTAATTATATTGCCTGCATTGAACAAGAAGAAAATGAAAAAAATTGCCAAGGCAGCTGCAGCAAACAAGGTACTGGAAATTCAGATTATGAAAAGAGTAAAAATTAAACGATTGAAAAATATATAGATTAAAACCCTCTTTAATTGCAAGCCCCGTATAATAGAGGGCTTTATCTATTTTTCTGTTTGCTTATGGTAATCTGATTATGTGATTGGTGAAGTATCAAAAGTAGGAACGATGGAAGATGAGGGAGACGGTGCTACTAAATACGTCGTAGTTGAGTAACCATCACTAAATGGAAAGAAAGACATTATTGACGTGTTCTTAACAAAAGGGCAAGTATTTAAAACGGGTGAGAAAGTGAAAATTGATATGAAGTATGTAGGCTGGGGCGGAATTTCTATTAAGTGGAACACAGTTGATCATATCGAAAAAGTGCATGAGGTAAAGAACAATAGGGGCCATCTATAGACATGCAGCGACCTCCCTAAAAAAAATTTACATTAATATCCATCTATATGGCCGTTTTTGGACTTATCTCGTACATACCCGTATAAGACTTATGTAACTAACCTCTGAAACTTGGACATACTGATACTAGGGGTAGCACCTTAATTTAAATCACAAAAAGAGAGACTACAACTTCACAATTGTAATCTCTCTTTTATCATTCAGTTTAACTATTTCGGATTATTTAACCCATACTCCACTACTATTGAAGAAGTATCGTTTTCCAGAAATCGTTACCCAGCCTGTTACTTTACTACCTTTATTATCATAGTAATACCAATTGCCGTTCTCAAAATTCCAGCCAGTTTTCACTTCTTCAACTTCAGGTTAATTAATAGTTAGTTTACCTTGCGCTTTCTGTGTGACTCTATTTCCATCGGCATCTGTTAGTTCCACTTGAATAATAGCATTTTTAATCTTTACATCTGGAACGGTCCAAACGCCCTTATAAACTCCTGGATCTACCTCTTCTATTTTATTTTTAGAAGAAGATTGCGCATTCTTTTGAGCAGGGAGCTTCACTTCAAAGTTTGCTTCGCCGCCTATTACATTACTTTGGAAAGATATTTCTACCTTCTCACCTGGGAACACATTTTGGTCAATTGCTGGTTTTAAATCTTTAATGACGGGCTTCTCTTTTATTAGTGAAACGGTAACTGGATCCGATTCTCCGGTCAATTTACCATTTAACATTGAGACTGCTACTAATTTATTTTCACCTTTTGTCATTTTCGTTGGGATTGTAAATTTTCCGTCATCACCAACTTTTGCAGTACCTACCTCTTTATTATTATTCATCAACTTAATCGTTGTTGTCGGTGAGGCAGTCCCTTCTACCATGATGTTTTTGTCTTTGAATACTTCATCATGTTTTGGAGAAGTAATAACAGGAGTTTCTACTTCATAACTTACACGGGCACGAATCATATAGTTACCGTCTTCAACAAATGCTGGATAAAATTCACCGTCAAGATATTGATAGCTTCTCTCCATATATGGGTTACCATTATCAGTTGCTAAACCAAGTGCAATTGGATAATTCAGTGTTTGGATATATACCATATAAAAATCTCCATCAACCTTGATATTGTAATCTCTTAAATCTACTACCGTCCAATCATCTAATACGGCTTCAGCAGTTATCGGTCCAGCAAGTTTCTTACCCGGTAATCCATTGCTTCCAGAAGCATCCCATACTTCCACACTAAATTCCGTTCCAACCGTGTCTGAGTATTTTTTGTTCTTGAAGCGAAACACACCATCTGTGACAATGGCTGATTTCTTATCCTTTGGCAATGACATTTTTACTGCCCATCCAGCTCCACCGCCAAAATACATACTGGCAGCATCAACAATTCCATTGTCATAACCAATTTCGCCACCCGGATACGTGAAAAAAGGCTTAAGATCGATATCTACGTGGCTATCTCCATTAATTGTGATTTTAACATCTTGACTGTGATAGCCACTTTTCATTGCCCTCAATGTATAAGTACCTTCGTAAGCTGTGAGAGTATATCTACCGTCCTTATCCGTCGACACAGGTGCAATATTGGCATCTTCAATAAGGAGTAATGTCACACCTTCGACAGCTTCCCCTGATTTTTCATCCGTAATGACACCACTTACAGTTCCTTTAGGGATTTCTTTCAATGTGAAATCTGCTTGTAGTACTTTATCTTTTTCGAATGTTACTGATTGCTGTTTAGATTGATATCCATAGGCTTCAGCTTGAACTGTATAATTACCGATAGCATGTGCGAGTTTATAAGCGCCGTTTTCAGGGTTTGTGTTAACGTACTGTCTGTTTTCAAGGACACTTACTTTACCTCTTATCGGCAAATCTGAACCCTCATTTGTTTGAACCACTTTTCCTTCCAAAATCCCCAGACCTTCTCTAATAGAGGATACAGCATTGTATGCATTGACTAATCCATACCCGTACCCATCATTCGGTGATTCTGGATATTCCTTATCTGTTAAAGGCGTTGCTGTTTTTATTAAAATTTCTTCTATTTTATCAACTGATAAACTTGCATCAACCTCATATAATAATGCTACAATTGCTGATACAGCGGGGGCCGCCATCGATGTGCCATCCCATCCACTTTCGTAATCACTGCGAGGTATTGATGAACGAATATTTGCTCCAGGCGCTGAAATATCTGGCTTTATTTCACCATATGGTGAAGGGCCGCGTAATGAAAAATCTCCAACTATATCATTACTATCGGTTGCTCCCACCGCAAATGCTTCAGGATAGTTTGCTGGATTGGCGACTGATCCAGGTCCGCCATTATTAGTCATGCTCGTGTTTCCAGCTGAAAATGTGGGAAATATCCCAGCATTTCTCCATTCTTTTACTACATCTCGATACCATTCATCAAGTCCCGGTCCGCCACCCCATGAGTTGTTAACCACATCTGGCGCCATGTCAACTCGAGTATTCCCCTTTGAATCTGTTGGTGCTAAAATCCACTCTGCAGCCGCCAATAAATTCGCATCACTTCCACTAGTCTCTGAGAATGCCTTAACAGCAATCCATTTTGCACCGGGTGCTATTCCTATTTTATTTGATCCATCAGGTTCACTACCGACCATTGTTCCAGTCACATGTGTGCCATGTGCTAAATCATCATATGGCACAGATCGTCCAGCAGTGGCATCAAACCAATTAAAGTCGTGATTAACTTCTCCAGTTGCTGCATTATAGCCTCGATACTTTTCCTTTAATGAGGGATGATCCCATTGAACGCCGGAATCAATACTTGCTACAACTACACCTGTACCGTTGATCCCCTTTTCCCATAAAGCTGGAGCTCCAACTCTTTCAACATTCCACTCTACATTTGCTGGATTTGAATTAAGACTATTCTCTTTAGTTGTTGAAACAAATAATTGTCTTGTTTCGTTTGGTAATACTTTTTCAACTTCAGAAAAGGCTGCTATCTTTTTTGCTACCTCTTTCGTTGCTGTAACAGCCATACCATTGACGATAAAATAGGACTTAAAAGATTCGACATTCCCTCTATGTACTTCTTGTTCAAGATATTTTACAACGCTTTGTTGTTCTTCGTGTGCAGTAGCTTTTAATTCAGAAACAACTGCAGAGCGTTGCATAAACTTTTCTTTATTCGCAGATAGTTTTTCTTTCTTCGCAATATCTTTTGTTTGGTTTATGGCTTTTGTTGTATCTGCTTTTTCTTTAAATTTAATTAAAAAGGTTACTCTGTCATCTTTTTCAAACTTAGCTAGTAAACGATTACTCATCTTTTCTTTCGCAGCAGTTTCAGAATCATTTACATAACGGGATGATCTCTCAATTAATTCAGCATTCGCAAGTCCGGGTGTTAATAATGAAAATACCATAATCAAGGCTGCTACAATACTAAATAATCGCATGTGATGTTGTTTCTTTCTCTTCAATTCGTTTTCCCCCCTCGATTTCTAAATTCTTTGCTTGTCATTTCTTGAAGTTACAGTCTTTGTTTAACCATTATTTTGAAACACAAAGACTAAATTTCCTTTTATCCCTCCTCAATTTTAAAGCTGAATGTTACTATTATAGGTTAAATTGTGATATGTTTCTAGAAAATTATTCTAATAGTTTGAATAATCACTAAAATAAAAAATTATTCAACATCACCCTCCATTTTCCTCACTATTTCGAAAAATTGTTTACTATTTTCCTAACTCAAAGAAGGTTTTGAAGCAGGTCTGGAAAAGGGGCTAGAAAAAAGTAAAGCCCAATTAATTCGTGGTATACATAAGAATGGCATGCCATTAGAAGACATTGCGAAATTCACAGATTTAAGTATAGAAGAAATCCGAAAGATATTATTATAATGCATGCTACTTTAAATAGAACTCTTTAATATTAACTAAATCTAAGTTAGATATAATAACTGTATTTATTTGAATACAAAAGAAGATCTCCTTCAGTAATCTGGGGGGATCTTCTTTTAAGCTCATAAATACAGGTAATGCTGAGAGGTTCTGGTGCAAGAAATCTAGTAAACTTGGACATACTGATACTACTAAACTAAAAAGGACGTGTATCGGTATGAAAACACCAGTAGAATTCAAATGGAAACATTATCAGCCTGATATTATTTTATTAACGGTGAGATGTTACCTACGGTACAGCCTCAGTTTTCGTGATTTGGTGGAAATGATGGAAGAACGCGGACTATCTATTGCTCATACAACCATCATGCTTTCAGAAGTTCATACAGGGACATATGTAGAACCTAGTAAACTACTTTATGGTGAATATCTTGAGAGTGGGTTTAATACGAAGAAGCACAGTGTCGGTATTCAGACAGCAAGAGTACTGAAAGGATACTTAAATAGCCGTATCATTCCTTCTCTAGGAAATATTAAACTAGCCAAGTTAAAACACCATTGCATATGCAAAACTACGTTAATTCACTGCGAGACGAAGGTTTAAAGAGGGGAACAATTGAGAAGATAATCAAAATCATTCGGAACTCTCTTGAACATGCAATAGATTTAGAGTTAATAAGTAAAAATGTTGCAGCTAAAACAAAGTTGCCTAAAGTCGATAAGGAAGAGTTAACCGTGTGGAATGAACAGGAAGTACAGTTGTTTTTAAAAACTGCGCAGGATAGCAGGTATTCCATTGTCTTTCATATGGCTCTTGTGACTGGAATGCGACAAGGTGAATTGCTAGGGTTGCGGTGGAAAGATGTTGATTTAGAAAAGGGACATTTAACTATTAGCCAAACGTTAAGTCACGATGGGAAGACGTTCTAGCTTGGAGGAAAGACAAAATCAAGTTTAAGAAAGATACTACTATTACCTGCATCAACAGTAGTAAAGCTAAAGAAACATAGAGCAGTCGTATTGAAAGAGAAGCTGAGTCAAGGTGAGGAATACCAAGACAATGACTTGGTGATGTGTACTCCTTCTGGAACACCAATTAATCCTGCTAATGTTCGAAGAAGTCTAAACGTTTTGATTCAGAAAGCAGCTGTGCCAAAGATTCGCTTTCATGATTTACGTCATACACATGCAACTCTATTATTGGCTAAAGGTGTGAATGTAAAAGTGATTTCCGAACGACTAGGACATAGTAATATCAAAATCACATTAGACACTTATTCTCATGTACTACCAACGATGCAAGAAGATGTAGTGAATAAAATAGAAGAGATTCTGTAGGGAATGTGACCAATTCTGTGACCATGGGTGTTTTTAAATATAAAAGCAAACAAATAAAAACCGCATCAAACGTTAATTTGACACGGTTTTTAAAACTATGACCCCGGAGAGGCTCGAACTCACGACCTCTACCCTGTCAAGGGAACTTCCCAGTGGACTGTAGAGGTTTGGGATCAGTAAAACTTATATGTATCAAGGCTCTCAAGTTATTATCCTCATTGAGAACCACTTCAATTAGAGTTTCTTACGGAAAATACTAAAGGAGTTTTAATATTTAGTCAACCTTCTTTTACTGCGACCTCCACAGTTTTCGCCCTCATAGATTCTTAACTTCTCAAAACATAAATACAAAAGCCTGAGATGGTAACTCTGTAGTTTACTACCTAGTCTTACTCTCGGTTTCACCGAGGAGGATATCTAGGTAGTTACTTCTCTATTGGCTAGCTCAGTAGTTATTTGTATTTCTTTTTACTGAGCTAGTACTCGTGAGGAGCTTGTAGAGTACGTCCAAAAGTTAGCTTTCTCAGGTGGTATTGATAGGGAAAAATTTGGGGATAAATAGAATAACTATTTATGAAAACTAAGAGGGGGAATATAAAATGTTTAAGTGGTTTAAGAAGTGGGTTAACGGGCACGATAATCTAGATCAGGCTGCTATTGAGTTTTATATCGGTGACGATAGAGTCGTTCTCATAGGTGCTGATGCAATGAACTTTATAGCTCACTTTAATAAGAAATACAAAACTCTATATGTTGAAAATAAATTAACTGGGATGAATATACGATTTAGAGTATATCATGTAAGTACCTACAAGAGAACAACTTATAAAGTAGCAACTGGGAGATAGGAAACTAATGGATATTATGGAGATAGTAATGAACAAGTGGTTTGCTGGCTCGGTGGCATTCTTGGCAGTAGCCATAGGGAATTGGTTCTTCCTATGGAGCGATGTACCTAAAAAGAAGTGAGGCATCCAGCTCAGGGGGAAGAAAATAAATAGGTATCACCTAAACACTGTTTGTATCTAAGCAGTGTTTTTTCTATGGAGTTAGACTAAGGAAGGTGACTACATAGTCCATCTCTTTTGCGAAGGTATAGCTCACAGGTGGTACGAAAGAGGACAAGCTCCTGAGGTTTGTCTGAGGGGGAGTCTGGTAGTTTTTCAGAAACTTAATATTTAGTTTTGTATATTCTGTAAAATGAATTAGTAATTTGATAAAATAAACTGCAGTGCTAGAATTATTAGAAAAGAAGGTGGAAAAGGTGACTTATCCTTTTGAGCAGCAAGTACATATAGATGGACAATTTTCTTCAGAGACCTTTAGTATAAAGTTTTATGGTGGCATAACTACATTTGTGGGTCCAAATGGTTCAGGTAAATCTCAAGTTTTACGAAGATTGAAAGAAAGTTTTGGAGATGAAGTTTGGGGAAGGAAAGTAAGGTTGTTAACAGCGGGAAGGCTTTCGAGGGTTGAAGATTTCCGTGCAAATCATGATGGCGTAAGTAGTTACATGCTTCAGGGCGATAGGGCAGCATTTGGTGGATTGAATTTTAGAGAAAATCGACACATAGCAGAAGGTGCTATAGGAGATTTTCATACATTAAGCTTAAGACACGATATACGTATAAAAGTAAGTGAGAGATTAAGCACGCTCTTTAATCGAAACATCTTCATTGAGTGGGATGCAGGAGAGTTGAAAATAAGGTTTAGTACAATAGAGGGAGAACCTTATTCAGTTGCAAGGGAAGCGAGTGGTCTTCTACATTTGGTAACAATTCTTTCTGCGCTTTATGATGATGAAGTTAGTATACTGCTATTAGATGAACCGGAAATTTCATTACATCCACAATTACAGGCTTTTTTATTTCAAGAGATAAAAAAGGTTGCAGGGGATCTTCAGGACAAATCAAAAAAAATGGTTATCTTGGCAACGCACTCGACAGAGTTTGTAAATCTTTTAGTGCCAGAAGATTTAACGAGAATTGTATTTTTTGAAAATACGATAAAACCGCCAGTGCAAATTGATCCTGGAGCTGGCGAACTCCAAAATAGAAAAGTAAGAGAATTACTTACCAGACTAGGACAAGCACATAAATCTGCGCTCTTCAGTTCAAAACCATTACTAGTAGAAGGACCAAGTGACGTTCTTATTTGTAATGCATTAAATCAACATCTGCAAATATTTTTAGAGGCAGGAGGTTCACAGTTAGTTCCTATTATTGGAAAAGGTGAGATTCCAGGTGTAATGAAATTAATGAGGTTAATAGGGAAAAAACCAGTTGTAATAACTGATTTGGATACTGTAGCTGATGATATTACAACTATCAATATATTCGCTAATGATGAGAAGATAATTAAAACAATACAAAAAATGGGACATACTGATTTTAGGTCATTCTCACGGAATGTATACAGTAGTTTTGTAAAAGCAATTGATGAATATTGGGAGGATATACGTCCATTGGCAGAGCAGCATTCTTATTGGATCAATCGCAAGCGTGATACTGAAAAAGATGAAATGATTGCCAAGAGACGAGCAGGGATGGCAACGCTATTTGCTAGCAATGATGAAGAACTTAGCGGACTCAATAATGGAGATACTTTATATGGCATAAAGCAAATGTTAACTTCTTTATTTGATGTATTGGAATTGTCAGGTTGTTTTGTTTTGAGAAAAGGTACTATTGAAAACTACTACCTGTTAGCGTCACAGGTTACTGAGGGGAAACCAACTGCAGCTGTCGAGGAGATTGAATACATCATATCACAACCAATTGAAAATATAGAAATTGCATATGCTGATTTGGTTAGGGGGCTTAAATATGCAGCAACTCACAAGGAAATTGATGAAGGTAATGCTGTAATCAATTATTTACTATCAGTTATAACACCGTTACTTAATAGGATTGATGATATATCAACAGATGCTGGGTTACAATTAGAAGCTCGAAAATATGTTGGAGAGATTGCTGACATATTTAAGTTTTCTAAAATAGAGCTTGATGGGGTTCATAATATCCGAGTTGAGCTGGGAAGTAATATCTTAGAGGTTAGTGGATTACCTATTGATTTTCCAAAAGGAGCAAATCCGATAGATCTAGCTAATAGGAAGTTCCAAAGATAGTAAGTGATTCCTACTTAAAAATCCACTTTTGAGTATAATCTAATCAGATCCATGTCTTATCACATAAGAAAATCCAATTAGAATATCTTTAGATCACCTATAAAGTGGTCTAGGAGTTATTCTAGTTGGATTTTTACTTGTAAGTTTCTTATTACTTGATTTTCTCCTTACGCTTTTTAATTACCCTGAGAGGTAAAACCCCCACCTCGATGTGGTCACTTTTCAGTACATCAACATAGGAACTTTAAAGTTATAAAAACATAACTATTAAACTCTAACCGAGAAGGTGAAACCTCTTTGGATTATACCCTGCTAGGTACTACTCATATTGTGCTACCTCACCAAACCTATATCCAACAGTGATTGTATAAGTATTTCTGGATAGAAATAGCTTAATAGAAGTACTTGCGAGATTATAACCTGTATATTATCTGTTCGAATATTCACCTTTATACGCTAACTTATACAGTAACACCTATACGGTATTTTATGCAGCAGCTACTTGTGAGATAAACTATGTAGTTATACCGATGTATCCCAGCTCATTAGATACCCTCTACTTACTATCAATTAGTTTACATAATAAATGTTATTAGAGAGTTCTATCTCCTTTTAAAAGCCTACTTGAGAGTAAATGTGATGTTTCAGAGATAGTATACAAGATGTGCTCAATACGTATATTCATATTTTATTACCAATATAAAGAGCTATAGATTTATTTGGAATTTCTGATGGGATTTTGTTCTTATTCTACAAGTGAAAATTGCAAATGATATTTTAACTTAATTGGAGTTATCTTTTTTTTCTGTTGAAAAAGAAGGTTCTCTTAACTTGCTTAAACTTTTTTCAAATTTTTTAAAGTCATTATGAAGATTATTAGGTGTACGAATTTTTTGATCAAAGAAATTTTCATTTTCTAATTTAATTTTTTCTTGTTCAAAATGAACAAGTACTTTTCTAATGGTAACAAATTGATTATAAGCATTCATTAACCAAGCAAAATAAACTAATATAATCACTAAAACTGTTATGCTAAAGGAGTTTAAGTTGATAAAAGTTCCTTTTTCAAACAAATTGCCTATAAAGAGAATGAGAATGGGGATTGGAGAAAATGACTTTAATATATCCACCTTCAATTTCAATGAATCTATCTGGCCATTTAAATTTGCGATACTCCATTCAATACGAGCTTTTGGATTTTCATATTTATTTTTGCTATTCTCTAAAACATCTAGCATTCTATGAAACTTATAACGCTTATTGAAATTTTTAGATATTATCAATATAAAAATAATAGTTAGAGCTTCTGAAGGAATTGGTTTTAGAATAGAGGATATTGATGTAAACAGATTGATAGAATATATGTCTTTAATGACGTTATATACAATGAAAGTGATTAATCCTAACATGAAGGCTTCAATCAACATTTTTTCTATAATTACTCTGATTGTAATCGATTTGTATTTGGTGTCTTTATCCAATTAAATCACCTCTATTATTCATCTTAAATATGTTCTAGATTACAAGTAAAAATATGTTGATATGTGGTTTTATTGTAACATAATAGGAGGGAATGTAGGGTGTTTGTTTTTAAAGAATTGAACGTTAATGAATTGATAAGAAATAGGCTGTATAGGCTTTATTACGGTATCAAATAGGAGAGAATCTGAGATGATTTAAAACTGCTTGAGACACATACATATAAGGAAGTCGAAACCATGACAGGCATTACGGAAAGAATCCTTATCCGCGGGAAGATACAATTGTTTAGCTTGATAGCGATGTGACACTCCCCCTATCAGAATGTTTGCATTAAAGGGTTGACCCATCAACCCGATTTATTATATATTATAAATGTTAGAAAATTCGCTCAATTATAATTAGAACAGAGGAGATGATAAATCTTATATTAGAAATAAAACAGAAAATGCATCCCAATAAGCAGAAAGGACATTACAAATAGAAAAGAAACGAAGGGCTGAATTGATAATAACAGCACATTCCTCTAGTATACATCGACAATCTTTCTCAATCACAAATTCCCTATCAATATAAATTTTACGTAATCTTCCAGTATACCAAATTTTATCTTTCACCATATAATCTCAAACTAAGACTTTATAAAGGTTTTACTCAAAATTACTATATGTTCGGATAAGAAAATATAAAAATATATAAGGGATGGTGTTATAAATGATTTTTTGCAAGTCAAAAAAAGATCGTTATTCATAAACAGGATAAATTGCAAGCTTTTAAGTTTTTAAGGGGACTGTCTTTCTTCTCTTGCGATTGGATCCACTAGGAATTGGTACGCCAATTATCCATACGAAGAGTTAAAGACTATTAGTATTCATTTTCGGTAAACCATTATTACATTCGGAGGTAGAATATGCTAAGACGTCGAGCTAAGTTTAAAAAACTGGTAACCTTATCCTTATCAGTGGGTATGTTGCTTACTATGCTTCCAACAGCATCTGCAACTGCAATTAAAAAGGAGTACTCCATTAATAATGTATCTGACAATCAAACCTATAAGGCTATAGGTAAAATTACTAAGGTTACGAAAGAAGGAAATAACGTATTCTTTGACTTAGAAACAGGAGAAAAAATAAAAATTAACTTTCTAAAAAATAATGTTTTTCGATTGCATTTGGACCCAAAGGGTGTTTTTGAAGAATATCCAACTCCAAATCAACCTGAGCATGAGACGAAAATTATCGACAAAAATGTTGGCGATTACAAAAAGGAATATGGAGAAATTAACATTAAGGTCGATGAAAGAGATAAGAATGCCTATAAAATATCTACTAATGCTTTAGAGTTAAGGGTAGATAAAGCTACTTCAAAGATGAGCTTGTACGATAAAAAAAGAGCAAAGATTCTTTGGAGTGAAAGTGAACCGCTAAAACATTCGGGCGGAAGTACTGTTCAAACCCTCGGCACAAAAGAAAGTGAATATTTTTATGGTGGAGGTCAACAGAATGGGTTTTATGCCCATAAGAATAATTCCATAAATATTGCAGTCGGGGGAGGTTGGGATGCAGGAGCTGCATCAAGTCCAGTCCCATTCTATTTAAGCACTGAGGGCTATGGAGTCATGCGAAATACTTTTAAGCCGGGTGTTTATGATTTTACCAAAACGTCTACCTTTACTCACGATGAAGACAGATTTGATGCTTATTATTTTGTAGATGATTCCCTTCCAAACATCATTGGCGAATATACAGAATTAACCGGGAAACCGGCCCTTATGCCAAAAACTGGTTTTTATTTAGGACATGCTGATTGTTTTAATGGAACTCATAATGGTCATAAGGACCAACGAACACTCCTAACTAATGGGTTAAATACATTAAATCAATATGTAGATAACGATATGCCTTTAGGATGGATTTTACCAAATGACGGGTATGGATGCGGGTATGGCGGATTGGGTAATTTGGAGCAATTTGTTGATAAAGCAAATGACCAAAAAGTAGAGGTAGGCTTATGGACACAAAGTAATCTCTATCCAGACCCTAATTTACCTGGAGATAGCCCTTTACGCAGAGACCTTGACGGGGAAGTTAAAGCTGGTATTCGAGCAATAAAAACGGATGTTGCATGGGTTTGGCAAGGATATTCCATGGCTTTAAATGCCACACGCCAAGCAGCAGAAGGAATTCAAAAAGATGCTAATTCAGGTGGTGCACGTCCATTTGTTATTTCGCTAGATGGGTGGGCTGGTACGCAGCGTTATGCTACATTATGGTCAGGTGATCAATATGGCGGTAATTGGGAGTACATCAGAATGCATATCCCTACTTACATTGGTGCAGGATTATCAGGAAATCCAAACGTTGGATCAGATATGGATGGTATATTTGGCGGAGATCCAAAAGTGCAGACACGTGATTTCCAATGGAAGGCATTCACGCCAATCCAAATTGATATGGATGGCTGGGCATCAGGAGGCAATGATTACAGTAAATCTAAAAATCCATGGAATTATGGTGAACCATATACATCGATTAATAGGATGTATTTAAAATTAAAGTCACAAATGATGCCTTATATCTACACGATTGCTGAGGAATCTACATCAAAATCCATGCCGATGGTTCGAGGGATGATGTTAGAGTATCCGAAGGATCCATATACGTACGGGACACAAACACAGTATCAATATATGTGGGGGCCAAATCTATTAGTAGCGCCAATATATGATGGAAACTCTAATGATGCTGAAGTAAGGAACGATATTTATCTTCCAGATAAAGATCAAGTTTGGATCGATTATTTTACAGGTAAGCAATATCAGGGAGGTTCGGTCCTTCATAATTTTAATGCCCCAGTGTGGAAGACCCCTGTATTTGTTAAGGCTGGTGCAATTATTCCAATGGCACCAGAAAATAATTCTATTAATGAATTAAATGGTTCGGAAAATAGAATATTTGATGTTTATCCATCGGGAGAATCAGAGTTTACTCTATATGAAGATGATGGTAAAACTGTTGAGTATAAGGAAAAGAAAAATACAACAACGAAGGTCACTTCAAAGGTAATCAAGGAAAAAGCTGTTATAACCGTTGATATCGCAAAAGGAAAAGGCTATAAAGGGATGGTTAAAAATAGGGGCACAGAAGCGATTGTTAATACACGTGTAAGTCCAAAGGATATAAAGGTTAAAGTTGGAAACAAAGATGTTGCATTAAGGAAAGTTACGAATGAAGAGGAATATAACAATTCAGAGAACGTGTACTTCTATAATGAAAAGCCCAACCTGAACAAATATTCTACAAAAGGCTCACCATTTGAACAGACTGACATTGTTACATCACGAAAATTATATATTAAGGTTGGAAAAACAGATATTACGAAAAATAAAATAACATTTACAGTTGATGGCTTCGATAATACCGAAAAGAAAGATGTAGTAGATAAAGAAGTACCAACGATTCCATCAGGGATAAAAGCTGATGAGGCTAACACTACTGATCGAGACATTAAATTAAATTGGAACAAGGTTGATGGCTCGAATACAACATATGATTTAATGATTGATGGTATTGTTCATACAAATGTGTTTAAGTCAAGTGATAGTGGGCAAGCACCATCCTATCTTCATACAGGTTTAACATCTGATACAGAACATTCTTATCGAGTAAGAGCAACGAATACAAAAGGATCATCAGGCTGGAGTGACGAGATCAAAATAAGAACGAAGCTTGATCGATACAGAAATGTCCCTAAGGATATGACGGCAAAAGCTGATAGTGAACAGCCAGGGGAAGAAGCATCTCTAGCTGTCGATGGAAAAGATGAAACAATGTGGCATACTGCATGGGGAGATACGGGTAATAAACTGCCACATACTTTTGAGATTGATATGAAGTTAGCTTATGAATTAGATAAGCTTGAGTATATTCCAAGACCAAATGCAGGAAATGGTACGATATTAAAATATAATTTAGACATAAGTTTAGATGGAAAAACTTATAAAAACGTCATCACTGATGGAACATTTGAGAAAAATGACAAAACGAAAATTATTGATTTTCAGGGGAATATTACTGCAAGGTATATTAAGTTGACCATTACAAACTCTGTAGGTGGCTTTGGAAGTGCAATGGAATTCAGACCATACAAAAAGGATAAAACTGAAGGAATGGTAGTTGGTGAAAATATACCAAATGGCGTAATTGATGAAGCTGATCTGCTTTTCTTTGCCAGCTATATGGGTGTTGATAAAACGGAAGCTTGGGAGCAGGTTTCAAAGGTGGATATTAATTTCAATGGTGTAATAGACGCATACGATTTAATGTATGTAGCATCACAATTGGGACAAAAACCACTTCAAGCAACAGGTAAACCGGTTGCCGGATTATTGGATATTAGACCTAGTAAGCAGGAGTTAAAAGCAGGAGAGGAATTTTTCGTAGAAATAATCGGGGCAGGATTAAAGGATATTAATGCATTCAACTTAGAACTAAAGCTAGACCCTAACAAATATGAATTAGTAAAAGATTGTAAGCCTGACGGGACTTGCGGTAAAAATATTGTTTCAGCTTCCAATGAAACTGCTAATATGTTGAATTATTCCTTACTTGCGGGGATTGGAAAGCCTGAACAACGAATTATGGCTGCATTTTCCAATAAGGGAACACAAAATACATTAGAAGGTACGAAGACATTGGCCACGATTAAGTTAAAGGCTAAGAAAGATCTTCAATTTGATATGCCGATAACCAGGTCCTTACTGATTAATACAGCCTTTGACACTATTGATAAAATAGGAGAGGTTTTAAATCCTGGCCAAGAACCTGGAGAGGTGGAACAGCCACAAAAGCCAAAGGAATTACAATAATCGGATAAAGATATGTTAGTTACTGGTGAAGGGGAAAAGATGCAGGGTGGTGCAGCAGCTTTTGCCAAGCTGATTGACGGAATTGAAATGGAATCTCACTGAAAAAGACGGAATTTCTTTACCGTTACCTTTTGACTTTAACTTTACTAAACCACAAGAATTGGATAAATTTATCGTTTATAATCGCCCGCAATACACAAACGGTAAAATTAAAACACTAAGTGTCAAAGTATATACTGAATCTGGAAAAGAGTATGATTTAGGTACAAAAAGTGTTCAAGTTGACGCTAAATCAATAACTTTCGATTTAGCGGAGGCTGCTATACCGATTGGAACTAAATTTACAAAGTTATCGATTAACTTTCAGGAATCGCACAGTGGTCCTCTTATGTTATCTGTTGCAGAGGTAGAAGTTTTTGCCAAGAATCCTGCTTAAGTAGAGAAATAAACATAAATATATCTTATTACCTTAGTTGTGTTAGGGTTGATCCGTTAACCCTGACACATAATTTCTGTTATGAGTGGAACAAAAGGGAACCGCAACAGATTGACATCCGAAAAAATTATCGATGAATTTGAGGCTGCAAATCCAAATGTCAAAGTGGATATTCAATGGATGATCAGTGAATTCATGTCGAAGGTTAGAATTGCAGCGTTAATTTGGGATGCACCGGACCTTATAGAGCAATCAGGAGCATAGGTGGAAGGAGTATTAATAAATAACAAGTTTGTAGAACCTTTAAATAAGGGGTATAGGTTGTCGAAATTTTTATCTGAAAATTTAATATATTTTAACTTGTTGGGTTGACCCTATAAGTTGATGTGGTACAATATAAATAATTGAAATAATCTAATTATTTAGACGGTCTAATTTCTATAAGTTTCTCGTACATTTAACTTATACCATCAACCCGATGTTAAAAAGGGGATGGAATGGATTTTTTAAAGAAAACTCGTCTTTCCATGTACTGGCGCAGAATAATGGTGTTGTTGGTGCGGGATTGTGAGTATTCAAAAGAATTTAAAGAGGAGTGTTCGGATATGTTTACGTTCAGTCAAGAAAAATTAGTACCATTAGGTGCACAAATCACAACG
The DNA here is from genome assembly GCF_044907945.1 of Bacillus sp. RC240. Classification (NCBI taxonomy): domain Bacteria; kingdom Bacillati; phylum Bacillota; class Bacilli; order Caryophanales; family Bacillaceae; genus Bacillus; species Bacillus sp. RC240. Next base: position 287,384 of record NZ_JBIYCT010000006.1, on the reverse strand, counting down.
GCAGAAATAAAACAGCAGCCTGATTTATGGGCTGAAACCTTTGCATTGTATACGGATAGAAGCAGTGAGATTGAAAAGTTTTTACTAAAATTATCAATGAAACACGACCGAGTTCGGGTTATTTTTACTGGTGCCGGAACATCTGCCTATATCGGCGATCTTGTCACTCCATACCTAAAAGAAAAAGTGGATGAAAAACAGTGGGAATTGCTGAGTATTCCGACAACCACCTTGGTATCCAATCCATATCAATTCCTAAAAGCGGACTTTCCAACCTTACTCGTTTCATTTGCAAGAAGCGGCAACAGTCCGGAAAGTGTTGCTGCCGTCCAATTAACAGAGCAAATTGTGACCGATTTGTATCATCTAACAATTACCTGTAATAAGGATGGCCAATTGGCTAAGCGAGCAGCAGGGGATGAAAATAATTTATTGCTTTTAATGCCTGAAAGATCGAATGACCAAGGATTTGCGATGACGGGAAGTTATACTTGTATGGCACTATCGACTTTATTCATTTTTGATCCTAAGCCCCTGGAAGAAAAAAAGGCCATTTTAAAAATGATTCGGCAAATGGGTGAAAGTGTCATTCAAAGAGAAGACGTCATTCAAGCAATTATCGATCGTGATTTTGACCGCATCATTTACTTAGGCTCTGGTAGTTTAGAAGGTTTAACGAGAGAAGCACAATTAAAATTATTAGAACTGACAGCTGGAAAAATAGTCACTACCTTTGATTCAACGTTAGGCTTCCGGCATGGTCCTAAATCATTTGTGAATGAAAAGTCCGTGGTTTTTGTGTTTGTTTCCAACCATCCTTATACACGCCAATACGATTTAGATATGTTAAAAGAAATGCAACAGGACAATATTTCCAGCTATATATGTGCCATCGAGGTTGATGGAGAAAGCAATTATGATGGGAACATATTTAGTTTTGGCAGAGAGGCTCAATCTATACCAGATGCTTATCTGGCCTTGCCTTTTGTCATGGTTGGACAGACGGTTTCATTGCTGGCTTCGATAAAGGTTGGCAATACACCAGATACCCCGTCGCCTACAGGAACAGTGAACCGTGTCGTTAAAGGTGTAACCATCTATGAATACTAGTAATTTGGGTAGGGAGAGCAGCAAGTCGATGTTTATCTTTGCCGATCAGTTTTTTCTTGAGGGAGAGGTCGTAGGGCCTGGTTTTTTGGAAATTAAAGATGGGAAATTCGGTGTTTTTTCCGAAAATCGGCCTGATGAATCAGCAGAAATCATTGATTACGCGGGGGATTGGATTGCTCCTGGTTTAGTAGATACACATATTCATGGGTTTGGAAATCACGACATTATGGACAATGATTTTCAAGGATTGAATGAGATTTCAGAAGGGCTTCTTTCCTGCGGCGTTACCTCGTTTTTGCCGACAACATTAACCTCTTCAACAGAAGTGTTGAATCACGTCACTGAAATGATCGGTGCCAATTATACGAAAGTCAGGGGAGCAAAAATTAAAGGAATCTTCTTAGAAGGGCCGTTTTTTACCGAAAAGCATAAAGGGGCACAAAATACGAAATATTTTTGTGACCCATCCGTTGAAAAGTTGAAAGTTTGGCAAAGGTTATCCAATGATTTTATTAAAAAAATTGCGATTGCACCTGAAAGAAAGGGTGCAGCGGAATTTATTGAATATGCTGTCGGTGAAGAGATAGCTGTAGCGTTAGCTCATAGTGATGCAACTTATGAAGAAGCAAAACAAGCGGTTGAGAGAGGGGCTTCGATTTTTGTTCATACGTTCAATGGAATGAGCCCGCTCCACCATCGTGAGCCAGGGATGGCCGGAGCTGCAATGAATCTAAAAGATGTTTTTGCGGAAATCATTTGTGATGGACACCATGTTCACCCTGCTGCCGCCAATATTTTAATGAATGCACGCGGCAGAAATCAAACCGTTTTGGTCACCGATTGTATGATGGCTGGGGGAATGGCAGAAGGACCCTATCAGCTCGGCGAATTTGCTGTAGAGGTGAAAGCTGGTGCGGTCCGTCTTGAGGACGGCAGTTTAGCAGGCAGTGTTTTACAGCTGAAAGATGCAGTCAAAAATGTCGTTGATTGGGGGATTGCCACCCCAGAGGAAGCAATCTATATGGCTAGTACCGCACCTGCTAAAAGTATTGGGATGGATGAGGAATGTGGGAAAATTGCTAAGGGTTACGCCGCTGACTTTATTGTGTTGAACCCTGAACTGGAATTAATGGCGACGTACCTTGATGGTGCTTGTCGCTACCATTTACAGAAAGAGGGAGTGCGCAGATTTTAACTGACACGATGAATCCATCTCCAGGTACGCTTTAACTAGTAATGACGTGTCTACCTTTCCTTAAATTATTTGCTTTATGGTCTGCTTTTTGCATTATTCTATTCGATTTATTTGGGAATAGCTCTAGATAACCCATCACCATCTGGTATGGTAAACCGGGTTGTTAAAGGAGTTTAAATATATTTATCATATTTATAGGGGGTAATATCATGCCGAATATTTTGCTAACAAGAATTGACAATCGATTGGTTCATGGTCAAGTAGGAGTAACATGGGTTAATCATTTAGGAGCTAATTTAATTGTCGTCGCAAATGATGAGGTGTCTGAAGATGAGGTACAACAGGATTTAATGGAAATGGTTGTTCCGGAGTCAATTGGAATTCGCTTTTTCTCAATCCAGACGACCATTGATGTGATTCACAATGCAGCAGATGAACAATATATCTTTTTAGTTGTAAAAACACCACAAGATGTGTTGCGACTTGTTGAGGGCGGCGTACCAATTGAAAAAATAAATATTGGAAATATGCATTTTTCTCAAGGGAAAACACAAGTATTCTCCACCATTTCCGTGGATGAAGATGATAAAGCAGCCTTTAGGAAGCTGCGTGACTTGGGAGCGAAACTTGAGGTACGTCGTGTTCCGGATGAAAGACCAGATGATATTTATAAACATTTATAGAAAGAAGTGAGAATGAATGGATAATCACATGTTGCTTCAAGCCTTATTAGTTGCCATATGGGCTGGAATTGCAGGGATTGACCTTTTTAACGGGTTGTTCCACATTCACCGGCCAATCGTAACCGGTGTCATTATTGGCTTGATTTTTGGGGATGTAACAACAGGGGTTATGACAGGTGCTGCCATGGAATTAGTGTGGGCTGGGATGGTTCCGCTTGCTGGGGCACAGCCGCCAAACGTTGTTATTGGGGGAATAATTGGAACGTCGTTTGCGATTCTGACAGGACAAGAGCCAACAGTGGCAATCGGTATTGCTGTTCCGTTTGCGGTTGCGGTTCAGGCATGTATCACTCTCATGTTTACTGCTTTTTCTCCGGTTATGCATAAAGCTGACCAATATGCACAAGAGGCTAATACAAAGGGAATTGAACGGATTAATTATTTCGGGATTCTTACATTATTTATATTCTATTTTGTTATTGCTTTTTTACCAATTTATTTTGGCGCAGAAGCTGCTAAAGGGGTCGTAGAGGTATTACCAAAATGGCTTATTAGTGGCCTTGGTGTTGCCGGGGGAATGATGGCCGCAATTGGTTTTGCAATGCTATTGAAAATTATGTTAAAAAAACAATACGTTGCATTTTTAATCGTCGGATTTATTTTAGTCACATATATGAAGATGCCAGTCATTGCTGTTGCTCTAATTGGGATTGCCATCGCGTTATACGATTACTTCAAAACAAATTCTGGTGATGGATCAGTAAGGGGGGGTGCAAAACGTGGAATCTAAAAAAGTAGAAACGTTAATGAACCATACGAGCAGTCCGGAATATTATCAAGACGGTGCCACAGAACAGGTCTTAACTAAAAAAGATTTAAACAAGATGGTATGGCGATCTCTGTTACTTCAAGCGTCATTTAACTATGAAAGAATGCAGGCCGCAGGATGGTTATATTCGATTTTGCCAGGTTTGAAAAAGATTCACAATAATAAGCACGATTTAAGTGAATCGATGAAAAGTCATATGGAATTCTTTAACACGCATCCATTCCTTGTAAACATTATTATGGGGATTGTCCTTGCTATGGAGGAAAAGAAACAAAATCGAAACACGATTAGAGCCATTCGGGTAGCCATGATGGGACCGCTTGGGGGAATTGGTGATGCTCTTTTCTGGCTGACTTTGCTTCCCATTTGTGTTGGTATAGGTGCTTCACTTGGGCAAGATGGAAACCCTATGGGGGCAGTGATCTTCCTATTAATCTTTAACGCAGTTCATTTTGCTCTTAGATTTGGATTAATGCATTACGGTTATAGTGCTGGAACAAATGCTATCAGTTCTTTAAAGGAAAATACTAAAAAAGTAGCACATGCAGCATCTATTGTCGGGGTAACAGTTGTTGGCGCATTGATTGCCTCATTCGTAAAGTTAGAATCAAGTTTAGTGATCCATGCTGGTAAGGCAAAAATCGCCCTGCAAAAGGATTTACTCGATAAACTCATACCAAACCTATTGCCTTTAGCATACACTTTATTAATGTACTATCTATTAAAAAAGGGATTTTCTCCAGTTAAGCTAATTATCATTACCGTGATCATCGGTATTATTGGTAAAATTCCATTTCCTTTTGGAACCATTTTATAATATATAGCATGTTAGGAGGATTTTAATATGAATGGTTTGATTATTAGCGGTCATGGATCGTTTGCAACGGGTCTTCAATCTTCGGTAAAACTAATCGCTGGAGATCAACCCAATGTGGAATACGTGGATTTTCTTGAATGCGATTCAACATGCGATCTTGAAAAAAAGCTGCTTGAGGCTTTTTCAAGATTACAAGAATGTAAATCTATCTTAGTCTTATGTGATTTAGTTGGCGGTTCTCCGTTTAAAACGGCCGTTTCGCTTACGAATGGAAAGGAAGGTTTTGCTGTGGTTGGCGGAACAAATCTTGCGATGGTCCTCGAAACTGTTTTAATAAAGGATGGACTTCAAATCGATGGATTAAGAGATTTAGCGATCAATACTGGTAAAGAAGCGATTAAGGGTTTTCAAAAATCGGAGCGTCCAAGATTCAAAGAGTCTAGCATGTAATGAAAGCGATAAAGGATAGGGAAATCTATAAGTCTAATAATTGTGACTCCCAGGCCCTGATAAGGAATATGATAGAACGGAACTACAACTAAATATTGTAAGGATGGATAGGTTGTTGGATTTTTTGTCTGAAAATTAAAACATTTAATGTGGATGGATTCGGCTACATTAAATGTTTTACTGCTAATGGGTTAATCCTACAAGTTATGGTGACATAATAGAATTACTTAAAACAATCTAACAATTAGTCTCATAATCTAGTTTATATGAGTTTTTCTTTCAATTTAACTTGTACCAACAACCCAATGTTATAATCGTTTTTTGAAGAAACACCCGTCTTCCTGATTATATCAATTTTTTAAAATCGATGAGCAGGTACAATAGAATAAATAGAGGTGCAGGAACATGAAAATGGCAATAGGTATTGATATTGGTGGGAAAAAGATTGGGGTGGTCAGTATTTTGAAATTCAAAGAGGCTGTCAAAAATACCATTGATTGGAGTATTGCGATCCCTAAGGAGTCCCTCCATATGACAAGTACAGCGTCCGTGAAAAGTATTGGCATCGATGGGGGATGCGATATGATTGCGAATGGTTATGATGCCGATTTTATCGCCTTAATACCGGATCTAGATTTAATTGCCACATATCTTGATAGGGTTTTCCGGTTTCAAGTTAAAAACTTGATAGGGAAAGAGGGAGTGCGATGATTTTAGCTGTCACTATGAATCCATCTGTTGATATTTCCTATCCAATTCAAGATTTTAAGCTAGATGATGTTAATCGTGTGGAAAATATTCGTAAAACTGCTGGCGGAAAGGGCTTAAATGTAGCCCGAGTTGTCAAGCAGATGGGAGAAGACGTTTTGACCACAGGTGTAATTGGCGGGACTATTGGTGATTACATTATTCAGGAATTGACGAAAAGTGATATCAGGAATCATTTTTATAAAATCAATCAAGAATCAAGAAACTGTATCGCGATCCTCCATGATAGCAAGCAGACAGAAATCCTCGAATCCGGGCCAAGTTTATCCACGGAAGAAGGAACGGCCTTTTTAGAAAAATATCGAGAACTGCTGTCTGAAGTTTCTCTTGTTACTATTTCAGGTAGTTTGCCAAAAGGGCTTGAGTCTGAATTTTACCGTCAGATGGTCGAAATTGGCCGGGAGAAGGGAATTCCAGTGATTGTAGATACATCAGGGGAGCCGCTCCGACAAGTTTTGAACCATAATGTAAAACCTTTTGCGATCAAACCGAATATCTCAGAACTGTTCCAGCTTTTTGGCATGGAAGTGGAGGAGAGCACAAGCAGCTTGAAGCAACTATTAAATAATAAGTTATTTCATGGGATAGAATGGATTGTCGTTTCGATGGGAGCGGCAGGTGCTTTTCTCAAGCATGGTGGAGATTATTACCGGGTTACTATTCCTGCTATAGAGGTCATAAACGCTGTTGGCTCGGGTGATGCGACTGTCGCAGGGTTAGCGGTTGCCCTAAAACGAAAGCAAGCCGTTTCGGACATCCTGAAAACTGCGATGACGACGGGCATGCTCAATACGATGGAAGAGGTAACGGGTTATATTGATCCGGAGAAGTTCGGTCAATTTTTTGAAATGGTAGAGGTTATTAAAATAGATTAATAGAGGTGATTGTTGATGTTAAAATTAACGAATAATAAATTAGCGGCTCTCAAGCGTTTGTCGGATGAAAATGGAATTATCGGGGCTTTGGCAATTGATCAACGCGGTTCATTAAAGAAAATGATTGTAGCTGGAAGTGAGAATAATGTCGGGGATGAGGGCATCATTCGCTTCAAAGAATTGGTTTCTGAAGAGTTAACACCATATGCAACTTCGATTCTATTGGATCCGGAATATGGTTTGCCGGCTGCGAAGGTCCGTCATTCGGACGCTGGGTTATTGGTGGCGTATGAAAAAACAGGTTATGATGCAACAACTGAGGGCCGATTGCCTGATTTATTGCCAGAGTGGTCCGTTAGACGCCTGAAGGAAGCTGGAGCAGATGCAGTTAAATTTTTACTGTACTATGATGTAGATGAAGATGAAAAAATTAATGACTATAAGCACGTTTATATGGAACGAGTTGGATCTGAGTGTGCGGTAGAGGACATTCCGTTCTTCCTTGAAATAGTGACTTATGATGCCAAAAATGATGATGTGAAAAGCATGGAGTATGCCAAATTGAAGCCTCATAAAGTTATCGAGGCCATGAGGGAATTCTCTAAACCGCAATACAAGGTGGACGTTTTAAAGGTAGAAGTTCCAGTAGATATGAAGTTTGTAGAGGGTTACGCAGAAGGCGAGACAGCCTATAGCAAGGAAAAAGCGGCTGCGTATTTCAAAGAGCAAAGTGAGGCAACAGATCTGCCGTTTATTTTCTTAAGCGCCGGCGTAAGTGCAGAATTGTTTCAAGAAACCTTGACGTTTGCGAAAAAATCCGGCTCAACTTTCAACGGTGTCCTCTGCGGCCGGGCAACATGGAAAAATGGTGTCGCTCAATTTGCCGAAAATGGTGAACAAGCCGGACGTGCTTGGTTACAAAAAAACGGCAAAAAAAATATCGAAAGACTAAATATTGTCTTGAAAGAGACAGCATGCCCGTGGTTTGTAAAAATATCAGGATAAGGAAGCGAGGTTAGAAAGTGTGGGGAAGGTTTTCGCGCTTCCTTATTTTTTGATTTATTTTTAAAAGTCGTTTTGATTGGAACTCGGAAAACGGTCCGATTAAGAAGGGTGTCCATATTCTGCAAACGTAGAAGGTATTAATAACGATTTTGATAAGCTATCAGTATTATAGTTTGGTAGAAGCCATTTCGTTATAGAACCTGGTTGTTAGTTTGACGCAATAAGTGATGATGGTATAATTTAGGTTATTAAAAGAACGATAGTATAGTTTGGAGGCAGGTTTAGTAAAATGAAACCATTGCAACATGAAAGTTTAATCCCGCTTTATCATCAATTAATGGAAAGATTAAAGGATCCAATTGAAAAAGGTCATTGGGCACTTGGTGATAAAATTCCTTCAGAAAATCAGTTAATGGATCAATTTGGTGTGAGTCGCAACACGGCAAAAAAAGCAATTGAGGAGCTTGTACAGGAAGGAATTCTATACCGAATTCAAGGAAAAGGTACCTTCGTAGCAAAACCAAAATTGCAGCAGTCATTGATGGGATTTTATAGTTTTAGTAAAGTATTGAAAGAAAAAGGCTTGAATCCTAAGGATATCATTCTAAAAATAGAAGAAGTCAAACCAAATGCCAAAATCAAAGAAGCACTACAGCTGAGTGATGATGTGAATGTCATTGAAATGAAACGCCTTCGCTGTGCTGAAGATGAACCGTTTATTTTGGAATCATCTTTTATTCCGAAACGTGTTGTTACAGATATAGAGCAGTTAAAAAGGGTAGGTGAAATTTCTTTATATGATCTATTTTCACAACATTTTAATACCGTAGTAACAAGAGCAAACGAGGCATTTGAACCCGTTCTCATCCGTTCCGAAGAAAGTGAATATCTGCAAACGGAGGAAGGTCGACCCGCACTTCTGCTTGAACGAACTGCCTACGATACCAATGGTGTGCCTGTTGAATTTTGTATATCCATTGTACGGGGCGATCGCTGCCGCTTTTACACTGAATTAACCTAATCTTTGAATCACTCATAATATTTGTTTATGGGTGATTCAATTGATCTTTTTTTACAATACTCCATTATCCATTCTAAAATTTTACTTTAGTTACAATTCAGGTGGCGTATCAGAATATAATCCGGTGGAAATGGACATAGTTTAGGCCATAACTTACTCGGAACAGGTTTACTGGCAGCAGCTATGGTACTTCGTTATTATGGTTGCCCAGGAGGAGAAATTGCTTCTAGATGAACAAGCTAAGCTAGCACATGCAGAACAAGAGGGCATGGAAAAAGGAATTGAGCAAGGTAAGATGCAAATGATTCGAGGGATGCATGAAATTGGTGTACCGCTTGAAACTATTGCAAAAGCAAGTAAGTTAAGTCTGAAGGAAATAGAGCGTATCTTGAAGTTAAAGTAAATATATGGACCTACAGTACTCATGAATAAAAGAAGGTAGATGCTCATTATCATGGTACGTTTAATAGAAAAGCATTGCTGAAGATTTTAGCAGTACTTTTTCTCAATCAACTTTTTGATATTTTTCATTCTGCTCACAATTATATAGAAAAATTGAAAGAAGAACGTGAATAGTCCGAAACAAATATGTTTCGGACTAGGGGTTCAATATTTTATCCATTTTATTCAACGTTTTTTAAAGATTAAGAGGCTGAATTTTCTGATTTTTAAAGTGGGAAAAATGTATTACGTTAATCAATAGATACGCCACTAGAGACAATCGGTTTTGTTGGTGCTGGCGTATCTCCACCATTAAACGAAGAATGTTGTGATACATTTAAACTGATCATGCTACATGCTAATGCACTTACTACTACCATACTTAATAACACTTTTTTTATTTTTTTCATTACTTTAACGCTCCTTTTCTCAAATGTTTCTTATCAGCATTATTGCTAATATAGAAATATTTGCTCGCTTTAACATGATTATTTGCCTCGTAAAATTGGAGTGCTAAAATCTCTGCATATTCTTTTATACAATCCCACATGTCCTCTTTTTCAAAATAAGAAATTGCATCAGTAACTACTTTTTCTAATTTAATGCTAGGTAGTTCTGTGATAAGTTCATTTAAAACTGCGAAACGATGCTTATATTCCTCATTTCCTGATTCATTTGTATACTTTATTCCTTGCTGAATATATGCTTTTGCTGTTTCAACGCCTTCTAATTTATAATATGCTCTTGCTAAGACAAATAATGCTTTAAAATGGTTCGGTATGGTATTTATAATTTCAGAACTCTGTCTAATCGCCAATGGATATAAATCTTGAATATTATATAACCAGCCTAAATTGGATCGTACTCGTAATAATAATTGTTCTTCATCATACTTCTTAAAAACATCAATAACCGTATTGAGACATTCTTCCGCTCTTTCAAATTCTCTTAGATCTATACAAGCCAGTCCATATACATTGTCGCATAAAGCAATATTAATTTCATAGCCTACATGATTCCGATATATTTCTTTGGCTTTTACTCCATGTTGAATCGCTTCAAATGGTTGATAAGATTGATAACAGTAAGTTGAAAATCTATACTCAAACTCGGCTTTTTCTACTTCATCAGGTATATCAATTAAAAGCCCTTCCGCCTTTTCATAGTGTGTTTTTGCTTCAGTATAATTTGCTAAAATTGTAGAGTGGATTGCCTTAAAGAAATAATAATAGTAAGCTAAAAATGAAAATTCCTCTTTGATATTAGGGAGTTTTTCTATTTGATTAAAAGAATCTTTTGTAATACTCATTCCATCTACCAAGACTTTATATCTAAAATTCAGTAGGGAATAATAGAATGATACATATTGGTCTGTTTCTATTTCCTTTAAACGTTCTTTTACTTGTAGATATGTCTGTTTTGCTTCTTTTACATGATATAAACGAATTTCTTCATACCATTCATGTAATAATTCCATCAATTGCTTATTACTTTTTTCTTGAACAGTCATAATATCCCCCATTTCTCTGTAAAGGCTTATTCTGATAATAACAGGAATTAGATAAATTAAATTTAACTACGATTTTTTTCACTAATATACAGAATATTCTGAATTCTAATAATGTCCATGCTTTTAAAATTTGAAAAGTATAGTTAAGACAGTACAAGTTTCGTTAATGTTTTTTTTGATTTATTAACCGTTTTCTATTGAATACTTCTTATAAGAGGTGGCGTAGCACTATAGTAGAAAAAGAGAGAGCTTATACTGTTATGGTATTGAGAAATATATAGGGCTTATTAAGCTTCAAGGGATTCCTCGAAAATAAATAGAAGTATATCCATATCTATTTACATTGAAGAGGGAGCGTTAGTTTATGATAAGTTTTGGGATTAATTTACGTAATATTATTATTTATACACAAGAGAGTAGGAATCTTAATAATATACGGATTTTAGGTAAGTTGGGTATAAGATTATTTAATATATATGGAGAACCATTACCTGTATCAGATGTTAATCGAGAATTAGTAACGGCATTAAAACGCCAAGACATAAATACGCAAAGATATATATTAAGTCATTTACAAGGTTAGAAAAACCGATATTATGCTGCGTTTTTTCATACTTATGTTTTATCCGATAAACCAAGAAGCTATCATCGAAGGTTTGTGAAATTTTATTTTCTTAAATCGAGTGAATTGCGTAGCAATATTTTAAAATTATTTAATTCGGTACTATAGTTTGTATCACCATGAAATGTATAAACCTCGTCTATGTCAATAAAAACAGAATAAAGAATGTGTAATGAAGTACCCATCCAATTATTATGTGTACCACAATTGGATGGGTACTTTTTTACTTATTCCAAAATAGGGACAAAGCTAAATGCAACGGATCGTTATCAAAACGCGAGTGTACAAATGTAACAAATGAAATTTCTATTCATAAGTGTTGTTCTTCTATTTAATCAAGTATGATTTAATACTTTCTTAGTTTTGGTTAAGGAAATTTATATACTTAAAGTAAAGGGGGGAATTTTTAATGAAGGGGGAGGAGAATTTGAAAATTTTCAACTCAGTTGCTCCTACACAAACAAAAAATGAAGATTTACCATTTGATATTTCCTGGATGACCGATTGGATTGTAGACTGGTTTGGTTCTTTGTTTAATGGAGGCAGTGATGTAATAAAAGATGGGGGAGATAAAATAGATGGTGCAGTCCATGCGAGTGTGCCTGCATTTTTTGATATTATTTTCCTTATTCTTTCTGTAGTAATTTTAATATCATTATTAGTTTTTGGAGCTTCTTTATGGTTTAAACATATAAAGTGGAAAAAAAGATCTATATATTTTGGAGTAGGCTCATTTATCCTCATATTATTAATAAGGATTCTACCAGTGTTAATGTTAACAACACGTTCTTTTGATTTTCAAACCTTTATGAGTAATATGGTGGGCTTAATTACTTCCATAATTTTAGGAACAGCTGTATTAATGTTTTTAATATCTCTAGCATTAGGTATGCTTTATAAGAAATTTGAACATCCCAAATATGGAAAATGGAGTTCAAGTTTGAGATATAGTTCAATTTTTATATTTGTAATGACATTGATAGTACCGGCCTTACTGCGTCATTTATAATCTTGTTTTATATAAGGAGAAGGAGGAATAGTGCAGGTAATTTCTATAATGCTTCTGTGTAATTATGCTAGTGCTCGTTCTCCTCTAGATTTCTGAGTTAAGTTTAATACATTAAAAAGAATTTTGTTGTACGAAGTTTTGGCAAAGGGGGAGGGTACTAGTGACTACGTTTATTGTAATGGTAAGTATTTTCTTAATTCTATTCGTAATTGGTCCCAAAGCGACTAAGAGAAAAGAAGAAAGAGATAGAATAGAAAAAGAACATAAGGAGAAAATAGAGTCTTTGGAGGAAGTAAAGATTGATTTTGATATTAATGGAACCAAAGTAAGATTACATAAGAAGCCTAAGTTAAAGAAAAGTATATATAATAAAGAGTGATAGATAACTCCTTAATAGTAACTGTCTGCTAGAAATGAAGATACGGCGCTGTAATGGAGGAAAGATCACATAAAATGATTAATCTTTTTTATAAAAAATTACGGATTCTAAAATGAAAACCCACACATTTTGATTAAAATTTTTCAAAGAGTGTTTATTTCTTCTATTTTATAAAATTAATATTTGTAGCAATCTAATATATATTGAAAGCGCATAGGTCATTCTTTCAAATCCATCAAAATAGCTTAATTATTAAAACAACTAGCATTTAACCACAAAATATGAGTTTATAGTTCATAAATAGATACTAAATACAAAATAAAGAAGAATCCATAATTCGCTGGATTCTTCTTTATTTATTTTTACTTGCTAATCCATTTGGATATAAATCATTTATCGCTTTAAAAGGACTACTTTCGTATCTATGTTTGAGTAATCCTCGTAGTTTATATTTTACAAGCAATTGAGTGTTCCATTTTTTTTCTGATGTCTTCCTTATTCCATTTTAAAATACTGTGTAATAAATATGTGATTACTCTGCGGGCCTGTTTATTATCCATATCTTCTTTCCAAGTATTCGGAGGGAATCGTTTCCTTTTTCCATCCAATATTTCTTGATAAATTTCTTCAATCGCAACGGCTTTCATTGACAATATTATAAATCCTCCTACATTTGTATTTATATTTATACAGTATTAACGTTTTAATTAATATATCTATATTATATAATTTACATGGGATTATCATTAAAAACAATACATAATTTTGTTTTTTCTCAAAAATCTAATTATTAAACGAATAGATATTTGTTTAAATTTTCTAATTTTTGGTATATACTTAATTAGAATCACTATATCTGTATATTAGGAGTGTATTTGTATGGAGAAGCTTAACAAAAGCGATATCATTCGCACCGTTCCACAAAATGGTTTCTTTGGACATCCCAAAGGACTATTTACTTTATTCTTTACAGAATTTTGGGAGCGATTTTCTTACTATGGAATGAGAGCAATATTACTTTACTATATGTATTATTCCATTTCAAAAGGTGGTCTAGGGATGGATCATGCTACAGCTGCATCCATTATGGCTATCTATGGTTCGTTAGTTTACATGTCTGGAATTATTGGTGGGTGGATTGCAGATCGCCTATTAGGTTCAAGTAGAACAATATTTTGGGGTGGTGTTTTAATTATGATTGGTCATCTCATATTAGCTCTACCAGGAACGGTTAGTACGTTATTTATCTCAATGGTATTTTTAGTACTTGGAACAGGGTTATTAAAACCGAATGTATCTAGTATAGTTGGTGATTTATATAGTGAATCAGATACTCGTCGTGATTCAGGTTTCAGTATTTTCTATATGGGTATTAATTTAGGAGCACTATTATCTCCGTTTGTGATTGGAACACTTGGTCAAAAGTATAACTTTCACCTAGGATTTGGTGTGGCTGCAATTGGTATGTTATTTGGATTAATTATGTATGTTCTTACGAAAAAGAAAAATCTAGGATTGGCAGGAACGCAAGTACCAAATCCTTTAACGGATAAGGAAAGAAAAAAAGTCATTACACAGTTTAGTATTGGCATTATCGCGATTGTACTAGTTTGTGTGTTAACAATCCCAACAGGTATTTTAACGATTAATCGATTTACTTTACTTGTAAGCATCTTAGGTATCCTGATTCCAACAGGTTACTTTATCTTTATGTACCGTAGTCCAAAAACGACAAATGTTGAAAAGTCTCGCTTAATTGCGTACATACCACTATTTATCGCTGCTACGATGTTTTGGGCGATTCAAGAGCAGGGAGCAATCATCTTAGCTAATTATGCTGATCAACGTACGCAGTTAAATTTGGCAGGATTTGAGCTTCAATCTTCATGGTTCCAATCCTTAAATCCTATTTATATCGTATTGCTAGCACCAGTATTTGCTTGGCTATGGGTAAAGCTTAATTCACGTCAACCAAGTACAGCGAATAAATTTGCGATCGGTTTATTATTTGCTGGTTTATCATTTTTAGTAATGATTATCCCTGCATATATCCATGGTACAGAATCCCTGGTAAGCCCTATGTGGTTAGTCATTAGCTTCCTTTTAGTCGTAATCGGAGAACTGTGTTTATCACCTGTGGGTTTATCCATTACAACAAAACTAGCACCAGCTGCTTTCTCTGCTCAAACAATGAGTCTATGGTTCTTAACGAGTGCATCTGCACAAGCTATCAATGCGCAGCTCGTTCGATTATATAATCCTGAAACAGAGATTATTTATTTTGGCGCAATTGGCGGTTTATCAATTGTTTTAAGTGTTATTTTATATTTTATGGCTCCAAAGATTCAGATACTCATGAAAGGGATCAAATAGAAGAGCTGTGCCAAAAACTTGTCACCATACAGGTTTTTGTGCACAGTTTTTTTAGTACTTTATTTTATTGGTAACAGGGTGTAGTAGCAAAGATGACACTGGAATTTCCATTACCCCATACCGAAAAAAAAGGGTATAGGTATACTTTCCTGTTTAAAATATTGTTCGTATAGGAAGCGAATAAGATTCCTATACGAACCACATTACATATTAATAATTTAGAGGATTTCAAAAATAAAGAGGTGGTTTTTAAATGTATAATGAGTCAATATATTATCCTTATATAAATTATGATCAATACTTCGATCGTCAATTCCCTGGTCCTCAGATTCCAGGTATACCTGGAATGCCAGGTTTTCCGGGTGCACCAGGCTTTCCGGGTGAACCAAGTTTTCCGGGACAGCAAAGCTCACAAGCTCCAACATCTCCCCCCCCATCATTTATTCCTCAACAATCAACAGCTTCACCATTTGCTGTTGACCCAGGAGCAATTTCATTATGTTTATTTCGAAATACTTATATATGGCTTAGTAATGGTGAACAATTTTGGTATTTCCCAATTTTTGTAGGACCAAGGTCTGTTGCTGGTTTTAGATGGAACGGTAGGTTTTGGGTTATTTTTGGAATTGATACGAGAAGGATTATTTCATTTACATGTTTTTAAAAATTATAGAGTAACGATAGAGGTTTAATTATATAAACAAATGAGGTATTTGAATGAAAAAATTTCAATCATTTGATGGTACAATAACTATGATTAACGATTTTGTAACAGGGTCAAACGAAGATATAGGATGTAATAAATTTATGTCCGTAGATAATGGTTATGGGAATCTAATAAATTTTGTAGTAAAACCAAATACGTATTTTATCGACTATGCAACGGTAGTAGTAGGAGATAAAGTAACTGGGTTTTACGATGCCAACGCTCCTGTTCCTCTTATTTTCCCACCACAATTTCAAGCGATTGTTATGGCAAAATATACACCGCATCAAAATGTAAAAGTAGACTATTTTAATGAACAGTTGGAGAGTAGTGATGGAAAATTAAAATTAAATATTTCTCCTTCTACTCAAATTTTATTAACAAATGGTCAATTCTTTACAGGTAATCTTGTAAATCGAAATTTAATAGCTATTTATAGTTTTACAACAATGAGTATACCAGCTCAAACTACACCATATAAAATCATTGTTTTGTGTCAAAAGTGATTTCTATTCTAAAGGGTCTCTCGGTTTATCAAACTACAATCCATTGTAGAATCAAAAATTTTAGCCATCTTATTGACCAGGATCATAGGCATGTCAAGAGACGGTTTGCTAAATCTGCAGGATTTCAAAATCTTCGTCATGCTTCACGTACGATAAAAGATATCGAGACCATTCATGCCCTATATAAACAACGGCGAAGTCTTCAAAGAGACTCCGCCTTTTCAACGTACAATAGTATTCCTTTCTAAATATGAAGATATAAGTATCGTAAATACATCAATATCATGAAGATACAGGAACCTAATATGTAATATTGCATATTAATAAATTTATATGAGTATATATAACATGGAAATCACTATAACGAACATGCAGGTTTCCTTTTTTATTTGTTATTTTTATCAGTAAAGTAGACCACATATCAGCTTCAGATACTTGTTTTATGATACAAGTAATCAAACAAAAGGAGGGCCATACAACATAATTACACCATGATTAACAGGGCACTCTTTTAAGTACAGGAGATTATTAGCAGGTGGAGAAAATGTTGAAGATGTACAGACAGATAAACATATTCCATATGAAAAAAAATGAATTGCAGCAAACTCTAGAAAAGTACGATTCGAAGGAGTTTGGGTTATAAAAAGAAAATAGATAAATTGACAAGAGAAAAGCACTTTGTGTATATCACAGGTGTTTTTTATTTTCATTTTGATATAGGGCTTGAATTAAATTCCCATGTTTTTTTGCAGCCATTCAATAATGAATATGTACATATTCATTATTGAAATTAGTAATAATAAAATGTATTATTGAAAAGCACTATTTATAATTCAAGTAATCAAGGCTATGTATCCATAATAATTTGAACATTCAGAAATTATAATATTATCATAAAAATGAGGTGAGGTTAATAGAAACAGTGCATATTAAATGGTATGGATTGTATAGTTTAAATGATTTTTATAATAGAGAAGAAGCTTTTAAGAAGGGAATATTTGCAATCTCTAGAGTATATGCTAAGAATGAAACATTGATCTATATAGGAAAAACCAAAAGAAGCTTTATACAAAAGATAAGGGAACTTAATAAAGATTGGATTTTTGATGAAAGCGAATTAAAGATTACATTAGGAATAATAGAGTTTCCTAGTGGTGAAAGTTACTCTGAAAAAAAGGTAAAAGAGATAAAATCCCTTTTGATTTTACGACATACCCCAGTAGAAAACAACACATCTTTATTGTACCATAGAGGGCAGTTTAATTTGAAAATTATAAATAAGGGAAGAAGGGGCTTAATTGTTAAAAAGATTTCTACAGGAGATCTAATGTGGACGTAATTGGAATCACCTTTGAATAAAATTGAAGGTTTCTTACGAACAGATGCTTATCAATTTTTAATGTATTAAAATATTTTTGAATAACATATGTCAGATGCTTGAAACAACACAAATTTTATTATGATATGAAATCTTGTATGGGAATTGTAATTCATTTCCATTGTTTAATGAAAATATTAAGAATTATAAGAATAATACATAAAGATTAGAGGAGAAAATAAACTCGGAGGTTTAAAAAATGGGACAAGGAAGCAGGTTTCAAGAAAAACAACAAAATCGTCGTAAAAAGGTGATTTTTAATATTGCATTTACTTTGGTATTAGTGACAGTTGGTATAGTGACATACCAGTTGTTTTCCCCTACTGATACATCAAAGAAAGCAATTGCTCAAGAAAAGAAAGCAACAAAGATAGAAGAGAAGAAACATAAAGAGAAAGAAGCAGCGCAGTTAGAAGAGAAGAAACGTGAAGTAAAAGAAGCAGCGCAGTTAGAAGAGAAGGAACGTGAGGAGAGAGAAGCAGCACTGTTAGAAGAGAAGAAACGTGAAGAGAGAGAAGCAGCACTGTTAGAAGAGAAACAAAAAGCAGAAAAATCGGTAAAAACGAGCGAAAATGAAAATAAAGAGGGAGAAAAAACGGCATCTCAAGAAAAGGGTTCTCAAACTAATCCTTCTTGGAAGCCAATTGGTACAGAGCAAGGAGCAAAACCTGCAATGAAATTTAAAGAAGGAACAGTAGATTGGAATGAGATGAAAAAAGCAATTTCTTATGCTGTTGATGCTCCAGAGGGTCAATTGATTTTTGATTTTATTGGAAATAATGGTGAAAATAAAGCCTACGGTAATGTACGAGATAAGCAAAGTAATAAAAAATATAAGGTTGATATTGATTGGGTAGAGAATCAGGGCTGGAAACCAGTATCTGTTCAAGTAGTAAAATAAACTTGGTTCTATATGATGTTTGAATTATTTGACACTCCCACCCCTAAAGGGGCAAGCTGACTAACATCAGTGATGTTCTTGCTACCAAAGGAGAAGTCCATTTCTGGTATCGCTGACGTGCAAGGTTGCGGTGTGTCATCACCACTCTCACGACAGACCGTATAGGTTCGGGAGCTACGGTACTATCACCATACCGTACAGGTTCGTGTTCAGATGTTTAGCGTCTTGTTCTTGACGACACATATCATTTTACCGGTAGCATGAATTCGGCGTCATCTCAAACAAATGAATAACTCATGGAGAGTGGACGAAACATACATAAAAATAAAAGGGCGATGGATGTATTTATATCGTGCCGTTGATTCTGAAGGAAACACGATTGACTTTTATTTGAGTAAATCTAGAAATCATTAGGCTGCAAAGCGCTTTTTCAAGAAAGCTTTGCAGTCTTTTCATGTTTCAAAGCCTCGTGTTATAACAGTCGATAAGAATCGTGCTTATCCAATTGCTATCGAACAGTTGAAAAAAGAAAAAAGCATACCTGATGGTATGCAATTTAGACAACAAAAGTACTTAAATCCCAACATAGAACAAGATCATCGCTTTATAAAAAAGCGAATCCGTTCTATGTTGGGATTTAAATCATACAAAACATCAGCCGCTATATTGAGTGGTGTTGAAGCCATGCATATGCTCAAAAAAGAACAAATTGATTTGCAGGACCAGTCTGTCTAAAATCGGAATATTTTTATGAACCAGCTGTTTGGATTAACTGCTTAACAGGTGATTCCGTTAGGAATCCTTGATTCTTTTTTACTAATCATTTTTCACACCAGAACCATACATTCTATCAATAAGAGAAATATGTAATTATGCATATCTTTTTTTATTATTTCGGTAGTATCAAAACTTAAAATATAATTAAAAGGTTTTTTAATGAATTGATAAGGAGATGCGAGTATGAAGAAAATCATAGGACTTATAGTATCATTATTTTTATTATTTTCTACTTATGTACCAACGTTTACAGAAGCAGCCGAAGCTTAAAATAAAGTAGGCTGGGTGAGGAAAATAGAGAGCCTGCTCGTAATGAGTAGACCTTTTTTTATAAAGTTTCTTTATGGGAAATCTTTTATATATTCATTATAGATCATATTCACAATGTCAGTCCTTGATACGTCTGTAAAAACGTATCAAAAAGTGTACTTTTTAATTAAGTAAATGTCCCTTTTTCGGGGAGATGAGCAAAAACACCTAATTTTAAAATTTTTACAACAGAAACAGATAACGTGATGAAGTATTGATTACTGTGCATGTAATTATAATAAAAGAGCCTTCCCAAATGGTGTAATTAATAGTTTAGCTTATACGATTTTAGGAAATTAATAGCATATTATACCACTATTATTTACCTAATTTCCAAGAAATAGAGGTGATTGTAGGTGACTAAACCTTTTGAAAAAAATAGTCGTTATATGGTTGGATTAGACAGTCTAAGGGGCCTAGCTATACTAGGTGTTATTTTGTATCATATTAATTTTAATTGGATGCCTGGAGGATTTTTAGGGGTTACTGTATTTTTTGTACTCTCAGGTTATTTAATTACAGATATTCTAGCGATGGAGTGGAAGAGAAATAAGAGAATTGATTTGAAGAAATTCTGGCTTAGTAGGGCAAGGAGATTGCTTCCAGCAATGTTTGTTATGCTCGTTATAACGTTGGCCTGGATTACGATTTTTCATAGCTCTTTACTTGAGAAAATGCGTGGAGATTCATTAGCGGCGTTATTTTATGTTAGTAATTGGTGGTATATTTATCATGAATTATCGTACTTTGATAATTTTAACCAGCTTTCTCCATTAAATCATTTTTGGTCGTTAGCAGTTGAGGAACAATTCTATGTTGTCTGGCCGTTTATCATTAGTTTAGGACTTTACCACATAAAAAAACAATCCCGTATGATTTTATTGATTTGTCTGGGAGCTGTTGCTTCAGCTTTAGCGATGGCAATTTTGTATGAACCTGGAGCTGATCCGAGTAGAATTTATTATGGCACAGATACGAGGGCCTTTTCTTTACTTATTGGAGCGGCACTTGCCTTAATTTGGCCAAGCAATAGGCTTGCAAATAAAATTATTCCAAAGGCGCGTCTCATTCTTGATGTAGTGGGAGGAACTGCTCTTATTATTATTTTGCTTATGTTTTGGAAGACGAATCAATATGATCCGTTTCTATACAATGGAGGAATGGTTCTCTTATCAATTGCAGCAGCATTGTTAGTGGCAAATCTTGCTCATCCAGCGAGCCGTATCGCTCAATTTTTACGATTTAGACCTTTACGTTGGATAGGAATAAGGTCGTATGGCATATATCTTTGGCATTATCCAATTCTTACATTGACGACTCCAAAAGTAAATGCTGGAGATTTTTCACTAATAAGAGCAATTCTTCAATTTCTTCTAATTATAATGATTGCGCAAATTTCATGGAGGTATATTGAAAAACCAATCCGACAAGGTGCGCTCCGAAATATTCAGTTTAAGAATTTAAGGCTTCAAAATGTCGCTTTAAGTGTTAAGTTAGCTTTAATTTGTGCAGTATTCGTTTCGTCAATAGCCATCTTTGGGTTATCAAACGCTAGTAAGGCTAAGGAGAATCCTCAACTAGATAAGGGAGAAGTAGTACAAACACAACCGGCGAAACATCCAGTTGCAGTTTGGGAAAATCCAACTCAAGAGACGCCCAAGAATCAAGAAGAATCAAAAGAAGTAGATTCTGCGCAACCTAAAAATTCTCCCAACATTACAGCGATAGGCGATTCCGTTATGATTGATATTGCTCCATATTTAAAAAATACTTTTCCTGATATTAGGATTGATGCACAGATTGGTCGCCAGCTGTCAAAAGCGATTCCTGTAGTTGAACAGTTAAAGAATGAAGGGAATTTAGGAAACTATGTCATTATTGGGTTAGGTACAAATGGAGCCTTTACTACGGAGCAACTTGTATCATTAATAGAATTAATTGGAAATGAACGTAAAATGATATTTATTAATACGAGGGTACCACGTCCGTGGGAATCAATCGTGAATGAGAGATTGAAAGTGACAGTATCTAAATATCCGAATGTAACTCTAGTCGATTGGTATGCAGCAAGTGCTGAAAAGAGAGACTACTTTGCACCTGATGGTGTGCATTTAACCAAAGTAGGTGCAGAAGCATACGCAGCACTTGTAGTCAAAGCTGTGAGTCAATAATTCGATATGCTTTATAAACTTCTGTTGCAAAGTTAATTGAAATATAAAAGATTTATGTTTGAGAAAGACAAATTTTTTGCAGTCATCAATAATGAATGGTTTCGATGCCTGTTACTATACGTGAGTCATGACGTAAGCTTTGAAATCATGTGGATTTGGAAAAGTGTCTGTCGCTATATATGTCGATGGTCATGTTCTGTGAAATTATTAATAGGAAGAAAGAATGTAGCTTCCTAACTTTAAAAATAAGCCCAAGGAATTAATTAATTCTTTGGGCTTATTTTTGAACCAGAATTGGGTATTGTTAGAGAGTAAGAGAGAAGGCGAAAGGAGGTTAGTAGATTAATTTCTTACACCTTTTTATCATTTTAGCCAAGAAGACTCCTTCCTCAAGGAACGCGAAGTGAGTAGGTGGGGGATGAATTGGCTTCGAATAAGGGATGGCAGGAAGCCATCTTAATTGTTCGACATATATAAACTGTTACTTCACTACCTATCGAATGTACGTTTGTTGTATAATAGATACATATCGAAATGGGGGTGAAACGAATGATGATCAATAAAGCATATAAATTTCGTATCTATCCAAATAAAGCACAAACGACCCTAATCAATAAAACGATTGGCTGTTCTCGTTTTGTATTCAATCATTTCCTATCTCTATGGGATAATGCATACAAAGAAACAGGAAAAGGTTTGACATATGGTACATGCTCTGCCAAACTTCCTGCCATGAAGAAAGAGTTTGTTTGGCTAAAAGAAGTGGATAGTATTGCGATTCAGTCGTCTGTTCGCAACCTTGCGGATGCTTATACACGCCTTTTCAAAAAACAAAACAATGCCCCGCGTTTCAAATCTAAGAAGAACAACATACAATCTTATACCACAAAACAAACAAATGAAAACATTGCCGTTGTAGGAAACAAAATAAAATTGCCAAAACTAGGTCTTGTTCGATTTGCCAAAAGTCGTGAAGTAAAAGGACGTATTTTAAATGCTACAGTTAGACGGAACCCTTCTGGCAGATACTTTTTGTCATTGTTAGTTGAAACAGAAGTGCAAGAACTTCCGAAAACAAATTCTTACATTGGAATGGATGTGGGACTAAAAGATTTCGCCATTTTGTCAGATGGAACAATCTATAAAAATCCGAAGTTTTTTCGATCATTAGAAGAGAAGTTGGCAAAAGCACAGCGTGTTCTTTCTAGAAGAATGAAAGGATCTTCTCGCTGGAATAAACAACGAGTAAAAATAGCTAGAATTCATGAATACATGACGAATTCTAGAAAAGATTACTTGGACAAAATCTCGACTGAAATCATCAAAAACCACGATGTTATTGGTATAGAAGATTTGCAAGTATCGAATATGTTAAAGAATCATAAGTTAGCAAAAGCGATTAGTGAGGTATCATGGTCACAGTTTCGAACCATGTTGGAATATAAAGCAAAATGGTACGGTAAACAAATCATTGTCGTATCGAAAACATTTGCTTCAAGCCAATTATGTTCTTGTTGTGGATATCAAAACAAAGACGTTAAAAATCTAAACCTACGTAAATGGGATTGCCCTTCTTGTCATACACATCATGATAGGGATATTAACGCAAGTATCAATCTAAAGAATGAAGCAATAAGGCTTCTAACCGCAAGGGCTGCGGGGTTAGCCTAATAAATTTGAGTTCGATAGAACTCTTTACTTAGGAATCCCCCACTTCTAAACGAAGTGAAAGTGGGGGTAGTTCAATAAACCGGTGGTCTTATGTTTATATATTATTCATTTGTATAAGTGTCATATTTTTCTAGTGTCTTTAAATGATTTTTGTAATAGAAGCTTCTTATCTTTCTTATTCAAAAGTTCCCTTCACTATCGGAACTTTATTGTCTACCATAAACTTTCCTTTTGCAATGACGCTGTGAATGTCCAACGTTCCATTTTCTAACAATACGATGTCAGCATCCTTTCCGATTTGGATACAACCTTTACTTGAAAGCTTTAGCAATTGTGCGGGATTCGTGGTAATGACTTCTAGTGCCGTTTCTAACGGAATACCTTCCACTAAAACAGATTCTCGTACTTCGTGAAATAGCGAAGATACTTTTCCGACTTGAAGGCCTGCATACTCCCCATTGTTGTCAAAGAAGGGGAGGCTGGCCTGTCCATCTGAGGAGAAGGTGATGTGTCCGACTGGGACCCCATCTTCAAGCATTATACGTAATGCCTCACTGCATTTCACTTCCCCGTCCTCCAAAAATTGAGGAGTAGTACTTGTGGTAAAGTCTACGTAACCGCCTCGCTTTGCGTAATCAATACCCGCCCTGAATAATTCTTCGTTTCGGTTTATATGTGTTGGATGGAAGTGCCGAATCGGAATGTTGGTTTTATCTGCAATTTCATGTAACAATGAAAGTTTTCCTTCTCCGTCCCCTACATGAACTTCTATTATGCCAGCTTTTCCTGACAGAATACCGCCATTGCGTGCGGCAGTGGCGACTTTAACTATTTCCTCAAATGTAGGTTCTGATGATCTATGGTCGGAGATAGCAATCTCTCCAACACCGATAATTTTGTCAATTAAAATAATATCATCTTCGATTTTTCCCGTCAGCGTTTTTACTGGCACTTGATAGGAGCCTGTGTGAATGAAACAAGAAACTCCCTCTTCTTCAAGTGCCCGCGCCTTGGCAAGCAGACTTTCCATTTTACGTGTTGTCCCGTCAGTACCGAGTAAACCGACTAATGTTGTAATACCTGCAGTTGTAATATCAGTAAGCATCAGCTCAGGTGTGCGGGTTTTGAATCCGCCTTCTCCGCCTCCACCAATAATATGAACGTGTGAATCGATAAATCCTGGAACAACCAAAAGATTTGCCGCATCAATGACTAGAATAGGAGCAAAGTTGTTAGGAATTGCGATTGTATCATCTATGAATGCGATTTTATCATCTGCAATTAATATGTCTTTCCGTCCTAGGTAGTTGGGTGCGTATACTTCTCCATTTTTTATTAAGGTAATCAATTCTTTTCTCCTCCTGTCAATACTTTTCGTTTTATATCAGAATGGACCATATCCTATGAAGTGAGCTATGATAACAGCTACTAATCCGATGAGATAGTGAATGAATACAAGTGGCAGAATCCACTTTGCCCACTTTGTCCAAGAAATTCCTGCAATCGCCAAGCCTGCCATTAAGGTCGTAGCGGTCGGAAAAATCATATTTCCGATTCCGTCAGCAAAAGAAAACGATAACACTGCAGTTTGGCGTGTAATACCCAATAAGTCTGCAAGTGGCACCATAATCGGCATTGTCAGCATCGCATGACCAGTGCCAGATGCTAGAACAAAATGAATAAGAGCTTGGAAATTGTACATGCCAACAACGCTTAAATAGTCCGGAATATGCTTGATTGATACAGATAATTGATGCAGCATAGGGTCAACGATATGCCCCTCATTCAATACAACAAGAATGGCGCGCGATACACCGATAATCAAAGCACCACCGAGCAAGGATGCAGAGCCGTTGATAAAGGAGTTAACAATCTGATCTGCAGATAGTTTTCCGATGATCCCAATCGTTATTGTCAATAAAAGGAATAAAGATGAAATTTCTGTAATGTACCATTGGAATTTGATTACACCAAACGCCAAAACGATATAATTAATTACAAAAGCTCCTAAGATGAACTTATGTCTTGTTGTTAACTTTCCACTTGATTGCAGTAGTTTTTCCGCGTCTTCTTTTGTATACTTTCCGTAGATTCCTATAGAAGGATTTTTCTTTACCTTCATTGCGTAACGATAGATATAAAGAACTGAAACAAGGTAGATGATAACAAATAAAATAAGACGAAACACTATGCCTGAGAACATCGGTAATTCTGCGATTCCTTGTGCAAGCCCTACTGTGAAAGGATTCATGATGGCAGTTGTAAACCCTGACAATGCTCCTACTATGACAATAGCAGTTCCTGTAATTGCATCAAATCCCAGAGCCAACGCCAGCGGAATGATAAGAGGAAGATAAGCTAGTGTTTCTTCCGCCATCCCCATTAAAGAGCCACCTACAGCGAAAAATAGCGTCACGACAGGAATTAATAGTTTTTCACGCGTCGCCAACTTCCTAGCCATTGTAGCGATAAGCACATCAACCGTACCTGTTGCTCTTAAGACACCAAAAAATCCTCCGATAATCAATAAGAAAAATATAATATTGCCGGCTTCTACCATTCCTGTATGAACAGCTTTTATCATATCGAAAAATCCGACCGGAGCAGATTCTATTGATTTAAAAGAATTTGGGTCTACAGTAGTCCGGTTATTCACTTCAATCCGTGCATATTCTCCGGTCGGTAAAAAATAAGTTAATAGAGTCGCTGTTACGAGAATGCCGAATAGCAATACAAAAACATTAATTTTTTTCTCTTTTTTTCCAAGTGAAACAGCCTGTTCTTGTAGTTGGCTCATATGTGTTCCTCCTTTGTATTTAAAATAAATGGATTGAAATAGAACGCTTACAAAAATACCGCTAATAGACCATGTTCTTTTCTCGTATTCTGCTGTTTCCCTCCTTTTCATAACCTCGGACACTTCATTAATTTATATATGCAATATGTGTGCCAATATTGATAGTGTGATTTTTAAGGAGATTTTTATGGCAAGAGTAGAGATTTTGGTTTTTATTGTCCTTTTTTGGCGATATAATAGAACCAATTTAAATATAGGCAGGTGTCTTAATGTTAAAATCCTCACTTACACTTATAGCTGGAAGCTCAAAAACAACGCAAGCCTTACAGGAGCAACTAGAACAATTGCTTGGAGACTATGTTTATATTAAAAGCCATGCTGCGGATGAGGGAATACCGCAGTCTCTTGAAGATACAATTATTTTGTATTCATCAGCTTCTGTTTATGATCAAACAAAAGGTATGTATAGCGTGAATGCTGAGAAAATAATTGTGGGAAAGAGAACAGTTCATCATGAATACATTGATAAACTTTTAAGAATACCTGAAGATTCATCAGTTCTAGTGGTGAATGATAATGATGATGCAACAATAAATCTTATTGAATCCTTATATCAACTTGGTATAAATCATATTCAATTTATCCCTTTTCGGAAGGGGGTATTGTTTTATGATGATGTTCGAATTGCTGTTTCGCCAGGAGAAACACATCTGTGCCCTTCTTACATAAAAGAAGTAATTGATATAGGTGTACGTCTTTTTGATATGACAACAATTCTGGAAGTTGTAGAATGTTGTGGTTTGAGCAAGGATATATCCTCGAAGATTTCAGAAAGGTATATTAGCAATATCATTGAATTACAACGTAAGTTATTACATGCAGAGCGGGATGCTAAGCAGATGAGTGAACACATCCAAAATGTGTTAGGAACTGTCGATGATGGAATATTAGTCGTTAACCAGGAAGGGCGGATTACGGTATTCAATGAACGTCTTACGGCATTGTTTCATATTGTGGCGCAAGATGTGGTTAATGAGTATGTAGAACATGTGATGAGTCGTCGGGATATTACCGATTTCATCATGAATGGAAAGGATGAAAGCAAGTTCTTCGACATAGATGGCGTGGATGTCGTAATTTTTCGTTTGCAAATGATGCAAGAAAATACAATTGTCGCAACTTTTAAGAGTGTACATCAAGCTTTTGAAATTGAAAAAACAGCGCAAAGAGAAATGCGTAATAAAGGATTTCATACAAAATACGGATTTGAGGATATTATCGGCGAACATATTGTAATGAAAGAGCGTAAGCGAATCGCCAAGAAACTTGCCTTATCGGAACATCCGATTTTAATTCAGGGTGAAACAGGAACAGGAAAAGAACTGTTTGCCCATGCTATTCATGAGCATTCATTGCGAAAAAACGGACCGTTTCTGGCTGTAAATTGTAGCGCATTAACAGAGAGCCTGCTTGAAAGTGAATTGTTTGGTTACGAAGAAGGGACATTTACAGGAGCACAAAAGGGGGGCAAGAAAGGTCTGTTTGAATTAGCGGATAACGGAACTATCTTTTTGGATGAAATCGGGGACATAAGTCTTACTGTTCAATCACATCTGCTGCGCGTTCTGCAGGAGGGTGAAATCCGCAGAATCGGTGGTGTAAGAATTATACCTGTTAATGTTCGAGTGATTACCGCAACAAATAAAGATCTTCAAGGAAAGATAAGGGCCGGTTCATTCAAAGTCGATTTATTTTACCGGTTGAATGTACTTAATCTCTGCATTCCACCACTCATTGAGAGAAGAGCGGATATACCAATTTTGATTAAGCATTTCATCACAAAGAGCGGAAAATGGGTAAAGATAGAACAAGATGTGCTGGAGTATTTCATGCAATATGAATGGCCTGGAAATATACGAGAATTAAAAAGTACAATTGATTATATGCTGACAATTTGTGAGGGAAATGTCGTGACGAAAGGAGATCTTCCGTCCATGCTGGGACAAGAGGGGGGCAGCGTGAAATCCGAATATTCCGTATGTGGAAGTATACTGGAAATGAAGGAGCATGTTTTTATCTTGGAAGTAATCAAGCAATGTAACGAAAAAGGAAAGGCGGCAAGCAGAGATCTGCTTTCAAGTAAAAGCAAAGAATCAGACTTTGCTTTATCCCCACAGCAAATCCGTCGCCGCCTGGATATTTTAGAAAGTGAAGGATTTGTCGTAAAAGGAAGAGGGCGAGCCGGTACAAAGATTACTGATGCCGGAATAGAGTATCTGTATTTTCTTAAATCAAAGTATGCTGTGTATTGTTAAAGAAATCATTCCTATATTTTGATTGTGAATGGAAATGATATAATTAGCCATTACAGATTTTGGTGCAAACTTTGCAAGTAATCCCCTAATGTAGTTTTCAAATAAAGTTTGATCAAATTAATGCTATTAACCGTGATAAAAGAACGTGGACTATCTATTGCTCATACAACCATCATGCGCTGGGTTCACCAGTATGGTCCTGAATTAGATGAGCGAATACGGCAGCATCTTAAGCCAGCCAATGATTCTTGGCGGATTGATTAGACGTATGAGAAAGTCAAAGGTCAATGGATGTATCTGTATCGTGCTGTTGATTCGAAAGGAAACACAATTGATTTTTCCTAAACAAAACAAGAAACCAGAAGGCTGCAAAGCGCTTTTTCAAGAAAGCTTTGTGGTCTTTTCATGTTTCAAAGCCACGTGTTATAACAGTCGATAAGAACCCGGCTTATCCTATAGCAATTGAACAGTTGAAAAAAGAAAAAGGCATACCTGATGGTATGCAACTTAGACAACAAAAGTACTTGAATAACATAGTAGAACAAGATCATCGCTTTATAAAGAAGCGAATCCGTTCTATGCTAGGGTTCAAATGTTTTGACACAGCTACATCCATTCTTTCTGGAGTAGAAGCCATGCATATGATTAAAAAAGAGCAGCTTGATTTACGGGACCAGTCTGTCCAAAACCAGAAAAAATTCATTCATCAATTGTTTGGACTTGCAGCATAAGATACGATTCCGTTAGGAATATATGTGCTTTATTCTCCTATATTTTATTTTTGCACCAGAATCCTGAATTTTAATTTATTGATTCTCTTTCATCGGAGGTATCAAATTTATCGATTAATTTAAAGATAGCCTCTAGAAGAACCGTAGATAAAATAGCAAAAATCAATACAGCATGGGGGGTTAATTTCACAGCTGTAAAATTAAGATTAGCTAGCCAAAAATATCCGACATACATCGTCAGGAAGGTACTAACAATTGAAATTGTAAACCCTAAGAAACCTAATTCTTTTAGCTTTTCCTCAGATAATTTGAATACTCGTAATACTAAAGAGAAGATGATTCCTACTATGAAAAATCCAATACATAATGTCAATAGTGATATTATACTTGGATATTCAACGTCATCAGGCATCCATTGTTTCATTCCTACAATTATAGCTGTCGGGAGAACAATAGGTATTAATAGTGGTGATACTATTAGAAAAATTGCCAATAGTCTACTGATGTTGTTTGTTCCATTGTTGTTTTGATTATTCATAAATCCTCCAAAAAATAATATAAAGATCAATATTCTAGAGGATTTTAACACAAAAGTGTTAGTAAGACTATAGCTAAAAATAAGGATGGTTTTAAACAAAAATTTCACTTTGTATGTATTTGAAACACGAAAAGAGCACTTAATAAAGTGCTCTCGTGACGAGTTCATTCACTTAAAAGAAAGGGTACACCAAATCATACGGGATTTTTCAAAATGTGCTTGGATAAATTAATTAGTATTTGTAAAAAAGCAGCTAGCAAAAGCTAACTGCTCGGCTGGTTCTCCAAGGGGGAAAGGAGAAAGGTTAGGGACTTCATTAAATGAGTTCTGGCTATCGCCTATCTATATTATTGACGGAATATTGAGTTTTATTCAGGGGAGGAAGAGGAAAATGAACAATTCTAGACTGTCCCAACTTGGTTTTGGTCTGCAACATCAGAATCGTATGTGTTTGTTGCACTAACACCGCTAAAGGTATTGGCAACAAAAGCAACATTGGATGATCCTGAACCATTATAAGCCTTTGTATTTTCCTTTGGAGAAACGTTGTAAAAATCGCCTAAGTTGAAAGAACCGTTACTATTTTGTACAACCAGATTTCCAACAACAGATGGCATAGTTTTCACCTGCTTTATTAAGAAGTATTTAAATTATTATATGGTGTATGCGTCTAGAGGTTCATCTGGATCTGAAAATTTTGAAATGAAGTTTGTTAGAAAACATAACAAAATAATCCTTTTACGAAAAAAGGTCCTGTTGTCTCCAACAGAACCTTTCCTAAAATGGCAAAGAGTAACTCTTACCTTACTCTTTGTTCATATATTACAGGATTGTTAACGAAAATCCAAGGTTCCTTATATTGAGAAATAAAGAAGAATCATTCTAAAGAATCTTATCTTTGTCATAAATAAAAGAGCAGTTAGCAAAAACTAACTGCTCATCTCCAAGGGGGAACAAGGAGAAAAATCTAATGTCATCTACAGTATTGACGGAATATTGAGTTTTATTCAGAGGATTTACTAATTATGTAGGTTACATGAGAAGCCCTATTAACATCCAGGCTGCCCCGATTAGAATTAAAGTTTCGAATGTAATCCAAAACTTTCTTTTTTCTGGTTTTTGAAATTCTTTAATTACAGAAAATATGGCACTTATTCCTACAAGAGTGAAAAGAGCAATTCGGATTGTTTCAGTCATTTGCATCACCACCTAAGATTTTAATAGTTTAATTATATAATAATTACCATTTTGTAGAAACTTAATAAAATAATCCTTTGAATAGAAAGCGAGGAATAACAATGGGACTAGGAAACCGTGGAATGGCATTTGAAATGCTTATTAATCTAGTGAATGAAATGTATCAAAGAGGGGGAGTGGCGCTTATAAACAAGCGTCCAACTCCTGTGAAGGTGTTAAAAAGTAAAGGCGGCCGTGTATTAAATGGATTCTATGAAGCTAAAAGTACAGTGGACTATGATGGCGTTTATAAGGGACGAGCTATTGCGTTTGAAGCGAAGTCCACAGAGAATGCTACACGATTGGATTTAAAGAACATTGTGCAGCATCAGTTGGATTACCTGGAGAAAGCAGAGAAGATGGGAGCGGTTTGTTTCTTCCTTATTGAATTTAGCAAGGACAAGTCAGTATTCGTGGTACCACTATCAGCGATTCGATGTTATATAAGAATGTCACAGCAACCAAAAGGTAAGAAGTCTATACCGAGAGCAGACTTTGATATTTATGGATACTTAGTGGATCAGACAGAACGAGCGCCAGTTGATTACTTGCAATACATCGATGAACAAGGAATAATTCCAGCGATGTTAGAGGGCATGATTCAAATTGATTATGACTATACAAGGATAGCGAATAACATTGAAGCAGCAAAAGAAAAGATGAACAACAAGAAACGTAAATTGCTAAAGGCTTAATGGATAGCGGAACAACTTGCAATAGTGTGGTGGGGCTATGTTAATGCGCGATGTTCTCTTATTCAGTAGTTAGATAGTAAAATTTCACGTATCTGATGTGAATGTAAAAACCAAAATTTGAAATAGGGGGATTCCGACTTGGAGAGACAATTGATTTTGTTACCGGATATCGATGATAAGAAAGTACAGAAGGAAGTAGTAAGCGTATTAAAGGAATACAGAGCACTCAAGATGCGATTCAGCAATGACGTGGAGCAAGAAGGAATCAGTTTGTTTCCAGAGATACGAAATTCAAGAAGAATAAGCGAATTAAAGGTAAAACAGATGGAGAAGACTTTGGAGCATATCTTAGATAAGGAAGAAAGAGACATTATTACAATGAAGTTCTTAACGAATGAAAGAGTAAAAGATTCAGATGTTTATCATGACCTACTACTCAAGAAGACTTACTTCTATGAGAAGAAGCAAAGTGCAGTGAAACTGATTGCTACAGCATTAGGGATTATCTAAAAAACGCGAACAAAAGGCGAACTTTTTTGGGGACTAAATAAAATGCCGGAAATTATAAGCTATTCCTATAAACAGTTCTTTGAAAAGAGAATACGTTTTGGGGATAGCGTTCCCATTATAATAACGTTACTCGGTGACGCGGAGGCTAGAGGGGATAAGAGCTTCCCGAAATTATTTATATTTTACTTCTTATTGAGTGTATAAGCGTTCCACCTTTCGTTTGTAGGCTCATAGGTAGTAAAACCACGCCTGTCATGTGGATTTCTTGATTTCTATGTTAAAACTAGATCGGCACCAATTGGATATGATGGTTTGATTGAATGAACTGCATGTCATAAAAGAAGGAAAGTCTAAATTATATTAGTAATTGCTACCGACAATCACCGATATAAGTCAGGCTGTTCTTCTTAAACGATTAACCGAGCAGAGAGCTTCCGCTCTTTGTTTGAGCCAATACAGCTGAACATTCCCCTCAGTTTTATGTGTTGGTTCAAACAAGGCGTAGGAAGAAACATATGCGTCTGGATATAAATCTTTTATAATTCGACATTGGCGAAAATGACATTAAGTAGCCGACTCTAAGGAGTATAAACGAGAAGACTGAGAGTATCTAGAATAGCAGAGGCTTGAAGAGATACTTATTGCCATTTGTTCTCTCTCTTCCCCTTCAGGAGCTGTCACTTCGGTGATGGCTTTTTGTTTTGTAGGATATTCTTCTTTTCTGTCGAATAGATAGATTGGGAGAGGTGGGGAATAAGTAAATGAAAAAATTTATAATAAGCATAGAAGCAGTCGATGGTAAACAATACGAATTTGAAATTGAGTATAAAAAGACAGTAACAGTTGCTGCTATAGAAAATTCTATACAAGCAAGAGAAGCTAGATTCTTCAGATTTGGAGATCGTATGGTTAATTTGGACAATGTATTCTCTTTAGTGGTAAAAGAGAAGAAGGATTAAATACAAAAAAAGCATCCAAAACGGGTGCTTTTTTCTTTGTTATATAGAAATTACACATTAACCATTAAGCATATTAGGGAATATCGAGCATAGAATGATATTGACACACCACGATATCAAGTTTATTGCTGCGTTTTAGTGTTACCTCTATGTTCACGAAAGGGCACCTGGATAAGGTGCCTTTTTGATGAACTATTTTGATAAAGAAATCATATAGTATAGGACAAGTTAATCGCTTATATCCTATTCAATGCTCATCGAGAAGTTCATTCACATATTTTAGCATCTACTGACGTGGGTGCTCTTTTTTATTGAGCAAAATGTACATTTAAATAGAAGGTTAATGGTGGGTGTAACATTAGAGGAATTAGAAAAGTGTTTTAATGAAGCTGTAAATGAAGAAGCAGAGTATGTAGCTGTTCAGATTGAAATGGATGGATTTCCTAGCGATGAAGTAATTATTAACGACAAACATAACATTGATTCTAAACTAGCTTATTATAAGAAAACGTACAATGAAGATTTAGAACATAGATACACTCCAGGAATTTGTATTGTAGGTTTTGCGTATGGTTATTAGTTCTCAGGAATCCTACGTGAATTAGGATTGTTGGTGAAGTAGTGATTAAACCAATAGCAATTATCGTAGGCGCTGCCGTCTTGTTTGTTGTTAAGGGGATGATAAGGGGTGAGGGGAATGTGGGGTCCAACAAGTTTTAAGGATGTTTTAGAGATTATTTGGTACTACAAGTGGGAGTTTTTCAAAGCACTACTTCCTATAGGGATTCCAGTATTTTCACTTGGATTAGGAACGGGTTGGCTGGTTCTGGTGCAAAAAATCTATAAAACTTGGACATACTGATATTACTACTCTAGAAAAGGTGTGTGATCAGTATGAAAAAGGAAAATTTGTTCAAATGGAAGCATTATCAGCCTGATATAATTTTGTTAACGGTAAGATGGTACCTACGGTATAACCTCAGTTTTCGTGATTTGGTGGAAATGATGAAGGAACGGGGCTTATCTATTTCTCATACCACGATTATGCGTTGGGTTCATCAGTATGGCCCGGAATTGGACAAACGAATTCGTCGTCACCTTAAGCAAACCAATGACTCTTGGAGAGTTGATGAAACATATATAAAAGTTAAAGGGCAATGGATGTACCTGTACCGTGCTGTTGATTCGAAAGGAAACACAATCGATTTTTGTTTAAGCAAAACAAGAGACCGAAAGGCTGCAAAGCGCTTTTTCAAGAAAGCTTTGCGGTCTTTTCATGTATCAAAGCCACGTGTGATAACAGTCGATAAGAATCCGGCTTATCCAATAGAAATTGAACTGTTGAAAAAAGAAAAAAGCATACCTGATGGTATGCAACTTAGACAACAAAAGTACTTGAATAATATAGTAGAACAAGATCATCGCTTTATAAAGAAGCGTATCCGTTCTATGCTAGGGCTCAAATCTTTTGACACAGCTATATCCATTCTTTCTGGAGTATAAGCCATGCATATGATTAAAAAAGAACAGATTAATTTACGGAACCAGTCTATCCAAAATCAGAAAGAATTCGTCCATCAATTGTTTGGACTTGTAGCATAAGATACGATTCCGTTAGGAATATATATGCTTTATTCTCTTTTACTTTATTTTTGCACCAGAACCTAAAAGAATCAATGGGAAAATCAGAACTATTTGAGAAAGAAAAAATAAAAAAAAGAAGTGACTGTTTTGACAGAATTGAGAGAGTCATAATGGTACATCAAAACTTCATGAAGAGAAGAAGTGCACCTATTATCATATAGAATTTGTTGTGAAAGATGAAAGAAACAAGCATGCAATAATGATGAAGTATGGCATTATATATATTTCTTATTATTCGATAGGATGATGTTATCTGCATTACTAATATTGATAGATGTGTTGATTTTAAATAAAGTCACGATGTTTATAAAAAAGACGCGATGTTTTGAGTAAAGTCGCGACGTTTATAAAAAAGTTGCACTGTTTTCAGTCCTTTTTATTTTCAAATCGATGTGATATATTTATAACAATAAGTGCGAAATACATCACAAAGGAGAATTCACATGAAAAACAAACTGGCTTACTTGGGGTTTATTGGATTTCTAGGACTTTTAGGTCCTCTTTCATTTTTAGGTGAAACATCATTTACATATTACTTTTTCGCTTTCTTCCCCTTCTTTTTATATGCAAAAGTTATACCAGATGAACTTTTTATCCTACATGTTCGCATTGCTGCCACAAATTCATTTTTCGTGGCATTAGTAATGGGTGTTTTACTAATCTTAAGTATCGTTATTTTTGCAGATGTACATGTAATTAGATTATTCGTTGTACTTGCAGTTGTAATACCATTAGGAACTTTTGTAATTAATTTAGAAATATTTGAACGTAGAGAAAAGAAAGGGATGCAAGATGCCACTTAAAACTCGAATGAAAGAATATAGAGTAAAGTTAACTATGTCTCAAGAAGATTTAGCCAAAGAGGTTGGTGTTAGAAGGGAAACAATTGGCAATCTCGAAAATGGAAAATATAACCCTTCATTCAAACTTACTTATGATATTGCGAAGGTTTTAAAAGCACCTATTGAAGTTCTGTTTTGGTTTGAAGAATAAATTAGGTATAAGTTAACTGTTATAATAGATATCTTCATGAGCTTTGATCAATCTTTTTTATAAAAACTAAATTCAGATTTCTAACAAAAGACTCCATTTTGATTAATTTTTTTTCAAAATGGAGTCTTCCTATTTACCATATAATATGGGGTTGTGGAGCTTTTTTGATTAAACTTTATTTCAAACCAATAAGATGGTGACCCCTACTAGCAAGCTAAGGTTTTGAAGTACCCCCTAAATGAAAACTTTCTTTCTCTACAGGTAGATATTTTGAGAAAACAGCTCATTTTTTTGTTTTGGGGTGCTTACTTTTCTTAAGTTGATGGGCATGGGGATAGTCCTTCTTGGCACAATCTCGTTTGTCAGTCTTCTTGGTACTCTTCAGCTAAGTGAGATGGATATGATGAAATAGGAGGACCAATTTTAAAGTAGGATAAGCTAGTTTTTGAAATCGGTATACAGTTCTTTAATAGATACAGTTTTTGTAACATATCTTTATCTATTGGGTGAAGCATGCGATCTGTCATAATGAAATAATTGTGATGATAGATAAATACTTTCCCTTCAGGTAGAATCGTGTAATTAGATAATTTCGGGTAAATAGGTGGTCCATCTGAAAATTCATCTAAACTACGTTGCGAAACTTTAATAATTTCTTGAGCTGAAAATTTAAACTTGCGAAATGCTGTAGTGTTAATAAATGGACGTTTTTGATTATTTTCTATATAAAATAATTCTCCTTTTTCGTTTTTTACAACACGTAAATTTGGAATGGGTTCTGTAAGAGATATAGGTGGTCCTTCTGTGTATTTGTAAATGAATGGTTCAGGTATTGGGACAATTTGATTTTGATTATATTTGAAGTAAGAAAGCATTTCTTTTGATATGGGCCTACGTTTATAATTATCAACTAAAAATACGTCACCTTGTGAATTTCTAAGCAATATACCATTTAAATCTTTAGATGGGAGGTTGGCATATAGATTTTGGAAGGAAAAAGGTGTTTTGAAAGTAATATCGAGCACTTTGTTAATAGGATAGAAAGGTTGGAATGTATTTAGACGTTTCCAAAACATTGCATCTCCGTTAAACCAATATAGAGGATCGGTCTCCCAATAATTACTGTATTTTTGATAAACCTTTAATAAAATTCTTCTTGTATGCATAACTGAACAGTGATCCACAACATTTGCAGCTGTATATAAAATTTCCGAGGCTTTTCTTACATATTCATGAGTAGGTTGTAGATTATAATCAACACATTTTACGTGCTGAGAAGAATACACCACATCTATTTCAGGACTTTTTTGTAAGAAAGATAACATTTCAGCTAATCTATTTGGAACGTACATAGTATCATCGGTTAAATAGCAAATATAATCTCCGCATGTTAATGGAAGCGCCTCATTAATGAGCGTTGCATATCTTGTGGTTTTATATCTTTCATTACCTTGTATAAAACTATTCTTATAATAAATTCGAGGGTCATCTAAATACTTTTTTATGATATTTATAGTATCTGGATAAGAGTTATCATCCATAATAAAAAGTTCCCATTCTTTAAAAGTTTGCATCTGAACACTTTCAATAACTTGATTAATTAAAGAAGGTTTATTATAGCTAGTGAGGATAATTGAAATTAGGGGTTTCAAAGTTGTCACCTCTTGTGAGAATTTTGGATAGCTTAATATTTTCAGGTGAATATTAATTGAATCTTTGGAGTTAGTTGTTTCTAACTATTGATATTTTCTTTTTTGTACTTAAATAGTTTATTACTTGTTCATAGATATGGTATAGACTATAGCGGATTATAAAAAAGATGCATGGGCAAATAAAATAGCTACTTTATCATTTTATTACATATATAAATCTTTTTTAAAATTATCGGAACGGTTCGTCCTTTCTCTTTATATAATAACGTAACTATTTTTTATTTAATGATAAGGAGGAGAGTAATATTTGCCTAAAATTACAGTTATTATGACGAGTTATAATAAGCCCACATTTGTAGAAAAATCGATATTAAGTGTATTAAACCAAACTTTCCAAGATTTTGAACTTTTTATTATGGATGATGATTCTAACGAACGGACTCAGAAAGTGATTCAACCATTCATAAACAAGAAAAATGTACACTTTTATAAAAGTAATGTAGCCCATATTTCTGAACGAACAAAAAAAGTCAGATATGCTGCTTTAATTAACGAGGCACTTAAACATGCAAAAGGGGAGTATATTACTTATATTACAGATGATAATCAATACGAAAAAGAGCGACTTAAAATGATGTCTAGTTATCTTGATGAGAATAAAGATGTTCAAATTGTATATTCTGCATCAAAAACGATCCATCTAGATGAATCAGATTTACCTATCAAAACTGTTGAAAGGCCTGCAAAAAAAGTCACTAATAATGCGCCATGCGCAATTGATCATTGTTCTATAATGCATAGAGCATCTGTTTTGCCGATTCTTGAAAAAAGGTGGAGTACTTACTGGGATGAAGACCCTCAGTTTTATCGTATAGGAGATGCACGCTTTTTTTGGAGATTAAATCATTATTGGGATTTTTATCCTTTAAATGAAATTTTAGATATCAATTATATTACTTCACATTCAATACATGCGCAGTTATTTGCGGAAGAAAAAAATGAATTTGTACAATTATTACCATCACAAAGAACATGTAAAGAATTAAGAGAAGACTTAAGAAAAAAAAGAGGGTGAAATATTGAGTGACATCTATTTGAAAAATTACTGGTTATTAAATCTAGAATATATAAATGTTTTTTCTGAATTAAAGCATTATAATGTTCCTTTACCATTACTGAGTAATTTCTATCAATATTTGGACGAAGATGTAAAAAATAAAATGAAAGAAAAAGATTTTTATAAACAACTGTCAATTGAACCTATAGAGGAAACACAGTTGCAGTTAGAGTTTGAAAAAAGAATGTCTTCATTTCAATCAAAGATAAAAAGAATAAATCAAAATGGAGTGATTCTCCTGAATTCAGATTATCTCCGTTTTTCAGTAAGTAATTTTACTCACTTTAATCCAAATCATACAAAGATATTAACTAGATCAAAAAAGACAGAACTTTATGGTCTTCCTACAATTTGTGCACCAGATTATATAAATAAAGCCCCTAATACTGCACATGTTTTCATCGAAAAGGCTAAAAAAATTTATTCAAAGTTTAATAAACATCCACTATTTTCAAACATGTTTTTTCAAAAAAAATTACTCAGTGACCTCCCTATTATGATTGAGAAACTTAATATGGCATATTTCATATTTAAAGAACAAGTTATTTCTGGTGTGATTGTTGGCACAACGGAGGATATAGCAAGCAGAGCTCTTACTTTTCTATCTAAAAGTGAAGGGATACCGAGTTATTGTCTTCAGCATGGTGCGATAATGGGTGAAGAAGCATACTTTCCAGTTTTCGCTACAAAACAGGTTGTATATGGAAGATATGAACGAGATTGGTACCTTCAAAAAGGGGTCAGTGAATCTCAAATTGAGGTTATAGGGCATCCCAGATATGATGATATCTTCGATAGGGTATATATGGATAAAAAGAATCTTTTTAAACAATTAAAAATAGACCCCTCTACAAAAGTAGTTTTTATTGCAACCCAGCCATTTAAAACTTCATTTTATATCGAATTGACAGAAAAATTAGTTAAAGACAAAAATATCACAGTTATTATAAAGCCTCATCCTTGGGAAAAAGGGCGTAACCTAGTGGGAGAATATGTTCGGTTAAGTAACGTATATCCTAATGTTAAATATATAACAAATGAAGTGAACATGTATGATGTTATTTTACATGCGAATCTTGTGGTTATTTCTAATTCAACAGTTGGGTTAGAGGCAATGTTATTAGATATACCTGTAGTTGTTTATAAATCGTTATTAGAGGATAGAGATTATAAGTATTATGATAAATTAGATTGGCTTGTAAATCACTCTATTGAAGATATGGTGAGCACGATTGAAAAGGTCCTAAACGATTCTTTGCAGTCAAATCTAGCAAAAGAATTAAGACAACAATTTATTAGTGAAAATTATCCACAAGAAGTAAGCGCCAAAAAGTTGCAAGGCTTAATTCAAAGCGCACAAGGATAAACATTATTTTAAAAAGAGGAGGTATTCATATCTATGTTTTTTAAAAATAAAAACGTTTTAATTATTGGTGGAACAGGAACAATTGGAAAAAGCATTCTTTCTAATGTTTTAGAGGGAAAGCCAAAAGTTATAAGAATTTTTAGTAGAAGTGAATATAATCAATTTTTATTACAAGAAGAGTTTAGGGATAAAAATCAAAATATTCGCTATTTAATTGGGGATATTCGAAATTATGATCGCCTATATAGCGCAATGGAAAATATTGATTATGTGTTCCATGTTGCGGCGATGAAGCATGTTTCATTTTGTGAATATAATCCGTTTGAAGCGGTATTGACCAACATTTTTGGAACACAAAATGTAATAAAAGCAGCAATTGCCCAGAAAGTAAAAAAGGTGATTTTCACAAGCTCTGATAAAGCAATTTCACCAACAAATAATTATGGTGCAACAAAACTAACAGCTGAAAGATTGATAACATCAGCGGAATATTCAAAAGGATCTAGTGAAACAATATTTGCAAGTGTACGTTTCGGAAATGTTATGGGATCGAGAGGTTCTGTTATTCCCTTATTTGAAAATCAAATTAAAGAAAATCACAAAATAACTGTAACTGATCTTAGTATGAGCAGATTTATGATGACACTGAAACAAGCAACGATGTTAACCATTGAAGCAATGAAAATAGCAAAGGGCGGTGAAACTTTCATATTGAAAATGCCAGTTATTTCATTAAAAGATTTAAGTGAAGTGATGATAGAAGAAGTTACAAAGTTGTATAGTTTGTCCAAGGATAGTATTAAGATTGAAGAAATTGGATTAAAACCTGGTGAAAAAATGTATGAAGAACTTATGACACATGATGAATCTTTACAGGCTTTTGAATTACCGGATATGTTTATCATACCAAGTCCACTAAAAAAGGGTGCTCAATATGAAAATGCCAATAGAGCGAAGCCAGGATTTTATCGCTCAGATCATCAAGATGCGATTTCAAAAGAAGAACTTAGAAATTTGATTATAAACCAGCAACTACTAGCAGGAGGGGAGAAATTATGAAAATATTAGTAACTGGTGGTGCAGGATTTATTGGTAGGTGGGTTGTAAAGCGATTATTGCAAGATAAGCATGAAGTATGGATATTAGACAATTTAGCGAATTCAACTACAGCAAATATTATCGAGTTCGTTTATGATTTAAACTTGAAGCAATGTATACAAGGAGATATTAAAGATAAAAAATTGCTTGACCAATTATTTAAAAAT
Organism: Bacillus sp. RC240; assembly: GCF_044907945.1. Classification (NCBI taxonomy): domain Bacteria; kingdom Bacillati; phylum Bacillota; class Bacilli; order Caryophanales; family Bacillaceae; genus Bacillus; species Bacillus sp. RC240. The sequence continues at coordinate 246,060 of NZ_JBIYCT010000006.1, read as the reverse complement.
CATTCATTTGACCTTTGTTATCATTTAGCAGCAAGTATTAATGTTCAAGATAGTATAGATGATGCTAGAACGACTTTTGAAAATGATACAATAGGTACTTTTAATTTGTTAGAACAATGTCATAAGCATAATGTCAAAATGGTCTTTATGAGTACTTGTATGGTATATGATAAAGCTACTAATGCACAAGGAATATCAGAATTAGACCCCATTAAACCAGCTTCTCCATATGCTGGATCAAAAATAGCTGCTGAAAATATGGTTCTATCTTACTATTATGCTTATAAGCTTCCAGTTGTGGTAATTCGTCCATTTAACACGTACGGGCCATTCCAGAAAACTGGAGGTGAAGGTGGGGTTGTTGCCATTTTTATAAATAATAAATTAGATAAAATACCAGTAAATATTTATGGAGATGGGAAACAAACGAGAGACCTTTTATACGTTGAAGATTGTGCAGATTTCGTTGTGAAAGCAGGCTATTCTTCTAAAGCAAATGGTCATATTATCAACGCAGGAACAGGACAAGATATATCAATTAATAAATTAGCAGAATTGATTTCGGGAAATAAAGTAAGTATTCAACATGTAACTCATATCCATCCACAAAGTGAAATTCAAAAATTATTATGTAACTATGAAAAAGCAAAAACAATATTAAATTGGGAACCGAAAGTTTCTTTAGAAGATGGAGTTATTAAAACAGAAGAGTGGATTAAATCTTTAAAAATTAACCCTAAGGAGAAAGAATAATGGCCAGGGAAATTCTCGGTATACATGGGGGAAATCCTGTTAGAGGAACATATTTGCCTTATGGTCAACAACAAATTGATGACCATGATATTCAGGCAGTTATAGATATATTAAAAGGAGACTTTTTAACGACAGGACCAACGATTCAACAGTTTGAGGAGGCTATAGCAAAATACGTTGGGGCAAATTACGCTGTTTCTTTTTCAAGTGGTACAGCTGCTTTGCATGCTGCCTGCTATGCAGCTGGAATCACAGAGGGAGACGAAGTAATTACAACCTCAATGACATTTGTAGCAAGTGCAAATTGTATTTTATACCAGGGTGGAAAGCCAGTTTTCGCTGATATAGACTATGAAACATACAATATCAGTACTAAGTCTATAGAGGAAAAGATTACAAACAAAACAAAGGCTATTATTCCCGTACACTTTACTGGGCAGCCTGTAGAATTAGATAAAATAAAAAAAATAGCAAATGAGAATAACTTGATTATCATTGAAGATGCAGCACATGCATTAGGAGCCACTTATAAAAACCAAAAGATTGGTTCAATTGGTGATATGACAATGTTTAGCTTTCATCCTGTGAAACATATTACAACAGGAGAGGGTGGAGTAATTACTACAAATAATACTTTGCTTTATGAAAAGCTTGTTCAATTTCGTACACATGGAATTGAAAGGAATCCTCAAAAACTTCTTGATAATCATGGGCCTTGGTATTATGAAATGCAATTTTTGGGTTACAACTACAGGATGACTGATATACAGGCTGCTCTTGGCTTATCACAGTTAAGTAAATTAGATTCTTTTATTAAGATTAGAAAGAAATATGTAGACATTTATAATAAAGAATTTAATAGTTTACCTGAAATCATCATACCAAAGCAATTGCCCCAAACCCACTCAAGTTGGCACCTTTATATCATTCGGTTAAATACTAAATTATTAAAGGGTAATCGAAAAGAAATTTATGAGGCATTACAAAAAGAAAATATTGGTGTGAATGTGCACTATATACCAGTACATTTACAACCGTTTTATCAAAATTTGGGTTATAGAAAAGGCCTTTGTCCACAAGCCGAAAATTTATATGAGGAAATTATTACACTTCCTCTATTTCCTAAAATGACAAAAGGTGATGTAGGGGATGTAATAAAAGCAGTAAGAAAAGTTCTTTCGTTTTATAGAGTTGCTAAACATTAAATGAAAGGGGTGTTATTAGAATTGCGAAACAAAAAGTTGTTAAGAGCAGTAACAAAAGTTGATATAAAAAAAGGAGAAATCATTACAGCTAATAAAGTTGATATGGAACTAGGTAGCGTTGAAAATGCACTGAACCAGCTTCAGTTTGAGGAATTATTACCTCAAGTAGCTTTATATAATTTGCAAGCAGGAACTCCATTAACGAAAGAGGTTATTGAACCTCCTAAAGTAGTAATTATTGTACTTTGTAGATTAAAATCTACTAGGTTGCCTTTAAAAGCAATATTGCCAATACATGGAATCCCTTCTATTGAACGCTGTCTTATAAATGCATTAGCTATTCCTGGGGGACACCAAGTCATACTTGCTACTTCAGATGTAGCACAAGATGATCCTTTAGAAAAATTTGATCTAGGTGGGAAGGTTAAAATTTTCAGAGGTGATTCAGAAAATACCGCAGATCGCATACTCCAAGCTGCAAAACAAGAAAATGCAAACATTGTTATGCGGATTACAGGAGATTGCCCAGTTGTATCACCAGAAATCAATAATTATTTACTAGAGCAACATTTGAAAAGTGGAGCAGATTATACACAAGCACAGCTAAGTACGTTACCTGTCGGAACAGCAGGCGATATTTTCACATTAGAAGCAATTGAACGTTTGCTACAAGCCCCAAAAACTTTAAACTATACAGAATATCTTCCATTTTATTTTATAAATAACCCTCATTTATTCCGGGTCAATATAGTAAAACTTCCTCCTCCATTGTGTTATCCTTCTTGGAGGTTAACATTAGATGAACAACCAGATTTAGACATGTTTAATGAACTTTATAAAAATCTTAATGTAAAAGACGAACCTGTATTTTTTCAGCAAATAAAAGATTACATCCTTCAAAATCCTGAGCTCATTCAAATCAATAGTCATGTGAAATTGAAATGGGCGAATCAACAATCATTAGTGGATGAGCTAAATAGAGAAACAAAATTATAAATTAATAAATTGTAGTACTTTTAACGAGGAGGGAGTAACTTGCTTGAGAAAAAAATTGTCTTTCGTGCTGATGCATCTATTGAAATAGGGACGGGTCATATTATGCGTTGTTTAACATTGGCTCAGGAGTTACAGAATAAAGGTGCTCAAATTTATTTCATTTGTCGTAAGCTACAAGGTGATCTTCAGCGATATATTTTAAGTAAAGGATTCCACGTATTTTTATTAGATACAAATGATGAAAATACTGAATTCTCAAGTACAGTATATGGGAGTTATTTGAATTGGCTAAAATGTCATTGGTTTGTTGATGCACAACAAACCAATGACATTTTGTCTCAACTCCCCCAATTTGATTGGTTAATAGTTGATCATTATGGGTTAGATAAAAAGTGGGAGACTGTTTTTAAAAAAACTGTAAAAAAGATTATGGTAATTGACGATCTTGCAGATCGAGTACATGATTGTGAATTGTTATTAGATCAAAATCTATACGAAAGTCTTAATGAACGCTATAAAGAATTAATACCAGAGCACTCTTTAATAAAATTAGGACCTAAATATGCCATATTACGGCCAGAGTTCCATTCTGCTAAGAAATTTTTACGAAAAAGAACGGGTGCGGTTGAACATATTTTTATATTTTTTGGTGGGCACGATGTAACGAATGAGACATTAAAAACGTTAAGAGCTATACAAAATATTAATAGTGATACTTTAAAAATAGATGTAGTGGTAGGAAGCCAAAATCCTCATAAGAAAGATATTCAAAATTATTGCAAGAGCATTTCAAACGCTTCATTTTATTGTCAAATAGAGAATATTGAAGAGTTTATGATACGAGCGGATTTAGGGATAGGAGCTGGGGGCACAACAACATGGGAGCGCTGTTTTCTTGGATTACCTTCTATAACAATTACAACTGCACAAAATCAAATAGAAGTAACCAAAGCTGTTGCGGAGGCCGGAGCTACATGGAATATCGGTACATCTGAAAGTGTTTCAGATGAAACCATTACGAAATGTCTAAACAAACTTTTAACAGATTCAGATAAAGTGAGAGAAATGTCTAATAAAGCTCTTGCCATAAAGTGTGCCAGTAATTCGGATGAAATAACAAAAATTATTTTAGGAGGATAGTATGTTAAACATTGAAAAATTCCATTTGAAATGTATAGAAAAGAAAGATTTAAATCTTATTTTAAAGTGGAGGAATACAGAAGAAATTCGTTCTGTTATGTACGAAGATCATAAAATAACAATAGACGAACACTATAAATGGTTTGAAAAACTAAAATATGATGAAACAATGATTGCAAGATTACTAATATATAAAGAAAAGCCAATTGGATTTGTTAATTTTACAAAAATAAATAAAATAGATCGAACTTGTAATTGGGGATTTTATATAGGAGACAAACAGAGTGTAAGGCGTGCTGGAACTGTATTAGGTATAGTAGCATTAGACTATATTTTTGAAACAAATGGCATACAAAAAGTATGTGCAGAAATATTAGAATCAAATCGTATTAGTTTAAACTTTCATCAGAAACTCGGCTTCCAGGAAGATGGAAGACATGTGAACCATATTTTCAGGGATAATGAATTTATCGACGTTATTACAATGACCCTTTTTTATGAACAATGGATGGAAAGGAAAGAAGCTATAAAAAAAGAAATTGAAGGTGAAAAATATGAGTAATTTATATATCGGGGGTAGAGAGATTGGCAATAGCTCGCCACCATTTATTATTGCAGAAATGTCAGGGAATCATAATCAATCATTAGATAGAGCCTTGCAAATTGTAGAGGCAGCAGCAGAGGCTGGAGCACAAGGATTTAAAATTCAAACATATACACCAGATACAATGACTTTAAATATAGAAAATGGTGATTTTTTAATTCAGGATACGAAAAACTTATGGAAAGGTAAAACACTTTATCATTTATATAAAGAAGCATATACACCATGGGAGTGGCATAAACCCATTTTTGATCGCTGTATAGAATTAGGAATGATACCATTTAGTACTCCATTTGATGAAACTGCTGTAGATTTTCTAGAATCATTGAATGTTTCTTGTTATAAAATCGCATCTTTTGAAAATACTGATATTCCCCTCATACGTAAAGTAGCAACGACAGGAAAACCAATAATCATTTCGACAGGTATGGCTTCTATTGCTGAATTAGATGAAACAGTAAGAGCTGCGAGAGAAGAGGGATGTAAAGAATTAATTCTATTAAAATGTACAAGTACGTATCCTGCATCTCCGAAATCTACAAATATAGCTACGATACCTCATATGAAGGAGTTATTTAAATGTGAAGTAGGTTTGTCTGATCATACACTTGGGGTAGGAGTATCTGTAGCGAGTGTCGCCTTGGGAGCCACAGTAATTGAGAAACATTTAACGCTTTCGAGATCGGATGGAGGAGTTGATGCTGATTTTTCAATGGAACCTGCTGAATTTAAATTATTAGTAAGCGAAACTGAAAAAGCATGGGAATCTTTGGGGAAAGTATATTATGGCCCTACTGATTTAGAAAAAGATTCTTTAAAATTTAGAAGGTCATTATATGTTGTAGAAAACATAAAAGCGGGAGAGGCTTTCACGATAGAAAATATTAAAGCTATTAGACCAGGTAATGGCTTATTACCAAAACACCTATCCAAAATTATCGGAAAGAAAGCGAATAAGGACATTGAAAAAGGAACACCTGTTTCGTGGGATCTTATTTGATAGGGTACAATAAGATACTACTAGGAATTCGTTGAATAAATTAAAATGCCTTTTCAATTTAATGAAAAGGCATTTTAATTTATTCAGAATGATTATAGAAGAAAAGATATTTTTAATTTAATAACCTAATGAAGTTGTGATTGCAAAATAGTCGTAATAAAATGGATTCTCTCATGAAAAGTATGCTGTGTAATAACTTTTGTATGAATTTTTTCGACCATTAATCTTTTCGAAATCGTATCATTCAAATGAAAAGATACTTTATTTAAACAGTCATCAAAGCTATTATAGGATATAATTTCATCTTTATTGAAGAAAGATGAAAGGTCAGATTTTTCTTCAATAATTTGAAAGCCTTGGCAAGCTGCAATATCAAACGTACGATTATTAATGGTATTATTTTTTACTTTATTTTTATTTTTATTCTGTGAAAATAGATGACTACGATGAGGGTTTAATATAAGACTAGCGTTATTATAATAGAGTGCAACTTCTTGAGGTGGAATCCATTCTTCTATAATTTTAATTCTTCGGTGATTTTTCCATTTTTTAATTAACTTATTTCTCCAGTGTTGACCAATAACAGTATAGTGATAAGGGGTTTTTTCCAAAAGAAACTGCATCAATTTTACTCGGGTTGGATAAGGATATCCAATGAACAATATTTCACTTTTATATTTCGAATTTCTTAGACCAGGCTTAAATACATCTATATTAGTTGCTAATGGTAAGTGGTATACATTGGTATATCCTAAACCTGAATAATATTTAAGTGCTTCACTATCAATAGTAAATATAAAATCAAAGTTATTTAATAGAAGAAGAGAGGTATCTATATAAAATGGGTCCTCTGTTAACCAGACAGCTAATTTAATGTTCCTTTTTTTAAAATATTGAATTGCTTTTTGTGGTAGATGATTACCTAATAAGGTGAAAACAATATCAGGATGAAACGTTGTTATAATGAAATCCAATTGCTCTATTAATTCACTCGGCTGTACTGCTAACCATTCGAAATTTTGATCGATAAGTGTTCTCTGTATGCTTTGATCTAGATATTGATAGATTTTTGAGTAACCAGAAGTAATGTATAAGAGTTTCATATTTCAATCCCTGCTTTAGGTTTAAAATATATTATGAGATAAATGTAACACTTTCTATTTCTTTACAACTGATCTTAGTAATACTTGTAGTAGGAGGAGTAACTGAATTTTCCTCTTCTAATGTGACGATACAAGTATTAGGGTTAAAATTTGTAAAAATAGCAGGTCCAATAATATTTCCAGATTTACCAGTCACAGTAACGACTTCGCCTGGTTGTAAATTTTTAAAAATACTACAGACTCCACCTGAACAACGAAATAAATTACATAAGAACAAATTTATCCCTCCTTTAAACAATATACTATATCATATGAAAGTATGTAGAGGGATGTGTAGACAAGTAACCTTTAGAAGGGAAAAAATTCAGTTTAAAGCAACTTATTGAAATGATAGATACAATGGAATAATACATTTTGGAGCATTTTGATTAGATTATCCATAGTTAAGACATTCATTAGAATGTCTTAACTATGGATTGAACTTTAACCACTTGAAGCATCTTAAGGGGTGGTTAAAGTAACACTTTCTATATCTTCACAACTTATGAATATGGTATTGGTAGAAGAGGGGGTTATCACATCTTCTTCAACTAATACAACCGCACAAATAGTCGGAAAGAACAATGAAAAAGTAGCAGGTCCAATAATTTGTCCTGATTTAGTGGTAATTGTAACAACCGTTCCTGTTGGCCACGAAGAGAATAAAAAACAAGCCAAACCTGTACATTCTGCCATATTAAGCCCTCCTAACTTTAAGCTTTGATTAATATAATACAATTCAATTCAAACATTTCATATTGTATGTGGTAACAATATGAAATGTTTGGACTAATAAAAAACTAGAATTATATAAAAACGTAAAAGTAGTATATTAACTTACATCTATCTTTTTTAGTTAGCCTGGATGTTATTTGTTTTTAAAAATATAATATTTTAATATAAAAGAAGTTAGTGAGAAATATCCTTGGGTTAAATGGTTTCAAAAAGATGGAAACTGGTATTATCGTGATAAAGAGGGCCCTCTGGTTAAAGGCCTACAATCTATAAATGGATACAAATACTACTTTAATGAAGATGGTGTTATGCAAACAGGCTTACAAACTATTAAGGGACAAGTATATTATTTTAACGAATTCCTCGAAAGAATTCTCCTTCCTCAAGCGCGTGAAGGGCGTAGCCCAGCGGTAGGTGGGAGATGAATTTCGGTTTGGCGTAGCCAAAAGGCTTTGCTTTTTATTTTGCCTCTGATATAATCAGTCTTATAAAGTACAAAGGTTGGTATATTAATGAAATTAGACAGCAATAATCATTCAGTGTTCTTGTTGTATTATCATCTTGTGTTGGTCGTGAAATACAGAAGAAATGTGTTTGATGATGATATGTCAGATTATGCAAAAGACATGTTTATCAGGTTATCCGAGAATTACAACATAACACTGGTAGAGTGGAATCATGATGTAGACCATGTTCATATTTTGTTCAAGGCACATCCGAATACAGAAATGACAAAATTCATCAATGCTTATAAGAGTGCAAGTTCTCGACTAATCAAGAGAGACTTTCCACAAGTGAAAAAGAAACTTTGGAAAGAGATGTTTTGGTCAAGAAGTTTTTGCTTACTAACTACTGGTGGTTCTCCAATAGATGTAGTAAAGAAATATATTGAAAATCAAGGTGAAAAGTGAGGTGAAATGATATGACAAAGCATAATAAAGCATATAAATTCCGTTTGTATCCAACAGAAGAACAAGCATATCTTATGCGTAAAACCTTCGGTTGTGTACGTTTCGTGTATAACAGAATGTTAGCTGAACGGAAAGAAGCGTACGAAAAATACAAAGATGATAAGGAACAACTAAAGAAACAAAAGCTTCCAACTCCTGCGAAATATAAAGCAGAATTTGAGTGGTTAAAAGAAGTTGATTCATTAGCTTTGGCAAATGCTCAACTAAACTTGCAAACTGCCTATAAGAATTTCTTTAGTGGTCAAAATGACTTCCCAACATTCAAAAGTAAAAAAGACAGAAAGTCTTATACAACGAATGTAGTAAACGGAAATATTATGTTGCTTAATGGTCATATCAAATTGCCAAAACTGAAAATGGTACGTATCAAACAGCATAGAGAGATACCACAAGATTATATGATCAAGTCATGTACGATTTCTATGACACCTACTGGTAAATACTATGTGTCCATCTTGACTGAATACGAAAAAGAGATTGTACAAAAAGAAGTAGAAACAGTTGTTGGATTAGACTTTGCGATGGATGGATTATATGTTAGTTCTGAGGGTGAGAAAGCCAATTATCCTAAGTTCTATCGTAAAATGTTAGACCGATTAGCAAAGGCACAACGAGTATTAGCAAGACGCAATAAAGGTTCTGAGCGTTGGAATAAACAACGTATTCGTGTAGCTAAGTTACATGAGAAAGTAGCTAACCAACGTAAGAATTTCCTTCATCATGAGTCTAAAGAGTTGGCTACTCATTTTGATGTTGTAGCTATTGAAGACCTAAACATGAAAGGAATGTCGCAAGCACTTCATTTTGGAAAAAGTGTCGCTGACAATAGTTGGGGAATGTTCACTTCTTTTTTAGCTTATAAACTATACGAACAAGGAAAACAATTTATGAAAATAGACAAATGGTTTCCTTCCACAAAAACATGTAGCAGTTGTGGGAATGTAAAAAATATGACATTGTCTGAACGAGTATATTCTTGCATATGCGGTGTAAATCTCGATAGAGATTATAACGCAGCTATCAATATCAAAAATGAAGCAATACGCCTATTAGCGTTAGCATAAATAGCAATAAAATAACCTTTGGAACAAGGGAGTTAGCTCGGCTGTCTTAAGACGAATTCGTTAGCTATCAAAAGTAACGACTAACCGAGAAGCCCCAACTTCAAACAGTCCGTTAGGACGTTAAGTGGCGGGTAGTTCACCGAAAATGGTACTATGGTTACAGATTGGAAAGACGTAGATAATAAATGGTATTATTTTAATGAAAATTTCATTAAAGTTCCTAATGTATTTTTAGATGTTCCAGAAAGTCATTGGGGATATGAACAAATATCATATATGGCAGGAAATAAAATTATAAATGGATATGGGAATGGTTACTTTGGTGCAAATGATAATCTTACACGTGAACAATTAGCAGCCGTCTTATATAAATCTTTATCACTGCCGGATACAAGTGATAATCCTTTTACAGATATAAATGATAGCCCATTTAAAAAAGAAATTTTGTCCTTAACGAAGAGCGGTATTTTTTCAGTAAATGGGGAAAAGACATTTAATCCAAAAAACGCTGCGACAAGGGCTGAAATTGCAGTAGTGTTAACAAAAGCATTTAACTTGAAAATCAAAGCTAATTATGAATTTAATGATATGAAAGATCATTGGGCGAATGAATATGTAAAAGCTTTATATAGCAATGGGATTGCAAGTGGTACAGGAAATAAAAATTTCAATCCAGGAGCGAATGTTTCAAGAGCAGAAATGGCTGTATTTTTATATAGAGCAATCAACTTAAATCTAAATTTTGTACCAAAGCCTATTTAATCTTATTATAAGATGGTTTTAATACGAAGCCTATATAGGCTTCGTACCAGTTTGTTTTGAAATTGACTCATCATTTTGAGTGTAAAAAAGTTTATATCAACACAATTCATCTTTTCTCTAATCAAAGTTATAGGTTTTGAAAAAACTAACTAATTTGATCAAAAAATGCACCCTAATTGTTAGTCACATAATTGACAATTAGAGGTGCATTTTTTATAGTCTATTTTTAAAATACAAGCACTAAGACGGTATATAAGGTGTTGAAAATTAAAAAACAATTTCTAAGTGTGGATTTGAAATAAAGTCGTACCGTTTTGAAAAAAGTTTAACCGTTTTAAAGAATACATTTTAAAAGAAATGTTGTTGTAGCAGGATTTATGATGAATTTCAATCAAACTTTATTTAAAAGAAACAGCTACTATTGTCGTTTTTCTTTAAGCTATCGCGATGTATCTGAACTTTTGAGAGAGCGTGGCATATCGGTTCATCCAACAACTATTATGCGTTGGGTCCATGAATATGGAAATTTGATCTATCAAATCTGGAAAAAGAAAAACAAAAAGGTACAATCATCGTGGAAATTAGATGAAACTTATATAAAAGTGAAAGGAAAATGGCGTTATTTATATCGTGCGATCGATAAGGATGGATATACATTGGATATTCAACTTCGAAAAACAAGAGATCATCAGGCAGCATATGCCTTTATGAAAAGATTGGTGAAGGCTTTTGGAGAACCAACGGTTCTTACAACGGACAAAGCCCCAGCGCTACTTTGCGCGTTTAACAAATTAAAAGAACAAGGTTTTTATAGACGTACAACTCATTGTACAGTCAAACATTTGAACAATCTCATTGAACAAGACCATAGACATGTAAAAAGGCGTTTTGCCAAATCCACAGGATTTCAAAGCCTTCGTCATGCTTCACGTACCTTGAAAGGTATTGAAACCGTTCATGCTTTATATAAACGAAAACGAAGTTTGCAACAACCAAACTTCGTTTTTTCGACGTATAATGAATTACAACAATTACTAACGATTGAATAAAACCCATCTGCAATCATACCAGCTTTTTCTCTGTTAAGAAACTTTGCAACAGAACCCTTGACATAATATCAAATTTAGATGAGCAAAGCTATTTCAAGTGAATAGAATCCACTCTTTAAGAATACATAAAATATATGCATACAAGCTTAGTCTGATCACTACATCATTAGTGAAAGTAGGATTCTATAGATTTGGGAGGAAGAGATATGCAAAAAAAGGTTCTCCTGTTTACAGATTTGGGGATTGATGATGCGTTTGCTATACTGTATACCTTTTTTCGTAAAGACATTCATCTTGTAGGAATTGTAGCCGATTATGGAAATGTATCAAGAGAAAATGCAATAAGAAATATTAACTATTTGAAGTACATTGCGGGAAGAGAAGAGATACCTGTATTCCTTGGTGCTTCTGTACCGTTGACAGGTATATTGATTCAGTATTTCCCTGAGGTACATGGAAAAGTCGGATTAGGACCTATCATTCCCCCTGAAATTTCATATCCAGTTTATCCTTTAAATGATATTTATCAAATTATAGAATCAAATTTAGAAGATCTTACAATTATCAATTTAGGAAGACTTTCTTCGCTAGCTACGACTTTTGTATTGAATTTAGAAACAATGCGAAATGTTAAAGAATGTATTTGCATGGGGGGAGCTTTTTTCTATCCAGGTAATGTAACTGCCGTGGCTGAAGCTAACTTTTACGCAGACCCTTATGCAGCAAACTTAATTCTGCAGCATGCGAAGAAGTTGACAATTATTCCTTTAAATGTGACTCAACATGCGATTGTTACACCCGAAATGGTTCAGAAAATAGATGAGTTTCATCGGAATACACAGGATCTTGCAGGACTCATCATCAAACCTATGTTAGATTATTATTATAATTTCTATTCTAAGTCTAATCCTGGTATAAGTGGAAGTCCTATGCATGATTTTGTAACAGTGTGGTATTTGCTGAATCAAGAGGCTGTTAGCCTTTCAAGGGTACCCATTAAAGTCATTCCTGATCAAGGGGAGGGATTTGGTCAAAGCATTGCAGACTTTCGTTTTGTTACTAATCCAGGCTATAAAACACATAATGTAGCTTTTCAGTTTGATTATGAAAGATTCAAGAAGGATATTATGGAAACATTCCTAAAGAAGAGAGTGTAACAGACTTTATTAACTTCAGATAATACGGATTATGTGAATGAAATATCACTGCATTTAATGTACCGGAATTCGACTTTATTAGGTTGAAATTCGTCTAGCATACAAAACTTCCGAAATGTTGGCTGTATCCTATCACTATCAAGCTAACAAAATAAAATCCCCCTAATTGCTAGTACATTAAAATTTTAACTTGATGACCATGTGGTGCTACCCTTTACCCATCAACTTAAGAGATTTTAATACCCTCAAGTACCAAAAAAAGTCATCCTTTCTAATCTAGCTTATTTAGAAAGGATGACTTTTTTTGATGAATTTCTCGATTCAAGATGAACTACAAACATTTGCAGAGGAATTACAACGATATGTGACACCTGTATTTTTAGAAGAACTTGCAAGAGAACTTGGGTTTGTAAAGCAGAAACGTAAGTTTTCTGGCTCAGATTTAGCCACCATTTATATCTGGATTAGTCAACGAGTCGCTAGCCCTTTTATTAAAACTCAATAAATGTAAGAAAAGTTATAATATTATGTCTTTTTAAATGATAGTTAACCTTTAGTGTATGATTTTCACATTGAATTTTCTTTTTTTACTACGTTTATTAAGAGGAATATTTAAAAATACACTTTTAAATAAACATAATAGCTATCAAAGGCGGGGATTTTCATAGAATTGCTAAATGTTGTGTCAATCATTACTATTAAGACTATATCCCAATGAAATTAGAGTATACTTCTTCTATTTTCAAGACTATAGGCATGAATTTGATAAGAAAATATTTCTGAATTTTTGTATCAGAAGCACCCAAAGAACAAAGCATAAGGGGATTTACTTATGGGAACGGGGGATTTTATGACAAAGAAACAAAAGAAAATATTATCTATCGCATTAGCTACAGGTGTATTTGCTGGAACCTACATTCCAACTGCTTATACGGCATTTGCAGAAAATGAACAAAAAGAAGATTTACAAGAAAATCAAACAAAAAATATTAATCAAAATAGCCTTCCGATAGATTCATATGGTTGGTTTGAGAACCCTTATAAGGGAGTAACTTTTTCACAATTTATAGATGCATTTAATAACAATCAGTGGCAACCTTTATTAGTCAATATTAAGAACAAAGGGGATGCTGGTTCGGGTACTATTTCTTTTCTAAAAGGCATGATGACAACAGGATTATCATTATTACCACCACCAGCTAGTCTTTTAGCAAGTATTTGGAGTGTGTTTATTCCTACTAATGATGCTAACGGAACGGATATGTGGAGGCAATTAGAAACATACATCGATGAAAAAATAGATAGTAAAATAAATGATTATCATAAATATCTTATGGGTGCTGAATTTAATGGGGCTATGTCAGCGATAAAAGAGTATCAACGGGTTCTCCAAATATATAATGACAGTAAAAATAGCTTAAAAAGAGTAGAAGAGCCTGGCACACCAGTGATTGAAGCTGTCCGAGCAGCAGATAGGAAGTTGAAAGAATTTATTGCTGTTATTCAAACGCCTGAAAAATCAAATGATTCTGTATATCAACAAATAACAGCTCCAATCTTTGTGCAAGCTGCAAATGCTCATCTCTTATTACAGAGAGATATGATTTTATATGGTGAAGAATGGGGAATGGATAAAGATCAATGGCAAGGATATAAGGATAATCAGAAAAAACTTATTCAAGAATATACGAATTATGCTATGAAAGTATATAATGATGGATTGGAAAAAAGGAAAAAAGAAGCTGAAGAGATTAATACGCAACAACCAAATAGAAATACTGACAGATGGAATCATATTAATGATTATGTAAGGGAATATACATTAAGTGTTTTAGATTTTGTAGATTTGTTTCCAGCAACAAATCCTGAAACATATTCTAAAGGCGTAATGCAAGAAAATTCTAGGCAAATTTATTCTTCTATTAAAGGCGCAGTCATACCACAAGGAGGAACAGGGGAAGGAACAACATGGGAAAACATACAAAAGATCCTAGATTCTCAAGAATATAAAGGGGATCTGCACAAGCTTGATATACGGTCCTTTGATCGTATTGATGCTATTCAACCATGGTTTTCTGATAAGCAGAATGGTGGTTCCAATTGGATTACTCCTGGATGGACTGGAAATGCAAGTGGGGGGGCTTTAAAGACTCTTATAAATCCTTCTGATAATCCGATTACTAGAGTTAAGGCGCAATCAAGCCGTACTCCTAATTATATTGACTTTAAATTTGATACTGGGGGAGATAACCCTTACTTTGGTAGATATTTTTCAGGCGGATCATACAAAGAAGATATTTTTGAATATCCGAATCAAAAACTTTCTCAAATTCACGCATTTAACAGAAGTACCTATCCAGGATTTGAAGGTATTGATGCAGTAGTATTTGGGTTTGTCGACAAGAATCTTACACAGTCATCCACTTATCTAATGACAAATATGATAACAACAATCCCAGCTGCAAAGTATAACCGTGGAATGAGCAATTTTCAACCACAAGTGGAATCTATACATGCTAAGCAAAAAGCGATGAAAACTGATACTACCAATTCTTATTTAGCATATGGCGTCGAAATCTCTAAAGAACAGGAATATAAAATTAGATATAAGGTTGCAGCTAACGAGAATTCTAAAATCAGTCTTTCACATAGAAAACCTGGTGGTAACTATGCAAAAATAGATGACACTACTATTCCTATTACTGGAAATGCAGCGGACACTGTTAAAGGAGAATATGGTTCTTACAAGATTGTAGAAGGCCCTATTGTTAAGTTAACAAAAGGTGCACATGATTTGAAATTGGAAAATTCACAAGGTAAATTCTCCTTAGATCAAATTGAATTAGAACCTGTGGAACGGGATCAAGTGATAGCGCGGGATAATTTTGACGATCAACGGTTAAATTGGATTAACCTAGGTGGTATTGTAAATGGAGGTATCACAGGGAAAGCTGGTATGATTGGCACAAATGGAGATACTTGGACTTATATTCAAGATCAAGTATTACCATTCTCTAAATATACCTTGAGTATAAAAGTGAAATTGAATTCCAATGATGGAAATGAGAGACAAAAGGTAACGATATTCACAGATAATTTGAAACATGAGCGAATAACAAAAACAGTCGAGCTTAAGGGGAAAGCAGGCTATCAAGAAATACAACTAGAATTTATTACAAGTAGGGATTTAGCAAACACTCATGTTGGGATTCTAACGTCAAATGGAACATCTAATGTATTATTTGATGATGTCCAAGTTATAGGTGCAAAAAAAAGCTAAACTAATATGGGTTCTGATGTAAAAACTTTGAAACATATAAAAATGGTTTATCAAACTTGGATATACTGATAGGAGCACCATACATGCCCATCAACAATACCCCTAAGTACCAAGAAAACGTTATTCTTTCTAAACTGATATGCTTTCCTTTAGGTAGACAGAAAAAAAATAAAAATCTGTTTGCTTGAAGGAGAGTTTTGTTAATGTCTAAAAAAGTTTACTCTACGGAGGATAAATTTAACATATTGAAAGAATAGGAGGATGGTAATTATTCACTAAATGAACTTGAGTCCGTTTTTAAAGTAAGTCGCATCAATCGAAGCACTCATCAAGTCCTGAGGGACTGAATCAACGGTTTAATAAGGCGGCCGTCCTACTTTTACACCCCCTACTAGCCGAACTACTTAGCAAAAAATTGGCCGCATCTATGCCGATTTCTTCTCCATACACTTCTGTTTTCAAGCATACTCGTATTTTAGATTCAACTGCATTTCAACTCCCAGATGTATTTTCATCGGTTTATCCAGGTGGACAGTTCCTACATATTCATACAGGTCCAGGTAAACAACATGATCGCACTTACGGCTCTCTGTGTGTCCCAACTGTAACAGCAAATGATTTATGTATCCGAGATTTAGGTTGTTTTCATTTAAAAGACCTTCAATACATACAATATAAAAAGGCAAGCCAGTATGGAAAATAAAATTAACCCAGAATTATTGGAATCATGAAATGAGGCTTTTAAAAGGAATGCTTATTTCTTCAATCACTATCAATTTTGTTTTTGAAATATCCCTATTTAATCAAAGGGTTATTAAAAATCATATAACGGGAGGATTTATATGAAAAAAAATACAATTTTGATATTATTGATATTTATTCTGTCTATTTCCCTTACAAACCATCCCCTTGCAGCCGAAACTTTAAACAACCTTGAGTTTATAAAAGAACAACAGACTAAAAATGAAAGGCTTATTCATATTGATATAAGAGGAAATAATGTGGAAGAATATCAAGAGGCACAACATATGGTTGATAGAATAAAAAAAATAAAAAGCGGCATACTTGATAAATTAGTGGCAGACGGAACATATGTAAAACTTGTTAATTATCCTATCACTGAGTCTGACGAGTACAGGGACCTAAAGGGATTAATTCCACGAGGATGGGAAGGACATACCAATGCCGAAGGAAAACAATTGACCTGGGATGATGTACCAGGTGTGGGATCTGATATTGGTGGAAAACCTGTAATGGCTAGAATAGGTTTTAGTGAAAGAGGAAAGGGGCATGGTTCCATTAATTTAGAACTTCATGAAATAGCGCATGCAATTGATCGAGTGGCTTTTTTAAATATAAGTCATACTGATTTGTTTAATATTCCTTTTAGTCAAGAGAGACAGAAGTTTTTCCCGGGTAAATATTACGAAAATAAGGAAGAATATTTTGCGGAATGTTTTACATATTATTATTTCAGCGAATCATCCAAGCAAGAGCTAAAAGATAAGGCTCCATTGACTTATAGATGCATAGATTTATTAATTAAAAAAGTTCAAGGGGATTCCAATTCAACAGAACCTATTAATGAACTATTAGACGGAAATCAATTTGCTTGGTCCTTAAAAGGATATAGTGATCGAGAATTCGCAAAAGTAGATTATAACAAGAAGGCAGAAGAGATGAAGATAAAATTGGAAGCTGGCATACCACATTCCTACTTTAACAGTACGTATGCAAGTATTAAAGTCCAGAACTCATCGGGTATTGTTGTGTACAATAAAAAAATCGTGGGTAATAGACAACAAAATGTTGGAACTCAAACAGTTCCCGTAAAAGTGGGGGATTACATTGAATTTACTCATATAGAAGGAGACGCACAAAAGGAAAAGACACGAGCTACTTTAACCAATCTTGAAAATAAAAAAAATGAAACAATTGGAAAGACAGCAAGGTATCAGGTTACAAAAGAAGGTCTGAAGAAAGTAGAAAAAATGCCAGAAACAACGGTTTTAGACGGAAATCAATTTGGTTGGACTTTAAAAGGTTATAGTGATAGAGAAATCGCAAAAGTAGATTATAATAGGGAAACAGAGAAAATGCAGGTGAAGTTAGAAGCAGGTGTACCACATTCTTACTTTAATAATACGTATGCAAGTATTAAAGTACAGAATTCATCTGGTAGTGTTGTGTACAATAAGGAAATCATGGGAAATAGAAGCGGGTCATATGCTTCAAATAGAAAAACGTAAAATAGTACAAGAACTAATCAAAGACTGGCTAATTAGGAGCAATTCGGTTTGCGAATCAAGCAAGTAAATACAATCAATATCTTTTTCAACCCAATTTCCATATCTGTTGCCTGTCAGTTCATTTTGTTATTATTCAACTAACAGGTGCTTTAGTTCAATAAGGATTAAATAACTTTATTATTAATTTTTGAGTGCAAATGCAATTAAATGGATAGAAATTAAACAACTTTAAAGAGCCTTAGTACAATAAAATGTGCAAGGCTTTTATATATTTCATAACAAAATTCAATAACTTTATTATCTCTTTACAGTAAGGGGTACCGCCACATCGCTATCAAGCTAATAAATAGGTTACCCCCCAAATGAAAAAATATGTTAAATTCCCATAGATAACTATCTTATATTAATTACATAACCTAGTGTGTGATATAATAATATAAAGATATTGTGTTTAAAGGGGGATTCAAATTGGTTAAAAACTTACCTTTACTAATAGTGATTTTAATACTAGGTGTAAGTTCTTCTACATTAAGTACGAACGGATACTTTTCTCCAGTTATAGAATGGTCTTTAATGTTTATAAGTATTATTTTAAACATTACTGCGGTGATAGGTTTATCACTACACGTCCTTGTATATCAACCTATGAAAAGATTTGAAAAAAATTTAAAAGAGACCTTCAAATAAAATAATTATATTTGAGGTAACACCACATCGCCATCGAGCTAAAAAAATGTATCCATAAAAAGAACAAATACGCTATTCTTTCTGTAGAATCATAGGAAAGGATGGCGTTTTTTTTCATTTTAAGGAAATTTAGTTTTGTTATCTTTCCTTAACAACAAACAAGACGCCACCCAGATCACGGCAGCGCCTACAATAATTGCTATTGGTTTAATCATTAACAAATATATCTGGCCCCTTCTTCAACGCATACGAGAAACCCGAAATAAATACAACACTAAATATAATAATAGAAGACCACATATTAAAATGATATTCTTTACCTGCAACTAAATTATATATGTTATGGACCAAGAAATTAGCACCTATAATAATTCCGCCTAACATTGAACTAATTAAAATGCTCATTAAATAAAACTTGAACTTCTGGAACATTTCCCTTCTACCCCTTTTCTAAAATAAATTTTATTTAGGTTATACCAGAAAATTGTACCATTTATTTTCCATATATTATCAAAACTATGTTTTAATTAAGGTTATTTTAAGGAAGGCATTATCTATTCAAATGTCCATTTCGGGGTTCCACCAATATGCCCATCAAGCTAATGAAACTAGTTGCCCCAAAACAAAAAATGTATATTTTCACCTGGAGATGCCAATTTTCTCGTTTTGGGGGTATTATAAAATTTTAGGTTGATAGCCATGGGGTACCGCCACATGCCCATCAACTTAAGAAAAGAAAAACACCCCTAAAACGAAAAAATGCGCTGACTTCTCAAAGTAACTAGCTATAGAGAAAGAAAATTTTCATTTAGGGGGTACTTAAAAACCTTAGCTTGATGGGCATGTATGGTGACCCCTATTAGTTAATTTTGTAAAGTTTGGAATTTTGCTTTAAAAGTCCCATTCCCTGAATACCCACCTGGATTAGCAATATACAGGTTATTTTTATTTGCACCTGAAGGAATCGTTACGATAGAACCATGTTTAACATTCGACCAAATTGTAGGGTCTGTATCACCAGATTTATCACGCATCACTCTGAAGTTAAGTACTGATGCACCAGGACCTTCTATCGATACTTGAACTCTTGTGCCGTCAGCAAGATGCCCTAATGAGAAATTACCACTGGATCTATTCTTTTGACCGGGTTGTGGTCTGTACAAAGAATCAATTTGTGCTTCTAATTTTTCTGTTCGTTGAATCAACTTAAATTTTTGGTTTTGCGCCCCTTGAACCTGTCCCCACACATTAATGTTCGTGCCATTTGCAGTTCCTCCACCAGTTACGTCTAATACCGTCTTACTGGCCTTGTTTTCTAAATACAAGTATCCATTCCCAGCTCGTTTTAATATCCAATAGGCTCCATCATATGTCCCCATAGACGGTGAAGTGTACACGTTGATTGAATCTTGCGTCCAAGTTAATGCTTCATCTATTTTCCATGCACTTTTAAGTTGATATGCTTTTTTATTGGAATCATATACCAAATCCCATTGTCCATTTAGTTCCCTGTTCGTATGCCCCCATAGAACTACATTGTACCTATTATTTGAAAGTGATGTCTGCATAGCCACTTCACTGCTATTGTTTAAAGCAGAGACAATGCTATATTTGCCATCAGGTATTCTTACTTCTTCGCCTTCCTGTTCATCTACAGTTAGCGTTTGACTTTTAATTAGTGTTGAACTACCACCATTCTTTACATAAACGTCAATCTTATCACCCGTAAATAGAGCTAAACCTTCAAATCTAAGATCGTGTCCCACATCCGTTTTATCCCAATAACTATAATAAGGACTTCCACTATCGACGTGACCAATATAGGTACCGTTTCGATACACCACATAACTATTACGTAAATATGCATCCCCACCGAATCCAACACGTAAGCCTGAAGATCCTTTTGGTGTTATGTAGCGAACATCTCCACTATTGTGCCTTTCATTCAAGCGAATAACACGATCAATTAAGCCCTTTCCAGGGAAATCAGCTGCAATAATTCCGGTATGACGAATAGGCCACTGTTGGATATATTGAGTCGTTAATAGATTTGTTCCACCATAAAACACCTGACCATAGTATCCACGTGGATAATCGGGCCATTTATCTGTTCTATGTTCCGTAATCATTTTCATACTTTCATTTGTACCACTACCTCGATACCCACTTGCTACAAAATAAGGTGCAGCTCCCATTGAAATAAATCTCCATGCTCCGTTACCACTTAAATAATTTAAATAGATAGACTGTTTGTCGCTTGCATTAGCAGCTTTCAAATGATTTCCTACGGCAGTCCATTTCGCATACATGGCATCTGCGCTATCATCTACATCAAATTGGTCTTGCTTATTTAGAGTATTATAAGGAATACCAAATCTTTTTCCGTCTGTCGGAAAATCTGACATTACTACAATTTTGCCTTTCACTTCATTTAGCGTCGGATTATTGGATGCGCCTTTCCAAAAATAATTACTATAGCTAGCGTTGTTATAATAGTTATCTTCAAAAATTTGCGCCCACGTTTTTGTTGTGCTAGCGTCTGTACATTTTCCAGTACCAGGACCATTACATTCATTTTTCACGCGCATAAATATTGTCTCTCCTGGATTTGTTCTTAAAAATGCAGTGATTTTATCTAAAATATCACTACTAAAAATTGCATTTTGATTAACAGATCCATGATAAGCCTTTAAGAGAGCGTTCGATTCTTTACGTAAACGAATATCCAAATATCGAATACCAGAATTTAATTGTGTGTTTACATCCATTGTTTGCGTTTTAATATAGTCATCTGGATACAGGCCACCACCACCATATCGTGACATGGAATTATGGGTTCCAGGTATAGACAGCTCACTTATTTTAAGAGTGCCTGGCATTTTATTCATCCAGTTTGGATTCGAATACCCAATACTAGAATCATGAGAATATCCTTTATCATTGCTCGCAATTTCGATATCGTTCACCTTTAATTCCATATTACACAACCTTCCTCTACTTATTTTTTTATTCATTTTTCTAATCCTGATGATACTCAATAATTATAGATTAATAACTTTTTATTTAGAATATTTACAATGAAAATAACCATAATATCCATATTGAGAAAATCTTTTCAAATATGAAACTCGAATACAAAATTTAAATAAACTAAGAAGGGGATATCTGTAAAAGTTTATATTTATGAATAGTTTTTATTTTCAAATATCTAGTGATAAAAAGAAACTATGATACCTCTGTAAAATTGTTTCAAAAGATACACCTTTATAAACGTTTATTTTTAATGACCACCTTTAAAGAGCATTGTAATTAAATTTGTATATTTTTTACAAAAACGAGGTATCATTTTTGTTCGTAACATATTATATACATAAAATAAAAAATAGATTCGTGAAAGACTTTTGTAACATTTGTGAAAGAGAAATGAAAGAATTGTTGGATATGATGAAGTCAATCTTACTAGAGGATATGCTCTCAATAATTTTTATTACTAGTAGATGTTCAAAAACATATAGGAAATATGGAGGAAAACAAAAATGAAAAAAGACTTTAAAACGATTAGAATTGGAAGGAAATTAATTCCTGCCACAGCGGCATTAGGTATTCTTTTTTCTTTAGCCCCTGTTGCAGAGAACAAAGCTAGCGCAGGTTTAGCCACGGTGTTGGATGTGACTATTACTTCATTAGGTATAGTGGCTGATGTTTATGAAAAGCTTGGGATATCTGTAGGGGATCCTGACTTATCTAATTACACTGGCCCCTATGCAGAGAATGTATCTTACAGAGCTCCTAACTTTAAATCTGGGGAATTTAATATTTCTGTGCATCATACAAAAGGAGATTCCAATTTCACTAGAACGATTAAAGTACTCTACCCAGATGGAAAAAGTGAGATGAAAGACTTAAAATCGGGGCAACAGCTTAAGATTACAGAACCCGGTACAATTGTAGATTTGAAACCCTTCGCAGAATCTGTATCAGAGCACGATCTTCTTTACATTACACAAGCACAATTGAACGAAGGGAAAACTGGAGTTGCACTTAATCAAGTTACCACCGTATACGTAGAAAAAACATCCGGTGAAAATAAAGTACTTGTTGACGAATTTTATAAGAAGAAATTTGGAGCAGATTCTCTAGATGGTTTTAAAGGGTTAGGGGTGGACCGTTTTTCTTATTTAACAGAAGAACAAAAGAAGGTGGCAACTTTGACTTCACATCCAGTGAACAGAGAAGTTCTTTCTAATTATGTTACGAATAATCCTAAAGCTCAAGCAGATTTTAATGACCGATCAACTAATGTATTTGCTGAGATTACCAATACCCTAGAGACACCTATTACACTACCAGATAGTATACTAAATCACGGTGAACCTTATAAAATTATCCCCTATAAAAAAGGGACCAATAAAGTATTGGTGAAAGCAGGGTCAAAATATCTTTCAGGGAGAGAAGACAATAGAGGGATCCAATATTCAGATTCGTTTGGTGCTGATGAATTGTTTGAACTTGTCTCAGCCCCCGCTTCATATAATAATAAATGGCAGTTTCATTTGGTAAACAAGAATGGAGTACGTCTGGCTGGTAATGCTTATGGTCATAAATTCGGTACAGATTGGAGTTACAAATCTGAAATTAGTTTCACTACAATAAACAATGATGAAGTTAACAACTGGTTAATCGACTGGTACCCTGGTAAAGAACATGAGAAACAGAAATATGAAGGAGTAAAGTTCGAACATGATAAAAGTGATACCTCTATATGGACAGCATACGATTCCTCTGGAAAATTGATAACGAATAGTTGGGTAAACCGAAGTAACAGCTACTATTATACAGATGCTTCAGGAGTTCTCTTGAAGGGTTGGCAGGAAATTAAGGGCAATACGTATCATTTTAATCCGGCATCTAACGAGATGGCGTTGCCAAATTCATCTAATGCACAGATTGAGGGTAAGAACTATCACTTCAATGATTCTGGTGTTCTGCAACGATCAGCCTGGAAAGGTGAGCAATATTCTGATGCTTCTGGAGCGTTTGTTAAAGAAGGTCTGCAAGAAATAGAAGGTAAGCTTTACTACTTTAAAGATTTCAGTGTTAATAAAAATCAACTGCGTCTAGATGATCAACATGTCATTCTTCACTTTTCCGACAAAGGCGTACTTGAAAGAGCTACCGATCTGAATGGAAAAGCACTAAGTACTCCAACTACTGTAACTCTTAACGGCAAACAAGTGGCCTTCGAGCTAACAGGTTCTGTAATAAATCCAGGAGTCAGTGTAAAACTTGGTTCCCCCCTATCAATCCAATATTATAGCTTAGAGGATGGAGCTGCCTATTCAGGTTGGAAGGTAATCGATGGGAAAAATTATCATTTCGAAAAAGGCAAACACTCTACTTTCGATGGCCATCAAACCATTGACGGAAAAACTTACTATTTTAATAATGACGGACAAGCTCTGCTGACAGGGTTGCACCAAATAGAAGGTAAGCTTTACTATTATGACAATAAGGGTAAAATGCAAACGGGTTGGCAAGAAATCAATGGTAAATGGTATTATTTCGATGATTCTGGAGCAGCTAAGAAAGGATGGTTCAATGTTGGTGGTGGGTACCATTTCCCTTATTTCGGATACTTTACTTATTATGCCAAAGAAGATGGCTCAATTTATCAAAACGCTACAGTTGAACTTAATGGAAAGACTTATAAATTTGACAGTCATGGACACAAAGGTTATTAATGATCCAAAGATAGTCTATTTTTTATAAATATGATTTTCCAAATGAAATCCCTCAACCTAATTATTTCTGCTGAGTTTATCTTAAAACTTGAGAATACAACTTCACCAGGTATGAATCATCAGCGGAAGTTAGAAAGTATTAAGTAGAGAATGATGCTATATATGTACCTCCTGTCCATATGGATAGGAGGTACATATATAGGCTTTTAAATATAACAAATCTTTCTATACAATTGTTACCTCTATTCCATGCGCCACAAACTAAACACCCCCCCCCCCGTAATTATTCTTTTAGGATGGTACATAAACAGAACTTATCTAGTCATACAAGTAGCAAAATGTTAAAATGACCATCTGTATTATAGAATCACTTTTAATAATTTTTAGTGAATATAAGACCAGGGCAATGGATTCTAACCTAGCAGTACTGTCAGTTATAGCAACTGTATATCCAGATTCCATAGATTTATTAGATTAAAGTAAATAAGAGAAACATTTCTTTTGTGATTGGTAAAAAAGAAGAGAGGATTATATATGAAAAAAAGAATTTTAATCGTAGAAGATGAAGAAAACATTCGAGAAGTATGCAAACGGTACCTAGAGAGAGAAGGATATGAAGTATATACAGCTATCAATGGAATGGAAGGCTGGGATGTATTTCATCAATATCAACCAGATTTGATTATTTTAGATTTGATGATGCCCAAAAAAGATGGATGGGAATTATGCGAGGAAATTCGTCAACAATCCAATGTTCCTATTATTATGTTAACTGCTAAGGGAGAGGAAAGAAATCGGATTTTAGGCTTAACAATGGGTGCAGATGATTATGTAACAAAACCATTTTCACCTCGTGAATTAGTATTAAGGGTTCAAATTATATTAAGAAGAGGCAGCCAGGTAACGATACAAGCAAAAGAATATCTATCAGAAGTGATAGAATTTCCAGATTTAAAAATTTATCCAAAGACAAGGTGTGTACTCGTTTGTGAAAATAACGTGGAATTAACTGTGAAAGAATTCGAGGTACTTTATGTCATGGCACAGCATCCAAAACAAGTGTTTTCCCGTTCGCAACTTCTTGAACTTATTTGGGATTTTGAACATGAAGGGGGTACAAACACAGTAACCGTGTTAGTGAGTCGTTTACGTGACAAGCTGGAAAAGCATACGACAAAGAATCGTTGGATTCATACGGTTTGGGGAATAGGATATCGCTTTGAGCCAAATGGAGGAAATGAAACATGAGTTTACGTATTCAATTGTTATTGATGAATTTATTAAGTACCAGTATCTTGGTAATTGCTATATGGTATAGTGAAACGCAAATGTTACTTGAACCAGAACAAACACGGCTATTAACAGTAATTGCGGTTGTCGGACTGATTATTTCAACATTTATTTACTGGTTAATGACACGCCCTATCATGAGGTCCATTCAAAATTTAATTGAACTAACGAAACAATTTAGCGATAGACAATTTGAAACGATGTACATAATTGGAAAAGAACCACGGGAGTTTAAAGAATTAACAACAGCCTTTCAACGGATGGCTAAAAATTTAGAAGAAGGGTTTACTAAGTTAGAAGAAGGGGAAAAGGCACGTAAGGAGCTGATTACGAATATTTCACACGACTTACGAACGCCTATGGCTAGCATACAATTGATGATAGAAGCATTACAAGATAACTTAATTGAAGATCCTGAAACGAGAAAGCAGTACTTAGAGACGACCTTAAAAGAAATAAATCGATTAAGTGGATTAATTAATGACTTATTTGACCTTTCAAAGTTAGAAATTGGACAAGTAGATTTTCATCCAAGTTTTACACATATGGACAAAATTCTTTTAGATGTACTAGAGTCACATTCTTTCTTATTAGCAAACAAACAGATCGATTTACAATTGCAGGTTCCTGATACATTACCTCGACTTTTAATTATGCCGTGTAAAATAGCACGGGTCATCAGTAATTTGTTAGATAATGCGATTCGGTATTCCCCTGTTTCTGGAACAATCGAATTGATTGTAAAGGAAAATAAAAAAAAGCAACAAGTCCAATTCATTTTGCGCGATGAAGGAGAAGGAATTACTCCAAATGACCAATTACGCATATTTGAGCGTTTTTTTAGAACGGATAAATCAAGAAGTTCACAATCTGGTGGATCCGGACTCGGATTAGCCATTGCAAAATCATTGATTGAAATGCATAAAGGAGAAATTGGTGTGAGAAATCGCTTAGATGGCAAACAGGGAAGTGAATTTTGGTTTACTCTTCCCATCACATCAGAAAAAAATAAGACCGCTGAAAGACTTTTGTAATACTTATATTATAGAAATGAAAGACTTCCTTGTTAACATACTACTATACAGTATGTTACAGGAGGTTTTTTATTTTATGAAAAGAAAACATGTATTGATTATAGGAGGTTTTATAATTGTCGGAGGAATTTTATGGTCTCTGTTCCGCCCCGAGAAATTATTTATTGATAAGCAAGTGAATGAAGCATTGCCACAAACAGAAATACAATCAAACGAAACAAAACAACAACAAGAACGAGTAATAAGTGAAGGTCAGTTTCAAAATGGTGTCCATGAAACAACTGGAACAGCAACAATCCATCAATTAGCGAATGGAAAACGTATTTTACGACTTTCCAATTTTTCAACTTCTAACGGGCCAGATGTTCGAGTTGTATTAGTTCCTACGAATCGTTTGAAAGATAATGAAGACGTTAACAACCATCGGTATATTGAATTAGGAAAGTTAAAGGGAAACAAAGGAGACCAAAACTATGAAATTCCTGAAGGGATAGATATAAGTACATATGGTTCGGTTTCTATATGGTGTAAGAGATTTAATGAAAACTTTGGTGCGGCTTATTTTGAAAAGTAAGAAAGAACATAAAAATGTGGGGTGTGTACATGCCCCATCGCTATCAAGCTAACGAAAAAAATAGGTCTGCCCCATTTGAATTGACAAATGGGGGGCAGACCACTGTATGGTGACCTCTATGTAATTAGTTTTTTTTATCCAACTTTTCTTTTGCTTTTTTAGGTATATCTTCAGGTTTTACTTCTTCATATCTATCAATTCCATAATAAGCTTCATCTTTATATTTCCCACCTACTTCAACACGGAGATATGCATTCACCCGTAATTTTTTCATTCCCATATGCATTATACGCTTTCAATGTATACCAAGTGTCTTTAACTTTTGTACCATCATCAACTTCAGTCGTTTTTTCTTGCCCATCTCCATTAATTTGAACATAATATTCTGATGTCATCCAGCTTTTAATACCAAATGAATCTTCTTTATCAGCAATACTCCACGCAATAATTCCCACCAAAAAAATCGATACGATTGCTATTATTTTTTTCATTTTTCACCTTTAACATTCTTTCAGTTTTGATATTTTATATACTATTACTGATACTAAAACGAAAGTATCTATTTACATCCATTGACCTCTAACTTTCACATACGTCTCATCAAATCACCAAGAATCATTGGTTGGTTTAAACTGACGCCATACTCTCTCATTTAATTCAAGACTATACTGATGAATCTAGCGCATGATGGTCGTATGAGCAATATATCATCCAAATAAAAGGAATCAAAAATACTACCACATTTAATATTATCCCGATCTTTGCTCCAGTATTTTTATCTACTATATGAGACAAAATGGCTAAGAGAAATCCAATTGGACAAAGAAATATAGGTAAAAAAATAGAGAGTCCTGGAAGTACAGTTAGAGTAAGTTTGTATATAAAGTTAACATTGAATACAATCAATAAAACCGGTATTAAAATCGATATAAATGTACCTATCCTATTTTTCCTCACCATAATACCCTCTTTTTTAATTAAAATCATATATATTTATGGTTCTGGCCCAAATATATGAAGAAGAACACGGATACTAGTAGATTCCTAGCGGAATCGTATTTTATACTATAAGGCCAAACACTTTAACCGGTTCCCTGTACGTTATGTTAATCCAATAAAAAGATAAATGGCAGTTCCCCAGATAAATAGGGCGGAGCATTTGTTGAATATGTTCATTAAACCTCCTGTACCATCTAGTTTCTTCATGACTGTACCTGCGAGCGTTAATCCAAAGAACCAAATCCAAGATACTGTAATACATGTGATTGTAAAAATAACTTGTTCCGTTCCGACATATTTTAATGCACTTGTCCCAATAACACCAACTATATCTAAGAGGGCATGTGGGTTTAATAAAGAAACCGATAAAGCAAAGATGATTTGTTGACGGATTGGTAATGCTTTATTCGTTTTATTTGTAGTTGACTCAGACCTCCAAATAACGTATCCCATGTAAAGTAAAAACAAAATTCCAGCAATCATTAGGCTAAGTCGTAGCCATTCAAATTGTAAAACGATAGTAGATAATAGACTCATTGAACTACCCCCACTTTCACTTCGTTTAGAAGTGGGGGATTCCTAAGTAAAGAGTTCTATCGAACTCTAATTTATTAGGCTATCTCCGCAGTCCTTGCGGTTAGAAGTCTTATCGCTTCATTCTTTAGATTGATACTTGCGTTAATATCCCTATCATGATGTGTACTACAAGAAGGGCATTCCCATTTACGTAGGTTTAGATTTTTAACGTCTTTGTTTTGATATCCACAACAAGAACATAATTGGCTTGAAGCAAATGTTTTCGATACGACAATGACTTGTTTGCCGTACCATTTTGCTTTATATTCCAACATGGTTCGAAACTGTGACCATGATACCTCACTAATTGCTTTTGCTAACTTATGATTTTTTAACATATTCGATACTTGCAAATCTTCTATACCAATAACATCGTGGTTTTTGATGATTTCAGTTGAGATTTTGTCCAAGTAATCTTTTCTAGAATTTATTATATATTCATGAATTCTAGCTACCTTAATTCTTTGTTTATTCCAGCGAGAAGATCCTTTCATTCTTCTAGAAAGAACACGCTGTACTTTTGCCAACTTCTCTTCTAACGATCGAAAAAACTTCGGGTTTTTATAGGTTGTTCCATCTGACAAAATCGCGAAGTCTTTTAGCCCTACATCCATTCCAATGTAAGAAAGGGTTTTCGGGAGTTCTTGCACTTCTGTTTCCACTAACAATGACACAAAGTATCTACCAGAAGGGTTCCTTCTAACCGTAGCATTTAAAATACGTCCCTTTACTTCACGACTTTTGGCAAATCGAACAAGACCTAGTTTTGGCAATTTCATTTTGTTGCCTACAACAGCAATGTTTTCATTTGTTTGTTTTGTGGTATAAGATTGTACGTTGTTCTTCTTAGATTTGAAACACGGGGAGCTGTTTTGTTTTTTGAAAAAGCGTGTATAAGCATCCGCAAGGTTGCGAACAGACGACTGAATCGCAATACTATCCACTTCTTTTAGCCAAACAAACTCTTTCTTCATGGCAGGGAGTTTGGCAGAGCATGTACCATATGTCAAACCTTTTCCTGTTTCCTTGTATGCATTATCCCATAGAGATAGGAAATGATTGAATACAAAACGAGAACAACCAATCGTTTTATTGATTAGAGTTGCTTGTGCTTTATTTGGATATATACGAAATTTATATGCTTTATTGATAATCATAAGTTTCACCTCCATTTCAATATATAACTATTATACACCGAACGTACATTCGACATATAGTGAAATGATCATGACAATTTGTCAAGTAACACTTTACTACCTGTCGAACAATTAAGAGGGCTCTTGCCATCCCTTGTCCGAAGCCAATTCATCTCCCACCTACTCACTAGGCTGTGGCCCTTCACGTTCCTTGAGGAAGGAGTCTTCTTGGCTAAAATGATAAAAATGTGGCACAGTATTTTTATTTAATTCAAACTCTTCTTCATGCATTACTATACTTGTAATTCTCACTTTTTTTAAAGTATGTAACTTAATTTAAGAATTCAAATTATAAATAAAGTGTACAGCGCGAAAAATCCACCCCTGAAAAAACGTTTATTTTCTTGTTTACAAACAAGAGGGCATAGGAGTAATATATTGTACATAAATTCATATCACTATTCGCTGAATCCATATGGAGCGGGGGAACCAAATTTTGTGCGATTGCACTTGGGGTGAATCCTTCTTAAATGAAGGTAGGGCTACTCTCAAGGCCCGAATCCGACAGCTAACCTCGTAAGCGTTTCGAGAGGGGATACTATGGTGACTTTTAAAAACACTGGGTGAACTTTGGTGTCTTTTTTTATACTCTTTTTCTGGAAAATAATTCAAAAAAAGGATGAGGCACTTGAAAGAGACACCCATAAAAACGAAAAATCCACTTTTTTCTT
The DNA here is from genome assembly GCF_044907945.1 of Bacillus sp. RC240. NCBI lineage: Bacteria > Bacillati > Bacillota > Bacilli > Caryophanales > Bacillaceae > Bacillus > Bacillus sp. RC240. Next base: position 215,185 of record NZ_JBIYCT010000006.1, on the reverse strand, counting down.
TCCCTTCTAATTCCCAGCCTTCTGAATTAAGAAGAGAATTAGGGATGAGACATTTAACAATGATTTCTATAGGTGGAAGCATTGGGACTGGGTTATTTATAGCAAGCGGAAATACGATTCATACAGCAGGACCTGGTGGAGCAATTATAGCTTATTTGTTGATGGGGTGTATTGTTTACCTGTTGATGACCAGCTTGGGAGAGATGGCAGCGTATATGCCTACATCTGGTTCTTTTAGTACGTATGCTTCTAAATTTGTAGATCCTGCATTTGGTTTTGCGATTGGTTGGAATTACTGGTTTAGCTGGACTATTACTCTTGCAGTTGAAATTTCATCAGGAGCTATTCTTATGAAATATTGGTTTCCATACAGTCCATCTATTCTTTGGAGTGCGTTATTCATCCTGTTTATGTTTGGAATTAATATTCTTTCAGTGAAACATTATGGAGAAATGGAGTTTTGGCTTTCACTTGTAAAAGTTATTACTATAGTCGTGTTTATTATGTTAGGAATAGCCACGATAGTTGGAATTTTCAAAGGAAATCCCATTGGATTTCACAATCTAACAATTGGAGATGCACCCTTTCATGGAGGTTTTCTTTCTATTTTTAGTGTGTTTATGATTGCGGGGTTTTCCTTTCAAGGTACAGAAATGGTCGGAATTGTAGCTGGAGAAAGTAAAGCTCCTGAAAAGCATATTCCAAAAGCTGTGCGGCAAATCTTTTGGAGAATTCTCTTATTTTACATACTTACCATTTGTGTAATTGGAGTCATAGTTCCCTACACAGATCCGAATCTAGTTAACAATGATATTAGTAATATTACAAAGAGTCCTTTCACACTAGTATTTGAGAAAATTGGATTCGCATTTGCGGCTTCTCTTATGAATGCAGTTATCTTGGTATCTGTTCTATCAGCTGGTAATTCTGGAATGTATGTTGCAACCCGAATGTTATGGGTAATGGCAAGAGAAGGGAAAGCTCCAAAGTGCTTAAAAAAAGTAAATAAACAAGGTGTTCCTATTAATGCATTACTTATGACAACGGCTGTGGCAATCGTAGCGTTTGCAGCTTCTTTATTTGGAGAAGGGCAAGCATTTATATGGCTTTTGAATGCTTCGGGACTTTGTGGATTTATTGCATGGTTAGGGATTGCTATAAGCCATTATCGTTTTCGTCAGGCTTTTTTACATCAAGGAAAGAATTTAAATAAGCTCCCGTATCAAGCAAAGTGGTATCCTTTCGGTCCTATTTTAGCTTTTGTAATATGTAATATTATTATTTTAGGACAGAATTATTCAGTCTTTATAGGGTCACATGTCGATTGGTATGAAGTACTTGCTACTTATATTGGTTTACTGCTGTTTCTTGTATTTTGGTTCGGCTATAAAATTATAAAAAAAACAAAGGTGATTCCATTACAACAAGTCAATTTAGAGCATGATGATCATTAAGGATGGAAATTAAGGAGACAGAAATATGGAACTAGACATTCTACTCAGGTTACTTGTAGCAATACTTGTTGGAGCAATAATTGGTTTAGAACGTCAATGGCACAATTGCATTGCTGGATTACGTACAAATGTACTTGTTTCCGTTGGTGCTGCACTTTTTGTACTATTAAGTGTACTCACTCCAACTGATAATACACCTACAAGAATAGCTTCTCAAATTGTAAGCGGGATTGGTTTTTTAGGTGCTGGAGTTATTATGAAAGATGGATTGACAGTTCGAGGACTGGATACCGCAGCAACCTTATGGTGTTCTGCGGCTGTAGGAACATTAGCAGGTAGCGGCTATTTACTTATAGCTATAACAGGAACCATTCTTATTGTCAGCATAAATAGTTTACTAAGACCTGTTTCAAAATGGGTTTCCGAAAAATCTGAAAAAGGTTTTAAATATTCCCAACAAGTTACCGCTCTCTCTTATAGAGTAAAACATAAATCATCAGAGAAAAAAGATTGTTAAAGAGAAGCTAATTTTAACTAATTCCCCGAAAGAATTCTCCTTCCTCAAGCGTGTGAAGGGCGTAGCCCAACGGTAGGTGAGAGATGAATTTCGGTTTGGCATAGCCAAAACTTTTGATAAACTAGCTATATGAAGTTCTTTGATAACTTGATATATGAGGTTGCAGGAAGAAAATAGAGTGCGAAAACCAAGCCATTCGGTTCCTGCGTAAAATATCAACCGTACCAAAAGAGCGTCCAAGCGTTGGACATCTAGGGGTGGAACACCCCGAAGTAACGCTCAGGGAGACGAAAGGGTACTTTCGTCGTGGAACTGAGAAGCTCCCACTTCAAGCTTTGCTAAGTGGCGAGTAGTTCACGAACGTTATCAATAATAATAAAAGAGACCTATTCCAGATGGGCAAATAGAGAAATAATTAGTGGGCAATTTATTCAATATTTGAACTGATGAAAAATACTTTCTACAAAGTAATCAAAGAACAATTACAGTCATCAAGCCAATTTCAAGATCTAATTTCAATTTTCAAAGACGTTGAAAAATATTTTTTAAGAAAATGAGTTATTTCATAAAAAATTATGCAAAACAAAAAGGAACCATAGCCGGTTCCTTTTTGTTTTATTCCTTTCAAAAGGTAAACCTTTTCGAACACACGTTTAGTTCAATAAAGCCCGTCCCGTTTCGATTCCCTGGCCTATAACTTGAATTGGTACTCATTCATGTTAACCAAAATGAATATCTATTGTTGTAACTATATTAACTAGGGAGGAATCTTCATGGGATACTTTGTTACCGTAGAGTCAGGTGTGAATTTATATGTAGAAGATATTAACCCTGGGGGAAATAAGACCCTCGTATTTTTACATGGCTGGCCGTTAAGCCATAAACAGTTTGAATATCAGTTTAATATTCTTCCTACTATGGGCTATCGCTGTATTGGTATAGACTGGAGGGGATTTGGCAATTCGGATAAACCAATGAGCGGCTATACTTTTAACAGACTTGCAGATGATATCCGCACAGTAGTTGCTACACTTCAAATAAACAATTTTACTCTTGTGGGTCACTCTACCGGTGGGTCTATCGCAATTCGATATATGTCTCGTCACAATGGTTTTAGGGTATCAAAGCTTGTTCTTATTGATGCAGCCGCTCCAACTGGATTTACCGCAGAAACTGCTAATAACTATCTTAAAGAAACCTTAAATGATCGACCTAAAATGATGCAGGACGTAACAGATGGCTTTTTCTTTCAGTATATAACTAAACCATTTTCGGACTGGTTTTTGCAAATGGGACTACAAGCAGCAAGTTGGTCGACAGCTGCTATTATAACTACATTAAGAGATGAGAAGCTACATGCGGATCTTCCGAAAATTAATGTTCCTACTTTAATCGTTCACGGCATTCATGACAAAGTTATTCCCTTTGCACAAGCTCAAGAACTAAATGAAAAAATAAGAAATTCACAGCTTGTTCCGTTTCAATATAGTGGTCATGGCCTTTTCTGGGAAGAACGCGAGAAATTTAACCAACTATTGGCACAATTTATTTAGTTAAAAATTTGACCTAAATTCAAAAAAACGGAGGGACGATAGCGTAATAATCGAGTACGCCTTACGGACAGTAAAATATTTGCTGTAATTGGGGTACGGAAACGATTTAGGGAATGAGGTGCCACTCTGGGATTTACTTGCAGAATGATTTGAGGAATGCTCTGACATATCTAAATCTTACCCATTTAAATTTATAAAAGAAGAGTCCATTTTGGATTCTTCTTTTTATATACTACAAAAGGTACACTTTTCTAGTTTGAGATTAATTGGAAAATTATATTTCATTACAACTATAAATTCATCGAAAAATAGTAAATTATATTCCGATTTAAATGCTAATTAATAAGTAAGAATGCACCATTCTTCTCTATTTACCCAAACTCACATTTTTTGTGATTTATTATGATATAGAAATATGTATTCTATAACCTATTCGAAGCGCTAAGTTTTTTAGGAAATACAGTGTAATATTGCTATAATTAAATTATTAATATATTTTAGGGGGGAACTCAATTTGAAGAAAACATTAATTGTTGGAGCATTATGTTTATCACTCGCTTCCTTATCTGCTTGTGGCGATGGCAGTGAGAAATCATCAACTGTCGCGAACAAAAATGAGATTATTATACATATACCTAAAGAAAAATCTAGAAACCTAGAACGATTTGATATATTTTCTCAAAATGTAAAAGATAAGAAAAATGATGAAATACAAATTAAGAATTATTTAACTGATGAGGAAGCAAAAGTACCAACTTTACAAACTGTAACTTATAAAGACGAAAAATTCACTTTTACTTACAAGTACAAATCTAACTATAGAAAAGATATATGTAATAAACTAGTTACTCCACAAGAAACGCATGGTCTAGTATATATGCTCAGAGATTGCGCACAGTCAGAAGATGGTATTATACTTCTTTATACAGCGAAGGATGGTGAAGGAGTAAACTCCATAGAAAATAAATCAGTTGAATCTATTGAAGTTGTGGGGGATAAGACCTACATATTCGTAAAGCAATTTGATGTTGGAGCATTCGTAAGTGCTATCGAAACTACAAACTTTGATACACCTTCAAATGCATCTAGTACACAAAAGCCAAATTTCAAAGTAAATGTTCACTTTTTAAGCGGAACAATTCAAACATACTATTTGTGGATTGACAAAGAGAAATCACAAGGAATAATTATGGATTCAGAGCAAACAAACCAAGGACATGAAATCGATAAAATATTTGTAGATAACATCATAAAAGCGTTAAATTAAAACAACATATTTTAATGAGCCTCGTTAAGATGCACTTTTTAGATAATTACATGAACTCCATTACTACGTTAAAAATTGACCGCCATCACAGGCGGTTTTCTTATACTCTGCAATCCTTCGAACCCCACCAGTCGTCCAACACATTCTTCTTCAAGTACAGAAAGCATATTTTCAGTCTAAAACTATTTTTTAATAGTCTAATACTTTTCTCTATAGTCTAAAACATTTTTTAATCAAACAGTTAATAATCATCATTCTCAAAAATTAACAAATATGATATTATTTTCTTTAAGCGATGTTTCTTAAAAGTAAATGGTAGTTCAAGTTAGGGGAAGGGCACTCATACGGGTGCCTTTTTTTTAGAAATCATTAAAGGAGAGTGCAACATGACTATTATCAACTTGGATACTTTTCGAACACAAAAAGAAAAACAAATGGTGACGGTACCAATCATTGAACGGATATACAAAGAAGATGGCGAAGTTAAGATTGAAGTATCTGGGGAACAAGAAGTTTCTAAAGCCTGGCTAAACAGACACGATAAGAAAGTATAATATGTTACTAAAGAAAAAGAATCTGATATGAATATCAGATTCTTTTTCACTATGTATAATTATTTCACTGCTGCTTTTAATTCTTTTCCGGCTTTAAAAGCAGGGACTTTAGATGCAGCGATTTGCATTTCCTCACCTGTTTGTGGATTACGTCCTGTACGTGCAGATCTTTCACGTACTTCAAATGTACCAAAACCAAGAATTTGTACTTTCTCTTCATTTGCAAGCGCATTTGTTATAGCACCTAATACAGCTTGTGTTGCTACAGCAGCATCTTTTTGTGTAAGTTCTGCTTTTTCTGCTACCATTTTTGTTAATTCGGTTTTATTCATTTTTTGCACCTCTTTAAATGTAATAAGAGATTATTATAACGTATCTACGTTTCTCAAGTAAACAAAGATATATAGGAAAAACCCTAGCAAGAATTACTTTTGCTTTGTCTTGTTCGGTAGTTTCTTCTTTTTTTGAACAAAGGCCTTTAACTTCTTTAAATAATCATTTTCCATACGCAAACGTTCATTTTCTTCTTTTAATGCCTCTATTGACCCTTCAACAATCTCATGATTTAATTTTGATATTGTATTTGTGTTTTCCATAGCTGGACGTCCTCTCTTCTTTGTATACAGGGAATCTACGAACTGTTTCATATTGTTACTATCTTGTTTGGTATTCAATATTTTATTATTAAATTGGCATGGAATAAATCCAATAAAATTCAATAAGTATAGACAAAAAAGCTTATCCTTTAGTACTTTATGATAAGCTTTTTTATTATTGTCTTCATCTCTTTTTTGTTTTAGGAGTATTTTGATTTGTTGATTTGATTGCCTGTTAGCGATGGGGCGAAACCACATGTCAATCAAGCTTTAAGTAATTGTTCCTCCCTTTTATTTTTTTATTCTTTAATTTTAAATCGTGAAATTAATCCTTCTAATTCTGTATTTTTATTCTTTATTTGCATGGCTTGATTTGTTATTTCTGTAATGGCTGATGCTTGCGTTTGAATGGCTTGTACGGTTTGATTTGTATCTATCGCTACTCTTGCAGAAGTTTCTGATACTACTGATAGTGAAGCGTTAATTTCTTCAGTTCCAGCAGACATTTCTTCTGTTGTAGCTGATACTTCTTGGATTTGACGCGTTATCTTATGAATGTCTTTCATGATTGTTGAAAAGGCTTCGTCTGCTTCATTAGCAGCATTTCTTCCTTGGGTAGCTTCTTCGTGTCCTTTTCTCATGATTTGAACAGTATCTTTTGTATCTTGCTGAATCGATTTAATTAAATCATTTATTTCATTTGCGGATTGTTTGGATTGTTCAGCTAAATCTCTCACTTCAGCTGCAACAACTGCAAATCCTTTTCCATTTTCTCCTGCACGTGCCGCTTCGATTGCAGCATTTAAAGCAAGCAGATTTGTTTGTTCCGCAATATTTGTAATCGCGTCTAAAGCTTTATCTATATGCTGTGTACGCATAATAAGACGTTCTATCACCGTAGATGTTTCTTCAACAACTGCATGCACATTATTCATTTGAGTAATAGATTGCTTGATTACTTTACTACCATTATTTACACGATCTGTTGTAGCGACAGATACTTCAGCAACAGTTAATGCTGATTCAGCTACTGATTGAACTCCATTTGTTAGGTCATTCATTGCTTTTGAACTTTCATGAATATTAGTAACTTGTCCTTCTATTTGTTTATTTACTTCATTAATTGTTAGAACAGCTTCGTTAGATATTTTAGATGCCTGTTTTGTATTCTGCAACATACTGTCAGTAGAGGAGGTAACTTCGTATGTCGTTACTTGTATTTTCTCAATTAAATGTTGTAAATTATCTAACATGTTATTAAAAGAAGTAACAATAACTCCTAATTCATCATTTGCTTGATAGGAAGTACGTATTACTAAATTTCCATCTGCTACTTGTTTTATATCATGCTGTAATAAAGTAATTGGACGATGAATAGCTGTTTTAATGACATACCCAATACATATAATAATTGCAGTCCCCAAAACTGAAATAAGAATATAAATCATTATTGCAGTTTTGGCGCTGCTAGCATTTTGTTCCTGTAATTGTTCTGCTTGGTTTCTATTAGAATTAGCGAATTCTTGAATAGAATTAATTGATTTTTGCATAGCAGGCTTAACTTCTTTTAAATAATAAGCATAAGCCTCTTCGTTTTTGTTTTGCATTGATAAATTTTGTGCTTCTTTCATTTTCGGTCTTAACTCGCCGAAATTTGCTTTGAAATTTTCATATAATTCCTTTTCTTGTTGGGAGCTTAACGTTGATTCTAAACTTTTTATTAACTTGTCATTTTCTTCACGTATTTTAGACAGATTATTTGCTAACTCTTTGTTTCTATTTTCATCTGTTGTAACCATGAGTTCCATAAAATTAACATTAGCATCATAGAAATTAGATTCCACAGTCTTTACACGTTGAATTGGAAGTAGCATGTCTTCATACATACTTTCAGAATTTTTGTCTGCTTTCATTAATGCTATTACCCCTATAAGGGATAAAATAATACATGCAATACTCGCTGTAATCATTAATGCATTTAATTTCGTACCAATTTTACTGTTTTTTAGAACTGACATTAAACCACTCCTTATTAAATCTTTATATTACGCTATACATCTTAGGATATAAAACAACAAATAACGACATGTTTTTTAGAAATGTTTTTATTTGTTATTTTTTGTTATAGATAAATATGTAATTTTGTACATCTGAATAAAAGGAAATATTGTGAGTAATGATATTAAATTATACTGAAATTTTTACAATCTAGTTAAATATAAACACAACTGGTACGAACACAAAGAAAGGCGAAGGGCACACTAATAGAAGTTTAGTAAAGTTGCAACAGAACCAATTAAACCTTTAAAATTTAGTCCAACTATTTTATCAAAAACCACTAATTAATAGGAGGAATTACCATGAAAAAACGTTAGTCACAGGGTTATTAGTTACAGCAGTATCTATAAGTTGCTTGTCACCTGTAAATACTTTTGCAGAAAGTAAGACAAATTATTCACAACAAACAAATAGTCTAAATGAAGCTGCTATGAATAGGTTATCAAATTCGATTAGGACATTAGGATCACAGACGCCATTAATTCAAGGATATGGGCTAATCATATTAAAGCAACCAGACATTGAAGTAAATGCTATACCTGGAATAACAACTGATCAACGTAATGCAAGAGATCATGTTCAAGAATGGCTGAGGAACAGTTAACAGGACAATATAGATTACACTAAGTTAAAGATGTAAAAAAAGTATCCAAATAAAAATGAATGCGTTTTCCTTTTATTCACATGAAATTCAAAAAAATGATCATGAATCCAAAAAACGACCTCTCAGATTCCTTTGTAAGGTTTTTGATTACTCAGGGTAATACCATTAAGTGTTGATTGAAAAAAATCCTATACGAGAGATAAAAAGGTGGCTAAACGTCCTTTTGTTTTTGTTCGTAATTTTAAGTTCATAATACTTAAGCCAATTTAATATAATACAATTTCATTTATAGGTAATCTGATTATTAATCAAAAATAAAGGGAAAGATTCAAGTAGCCATATATATTTATCTATAAAAAGTGCCATACAAAGAATGCCTAATATAAAAATGGATTTAAAGCAATAATTCCTAAGTGACATTTCTTTTGTTATAGAATAAACAAATTTGAGGTCAATTTATTGTGCACTAAGTGTCTAATGTCTACTTTTACTTTGGATTTATATTACAGCACCTATTAATTAGAGGCGTTGCTTTTTGTTAATTAACAACCATTGTACTCAGAAAATTAATAATATGTTATTTGATGCTGTAATAAAGCTGGGTAGCATAGAGACTGTTAATACAAAGATTAACAACATATTAAAAATCTTTTTCATATGTCTTGCCTCATTTGCTATTTCTATTCATTTTGAAATCTATTCATTTCTTGTTCTTTTGCGGAAAAATAATACCAATGTTGCGACCATTAATATAGTGCCAATTAGATAAAAATAGTTGGTACTATACCGCCAGTATTTTGAATATTCCATTCGTTTTTGTGTTTTTTATTTTTATGTTTTGTACTGATGATGAGACCTCTACCTCAATTGGATCTTCTAAATAACATATATCCATTTGGTGCTTGAATTTCTTCCACTGTGTACTTTCTGAAGCATAGTGGTTCAGAAATAGCCTTATCATTTACATCTGTTGTTAATTTCGCAATCTCTTTACCATCTTTGTCTAAAATTCGGAACACAGCATTTTTTCAGCTTTACTTTTGAACCAGCAGCATCCACTTTTTTAATCTCAATTTGTCCAAGTGATTGAATTGAAGTTTTGGCTGTGGGTTCTTGCGGTGGTACAGTCTCTCCTGTGACTTTCGCTGTATTTTGAATCTTTTTTCCAGCTTGGCCCTCGCATGGAATACCACTGTATGCCACTCTGTATTTGTCACATCTCCAAACTTACCGTTTGCTTTTCCTGCATCAAATTCACCCTTGTCTGTGTCGACTGCATCTGTCACTGTTTAGCCATCTAACTGTAATGTGCCTGGGACATATTACAATCCTTCTGGAAATGTATCCGCAATGGCTAAATTTAGCAAGAAGCGTATTTCTTATTCGAATCGTATACGCCAGTTCATCCCCTATTTCTGTATTTGTATTTTGTAGGTTCTTCACTGTTTTATCGGATTCTATGATTGGATCTTGTAGAATCAAGAAACGATCTCCGCTCATTTCACTGTCGTTTAGAAAATTACAAGAAATAGATCTATTTCTTTCCACGCAGATAAAGTGTCTTTCACTCTTTTCCTGTCTATTTCGATATTTAGATACTAATTACAAATAAATAATATATGATTCTCACAAAAAATATAGTGATATTTTGTCGAGAATTGTACTATTTGATATTTTATAGTAATATTTTGTCGTGAGTTATACCTGACGGCAAATAATTTATTAATCTATAAAAGAACAATTTAAAAATTTATCATTTAATCCAATTAAAAGGAGAAGGTAATGAATAATCCCATCGACATACAACACTTGTGTGATCTCGCACATAAAGCCTTTAATGTACCTGTTCACATTTTATCTACAGACAAAAAAATCTTATATCATTCTATTTCTGATGATGTTTGTAGTCCATTTTATTCTTCTAAAGAAGAACATCTTAGTGACATTTATCAAGGAAATGATCCCAATAACTTCCCACTTTTCAGATGTAACAGTTATCTTGAAAATTTCGTCCTAATTCATATAGCAAATCATGATTATGTAAAAGGGACTATTATAATCGGTCCCACTATACATCCAAAGGGCTCAGGTGATATAACCTTTAAAATTCGGAAAGAATTTAACTCAAGTAATAAAATTCAAGAAAGACTAGCCTATTATCAGTGCCTACCCGAGATTAAAAAAACTACTTTAATTGATATCGGAATCTTATTACATTACATGATTTTCAATGAAAAATTAGATGTAGATATCGTTTTAGAAAAAAATAAATTGCTAGAGGAAGTTCCCAATAAAATTGTGAAACCTGATTTATATATTTTAAAACGCCGACAAAATAATCCTGAAACTCACAACATGGCATTAGTACATAATTATTTTTTAGCAATCAAAGAAGGAAATAAAGAAAAGTTATTACAATATATGTATGCAATTCCAAAAGAAGGTGATGGGATTGTTTTAGCAGTAGATCCACTCAGAAACCAAAAGATTCTTGGAATTATTGCGATTACTCTAGCTACTCGATATGCGATAGATGGTAACCTTCCATCAGATATTGCTTTTTCTCTTAGTCTTTTATATATACAAACCATGGAACAACTAGATAACGTAGACTCTGTAAAGCGATTGTCAGGAGACGCTTTACGTACTTTTGCAGATTGTGTGAAAGAATACAATGCTCAAAATTATTCAAAAACGATTACTGCATGCCTGAATCATATTAGAAAAAATGTTTACAATGAAATATCTCTCAATAAACTCGCTGATCATTTGGCGATTACCCCTACTTACTTATCTAAATTATTTAAAAAAGAAGTGGGAATTCCTTTAAGTGAATATATTCAAAGGGAACGAATAGAAGAGGCAAAAAAATTATTAACACTAACTACATATCCATTATTAGATATTTGCACTTCGCTTAACTTTCATGACCAAAGTTATTTTATAAGGGTTTTTAAAAAAATTACAAACATGACTCCTAGACAGTATCGTGAAAAATATACTGTAATATAAGCTTGGTATCTGTTTCTGGTGCAAAAACTTTAATATACGTGTAAGTAAGCTCTAAAACTTGGGCATATTGTTTCTATTACTCTAGAAAGGGTACGTAATTTGGTGAAAATGATGGAGAAACGGGGTTTATCCATTTCTTATACACCTATTATGCGTAGCGTTCATCAGTATGGTTCTGAATTGGACAAATGAATCTGATTTTACCTCAAACCAATGACTCTTGAAGAGTCCATGAAACATATATCAAAGTAAAAGAGCAATGGATATATATCATGGTGTTAATTTGAAAGGAAACACAAACCATTTTTTTCTAAGCAAAACAAGAAACCAGAAGGCTGCAAAGCGCTTTTTCAAGAAAGCTTTGCGGCCTTTTCATGTTTTAAAACTTCTTGTTATAACGGATCGATAAGAATCCATTTTATTATCTTCATGTTAAGTATTGAGGTGGTTGGGATGAATTGTATTTCAGAGGGTTTTTATGACTATATAAAGATGTTTCTGAATAATATAGTAAATCAAAGAGCGCGATAAATTAAGTATTTATTAATAGTAATATCGGGAATTATTCCATAAAACTTAATAATATAACATATATTACTTGATATATCCACATTTCATGCAATTATGCATACCTAAATAAAGGTAAAAAAGTATAAGTAATACCATTAAATTATTCTATAAGTATTTTTCTAAAATAAAAACTAATTCCTTTGAATTAATATAGTTAGTTTTTCATTGGATATATTAAGTTATAATCATTATAAATTACTACAATAGAATCCATCATTAATTTTATTAGTATAATATCCTATCACTCATATTAAGTATGTAACAATAAAATCATCAAATACATAAGATAAAATTCTACTATTTACGACAAAATCTTACTATATACGCATCGGAAATTTAATGTTTTAATAAATAACATAACTGGTACGACCACTAAGAAAGGAGCAAATTACACTAAATAGGAGTTTAGTAAAGTTGCAAGTAACATTATGTTGATTTGAACTTGCTTAATATTCAGTTATTTTAAAAGGGGATCTCGAATCACTAAAGTATCATATTTGTACAAAATTGGTTTTAAGTTTCTACATAGCAAAAGTGATTTTATTTCGCAATAAAAGTATAAGCAATGTACAGTATAATATCATTTTTGTAATCCTGTAGGAATCTTACCGACAAACACCAATTAATAGGAGGAATTACCATGAAAAAAACGTTAGTCGCAGGGTTATTAGTTACAGCAGTATCTACAAGTTGCTTCTTACCTGTAAATACTTTTGCAGAAAGTAAAACAACTTATTCACAACTAACAAGTAGTCAAAATCAAGTTGCTATGAATAGATTATCAGATTCGATTAAGACATTAGGATCACAGACGCCACTAATTCAAGGATATGGGCTAATCATATTAAAGCAACCGAACCTTGAAGTAACTGCTATACCTGGAATAACAACTGATCAAGGTACTGCAAGAAACCATGTTCAAGACTGGCTGGATACATATAATCCAAAACTATTCAATGTAAATCAAGACATGCAGGATTTTGGGACAAGATTTACAAATTATTATGATATATTGGTTGAACTAGCTGAAAAAATGAATGACGATTCGCAAGCAAAAGAAGACTTTGTAAGTACTTTTAATGCACTTCAAGATCAAATGCAAGCAATTCAGTATGATATGAAAGGAGATTCAGTAGACTTAAACAATTATAAAAATGAATTGGTTGAAGATAGTAAGAGTTTTTCTAGTAAAGTTAGCAGAGCGATTGAAGGTTATAAGAGTTCAGGCGGAGAAATTGAAAAATCAAGAACGGAAATTAGACAACTTGAGGAAAACATTCAAGATGATTATACAAAACTTCTAGCTCTACCAAAAGAAAATGTAAAAGGTTCTATAAATATTGGAAAGTCGGTTATTGATATTTGGATAGACGCAGGTAAGGATCATACTTTAGACACGTCTAACTTGGAAGTGATTTATAACCAAGTTGGACAAGTCCAAAATGATGAAGTAACAAAACTGAATAATGATGCTCGTCAGAAGCAACAACAAAAAATTCTATTGCTACAAAAATTATCAAAAATTGAAGTACAAGCAACTCAAATGACACTTATTGATCTACAGTTAAATAACTTTACAAGAGTAGTTAAAAAGCAAATTGAGAGTTTTGACAAGCTAGTAAGTAGTTGGGACATCTTTAATGACACAATGATTCAAATGAAGAGAAGTCTTAGTACTGATGCGAAAATAGATTCTAATGCATTACAAGCACAATTAAAAGAACTCAAAACGTTTACGGATGAATTGAATAAACAAACAACGGAATATGAAAATAGTGTTACAAACATAAAAGTAACAGAGGCAAAATAGTAGAATGAAGAAAAAATCTTAATAATATAATATAAGGAGATATAAATATTATGAAAAAACCTTATAAAGTAATGGCTTTATCTACATTAATTGCAACAATCGCAGCGGGTAGCATTACGCCATCATATGCCTCAGCAGCGGAAAATACAACAAAACCAGCACCTATTTATGCTGATGCAGAAAATAACTACCCTGAGTATTCACTTGGACCAGAAGGGCTTAAAGATGCGCTAGAGAAAACTGGATCCAATATGTTGGTAATGGACCTGTATGCTTTAACTATTGTTAAACAAGCAAATGTTAATTTTGATGGTTTAACTGTAATTAACAATGATTTACAAAAAAGCATTAAGGACAACCACGATGCTTCTAAAACAAATGCAAAACAATGGTTAGATGGTTTGAAACCGCAAATAATCCAGACGAATCAAAATATTATCAATTATAATACACAATTTCAAAATTATTATGATGTTTTGGTAGAAGCTGCAAATAATAATGACAAAGAAACGCTAAAAGCTGTGCTTACAAGTTTAGATGAAAGTATTTCAGAGAATAAAGGTGCAGTGGGCAGGTTAGTGCAAGATTTGAAAGTCTTTCGCGGCAAATTAGAACTGGATACACAAAATTTAAAAACTGATACTAACAAAATCACAGATATTTTATCTGGTCAAGACGCTGGAATTCCATTGATGCAGAAACAAATCGAAGCAAATCAAACATTAATTGATGAGAATAATAAAGTTTATATTGCATCGTCGGTTGCAACTGCTCTCGGTGCATACTTAACTGCTACAATTATCTTTGCGCCTATTGGTGCAGGTGCATTAGGCGGCGGGATATACGGGGTTACTACATCGCAGCAGCAGATAAAGACAGCACAAGATGAGATTATAAACCTATCAAAAAACATTTCAACTGCGCAACAACAGGTAGGTAAGTTAACGGTCTTGAAAAATAATACTAATAATTTAACAGCAACAATTGATGCAGCTATTACTGCTCTTGAAAATGTAAAGAATCAGTGGCAGACAATGGGGGCAAAATATAAATCATTGAATGACAATGTTGACAGAATTAACCCAGACAAGCTTACTTTATTAAAAGCAGATCTGAATATAGCTAAACGTAGCTGGGAACAGGTTAACAAGTATGCTGAAAATATTCAAAATAATGAGATTAAATTCGTAGAAGAGAAAAAATAGTATTACTTCAAGAAATTTCCGAAGTAATGAAAAATATAATATACTGACTTTCCCTTTTGAAGAACACATAATATGAGTCTCCTGTTCAAGTTTGAGCAGGAGATTTCCTATATAGTTATGAAACTTGATAAAGATTATAAAATAAGAAAGTATGAAAACCTCTATTTTAATATGTTATTTTATTTGCAATAATCGTAATTCATTTGAAGTAAAGAATAGAAGCTTATGGATTTAATAAAATACGTAATATATTTGAGAGAATAGATGAAAAAGGGTGAATAAAAAAATGTATAAGAAAGTTATTTTATCAACGATCATTACTGGAATGGCAGCGAGTAATGTAATCCCACTTCATACTTTTGCAGCAGAACAAACTGTGAAAAATAGTGTGTCCCAACAGCAAGAAGATAGTAAGAGCTATTCTCTTGGTCCTGATAAATATAAAGAAGTAATGGAGAAAATGGGGGCAAGTATCCTTACAATTGATTCATATGCTCTAACAATCATTAATCAACAACTGACAGATTTAAGTAAAATAAGTTCCATAAATCGTGATTTACAGGCAAACATGATTCAGCATCAAAATGATGCGCAAACGAATGCAATATATTGGTTTGATGATCTAAAGCCTCATATGATGAAAACGAATCAGAATATTGTAAGTTATAATGATACCTTTCAAGCGAGTTATAATCAATTACTAGCTGCTTTGGATCAAAAAGATACAATGACATTTAAAAATGAACTGGAGAATTTATATAATAATATTTTGAAAGATAGTCAAGAAGTGGATGGACTACTAGAAAAGTTGAAAACATTCCGAAATAAAATGGCCGAAGATACAAGAAGTTTTAAAGCTGATTCAAATCAATTGATCTCTATTTTAGAAAGTACGAACGCCGGTATTCCACTTCTACAACAACAAATCAATAATTATAATAATACAATTAAAGAAAACTATGATAAACGTGGTGGCTATATAGCTTTATCTGTATTTATGCCCCCAGTTGGTATACCATTGATTGTCACTGCTGACAATAATATCGCATCTGCACAGCAAGAAATAGAACAATTGAAGTCCAGAATTTCTGGAGCAGAGGCAGAATTAGTTATTTTGACAGATGCCAAAAATAAAACGGAACATATGACTGCAACAATTGATACAGCTATTGATGCGCTACAAAATATATCGAATCAGTGGCATACAATAGGATCAAAATATAACTCATTGCTCAAAAATGTTGACAAGATTAATCCAGACAGGATTGCTTTATTAAAAATAGATCTGAAGATAGCGAAGGATAGCTGGCAGGACCTTAAAAATTATGCAGATAAATTATATGAAGGTGCTAAGATTGTACAAAACGGACCGATTGTACAAATAGGACAACCAATAGAAGGGATTGTACAAAACGGACAGGATTGCTCCTGAATGTTACATAATACACTCAAAAAAAGTCTCTTGGAAAACAATGTATCACTATGAGCTAGTTTTACACGTATCTCGACTGAACCCCAATATTCCCCCTTGCTATATTTAAAAGAAAGAAATGTGAGGAGAGAAGGCCATGCGGAAAATTCTTATAGGAAATTTAGTAGTATTTGCAATACTAATGAGTATTTCTTTTGAACATAACGAAGTCGCAACTAATTCTAAAGAAGAAACTAAAGAGGTAGATTTAATGTCTATCTTTCCATTTGAGTATTAAAATAGAACCATCCCAATTAGATAAACCCTATTAGGATGGTTTATTGAACCTGTTATAACGATACTTCAAGGTATCCCATATGACTTGTTTCAAAATAGGAGAGTAGAATATGAGAAAAATAGGTTATGTTCGAGTAAGTTTTGTTAATCAGAACCCAAAGAGACAATTACAACAAATGAAGGGAATTGGAATGGGCATTATATATGAAGAAAAGGTATTAAGTGCTACCCAAGACAGAGCTGAATTTCAAATGAATATATATACTATAATATAGGTAATCCTTTTTATTATTTATATTTTTGTTATTTCCTGTTGCAGAATCCTTAAGCTATTAAGGATTCCTTTTTTGTATCAAAAATCCACAAATAAAAAAAGATAAGATCGGCGAACACAATCTTATCTTTAGCACAAGGAGTAAACAAAAGGATAACCATCATATTTATATTATAGTTTGTTTTTTGTTAATTTCGAATATTAGAACCGTACTTATCAAGTATATCTATATTGAGAAATTTATTACAAATTTAGTTGTAAATGTTTCAAATATCGAAAGTAAACTTTTAGTCATTAGTTTACTTTCACACACCTAAAAACACTAACTTTATTCTAATTCTCCTGGTATCCTCAAAATAGAAATAAAAGTATACATTCAAAATGATAAAATACTATTATATAATTAAAATATTGTGTTTATTTATCTTCACGACATTATAAATATGGCATTCATTTAACATTCATAATTCTGATGAAGGGAAGTTTACCTTTTTGGATAAAAATATACAAAGTCATGCAAAAACGGTAATTGGAATTTCTATAGGAATGTGTTTGGGGACAACTTTCGGGTTGCTTATTA
This sequence comes from Bacillus sp. RC240, assembly GCF_044907945.1. Taxonomy (NCBI): domain Bacteria; kingdom Bacillati; phylum Bacillota; class Bacilli; order Caryophanales; family Bacillaceae; genus Bacillus; species Bacillus sp. RC240. The sequence goes on along the minus strand of NZ_JBIYCT010000006.1, from coordinate 197,423 downwards.
ATAACCTTGCTCTGGGGATGGTGATTGGCATTACTATTGGATTTGGAATTTCTAAAATAAAACAAAAAAAATAACTTTATTTATACTATACAACAGCAATAGAATAACCCCTTACTTTTGAAGTGGTAAGGGGTTATTCTTATAAATTTTAACTTGATGGGCATGTATGGTGACCCCTTTTTCGGAGGATGGGCAACGATTCCCAATTAAAATTTATACACTATGCAAAATTGCATAGTGATTATGAAAACCTAGAAAACTCAGCACTTTAAGGTCCTGTACAACCCAAATTATAAGTAAACAGGTATAAAAAATATGAATTATTTCCCATTTATTACAATCCCCTACCTTTACAGAATCTATATATAAAAATATAATTTTCAAAAAATACAAAAATTCTGTCTAGAACAGGATGTAAAAACAAGGGAGAAGAAAATATGAAAACAAAGAAACAAAGTCTAGCAGTTTTATTGTCGGCTGGTGTTATTGCTACATCAATTAGTTTACCGACACCTAGCTATGCCGCTACATCAAGTAATGTGCTGTCTACAGAGAAGTATAATGAGGTCATCAAGTCTCCAGAGTTTATTTCTGGACAGCTGACTACACCATCTTCAACAAAAACTGAGGATGTAGTATTTCGATATGTTGATGAAAATAAGGACAAATATAAACTAGGTACAAAAAGTGCTAAAGAATCATTCACTGTAAAGAAACAAGAAGATGACAAGTTAGGTGCAAAAGTTGTTCGATTACAACAAACATATAGCGGTGTTTCAGTATGGGGATCTACACAAGTTGCACATGTTGATAATAAGGGAGTATTAACTGTTTTTTCTGGAACCGTAATTCCTGATTTAGATAAAAAATTACAACAACCAAATCAAAAAGTCTCTGCTGATGAGGCAGTGTCTATTGCTGAAAAAGAACTAAGTTTTAAACCAAACTATGATGTAAAACCGACATCTGAACTTGTAGTATATGCAAAAAATGACACAGTATCCTATGCATATCATGTTCATTTAGGATTTTTATCTCCACAACCAGGTAACCATGATTATTTTGTCGAAGCAGAGACTGGAAAAATCTTAGATCATATTGAAGTTTTACATGCAGCAAGCACCCCAAAAAATATTATTGGGACAACAACAACAGGAACAGGAAAAGATTCATTTGGAAATACAAAAAATTTGAATCTCTTACAATCTAATAATACTTATTATTTAGTAGATCAGACCCGTGGAAAGGGAATTTATACGTATGATGCACAAAATCAAGGAAGTGATGATGACACTTCGTTTCTCCCAGGTGTCCTTTTAAGTAATAGCACTAACAGTTTTACAAGCAAAAATGCACAGGCAGCTGTGGATGCTCATACTTATGCCGGAATTGTATATGATTATTATAAAAACGTTCAGGGAAGAGATTCCTATGACGGAAATGGGGCCAAAATTGTTTCATCTGTTCATTTTGGAAAACAGTATGAAAACGCATTTTGGGATCCAGACCTAAAACAAATGGTTTATGGAGATGGAGATGGATCAACACGTTCATTTACAGCCGCAATTGATGCTGTTGGTCATGAACTAACACATGCAGTAACAGAATCATCATCCAACTTAATTTATCAAAATGAATCTGGCGCACTTAATGAATCAATGTCAGATATTTTCGGAACATTAATCGAATATTATAATAACTCTAATCCCGATTATCTAATCGGAGAAGATTTATTCTTCCAATCGGGACAAGCCCTTCGTTCTATGAGTGATCCAACACAATACGGTGATCCAGACCATTATTCTAAACGTTATACAGGAACGAATCAAAGCAAATTAGTACACACAAATAGTGGGATTATCAATAAAGCGGCGTATCTTGTTGCAGAGGGTGGTACTCATTATGGAGTAACTGTGAACGGTATTGGTAAAGATAAAATGGGTAAAATCTTTTATCGCGCAAATACTCAATATCTCACAGAATCGGCAACATTCTCTCAGACAAGACAAGCCCTTGTACAGTCAGCCGCAGATTTATATGGAACACAATCAGCTGAGGTTACCTCTGTAACCAAAGCATTTGATGCTGTTGGTGTTAAATGATTTGGTTCTGGTGCAGCTCTTGCAAGTAATCTCCTAAACTTGGACATACTGATAGTAGGACTCTAAAAAAGAACTTGTAGGGATTCCTACAAGTTCTTTTAATCGGTTCTGGTGCAAAAAGTATAACACTTGTGCAATGAATCTGTAAATCTTGGACATACTGATACTATTACTCTACAAAAGGGTGTGTGATCAGTATGAAAAAGGAAACTTTGTTTAAATGGAAGCACTATCAGCCAGATATTATTCTATTAACTGTACGTTGGTACCTACGGTACAATCTTAGTTTTCGTGATTTGGTAGAAATGATGGAGGAAAGAGGACGATCCTTGGCTCATACAACGATTATGCGGTGGGTCCATCAATATGGGCCGGAGTTAGATAAGCGAATTCGACGTCATCTCAAACAAACGAATGACTCCTGGAGAGTAGATGAAACGTACATAAAAGTAAAAGGACAATGGATGTACCTATATCGTGCCGTTGATTCTCAAGGGAACACGATTGATTTTTATCTCAGTAAATCTAGAAACCATAAGGCTGCAAAGCGATTCTTCAAGAAGGCTTTGCGGTCTTTTCATGTTTCAAAACCTCGTGCAATCACAGTTGATAAAAATCCCGCCTATCCCATTGCTATCAGCGGGCTGAAGAAAGAGAAAAAAATGCCGTTAGGCATTCAAATCAGGCAGATAAAATATCTAAATAACATCGTAGAGCAAGACCATCGTTTCATTAAAAAACGTATACGCTCTATGTTAGGACTTAAATCTTTTCGCACAGCTACATTTATTCTTGCAGGAGTAGAAGCCATGCATATGATAAAAAAAGAACAGATTGATTTACAGGATCAGTCTGTTCAAAATCAAAAACAATTCATTCATCAATTATTTGGATTAACAGCGTAAAGAACGATTCCGGTAGGAATCCTCATTGTTTTTTGGAATGTATCCTTTATTTGCACCAGAACCAATGAAATAACTAAACGTTTAAAAAATTTATGGGAGTAACATTTTTGTGCTAAAATATGTAAGGTTATATTGAATAAAATACGTGCGCTAATCACGATAAACTGGCAAAGGAGTGTGTTTTATGGCAGAAAATATTAACATAAACGTTAATGCAGGAAGTAACTATGGACAAGAATCAAAATGGGGGCGTCAGTCTTTCTTTGATGGTGGACTTTTAAGCTTCATTGGTTGGAGTATCTTGGGAGCGCTTATTACAGTGTTCACGCTTGGTATTTGCTATCCGTGGGCGTTGTGTATGGTTTATGGTTGGAAAATTAACCATACTGTGGTTGATGGGCATAGAATGAAATTTAACGGTTCAGCAGTTGGCTTGTTTGGTAACTGGATTAAATGGCTACTTCTAACAGTTATTACACTAGGTATCTATGGTTTTTGGGTTAGCATTAAACTTGAAGACTGGAAAGTAAAAAATACAATCTTCGTTAATTAAGTGGATATTTTGATTCAGTACCTTAAGGGATGCATTATGAAATTACGTACATTAAAAATAATTCAATTAGTGCTATATAGCGTTGTTTTAATTCTTATGATTGATTATAGTAATCATTAAAATATTTATGTAAGGGTTCATGACTTTAATTTCTCTATTAAGTGAGTGCAATAATTTTCATAAATTACTATTTTTAAATAATATAGAGAAATGGTTTTTGAGTTGTCAGAGCTCTATCAGAAAGCAAGCCTGTTCCAGCAGACTTGCTTTTTTTGCTATTTATTAAGTATACAAAAAATGCCAACGTACCAGTTAGTTATCCTGAAGGGAGCGCGACCTATTGGAGTAAGTTATAGCGTTTTTTACGGTGTTTATAATTATCTGGGCGATTATCAAGCCATTTGCTAAAAATAGAAGACACAACACTAACCACGAGTGGAAAAACAAAATTGGTCAAAGTTTATTCACGTTTCTAAGTCCAATGAATAGACTGAAGGGATCTAATAATGTGATAGAAAAGACTGCTTGTTTTGTATCATTAGTATTTATCACTTGTTTAACATCTTTATGGATTATCATTCTAACATTTGATATTGCTTAGTTGGAGGGGGAAGCTTTATGAATGAATACAAAGCCAAACAACAGAAGCATAAGAAGATGCAACTCGTTATCCATCATATAAAAGAACTCGAACAACATTCAACACTTGTATTAGATATAGATAATCTAGAAACGATCTGTGTGGATTACCACAATAGAAAATACGGAAGCACATTCAAAAAGAAAAATTGTTTACTTACTTATATTTAGTTTACATAAGAGATATTATAGATATTTGAAAAAAAGGAGTAAAATCCGTCTCAAAATGAAAAGAATTCTTATCTTATTGAGACGGAAGGAGAAATTGCGAAGTTATATTTTAAAATCTATATTAGAATTAAAAATCACTGTATGTTCACATAAACAAAGTATAATAAAGAATACTTTTTCCAGGACTATAGGAAACATTCTTTTTCAATATAAAAACAATTAAGTTTTGGGTAAAGCACAACCTATTTAGTCTTAAGTGGTTAAAGTTACCCGTATTGCATTGAAATTTTTTTAACATGTATTTATATGCTAGCTATACCCTATAAACAACCATGTAATCAATACTAAAATGTATAGGTGAATGTATCTGCAACTAAAAGATATTCATACTGATGAAAGGTGCATGATGCATTTTGTTGGATGAACATAAAATAAACACTCTACAACTTCGCACGAAATACCAATTTTACGCAGAATAATACGGTTATATAAAAATCAAATACAGTATCTAGGGATTTCAAGCCCAAGTGCATGAATCTTAGTATATTGGTATACGCCATATAATTGATGTTTTATATAAGAATAATCAAATGCTGAATTACTCATAAACAATTTTTATAGTGAATTACATTTTAATTTATAAGAGCTTTTCTTGTGTTGATCTAACTAACTCCTGATTAACCTTGATTAAATTAACCAATTCACATTTTATAATGATTTTTAAACTGTGTTCATGTATTCATTTTGTTAGAACTTATATTTGAAAATCGTTTTATTTTATATACATATATAATTTTTATCGCCAAATATGAATTTATCACTTGGTTATCTATAACTTTTATTAGAATAATTACACTTTCCCATTCAATTTCGAGTGAATTTTAGTATTACATAATTTAATTATGTAAATAAGTTCGTGTAAAAATTGAATTTAACGCGAACTTGTGTTCGTATCATTTTTCTGTTATAGTATATATGAGGTGATTTTTATGGATTACAGCAAACAACGTCAAAAATCCGTACATCGTAAGAAATTATACGAAAATTTAAATGAAATGCCATTTTACATAGAAGAATTTGTGGAGTACAAAGAATTGCATGATGCCTCTCCCTCCACCCTACTGAATTATGTATATGATTTTAGAGTCTTCTTTAATTGGCTATTATCTGAACAAATTATTGAATTTAAGTCCATTAAAGACATATCCTTCTCTGATTTGGAGAATTTAAGGAAAAAAGATATTGAGAACTTTATGAGATTTCTAAAACTACAACAAAACATGCAAAATTCCTCTGTTAACAGAAAAATTTCAGCTTTAAAATCTTTATTTAAGTATCTTACTTCCCTTTCAGAAGATGAAGATGGAGAATGCTATTTTTATAGAAATGTAATGGCTAAAATTGAAATACATAAAGATAAAGAAACATTAAACGCCCGTGCGAAGCGTATGAGATCTAAAATATTCCATAATGATGACGATCAAGAATTTTTAAATTATGTTAAGTTTGAACATGAAAAAGCTTTAACAAAACATCAATTGTTCTATTTCCTAAGAGATAAAGATCGTGATGTAGCTATTCTCTCTCTCTTTCTTGGTAGTGGTATTCGTGTAAGTGAATTGGCCGATCTTCGTATGGAAGATATAAACTTAAAAGAAAGACTAATTGATGTAATACGAAAAGGAAACAAAGAAGATTCTGTATGGATTACCCCAATTGCATTGAATGATCTTGAAAAGTATATGGAAATTAGAAATAACAAATATGCTCCAGGGAAGGAATTAAAAAATGTGTTTCTATCGAAGTATAAACATACTGCACAGCCTCTTTCGGTTAGGGCTATCCAAGATATAGTAGAAAAATATACTAAGGCTTATGGTAAAAAAATGTCTCCTCATAAATTAAGACATACACTGGCAAATAAATTATATATGGAGGAAAAAGACTCATTACAAGTGATGCAGCAACTTGGGCATACCAGCCAAGATACGGCCTTATTATACACACAGCTTGGAGAAACAACTATTAAAGATAGCTTAGGCAGAATAGGAAAAAAAAATAAATAATAAAAGTTCAGCAATGCAAAATTGCTGAACTTTTATTATTTTCCCTGCTGTTAGTGGTTTTAAATGTTATGTATTATTCATTTCATCTTTAATTTTATTATATAAAAAATACATAGTTTAAATTCTAATCTAATTGGTATATAAAAACTCTCTCTAGTTAGATTAGATAAATGAAAATTTTAGATTCCTACAATTGTTGTTTACGTTAAATCGGAATTTAACGAACACTTGGAAGGATTGTAGGTTAAGCTCCCCTCCTATTGTACAACGACATTGTAGAAAGACAAGAAAATGGAAACTTTTTATACAAGAAAGTAGATACTTCTATTCCTATCATTGTTTTAGGACAAGAAAATGGATACTAAACGAATCATTTTTATTGGTAATTCGATATTGCACGCTATAAAATTAGTATCCAGTTTCCTGTCTTTCTACAAAAATTCCTCAAAGAATTAGAGATACAAGTAAAAATAAAACAGCTACTATACTGAAAGCAGCTGTTTCCTAATGTATTTATCTTCTATGCATTTGTAGTAATGTTATCGTTAAATTTTCTAAATCTCCATCATTTTTAATTTCCTGTATGACTTTTCCTTCTTTCATAAAGAGTATCCGGTCACCAATTTCAGCAGCTACATCCATCATATGTGTGGAAAAAATAATCATGGTACCATCTCTTTTTAAAGTCTTTAATATTGTTAAAAATTCATCTACCCAATACGGATCCAGGCCATTTGTCGGTTCGTCTAATATCAAAATTTTAGGATTTCCAAGGTACGCCTGCCCAAATAATAGCCTCTGTCTCATCCCTTTAGATAATCTATGTAACCGTTCATTTTTTTTCTCATTTAAGCCTATTGATTTAATAACTGCCTGTACTTTTTCTTTTCCTATATTTCGAAAAGCAGCATAAAAGAATAAAAATTCTTGAACTGTCATATCTTGCTGTGCATGAAAATCATCTGGCATATAACCTATTTCACTCACATACTGTTTTCTATCTTTCTGTAATTCTATATTCCCTAATTGAACGGTACCAGTTGTAGGTGTTGTAATTCCAGCAATTATATCAAGGAGCGTACTTTTCCCAGCTCCATTTCCACCGCATAATACGATACACTCTCCTTGTTTACTTTGAAATGAGATTGGAGATAATGCTATTTTCTTTTTATATCTTTTACATACTTCTTTGAGATTTAATACTGTCATTTTTTTCTTCTCCTCTCCATTTGCCACCCCGCCACAAACAAGAACACGATTGTATAGATAATGCAGTATATTAGTAGAATCCAAATAACAGCTTTACTTTGAAAAATCATTACCAATTGATCATATACTTGCCCAAATATTGCTCCACCACCTAATTGAATTACAAATATAATTCGAAGGAATTCTGCTGGGTTGCAAAACAATAACATTTTTATTAATGGTGCAATCATTGAATATGGAACAAAATTAAGAACACTAATTAAAGCCGTTGGCCACATCATAATAAGAAAGAACCAAACTACGATACTTATGGCTAAAGCTTGCCACCTAGTTATAGAAAAAGAACCGATTGTTATTCCCAGTAATAAAAATAAAAAAATTAATAAAACAGAGAAGATATACGTTGCTACCACCCAAAATATATCAAAATTACTACCGCTTACTAACCCAATGATTATACTTACTCCAAAACTCATTGAAAAAATAGCTGTTTGCGCTATAAATTGACCGATTATTTTACCTATTACATATGAGGTACTCTTTAAAGGATACGTACATAAAAGTCTCCATTTCCCATTTTCCACTTCGCCTGCGATAGAAAATGCTCCTATAATTAACATAAGTAAGGGTACAATATATAAAATAAGGTTTACCATTGTCCCCGTCACATTTGTATAACCTACTAAAGACGGGGTATTTCTTTCCATAACAAATATTAAAGAAAATATAGTTATCCAAAGAAACAAAAACATGTATGCAAGTTTACCCCTTGCTGCACTACGCCATTCTGAATATAATATATTCCACATAGCTATTCACCTCTCTACTGAAAAAGACAACCATAGTTGGTTGTCTTTTTCTCACTAATTTTTCATAGTAATAATCACTTATTAGTGAGAATGTCCACTACCATGATCTTTCTTTTCTTTTCCCATCATCTCTTTATTCATTTCCCATTTATGTTCTGCAAGCTCTTTAGAAGAAAGGATTTTCCCAGTATGTTTTTCTACGAAGCTGTCTGCATCTTTCTTTTCTTTAAAAGAAATTACATTATAAGCCATTGGCGTCTTAATTGATTTGTCATATATATATGTAGCTTTATCCACTGCAACCCAATCTTTTGTATTGTAATCTCTTACAAATTTCTCTTGTGTTTTTTCATTTTTATGTTCATCCATCCATTTATACATACAACCAATATCATCAAATTTTAGAGCTTTTCCATTTTCTAAAATAACCTCAGTTGCAAATTGATTATCCATTACTGCCATATTACAAATATCACACTTATCATTTTTTTCATTAATAGCAACCGGTTTTGTTTCTTTGTTACCACATCCTACTATGGCAAATACCATACATAAACAAATAGCAAATAACATATACTTAACTCTCATCAATTTTTCCTCCCTAAAATAAACAATATACTTCCCATTAGTAACATACTTACACTTACAATCAAAATGTTAGAGTGAAATGCCATCCCCTCACCTTTTTGCGGAACACCTTTTGGCCTCATGCTAGGCTCTTTATCTAGCAATAAAGATTGATCTGGAATTTTTATGAAACTTTGTAAAATACGCATCCCTGGTGATTGAAAGAACAACTGATATTCTGGAATATCTTGTGTTAACAGAAGAAAATAGGCATCTGCTTTGTATGGAATATTACTAGTACCTGAACCGTCTGCATCTACTTTTAAAGAAGCGTCCCAATAATTATTATAGATATTGTTTTCCCTGCTTTGTGTAGCTTGCGATTCATTAACATTCCCCATCATTACATTTTGAGTAAATTCATTTGCACTGGCATCTTTAAATTGTAAACCGATAAAATTATTAGAAATTGAGTTATCTATAATAGTATTGTGATCTGCCTTTTCTACATAAACCCCTACTCTATTATTAGCAATTTCATTTTGTAAAACTTTTGTTTTTGTCGCATCATATAGTAATAAGCCTTGTGCATGAACATTACTTTTATTGTAAATAAAGCGATTTCCTACTACAGATGTTTCCTTTGTTCCCATAATCATAGCACCTGTTGTATTTTCTTTTGATATATTTTTTTCAACAACTGTCCTATCAGAATACATAAGATGAATGCCATAACGAGACTGCCAGATTGTATTTGCCTTTATTGTATTATTGTCGCTTTGTTCCAAATAAATACCATCACGGGCATTTTGGATTTTGATGTTCTCAATAAGATTGCGATTGGATTGCCATAAATCAATTCCATTAGCCCGTCTTTGTCCAACGATCATACTATTCTCAATCTTTATATCCCTAGCATTTTCTAACTTAATCCCTATATATGACGTATGAACTTCCAATCCACTGATGTAGTGCTTATCTCCCTCTACAAATATTGCTGGCTGATCAGTATTATCATTACATTGTTCTATTTTCAAATCTTTAAGGATAATGTTTTCCTTATTTATTGTAATGACAGGATCTTTACCACAAGAGATTATTTTAGTATTTTTATCTCCTTGTATTGTAAGCGGTTTCGATATTTTAATTGTTTCATTATAAGCTCTATTCTCTAATGTAATTGTTTCATATGGGGAAGCCGCGTCAATTTTTGATTGTAATGTAGACTCCGCATGAATACTTACTCCTGGAAAACAAAAAAATAAAAATAACAGAAGAGGAGAACAAATCTTCTTCATATACAGTTCCCTTCTCTCAAAGCTATTAGTTATCACTATAGAAGAGAATACCAATAATTTGTGTGAAATTTGTGAAAAATAAACGTAGTTTTTGTGATACATATAAGATTATACCTGAAGGTAAAAGAGTTACTACACTTCATTAGAACATGATTTTTAAACAAATAAGTTTGTTTAAAGAAGCCAATACCTACAACTCATTTATTCGCAATTATACATACGATATTTATATAAACCCAGTCAAGAAATTACTACAAGTAGTTATTGAATTACGTACAAAAGAAAAGTTTGTTAAGGCAGCCGTATAAGAGTTATGAACATTATTTTTTATTTGCGTATGTACCACCTTTTTATAGTACCATGTTTTACTACTTGCCTAACATCATCTACTTCAATTTTCATTATTTGTGAAACATCTACAACAATTGTATTCTGCAGAACACTCACTACAAATCCCGTTAATTGCAAGTTAGGATTTTTACGATATGAAAATTGAACGTAATCCCCAATTGCTGCCTTTTTGTTATGCTCCATTTGGTACCCCCTAAATTATCATTAATTATTCAATAGGTTTCCCCTTTTTTGCTTCTTCATACTGGTTGGCAAGTTTATAAAAGAACACGTAATCCTATTTTTCATAGCCTCTACTGCAGTAATTATACCGATAAGACTTCAATCTTAAATAAAATAAATACTTAATTATTTTATGGATTTTGTATAGCACTTTTATATTAAAATGAAAGTAAATTAACATTCAAAAATTCACTTTCAAATATTATATTATTACTGGCTAAGTAGTTTAGACCTTCTTGTCCTATGTTCAAAAGGTTTAGACTTTCATGTCCAGTTATTGAGACATGAAAGTACCTACAAAATTTATGATAATGGCTATTTATCAACGATTGTTCATGAGATCTTAGATATTGGTTGGGACAAGAAACTCTAAACTAAAATTTTATAGATTTACAGAACTAGCCACATTTAATCTTGTGCAAGATGCTCCCCTTCTTACCTAATGACCTATACCATCATTTCCGTTAATTTATTAATATAAATATAATGTTTTTGATGGATTATGAGGGTTACATTATCTTGAAGGAAAACTTTCCCCCCAACAATTCATATATGATTCAAAAGGTCTATGTATTTTTGAAGTCCTTCAAAATGTTATCTCGAACCTTTCGACACATTGATTTTGATAGAAATATAACTACTTTAAAAGGCGTACCTTTTGGTATGCGGTATAGAGAATTTATAAAAAGATTATTTGATTAATATAGATGTATCTCTGCAATTTATTTTCTTGAAATGGTATAAAATGAAAAACAAATTATCCAAGATTCAATAAATTTCTTTAAGAGTATTTACAAATGCGTCATCGCATGTTAATGTATAAGAAAATACATGCGATGACGCATTTAATTGGAGTGATTAGATGAATCTAGATAAAGTAATTGGGGTTGAAGATGCAGCGGTTTTATGGGGATTATCACCTGGATACATAAAAAATCTTTGTGCAAAGGGTGAAGTAGTATCAAAAAAAATTGGGAAAACGTGGGTGATAGATGCTACACAAAACCATCCAGCTTTATGTTCATACATTAAGAATATTCAAGGAGGTCCATTTGTAAAGGAAGTATGTATAAGCGAAAAATCTAAAAATGTAGCTATTCAGTACGTTGATTCTTTTAATGAATATGCCATGTTAAATAAAAATCCAGGTAATGACGCTAAAACCTATGAAGAATACTTCGGAACAGGTGACAGGATTAATAAAATACTAACTCAAGAAAGCGCTCGTTTATTACGTCAATTTCCATTTTTGGAAAATGTCTTAATTAATATTCCATATAAAGGGCTAGTTTATGAAATTGAATTGAACCGAGATAAATTGAACAACTATTTGGGATACAAAATAGAAGATTTAAGTATACAAGATAGAACGTGGCATCAAGATTTTCTAGAAAAACATGCATATCCCAAAGAAGGTAGAGCTAGATTAATAAATGAATTTGTAACAGTTAAATAATTTTTAAATTATTTAACTGTTACAAATTGTACCTTTTGGGACAAAAAAAGAATCCTTTTCATAATAAGGATTCCTAATTAAAAATATGTATTTTTTGCATCCACATCAATAAATCAAATATGGATTATACGTTTTTAATTCTATTATTAATTCTTTGCTGTAATTGTAATCGTCATACCTGATTTAAGTGTGACGTTGTAAACTCGATTATCATTCAAGTTGATTAATTGTGTTTGGATTTCATTAGCTGTTTCTTCATCATAAGAGATTTTAACAACTGTTTCATGAATCGGCACTTCATTATCCAAGTTATCATCTACCCAATACAGAAGTCCTTCTTTTTCTGTTGTGTTAAATCCTATTTTAATTGCCTCCTCCAAAGTGCTTTCAGGAGTTAAATCATTTGGGTCATTAGGGTCTTTTGTAGCAATCCTGCGCTCAGATGCTGTAACACCGTTTGTTAAAATAATTGAAGTGGTTTTTGATTTTATCTTATCAAACTCATTTTTAAACGTATTATCAATTATCTCCCTTATATCTATTAGTATAAAATGTAATGATCTAATAAAATATTCTATAGAATTTATTGATTTCCTTTGTATTAATCACTTCATTTGTAGAGTTTTGAGTATGTAATTTAGTTCATATTTTTGTAAAATTCATTTTCAAAATATGAACATTAAACATGTTTTAAAATTTGTACCTTTATAAACATTGGTCATTTTTTAGGACGGATAATATTTAAAAAGTAAAACTAAGTTTATATCTTTTTATAATTTGTAAAATACACCATTAAATATCCAAATAAAAACCCAGTGATTTCATGCACACATACTGATATCACTGGGTTTTATAAGTTTAACATTTTGTATGTTTTGTAAAACTAATTTTCTTTTGGAAGTACAATTCTTTTATACAATTGAACTGTAGTAAAATAGTAAATCAAGTAAATTACTACAAAAATAATAATTGGTACCCAAATACGATTGTACGGATCAGGCAAAAGAACGCTGAACATGTTCATACCAACTAATACGTGAACAATACCCACAATTGCTGGGACTAAGAATACAAAGAATAACTCCTTATAAATTGATTGTGCTAATAACTCTTGGCGAACACCGATTTTACGAAGCATTTGATAACGTGTACAATCTTTGAATGCACCAGACAGAACTTTAAACATCAAGCAACTTGCCATCATTGCTAAGTACGCAATTCCGACGAAGAAGCCCATGAACATCAATCCACTTAACATACCATGAAGAGAATTATACATTTGATATTTACTCTTCAGTTCTTCAGGTTTCATATTTGTATATTTAGCTAACTGTAATTCGTCAAGTTGTTTCCATTCTTTTAAATATGATTTAAAATCATCTGTTTTCCCCATAAACATAGTACTTTCTGGACCCTTTATACTATGATACATGTTTTTGTCTACAATTTTTATTTTATGATCAGGATATATATACTTTGGCTGGATTGTTTGGAAAGCGTCGCTCCATTGTTGCGGTGTCTTCTTCACGTTTGCACCAATTGGCAACTCTTCTGAAACTCTCTTTGTTTTCCCAAACTCTGCTCTTTCATTTTTATTTTTCAATACTAAAGGACGATTTTTCTCTAAATCCTCTTTTAAATAATAAATCGACTGACCTTCTATTTTGTAATGATATTCAAGCTTCTCTGTAAATAAGATAGTATTCAAAATTTTCTTTTCTTCAGCTGTTGGATTATGAACGACTGAATCGTAAATTTCACTACCATTAACTATTTTTATTACGTTGTTTTTAAATGCCATACCACACGCAATTCCGCCAGTGCCAAGAGCCACTAAGATTGCTACCGTGGCAAGCACATTTGTTAGGCCATTAATGCGGAAATTTAATTGTGCAAAAGTAAAAGCATTGAGGCCTTTTTCACTACGTTTTTTATTACTCTTTAACTTGTTAATCATAACTGGGAGAAGTGATCCAAATAACATGTAAGTACCAACGGTTGCTGTGATTAATCCAACGGCCATTAATCCCAGACCCATTAGCGGGTTTGCATATTTCATATAGATTAGTGATGCATAACCAATACCCAATAAAATCACACCAAGGATTGCAACTACAACTGTCATTTTTCCTTTTATGGCGACACGTTCTGTTTGTTCATCTGCATGTACAAGTTGCAGTACAGAAATACGAGATAATTTAATACTATTTATAATTGCCGATAATACAAATAGTGCAAAGAAGAAGACGCAAGTAATAGCTATAGATGGCAGATAAAATGCTTTATAACCTTCGCCAGCAAACTCGAGTTGTTTCATTAATAGCTGACCGATACCTTCTGCGAGCCCTACACCAACTGTAATTCCAATCACAAGAGATGCGGCACCTAATATAATTGTTTCGATAAACATAAGTAAGGTAACTTTATGCTTTTTTGCTCCTAACATCATATACATACCAAATTCTTTTTGGCGAAGAGATGATAAGAACGAGTTTGCATATAAAATATAAAAAAATGTGATAAACGCTAACAAAAAGGACCCAATTTTAAATACAGACACAATATCCCCAATAGAAGAGTTAGATTCAAGGAACGCCTTATTGAGTGCTAATGTTTGAAACATATAAAAAGTTGAAATAGAGACAATAAGACCAACAAGTAAGACAATGTAATCTTGCAACTTACTTTTTAGGCCTGACATGGAAAGCTTAAATAACATGATTGAACTTCCTTCCTTACGCTTTTTGTGTGCCTAAGTCTGCAAGCACGTCTAAAATTTTTTTATAAAATTCATCACGTGTACCACCGCGATGAATTTCTTTATATAGCTCACCATCTTGAATGAATAAAATACGCTGACAGTAACTTGCACTATATGGATCATGAGTAACCATCATAATAGATACCCCTTGCTCTTTATTTAAGTTTGTCATCGCATCCAGTAAACTCGTTGCATTTTTAGAATCAAGCGATCCTGTTGGCTCGTCCCCTAAAATAATTGCTGGTTCATGCACTAACGCACGTGCTGCTGCTGAACGTTGCTTCTGTCCACCAGATACTTCAGATGGATACTTTTGAAGTATTGCTGAAATGCCTAACATATCAGCTACTTTTTCTACTTTCGGTCCAATATTTCGTGATGAAACACCTTGAAGTGAAAGTGGAAGAGCGATGTTTTCGTAAATAGATAAGTTCTCTAATAAGTTAAAGTCTTGGAAAATGAATCCTAACTTTTGTGAACGGAAATCAGAAAGCTCACCTTGTTTCATTTTCGTAATATCCGTTCCTGCAATTTCAACAACGCCGCCCGTTGCTTTATCTAACGTTGAAATTACATTTAATAATGTCGTTTTACCAGAACCAGAAGGTCCCATAATTCCGACAAACTCACCCTCTTGAATTGAGAATGAAACACCTTTTAACGCGTGTGAGTGATTCTCACCTTTTTTACCGTACACTTTTTGGACGTTTTTCACATCTACAACTGGTTTTGTCATATATATCCTCCTACGTTTGTTTTTTCATTTCTTTAAAATAAGCTGCTATTCTTATTTGCTTTTAATAAAATTTTCATGTTGCATCCACCTTAAAGCTAAAATGAAAACTCTCTTCTTTATCTACTTCACTCACCTCATCGCTTTCAATATATACATGATAAACTATGAAAATTAGAAAACACCCCGTAAAAACCTTAAGAATTCTTAAGGTTTTATAAAAAAAAGCTTATGGAACCTGTAATTCCATAAGCCATTCTATTTGATTGGATGTTCAACAATAAAGGACATCCAGCCGTCTTTATACTCTGCATGTATATTACCATGATGAAGTTCAACAATTCTTTTTGAGATAGCAAGTCCTAGACCATTTCCCTGGTCATCTTTTCTTGCCTTATCTCCCCTGAAAAACCTTTCAAACAATTTATTTGGATCGCTAACAGGTGGCTTCTCGACTTTATTTGATACTTTTAAAATTGCTTTGTTACCTATTAGTTCAAGACTTATTGATAATTCGGATGGTTTCATGCTGTACTTTATCGCATTCATAAACAGGTTTTCATAAACACGTACCATTTTTTCTATATCTATGAAGATAGGTATTGTTTCTTCCGTGATTGATTTTTGAACGATTAAACTTTCCTTTTCAAATATAGGAATGTATTCTCCAACTATTTGTTCTAACAAACCTGATAAATCAACTTCATTAAAGTTTAACTTAGTATCGATGCCTGATAAACGGGTATACTCAAATAGTTCATCTATTAGATATTTCAATCTCTGTGATTTTAAATATGTGGTTTCGAGATACTCCTGTAATTGTGTTTTACTGTCGTATTGCCCTCTTTTTAATAAATCTACATAGCCGATAATAGATGTCAACGGTGTGCGTAAGTCATGAGATACATTGGTTATAAGTTCATTTTTGGTACGTTCCAATCGCCTTTCCTGTTCAAATGTATGCTCCAATTCCTTAGACATATAATTTATATTTTGAGCAAGTTGGGTCAATTCGTCCTTCCCCTTAATCCCAATTGTCAAACCCAGTTTTCCATTGGCAATATCATTCACATTATCAGAAATGAGCTTCAAATATACTATTTTCTTTCGAACCAATATCAAAAAAATTATTATAAAAGTAAAGATTGCGAACGCGATTAAGAAGAATATTGCGAAATAGAATGCAAACATACCCAAACGGTCGTATTTTATAAATAATGGTACTATGATGTATAGAAAATTGAGGATTGTTAAACCAAACGAAGCAAAAAAACTAACTGCAACTGCAACAAGAAGTTTTATAATTATTTTATTTCTAAAACTAACCCTCTTCATATTTTATACCCAATTCCCCAAACAGTTTTAATATAAATGGGATGTTTAGAATCCTCTTCGATTTTGTCTCTTATTTTTGTAATATGCACCATGACGGTATTATCTGATTTATAAAAAACCTCTTTCCAAACGGCTTCATATATTTTTGCAACACTCAGGACAATCCCTTTGTTACCGGCAAGTAGTTCGAGTATATCAAACTCTTTTGGAGTTAGCCTTGTTTCCTTTCCCCTTACCCATACTTGACGTGTATCTGTATTCACGGTTAAATCACCAATTTCTAGGATGCTTTTATTATGATTTATTGACGTATTGTATTTTTTAAACCTTCTTAATTGGGATTTTACCCTAGCGATTAATTCCAATGGATTAAACGGTTTTGATAAATAATCGTCTGCACCAGAGGCTAGACCGTGAATTTTGTCTATATCCTCAGATTTTGCAGATAGCATAATGATAGGAATATTGCGGTCTTCCCTGATCTTCATACATGCTTCAATACCATCCATATTAGGCATCATAATATCTAATATTATAAGATCAAACTCCTTTTCTTCTAGCAGTTGTAAAGCTTCCATAGCATCTTCTGCCTTTTGAGTTTTCAGACCTTCATTTTCCAAATAAACAGAGATAAGATTTCTAATCTCTTTATCATCATCGACAATAAGAATTTTTGACTCCATATGATTCCTCCATATTTTTTCTCGTATTAAACAGCTAAAGACATGAGCAGGTGAGACATTTCTATCTTCTCTTTTTCTTAAGCTTGCAAACGGAAGACAAGAAATAACATAATGTATATACGTAATATCGTTCTCCCTAATATATTGTTCAATATTTACTACTGATCCATATACAATAAATAAGTTCCCTTTTTCTTTAACTTTTGCTTTTAGTAAAAAAATAAAATTCCATATTATTTTCCACTAATAAAATAATTGTCTTGAGATTTCTTCTTTTAATTAATTTTTCTGTGAATACACCTGTACTCAGTCCATATTTGACAATGTAATTTACTTTCTTCAAATCAATTCCTTCAATTATTTTGTCTCCAAGAAACCTTAAAATTGGAATGGCTGCACCAACTGATTTTTAGTGCATTATATACAGAAATAAGAAAGCGAATTGTTTTCATACCTAATCATCCCACAGGTTTGAACTTATAATCATACTCTAGAGTCCAAACCTTAAGAAAAAGGGGCAAAAGTTCTTAAGAATTCTTAAGCTTTCTACAGCATTTTGTCATAAGAAAATATGACGACTCTCGAAATGTTAGCGGTATCCCCAATAACACTTACTATTCGTCAATCCGAAGGACAAAAAGAACTTGTAGGAATCCCTACAAGTTCTTTTTTAAATAATGTAAAAAAGTTAAAACAAACTATCTCATAATTTGAATCGGAGCAAACACTATAACCACGGGTTGATTATAGTATACAAAAAATATTAATATATGACCTTTATATATTTGAAAATTATGTGAATTTAGAAAAGAATAACAAACAACGATCTTGACTCCATAAAAACTCTAATTATACATTTTGAATAAAACACTTTAAATCAACATACATTTCATAATAAATTAGTTAAAATATATGCATAGGTAAATAGAGAAGAATGTAGCCTTCTTACAGAAAGGTATATATTTTTATTGGTTTATAATCTATACAAATAAAATATACATATAAATGTGTATAAATATAAAATATTAAATCCGACCTATCTCTCTATTTGTGTTTGTCATTGGCTATTCTGCTTTCTTGTTGTTTAAAATAAAAAGAGGAACAACTAATGTTCCTCTTTTAATCTCTAAGAATTTGGTATATGGACAGCTTATATTTTAAATAAATTTCAAACGAAAATGAAATTTGCAACATTTCACCTATAAACACTAAAAACAAACAAAGAGCGATTTTTTCACCCTTTGTTTGTTGTAGATTATTTATTTAATTCAGCTTTTGCTTGTTTCAAGAGATACTCCTTTTCTTGCTCTGGCGTAGCCTCTTTATATGCTTTACCGTCGTTCCCATCTTTCCACTTACTCAACATATTATGCTCTTTAACTATTTGAGAAAAATCCCCGTGTTCCCATCGATCGATGATCATACGATACTCTCCTAAATGCTTTACATACATTGGAGTGCTTTTAGTGATTGCCTCTTTTACTTCTTGAATATTCTCGGCACTCATTTTGATAAAGCCCTCTTTCTTATCGGATAACACCTTTTGATTAGTCATTTTGAGCATTGTATCATTTATGCGTTTTTCAGCTTCCACTGCCACTTCGACTTTTTCCCCTTTAACCGAGTTGATCATTTCCTCCTCTTTGTGATTCCCGAGGTAATCCCCAACTTTAAAACCTGTTAAAACACCGATCGCTATACAAAAAATTAAAATCAATGATACTTTCGTTATTTTTCTCATTTATTAATCCTCCTTTACTATGAAGAGCCATTTGCAATATAACTTTTATAGAGCAGCTCGACATTTGCGCTCTTTAATAATTTAAGCATAAATTCTATGTTCTTTTTAAAAACAGGTATAATTTATCAGTGCAGTACAACAATTCCTTATATGATCCTTTTTTCCTTTTCTAATAGGTAACCTGCGCTTTCAACCAATTTGATTTCATCAATAAGAGAAAAAACAGTCTTTGATATATTAGGTGTCAATTACAATTGTACCATTTCTAAAGATCGAGCGGCTTAATTGAAAAAAACAAACCCCATTAGGATTTATGATGTATGTAAATTCTTAAATAATCTACACCACTCCCCTGAAAATTTCCTAAGTCTTAGTTTGATAGTGATGTGGAAGACCCCCCTTTTATAGTTTATAGAAGAAGTACATCAGTTATCTATTAAAACTATTATTTAAAAAAATTTCTTAAATGTTTTATTTATTCTACTTTCGTTTCACTTAATAAGGTAAGGAGCTAATTTACTAGATAACTTGATTAAATAGGGGTATCCCCCATCGCCATCAAGCTAAGATTAAGTAAAAGTCCGTCAACTAGATTTTTTCTATTTTCTAAAGAGTTGATATCAGCTTTCTAAAAATCTGCATACCAAATAAACCCTAACGGGTTTCATTTTTTTAATTAAGCTACATGATTGTGAGTAACGAAATAATTGTACACGACACCCAATATATCAAAGACTGTTTTCTTCTCATATCGATGAGACTTCCGCCCATTTTTATGCAAGAGATTGAACAAACGAAGGAAGGTCTTTGATAGTTCCTGGGTGTTTTGTTGTAGAGATTGATATATAAGTAGGTAGTAATCTTTAATGATATAGACCGCTTTATATTCACTTAATTCTCGTTTCTTTTTGACGAGGAGTAAGTGACGCATTTGAAACATAGTGGAGGAACAAAGAAGGATACTAATTAATTGCCCATATAAATGACACTCTAGCCGTTCTAATTTTACAGAATTACAATGATGAATACGAAAAAATGATTTCCATGTTTTAAATATCAATTCAATTTGCCATCGTAAGGAGTAAAAATCGTATACTTGTTCCTTTGGTAGATATTCCGAAGGGATATTCGTAATGTAAAAGTTTATTGCACTAAGCCGCTTACTGCGTTCTTTATAGGTGATTTGTTTCTTATGTTCTTTAGATGCTAAATCTTTTTGCCTACGTTTCATTTGTGTTTCAGTTAATTTATATAAGATAAGTCTTGCAGGAAGTTTTTGATACATTCCGATATAAATCTCAGGAATCTCATATGTTTCACCAGACTGTAATTGGTCAATAAATTGCTCCATATCTAGTTGAATGTACTCAGAATGCTTTTTTATCGTTCCATTGTGAAAGTATTCAGGTTCCCTATTCTTTTGATATATACGAGTATTGAGCTTTAATCGTGAAATAAAATAAGCATCACACTCGCTTATAATATGTAGATCTTTTAAGTCGAAGTATCCTAAATCACGTATACATACATCGTGTGGTTGAAGAGACGTTAGGCAAGTGGATCCATACGTTTTATCATTGTGTTTTCCCGATCCTACATGAACATGTAGAAATTGACCACTTAGTAAATCGTACTCTAATTGAATTTTCACACCAGCACTTTGACCACTACCTCCTGAACCTTGATATGTAGAGGCAAATTTATCTGGAACCTGAAAATGTGTAGAATCCAATACACGAATCCGACGAAAATAGTTTGTATACGATGTTGGAATTTGGCTAGATAAACAAAATTGTTGATGGAGTAAAGAGGCTAATATTTGTTGTAACAACTGTACAGCTTGGGAATTAAAGCGTTGATTGAGTCCTTCTGGGCTCATAGAAATACCTGTGTTAACTTCTAATCGGCTACATAGTTGTGTCAATGAAGTATTTGCTATATTTTGGCTTAACCAAACACATAGAGCCACAAAATCCTGTGCGCGGTATTTACTTTTTCGTTGAACAAATCCTATCTCTCTAGCTAACTGTTCCAAAGCATACGGTGACATATATCGTTGTAGTTCTTTAGAAAACAATTCTAGTTCATCTAAAATCGATAAATTCATACAAAAACGCCATCCTTCCTGTATAATTCTACAAAAAGAATAGCGTTTTTTTCGTAATTTGAATACAAATTTATCTCAGCTTAATGAATATAGAATGGATTTTTTTAATTTAAATAGTCATCATAAGTAAAACAGCAACGATATTGGCAGATGCATGAGCTATCCAAGAAATATAGATATTCTTCGTTTTATAGAAAATAACCCCAAAAATCATACTATCTATGAATACTGTTATTAAATCTATTAAAACCACAATAAAATTCCCAATAGATATATGCATCAATGTGAAAATGATAGATGATAATAAAATCGAATAAACAGGTTTTATAAGCCAGTTAAGTCTTCCTTGCACTAAACCTCTAAAAGTAATTTCTTCTCCTAAAGCTAATATTAGTAAAGTGAAAAGTAAATTCCCATTAATTGCTTCAATGAAATCAGCTCTTTCTAATACATGATCTAACACTTCTGGAAATATATTTTTATACAAAAGGAAATAAATCACTTGTAAAATCACGCCAACCAATATTACAAGTGGCCAAGAATGTTTCAAATCGCTCAAGATATTTTTTCGATTAAATCCAATACTTTCCCTTGTCCTTTTTCTAGCCATTCTCTCTATTAAAAAATATACAATCGGTAGTATGAATACTAATCCTTTTATTTGTGGAATAAAAAAAGTACTGACTAACATAGCGACTACAAAAATCACCATTTCAAGAAAGGGACGTTTCTCGAACAAAATTGTCTTCATTTGAACCTCCATTAACTAAAGATGTTACTTACATGTATTGTTTTTTCTTTTCATAAGATATTCTAGCCAGCTTATCTCCATTTCTAAATGACGAACGCCATAATCGAGGAGTGAAGAACGATGGTAAAATTCTTCAGAATTACTTGACTGAGACGTTTGTACTGCAACAATTTCCTCGACTTGTTGAAGCTTAGACTTTTGATTTTTTAAATGATAATAAAATTCTTTTAAAAGATTCGAGCGTTTGTCTTTCTCTAGATAATCAATAAAGAATATTTTTACTAAGTGTTCATTTTTAGTAGTTTGTAAAGGCTGCTCAAGCCATTTGAAAAGTGCAACTTTTCCTGCATTCTGTATCGTATAATTTTTTTTGTTTTTACTATCACCCTTCACATTTTTTACACTTACCCATTCTTTTTCCTCGAGCCTTTTAAGTGCGGGATATAGACTACCAAAACTGGACTTGTAGAAAAAACCGATAGAGTGATCGATATTCTTCTTCAAGTCATAGCCGCTCATCGATTCCTCATGTAACAAACCTAATATGATATATTCAAGCATTTTGTCACCTCAACTTTATATCTAAATTATATATCGTTTCGATATATTGAGCAATAACTTTTTATTTGAATGTATGAAATTATACATTATGAATCCCCTAGTTTTTTGTACTTGGGCTTAAATTTTTCAAATATAAAAATACCACTATTTATAAGAATTGGGATTATTTTTTCGTTATGGGGAGAAAAGAATTTCTTAGGTTGATGGGCATGTGGCGGTACCCCATCACTATCAAGCTAAGCTTATGCAAAGTCAATTTTAGGCGAGATTGTTTCTTTTTTCTAAAGGGCAAGTGTAGGTGATTGAAAGATTTGCATACGAAATAAACCCTAACGGGTTTCACTTTTTTGAATTAAGCGGCTTGATTATCAGACATGGTACAATTGTAAACGACACCTAATATATCAAAGACCGTTTTTTTCTCATATCGATGAGATTTCCGCCCGTTTTGCTGTAGGAGATTGAACAGGCGAAGTAACACCTTTGATAGCTCTTGGGTGTTTTTTTGTATAGTTTGGAATAGAAGAAGAAAATAGTCTTTAATCATATATATGGCTTTATACTCACTAAGCTCTCGTTTTTTCTTCATGAGGAGCAATTGGCGCATTTGAAACATGATAGAAGAACAGAGTAGAATGGCAATCAATTGACCATATAAATGGCACTCCAATCGTTCTGGTTTTATCTTTTTACAATGATGGATTTGAAAGAATGACTTCCACGTTTTAAATAAAATTTCGATTTGCCAACGCAAAGAATACCAGTCATGTACCTGTCCCATCGGGACAATATCTGTAGGGGTGTTTGTCATATATACATTGATACCACTGAGTCGTTTACTACGAGGAGAATACTTCATTCCTTTCTTTTTTTCTCTTACAGCTTGATCTTGTAATCGTTTTTGTTGCTGTTGTTTTGTTAATCGATGAACAATTACACGAGCTGGCACTTTATCAATCATTCCTACATAAGCATCAGCTATTTCACATGTTTGTCCTGGTTGAAGGGAGTTCATTAACGTCTCCATATCTATCTGTATATACTCTGTACCTTTCTTAATTCTTCCATCTTGAAAATAATCAGGGTTAGGATTTTTTTGATACATACGTGTATTTGACTTGATACGAGAGATATAGTAGGCCTCGTTATCTTGTATATATTGAAGGTCTTTTAAATGAAAATAACCTAAATCTCGGATACATAAATCATTCGCTGTCACAGTTGGGGCACACAGAGAGCCGTAAGTGCGATCATGTTGTTTACCTGGACCTGTATGAATATGTAGGAACTGTCCACTTAACAAATCATACTCAAGTTGAATTTTTATCCCAGCTGTATGGCTGCATCCTCCTGCACCTGGATAAACCGATGAAAATACATCCGGGAGTTGAAATGCAGTTGAATCTAAAATACGAATACGCTTGAAAACAAAAGTATATGGAGAAGAAATCGGCATAGATGAGATCAGTTTTTGGTTTAGTAGTTCAGCTAGTATGTGTTGTAAAAGTTGGACGGCCGCCTTATTAAATCGTTGATTCAGTCCTTCAGGACTGATAAGCACTGCTGTTGATGCTTCTAAACAGCTAGATAACTGAGTTAAAGAAGTCATAGCTACATTTTGGCTCACCCATACACATAAAGCGACTAAATCTTTTGCTTGGTACTTACTGGTTCGTTGTACAAAACCAACATCTCTAGCAAGATCCCGTAAGGTATTTGGAGATAAAAAACTTTGAATCTCTTGAGCAAATAGTTGTAATTCGTCAGACACAGAAACAGACATAAAAAACGCCATCCTTTCCTATGATTCTACAGAAAGAATAGCGTATTTTTTCATTCTAGGGGGCATTTCTTTTTATTAGCTTGATAGCGATGGGGTGCTATCCATAATGGAAATGTAAAAATTCATGCCTCTTTTACAACTTTAGTTTATCAATGATAAAACCTATTCAAATTGGAAATCCGAATAGGCTTTATCGAAAATTTGAGTAATACTTAAGGACGTTTTTTTATAAGAATAATGCTTTAATTTCCCTTTAAAATCAAGGAAATTCATATAATCATAATCAAACTGCTTTTTTAGCTTTTACTACACCAAAAGCGTTTTTTCTCATGCTATAAAATTGAAGGATTAAAGAGATAGCCATCGAAAGGATTGCGAAGTATATTAATGCTATAGTTCCCATTCCCAAAGATATAACTACTCCACCTAGTGTAGCTCCTACTGCACTCCCTAAATAGTTAATAGAACTATTTAGAGCAACCGCGGCACTACCGTGTTTAGGTTGATAAGATAGTAAAATGTGTTGTTGAGGTGCGCCAGATGCCCATCCCATAGCTCCCCAGATGAAGAATGGTAAGTACTTTATTATAGAGAGATTAATCATTAACGGAATGCATATTACAGAACATGTCAAAATAATTAAAATCATTGCCATTAATGTTTTCGGTTTTTTAAAGTAATCAATTAAGTATCCAATTAATACACTACCAAATAATCCGCCTAATCCCCATGCCCACAAATAAACTGTTAGCTCGTTTGAATCGGTTAGGTCATGAATTAAAGGTGATAAATACGTATATAAACCTAAACTCGCGATACTTGCAAAGAATGTTATTAATACAGTTACTGTTACTCTTTTATCTAAGAACATTGCAAGCCTTTCTTTCATAGCAGGTGGTGCTGTAACTGGAACCTGAGGTAGAAACTTAAGAATACTTAAAGCAGCAACAACACTAAGTACAACTACAAACCACATTGCTAACTGCCAATCAAATTGATTGGCAATATAAAGACCTATAGGAACACCCAATACAGTTCCCATACTCATACCACCTATTGTTAATCCTAATGCCCGACCTTTTTTTTCGACTGGAACTAACATGGTAGATCCTGCTACCGCCAATGGTGAAAATAAGCCTGCTCCGATACCAGCAATTGCTCTTGATACCAAGAAAATAGAAAAATTTGGAGCTATGGCTGTCAATGCATTAGCAAGCCCAAAGATTACTATGGAAATTAATAAAACTTTTTTAATAGGTTTTCCTGCTAAGAGGGACGCAAATAATGGAGCAGATATTGCGTAACATAGTGTGAATATACTTACAGCTTGTCCCACCTGGGAAGCACTTTTTTGATAAGTCTCACTTATTCCAGGAACAAGCCCTGCAATAATATAGGCATCAAATCCTAAGGCAAACATACCAATC
Source organism: Bacillus sp. RC240 (assembly GCF_044907945.1). Taxonomy (NCBI): domain Bacteria; kingdom Bacillati; phylum Bacillota; class Bacilli; order Caryophanales; family Bacillaceae; genus Bacillus; species Bacillus sp. RC240. The sequence goes on along the minus strand of NZ_JBIYCT010000006.1, from coordinate 171,193 downwards.
GCCAAAAATAGAACTTTTTTCATAAATAAACCACCTTTACATATTTAAAAATAAGAGAATTTCTAAAATAAACCTCTATAAGCACAGTATTTGTAATAGTTTGCTTTTCGAAAGTCTTAATTTTGTAACTAAAATAATTAATTTCGAAAATATAAAATATCAATATTAAGTTTAATCACTATTTAGGATTTCTAGATTACTAATTGAGTTAAAAATCCCCTGTAAATAACGCTATTAAAATTAAAAAATCTGCAGATTTGGTTAAATAAATCCAGGGGGGTAAGTGTTACTCTTTTTGCTTTAATATGTTAATATTAGTATACAAAATAGGGGTAATTAAATAAAATGAATAATATTAATGCAAGGGATGAAAACAACTCATGAGTATCATTAAGTATGAAATTTTTGAAGCAGTAATCAAAACAGGAAGTTTTACTAAAGCCTCTGAAATTTCAAATATGACTCAATCAGCAGTGAGTCATGCAATTTCTAACTTAGAAAAAGAATTAGGAACTTCTTTGTTCACAAGAAATGGACGTAGCATTACATTAACCCCTAATGGAGCAAAGGCGTATGAGTATATTAATGAGATACTTACAATAAATCGAAAGTTAGTGAAAACTGATTTTTCTGATCCGTCAAGATTGCCCAAAACACTTACAATTGGAACGTTTACAAGTATCAAAAACCATATTTTGCCCCAAATAATTAAAAATTTTAATAGCTTATATCCTTTTATTGAACTTGTTATTTTTGAGGGCACATATGATGAAATTGAAGATTGGGCATTAAATAGAGTTATAGACCTTGGATTTACCATTACCGAAAATCCAAATTTAGTATCCATTCCTTTCTTAGAAGATGAATTAGTCATAGCAGCTCCCAACGGTGTAGAAATTTATCAGAATGATAGTTTATTAAGTGATTTCTTTCAAAAAAATTCTATCATTATGCCAGCTGCACCTTATCGAAAACAAGTTGAAAACTTTTTAAATAAGCATAACTTAGTACCAAATATCCATTCACACATAAGTGACTGCAATACAATTGTGAAAATGGTTAATTTAGGAATAGGAATTTCTATAGGACCAAAATTATTTTTAAAATCTTTTGAGCATATACAAATTCACAAACTTCCAGATAGGCACTATAGAAACATATACATTTCACATCCAATTCCAACTATGGATACTCCTACACAGGAGCACTATGTACAAGAATTTATAAAAATAGCAAGGAACTCGATATAGTTCCTTGCTATTTTTTATCCTAATCTTCCAAATCCACTTTGCTCGCTTAATAAAACCCGATTATCTGAATGGTTATATGTCACCGTATAAAAGTCCAGTTTACAAGAATCAATTTTATTGAGTAATTCTTGTAAGCACATCGCAGCTTTTAAATTTGGAAATCCATAAGAAGGTTCTTGTTCTAACATCACATAGTCAGTAATATCTCTTACAACATTAATGATTCTTTCTAACTTTCTATCACCAACATAATCTTCATCTAGATAATTAAAATCCAATACTATCTCTTTTTGATTATCAGTTTCTGTCCAAATACTTAGAGAATCTTCATACCAGTTTGGTGTATCAAAAGCAAGTTGTGAAAAAACTAAGCGGTCATCATTATCAATAAATACAAAGTCTAACTCTCTTCTTCTAAATAAATTCACAAAGCTACTGTACCCAGTAACTATTGCTCCATTAATTTCGCCTACAATGGAAACACTGTCTGGAACGGCATCACCAGATATCGATTAATCTGATTACACTCCTTGAATGTTTTTTATGTTTAATTGAGAATCGAAATTTATCCACTGCATAAGATCCAAGGAGTGAATAATTTCACTAATGACACCTGTTGTTGGACGATAGTCATTAATTCTATTTTTTTCCATAAAAAGTTTGCTCTTACTAATTTAAGATTGTTTTCTTTCACATATGTTTTTAATAATCGAGCAGCTTTTGAGTATCTTGCAACCATACACATAAAGCTACTAAATCTTTTGCTTGGTACTTACTGGTTCGTTGTACAAAACCAACATCTCTAGCAAGATCCCGTAAGGTATTTGGAGATAAAAAGCTTTGAATCTCTTGAGCAAATAGTTGTAATTCTTCAGACACAGAAACAGACATAAAAACGCCATCCTTTCCTATGATTCTACAGAAAGGATAACGTCTTTTTAGTTTTATGGATAGTGCAAAACTTTAGCTTTATAGCAGTACTTTATATAGCCGTTTAATAATTGATTCTGTTATTTAACTATGTTTACATGACCTTCGTTATCGGTAATAAAAAGAATCTTTCAGTAAGGATCCTTTTTATTTCATCACTATTATTTAATTTTATTTATTAAACAAGGAATTTATTGAAACGAATCTTTAAGCTCAGTTGAATTAGAATAGAATTTTGCTTTTGATGGTTGAACACTGCAAATAAATAGTATGATAGATATCAAAAACATTAAAAATGCTCCTGAAACTACAACAAATCGTATAGATATAAGCTCTGAAAAAACACCAAAGATTACAGTAACTGTAATAATTAAAAAAGCCTCAATAAACCCGTAAATACTGACAACTCTGCCCATCACATCAACAGGTATATTGTTTTGATAAAATGTGTAAAAACCGGTATTAGAAAAGGCAGTAGCAAATGATAAAACAAAAACCCCTACAGATGCTATAAAAAAGGTATTAGAAGATGTAAAAATCATATAACCTACTGCAGTTATTAAGGAACCCATACCCATAAGCCATGAGATAGGTATTTTTTCATTAATTATTGCATTAGATAAAGAACCTACCAATACTCCTGCTCCAGCAATGCTGACTAAAATTCCATATTCACCTTCAGATAAAGAAAGTATCCTAGTTGCAAAAGCAGCTTCCAACGAATCTGTAGCTGTCATCATGACTACCATCGCACTAAATAAAAGATATATTATCATGACATATAGAAACTTACGGCTAAATCCAATAACAAGCTTCCAATCATCTATTAATAACCTAAGAGATAATTTTGTTGTATCTGATGTTTTTTCTAACTGTGCAGAGGATTCAACATTAGGCATTCCTACTGTAATTAATGCAGATAAAAATAAAGCTCCAGCATTGATATAAATAGCCATATTAGGTGTACCAATTGTAAACATCATTCCCGCTATTGCTGGTCCAGTCAAAAATGCTCCGGAATCAAGTAGGCTACGTAAAGAGTTGAAACGTTTTCTTTGTCCTATTGGTATTAACTTTGTAATATAAGTTACCGATGTTGAGTGGTACATAGAGCTCGCTATTGTAATAAGAAAGACCATAGCATATATAAGCCCTAAAGAAGAGAAGAAAGGTAATAATGCAATTAGCACAGTCTGAAAGATACCTAGTGCTATCATGAGATATTTTTTATTTGAACGATCTACAAGACTTCCTGACCAAATATTAGTAAACAATGTTGATAAAGCCCTAATAATATATAAACCAGAGACAGCAATTGCCGATTCTGTTATGTTAAGAACGATTAGGTTTAGAGCAATAAAGTAAACCCAACTTCCAACACTTGAAACACCAATACTAAACAATAAGATAGATGGATACCGCCAAGTTTCCAATGTTTTTTTAAAAATCAATTGAATTCCTCCTAAAATATAATCAGATAGAATGCAACACTTAAAACAAAATAAAAAAATCCCACCCCCAAGACTTGAAGTCTTAGGGACGAGATTTATCATCGCGGTGCCACCCTAGTTTATTAATATGTCGCCATATTAACCTTATCAGGTACGGCATTTAAAAATGCTTATACCTTAGCTCTATAACGGGAGCTCCCGTCACATCACCCCCTCCTAAAAGGTTCCGACGTGCTGCTCTGAGGCTTGCTTCAATAAAGAAATTCTAACCCTTTTTCAGCTACCAGGGTTCTCTGTATAGAATTCACTTTATTTACTCTTCTCTTCATCACATTTATTTTTTATATAATATCACCTATTGGTATCTATGTAAATATCTGAATTTTTTTATAATAAAAAAACTATTAAGACATATGATTCGCATCTAACAACTAAAAAAAGAAAAATACTGCAGAGCAAAAATTGTTTGCAACTTTAATACAAAGTCGTTTTTTTCGTTTTGGGGGTACTATAAAATATTAGCTTGATAGCGATGGGGCGGGACCCCTAATATTGATGAAAAAAGACCGAGCAACTTATAATTATTATGGGTGAAACCAAAATAATTATAAATCCAACTATTCTATATTTTGAAAAGAACTGAACAATATACCCTATTAAAAGTAAAAAAATTAATACCCATATTAAATAGTAATCAAAGTTAGCTGGTTGACCAAAGGCTCTTGCACTGAGATTCAATATAGAAAAAATTAATAGAAATACCGGAAATACTATCAGTAAAATACGGTAAAGTACTTTTAATATTTTCAAACTATCCCTCCATACATATACTTAATTTCGAATGGTATATCCCACTATCTATAAATTACCGCCTTTTTTCATATCCTAAGATATATAGGTATATTTTAACATCTTCCAAGTTGAATGATTACTAAAATTAATCGTATATAAAAGTATTTTCATTTAACCATTCTGTGAATTGCAGAACGATCTCTTTTAAACATATTCAGCAACAAGAAATATTAATACGTATATTACAACCCCCTTTATATCATCGTAAATGGAGCGAAAAAGTACTCAGATGAGTACTTTTTGCTAACTTAAATCACCATTTTACTTTTGAGCGGTTGCTCTCATATATTTCGCTAATATATCTACATTAGTTATTAAAAGGGATTTTATTTCAAATGTTATTGGTAGTTCAGTTTCAATCAAGACCCATGTGATTTTATATGTAAAAAAGCCCCTTTTTTATCTAAAGGAGGCTAAGGATTATTCTTATTAAGCTAACACTTTGAGGTATCCCTAAAACAAAAATTTTATATAACTACAACCATTATTTATGAGAATTTAGGTCATTTTTTTCGTTTTGGGGAACAATGAATTTCTTAGCTTGATGGGCATGTGGCGGTACCCCATCGCTATCAAGCTAAGCTCATGTAACGTCAATGATAGGCGAGATTGTTTCTTTTTTTCGAAAGTCTATATGTAGGTGCTTTAAAGATTTGCATACGAAATAAACCCTAACGGGTTTCCTTTTTTGAATTAAGCCGCTTGATTATCAGACATGGTACAATTGTAAACGACACCTAATATATCAAAGACTGTTTTCTTCTCATATCGATGAGATTTTCGCCCGTTTTGCTGTAGAAGATTGAATAGGCGATATAGAACCTTTGATAGTTCTTGGGTGTCTTTCTGTATAGCTTGGAAAAGAAGAAGAAAATAATCTCTAATCATATATATGACCTTATACTCACTCAGTTCTCGTTTCTTTTTCATAAGAAGTAATTGACGCATTTGAAACATGATAGAAGAACAGAGTAGAATGGCAATCAATTGTCCATACAAATGGCACTCCCATCTTTCTGGTTTTATTTTTTTACACTGATGAATTTGAAAGAATGACTTCCACGTTTTAAATAAAATTTCGATTTGCCAGCGTAAAGAATACCAATCATGTACTTGTCCCATCGGGACAATGTCTGTAGGTGTGTTTGTCATATATACATTGATGCCACTGAGTCGTTTACTACGAGTAGAATACTTCATTCCTTTCTTTTTTTCTCTTACAGTTTGATCTTGTAATCGTTTTTGTTGTTGTTCTTTGGTTAGTCGATGAACAATCACACGGGTTGGTACTTTATCAGTCATTCCTACATAAGCGTTGGATATTTCACATGTTTGTCCTGGTTGAAGAGAGTTCATTAAGACCTCCATATCTATCTGTATATACTCTGTACCTTTCTTGATTCTTCCATCTTGAAAATAATCAGGAGTGGGATTTTTTTGATAAATACGTGTATTTGATTTAATACGAGAGATATAGTAAGCCTTTTTATCTTGTATATGTTGAAGATCTTTCAAGTGAAAATAACCTAAATCACGGATACATAAATCATTCGCTGCCACAGTTGGGGCACATAGAGAACCATAGGTTCGATCATGTTGTTTACCTGGGCCTGTATGAATATGTAGGAACTGTCCACTTAATAAATCATACTCAAGCTGAATCTTCACCCCAGCTGTATGGCTGCATCCTCCTGCACCTGGATAAACAGATGAAAATACATCGGGAAGTTGAAAGGCAGTTGAATCTAGGATACGAATACGTTTGAAAATAGAAGCGTATGGAGAAGTGAGCATCTTAGTTGAAGATAACTTTTGGTTGAGAAGTTCGGCTAACACTTGTTGTAGGAATTGCACGGCTGTGGCATTAAATCGTTGATTCAGTCCTTGGGGACTGATGAGCACTTCTGTTGATGCTTCTAAACAGCTACATAAATGAGTTAAAGAGGTTTTAGCGACTTTTTGACTGATCCATACACATAAAGCGACTAAATCTTTTGCTTGGTACTTACTGGTTCTTTGCACAAAACCAACATTTCTAGCAAGATCTCGTAAGAAATTTGGAGATAAGAAGTTTTGAATTTCTTGAGCAAATAGTTGTAATTCATCAGATACAGAAATAGACATACAAAAACGCCATCCTTTCCTATGATTCTACAGAAAGAATAGCGTATTTTTTCATTTTAGGGGGGATTTTATTTTGTTAGCTTGATAGCGATGTGGCGGTACCCCTATAAGCAAAAGTGTTTCTTCATTAATGATTTTCTTACTAATTAAAAACTAATAACTTGTGATGAATCTCTGATTTTTCTTTTCAAGAATATGAATTTATATCATTGGATTGGAGATAACCTAAATAACTAGCTGAGCAAAAAGCCAATTTCCTTAGCGTACAGGAAATTGGCTTTTTGTTTAACGTGAGGTAGTTATTTTCAGCTGAAAAATCAATGATGGAAATAAAATCCAGTCTTTGACCCATTTTTACACGTATCTCGGCTGAACCCCAAATACGCGAAGGTTGGGAAATTAGTAAATCATAGATAAAAACGTCCTATATTTTAATAGGACGTTTTTTCTTCTATAAATAATGTATTTGAGATGTATTGTACTCATAACTATAAATGTTTTTTAATTATGGACATTATACAAGTCGACCAATTCTCCAATATCTAAAAAGGACGGTTTAACTACTTACTTATATCTATCTATAATTAAATAAACCTACTTCTCCTCATACCATGGGTTTAAATGAATTAGTACTTCATATATTTCTGGGTTCTGATTTATAATAGTAGTTTTTATATCCCTACAAATATCATGTCCATGCTGGATGCTTAAATGTGCCGGGACACTAATTCTAATATCAATTAATACATAGTGACCATGATCACGTGCGCGCATTCTATCAATTCTTTTTACAAAAGGATGGGCCTGAATTATTCTCTTATATTCACTACATTTCTCGGTATGAATACCACCTTCCATTAATATATATATTGATTCTTTCCCCATACTAATCGCTAACTTTAATACGAAAAAGGAAACGATAATACCAGCTAAAGGATCCCCATATGCTGCATATGGAATGGAATAGATATTGTTTATCAAAGCAATACCAATTCCAATTACAGCTGCAATTGAGGCATAAACATCAGCAAGATGATCATAAGCAGTTGCTATAAGCCCTTTGCTGCTTGTTTTTCGACCAATTCGTATTGTGTATACATATAAAATTTGCTTCCATATTAATGAAATAATCGCTGCTATAAAAGCAATTATATGGGGTTCTGTCGCTGGTTCAAATAATGACTTTATTGATTCATAAGCCATAAATAAAGCCGCTAAAATTAAAATCACAGCTACAATTCCTGATGATATAACTTCTGCTTTACCATGTCCATAAGGATGATCTTCATCAGCTGGCTGGTTTGAAATTTTCATTGATCCCAATGAGGCTAAGGATGCTACAACATCGGCAGCATTATGAATCCCGTCGGCTAATAATACCTGACTTTTGAAAAGTAAACCGACTATAATTTTGATGAGAGTCAGAAATATATTGCTAATTACACTAATCCATGCTGCCAATAAGGACGTTTTTTGGTTAGCATTCATAGTTATCCCCACCTTAACTTTACTCTTGTTTCAAAATATTATTGTTTAATTCAATTGTGTAGTTATAAGTCTATGTCTCATCATTTTAATTTCTTTCATACATTACCCAATAATAAGTGTGTGGGTCTATACAAACATTTTCTCCCATCAGTAAAGGTTTAAAGCATAACTTACTTTGTTCTTTTATCCTTATTTGTTATGAAGTGTAAAAAGAGTGACACAAAATGCCATGCTTTTATTATTCCTTTTACGTTTAGTATTGGAGTTACTTTAACATCCTTAAAATAGTAATTATGATTGAATAAAAAGACGAGAGTTGGAAATTAGGAAATCATAGAAAAAACGATCTATAAGATGTAATACTGACCTAAAATAATTAAAGATAAATAAGATATACTACACGACGACGCATGTTGTTTAACAATGTAGTTTTAGGGTGTATTATCCCTTTGCTTGATACACCTATTGTTTATGTTTTTTATCACCCTTTTATCATTACAAACATCAAAGCGACTAATGTGTTGCTTTGATGTTTGATGAAATGTTTTCAGGTATGATTACTAATTCATTCTGCGCATTAATCTTTACTCATCTGATCACAACAATTATTTTTACAGGTTGTCCATTTCACATAGCTGTAGCAAATACTATAAGATTAAAAGCATATAATTGAATATGAGTGTAAACTGTATACATTATTTATCCTTCTTTTAACTTCTTGGAGATTTTCCATATAATTGAGTATCTCTTTACGCTTTTCTTTAATTACACTCTTTGTATGTTAGTTTTTAAACTTTAATTAATCCTTCATTTATTTAAGAATTCATAAATCAGTTGAAATATTTGCATCAAATTCATCTGATTTTTTAGTATCTATTTTTTTCCCATCTATTGTCATCTTTATTTTTTGTTTTTGGTTTGCTGTTACCACCCAAGTATTTGGTAAATAACGATCTTCATGTGATAATGTAGAAGGTGAATTTATAACCTTTCCTCCTAAATATAGCGTAGCAGAAGAACCTCCATCCATTGCCATTGCATTTATTGCTCCTTTTTCATATAGAATATCTTGACACTCTTTTAACGTGGCTCCTATGCTATGTGTTTGTCTACCATCTATCACTAGAAACATTATTGTGCCATCTTCTTTTTGAGCCATAATACTTCGTGGAGCAGAACCCCAACCACCGTCTCCTTCTGTGATCATTTTTTCTCCATTTACAATTAACTGTGGCATAAATCCTGCTGCTGAAACGACTTGTTTATCCAAAAGTTGTTGGGTAGAATAATTTCCTGTTATCATTTGTCCAAACTTTGTTAAACCGGTAATAATTGTAGGGGTATTTTTATCTATATTTGTATCAATAGCTTTTCCATTTTCTATTACTATTCCAGTTGCAACATTTCCTCCACCTCTTCCTGTCTCATCAGCAAATCCACTTGCATTCACAGCAACAAGTGCATGATTACGTTTTGCCATTACACTAATTTTTTCTCCCCTGTTAGCTCCTTGTGTTCCTTGATGGCTAACAAGTTTAACATTGAAGGGATTGCTAATGGTAATTAACTTTCCTTCGAAAAGAAAACGACTATCTTTATTACTTTTAATTGTTTCTACATCAATTTCTAATGGCTGATTTTTTAATTCTTCTAATCTTTTTCCTGCTATTTTTTTATAAATAGCCTCATCACTATTTGACCATTTTGGATGATTAATTCTATCTTGCAGTTTATCTAGTTCCTTTTGGGATAGGAATGTATATTTCGCATATTGTGGATGCTGAGAAGTTAGTATACTCCCAGCAATTGTTACACGAAGATCTCGGCCATAGTTAGTACCAAATAATATTCCTATGCCAATAAGCATGAAAATAGAAAAAAGAAGCAAAATTCGTTTGAAGATTTTTCTTAGATGTTTCATAGGTTTCTCCTCCGGCATTAATTACATTCAATGAATCCTTTAAGATATTATTTTCCTAAAGACAAAAGTGTTTGTTTCCCTCATTCCCGAGTTCCCCACTATGTCTTTGCAAGCAAAGCAAAATACTTATTCTACATTTCGTATTTATTTCAGTGTATATTTACAAATTTAATAACGTTTTTGCAACCATGAAATAAATTACTAATCCTGTTCCGTCAACAAATGTTGTAATAAATGGACCAGAAACGACTGCAGGATCTAATTTTAATTTTCTCAGAATCAAGGGTAAAACAGCTGCAACAATAGAGGCCCAAATAACAATAAATAATAAAGTGATTGCTACAACTTGTGCAACTTCTGTTCCAACTCCTAGCATATAAGCACGAGTGAGCCCAGCTACCCCAAGTGCAAGTCCGAGAAGCATGCCAATTGCAAGTTCCTTTTTCATTACACGGAAAATGTCTTTAAATTTCACCTCTCCAATACCGATTGCACGAGTAATTGTTGCTACAACCTGTGTTCCTGTATTTCCTCCAGTACCTACTAATAACGGTACAAAGAAAGCTAAGGCAACTACTGTTTCAATTTCGTCTTCAAAATACTTTAGTACTGTACCTGTATATGCTTCAGCAACAAAAAGAAGCAATAACCATGGTAGACGTTTGAAGAAAATGCTCCAAATACTAGATTCAAAGTAAGATTGATTTAACGGTTCACTTCCGCCTAACTTTTGGATATCTTCTGTAGCTTCTGCTTCCATAACATTCATTACGTCATCAAATGTTATAATACCAATCATTTCATTTTTCGCTGTTGTTACGGGTAATGCTGCTAAATTATAATTCAGTAGCTTTTTTACAACTTCTTGCTGATCAACTTCAGCGTGTACTGAAATTACCTCTTGAATCATGATAGTAGATAATATCTCTTCATCTGCTGCTAGTAATAACTCATGTATGGAAACGATTCCCTTAAGATAACCATGACTATCAAGAACATAGATATAAGATATTGATTCTACATTTTCAGAATGTTCCCTAATGTACTTCAATGTCATTTTTACTGACCAATTCCCTCTAACTGCAACAAAATCACTTGTGACAAGACTTCCTGCCGTTTCAGGTTTGAAAGCCATTAATTTTTTTACATTATGTTTTGTAATTTTATTTAAATACGCCATTAATTTAGCTTGTTTTTCCGGATGAACCGCTAGAAGTAGATCTACTGTTTCATCAATCGGTTGTAAATCTAGTAACTTTTTAGCTTTGTTTTCAGATAAGTGAATTAAGATATTATATTTTTCTTCTGTACTCAAATGTTGAAGGATTTTTGAGCTTTTTAATACAGGAATCTTATCTAGTAATATGACTTGATCTTCAATTGAAAACCGTTTTACTTCTTGCGCAACATCATACGACGGATGACGTAAAACTTTCTCTGCATCCAAATTATTTTGGGTTACAAGTAATTCATTTAATAATTTCTTCATGTTAACTCCTCCTTATATTGCTAAGGGAGACTCTAGAGTTTCATGAGTGGTTTTGTGTTATTTTATCTGTCTAAAATTTTTATTAGAGCATTAATAGTTACATTGCAATCAATTTATTATTTAGAACTACCTCCTTTTTGAATATAGACAAGATAAAAATAAATAACATTAAACAAAAAAACCTTTACTCAAAAAGGAGTAAAGGTTTTTTACAATACAAATAAATGATTATTAAGACAGCTCTGCAAAAATCCCAGAGGTGCCTTTCTATCAAATCGTATACCACTCCCTCGTTGAGTTTTAGCACTGTATAGCATAGGTTTTTATAACCAGCTACATTAAAAAGGGCCTTAATCCGACCGTTCCTGTTGACCCATTGGCGTCTCTCGACATTTTTGGGCAGCAGCGTTTCTCTATACAGGAGCCTCACCTAACAAAGATTATTGAATTACTTCAAAATTTAAACCAGAATTTAATATTTGTCAACTAACTTTCGATTCGATTTATAATACATTCTTTTTTAGAGAAATGTAATTCAATTCTATTGTAAATTTGAAATTCAACTTAAAAGATATAAAATTTAAATACAATTAGTTCGAAGAAACGTTATAAAATATATGAAATTTCGTATAGGAAACTTATTGTTTATGATCAATTTGTAACTTTATAGCAGGAGTTGAATCATTAGTCATACCGTACTTCAAAAGAACATTCTTCAAAAATCTTATTTTATGATTAAAATCTTCTTTACTGTTTATCAAATTTATATGGTTAAACTACTCAATCAAATTATACACTACAGGCTGAAAATATGTATCTATACGAGATGATTAAATACATTTCCTCCTATTATTTCTCAAAATTCATAAAACAGTAAAAAATATAAAATTAGCAATATGCTTACTTGACAAGCAAAAAAAAAATATTTATGCTGGCTACACGAAACAAATACATAAAATTTATATTGCTAAACCTGTTAGGTGAGGCTCCTATACAAACACAGGCTATTGCCCAAAAATGTCGAAAGACGCCAATGGGTAGAACAGGAATTGTCGGATTAAGGCTCTTCTTAAGATAGCTAAGTAATCAATTTCCATTACTTTACGTTGTATAGTGCCAAAGCTCTACTAGGGGGAGGAAAGCTTTATTTAGTCATGCCAATTTAAATCCCCCCTAGTATGTAACTAGGGGGGATTTTTGCGTAAGAAAACTGGGTGTAAGCGATAGAATCTTTCAAAACAAAAATACTATTTAGTAGTTGATGAGAACAAGTTTCTACTCATTAGCAAATGTAATATTAAGTGTTAATGTAAATCAGGAGGATATTAAAATGAAAAAAATATTAAAACTCGATTATCTATTGCTCCTCCCTCTATTCATAACATGTACTTTAGGTATTATCATGATGTATAGCGCGAGCTCCATTGTTGCTGTTCAACATTACGGTTATAACAGTAGGCATTTTGTTGATTCTCAATTAACAAAGCTATTTTTAGGAACAATAGGGTTAATAGTTTGTGCTATTCTCCCATATGAAATATGGAAAAAACGAATAGTCTCTATCTGTATTATGGTTGGGGGAATTTTTTTATTAATTATGGTTTTGTGGAAAGGAAAAGTGGTAAATAATGCTCAATCATGGATCTTTGGAATACAGCCAGCTGAATTTCTTAAATTAGGAACAATACTTGTAACAGCCCGTTTTTTTGCATTACGACAAGAACAAGCTAAAAAGATTTGGAGTGGTAGCGGAAAACTTTTATTTTTTTTAGCTGCAATTTTTTTTCTAATCTATAAACAGCCAAACTTAGGATCTGCACTTTTAATATTAGGTATAGGTTTTAGCATATTTCTTTGCTCTGGAATAAATGTAAATCTATTAATTAAAAGAATTATAATCAGTTCTATTTTTTGGTTACCTTTTTTATACTTTTTAATTCAATTTAGCTTGTCAGAAGTCCAAAAGACACGTATTACTACAATTCTCAATCCCTTTGTTGATGCGCAAGGAAAAGGATATCAGCTTGTAAATTCTTTTATTGCCATTGGCTCTGGAGGAATTACTGGACGTGGATTCGGAAATAGCATTCAAAAAACCGGTTATCTTCCAGAACCACATACTGATTTTATAATGGCAATAGTTTCTGAAGAACTAGGGTTTATTGGTGTATTTATTGTATTGGCAGGGGTTTTAACTATCGTTCTTCGTTCCTTAAAAATTGCACAACTATGTGTAGATCCATTCGGAAGTTTTATAGCAATTGGTATAGGATGTATGATTGGTATGCAATCCATTGTAAATTTAGGTGGTATTACGGGACTATTCCCTCTTACTGGTACCCCATTTCCATTTGTTAGTTTTGGTGGAAGTTCTTTAATGGTCAATTTAATAGCAATAGGAATATTGCTTAATATTTCAATTTTCAATAAAATTAGGTTTAATAATTACAATATGTAATTTTTTATATAATTCTATTTTTTGGAGATTATAAAATTTAACCTCATTGAGCAATCTATGTTCAAATAATTTCTAATTAGATTTTTAACTGTATGAATATTAATTTTAATACCATAAAAGGCAGGAGCTTTTGGTGAAAACTTATTAAATGATTGTTTAATCGATGTATGTGTCTTTTCATTATATGTATTATTCATCTCAATCACATACCCTTCACCTAAAATGATTAGAAATATATTGACTTGTTATTTTTCTTATATTGAATTTCATTGGACCACTTTTGTATTGTCGTATCGCCTATAAAAAAAAGAAAACTTAATTAAGTTTTCTTTTTTTATGTTATTCCAAATCCGATTAGTTTTCATAAAATATCTTATGTTTCCGCTGGAACGGATAAGTTTTAATTTCATCTGTATCTAAATTTTCATGAAATAAATGAATAGCTATAATTTGCCTACAATCATAGGTATGGTAATAATATGTACCAGACTCCATACACATTGCGCTTGTATAAATGGTATTATCTAATGTACCTTCTTCCGTTATTACTCCACCTTTTGGAACCTCACAATTTGATAAGATATGAAAAATGGCCGATATGCCCTCTTCTTCGTTATCTATACCTTGAATATTTTGTTTGCCATACGCTGCCCGAACAAACCTTGATGGTGGGGTGAAATCCCCAGGGAGCCCCATCGAACCAGAACCTTGTCCAAAAGCACTTAATAGTACATCCCCCCATTGTGTTGGCGCATATGGCTGCGATTTAAGACCGATATATTGTCTTAAATTTTGTAGATGCCAGTTAAACTCAGGACTATTGGTCATTACCCCAAGAGGATTATCATATATTTTTATTCCTTCAGTTGTCGGCTCTAGTACAATACAATCTCCCCATTTATCCGCTAAAATCCAATGTAGCGGTGGAGTAACCCCTAAAACAGGTAATGGTACATCCAAAAAGGAAATACTATCTACAGAGTTCTTTAATTCTTCGACAGAATTGAATTGTGTGAGACTCCATGCCACAAAATCAAATGGAGCCAGATTCGTTTGATTTTCATCTATACTGTTACTATAACTTGCGAATCCTGGAAAATAGAGTGTTGCACATGTCATACCTGATTCATTTACTCCGTCCGCCAGGATGATCCTTCCTTGATGGTTAATCCCCATCCCTACAACAGCTTGTTTCGCCTCGATGGTTTCACCAGTTATATTGTTCCATTGATAACTTCGAGGAACTATTATTACTTCTTGATTGAAATCTAATGTAAAATCCATCGTTCTTGCAAAAAGATGCTGACCGCTTTTGGTCTGTAATGTCAAACTGGTACACATAAAGAACACCCCTTTATTTAGTTTCTTTGAACAAAAACCATTTAATTTCTATTCTTAAGTTAATAGGCATGTATCGTGACCTCTATTAAAAAATATGGTTGCTAATTTTATTTCGATCTTCCTTGCACCCAAGCAGCAATATCATTTATAACATACTCAGGGATATTAGCAGGACTATAATATTCATCCGGTTTACTTAACTCCCCATCTCCTTCTGTAAAGAAGTGATTTAACTTTGGATATAGTCGATAATCAACGTTATCTCGCTCTTTTAATTGTTCTTTCCAAAGAGGAATTTCGATTTTTGATTGAACTTGATAGTCTCTTTCTCCTTGAATAATAAGAAGCGGTGTCTTTTGTTCTTTTGACATTTCTGCTGCTTTAATTTTACGAATAGAATCCCAAAATACTGCTGATCCTAAATAAAAATCTTTTGGAGGATTCTGACTAGAGAAATTGGGATCATTTAATAATTCAAATTGCGATTTGTAAAATTTATATTCATCCGGTTTCATTGCTCCAACGGAAAAAAGATACTCAAATTGATCTAAAACAACATCTTGGATCGTACGGGCTGGTCCTCCCATCACGATTGCCCCAGCAATATTTTGATTTTGGTCTTTTTCAATCATTTTCGGAAGCATCATTCCACCTTGACTATGACCAAGAATATAAATTTGATTCTTATCTATCATAGGTTCATTTTGAAGAAAATGAGTCACAAGAAGAGCATCATCTGTTGTCTCTTTATCAACTGTATAAAAAGGACTGGACTGTGTTTTCAATCCATGTTCATAAGTTCGTTTATTATAGCGAAGGACAGCAATTCCTTTCGAGGCAAGACCTTCAGCCAAATCGCGAAATGGTTTTAAAGCAAACGCTGTTTCATCCTGATCGGTTGCTCCAGATCCTTGCACAAGAATAACTGCTGGGAAAGGACCCTTTCCCTTCGGAACAGACAATGTTCCTGGTAATGGAAACGCACCACTTCCAACTACTACTTCTTTATCAATGAATGATTCAGGCTTACTATATGATGGACGCTCTGCAACAGGACTATACGACATGCTAAGTTGAAAATCATCTATTTTTCCAGATGGATCTAGTCTAATTAGTAAAGGTACTGTAAATTGTTCAAAGGCTAATTTAATCTCTACATTTGTATGAACGGAATTTGTCTCTTTTTGTGTTACCTCTCCAATTCCCATAAAAGTACCTGCTTGTAATTGCACAGGGAGTCCCTTCCAATAGCTCTTCAGCCATTCTTCGGATATTATTTTCTGTAATGATCGAGAAGTTAAATCAATTGCAGATTTATAATCTTCTGTATCCAGATAACGGATAAATGAAAGGGTAGTAGCTATAACAGGGTTTTCATCGTCAGTATTGCCTATTTTTTTTATATTTGTGTTTGTTTCCTTTAATGTCGAAATAAATTGGTGATAGAATGGATTTTTATATGTACCAGGATATAAGCTTGATTTCAATACATCCATATTCCGTCCCTCATACAAACTTGAAGAACTCGCGAAATTTTTAGGTGAAATTACTTCCTCCGCATATGAAACTGAAGGAATAGTTATTGCACAAATGGCACTGACAAGTAATAACTTATTCCCTATTTTCTTTTTCGTGCTCATATTTATTAATTCTCCCTTCAAAATTAAGATTTTTTAATACAGCATGCCATGTTCTATAAGGAAAATTAAAATTATCAAAGAGATTAATATTCTACTTTATGATCCCCCCTAACAGATTAAAAAGCTAATATAAACAAACTTCAATAAAAAATGCCTTCACCCTCTTTTTTTGATTGGATTTTTGAGTGACATGGAAGGACCAAGCTGAATCACATGTAGCTGACATAAGGTATACAGGTACACCGGTATCCAACAGTGAATATAAAATCTCAGTAGCAATGCTCTTTTGAATTTCTTTTTTTCTTGTTATTTGATTAATAAAAAGAGAGCACTCCTCAGTAAGTGCTCTCTCGTAAAAAGTATCAGTAATTCTATTCGTAACCAATCTGCACACCATTCTCACATTCGCAATACGCATTATCTCTAAGGTGTTTTTAATGCGTAATTTCTATTTAATAAAGAAAAACATTTATTAACGAGCATTTTCCAATACTTTTATTAAGTCATTTACATTTTCAATTTTCTGCTGAAATTTATCAAGTCTGGTATGTAGCAATGAAGGATTGTTATCTTCTTTTGAAATAACTTGTTTTAATTCTTGATCTAAATGATCATACGCATCAAAAAAAACATCAAATTCTACACTCACAAGTTCTTCATTTTCACGATAAAATCTTTTTGCTTCTATGCGGGCTATGACAAAAAAACTGACACTTCCCCTACTAGGGGGAGCACCACATGCCCATCAACTTAAGAAATTGGTTGTTCCCCAAAACGAAAAAAATAAGTTGAATTCTCATAAATAACTATAAAATAATAAAATTTTACGTTTTTTGGAGACTTCAAAGTATTAGCTTGATGGACATTAGTACTAACCCTAGAAGGAATGAGTTTTTTGTTTTACAACTGATAATGGGTGCTATGTAAAAGAAGACCAGTACATAACAAAGAAATCTTTATCATATTTTACTATGAATAATTTGTATATTATGTAAAATAAAGAGGTACCCGGAATAAGGTATTTCTTTATTTTTTTAGTATGTTTAAAAATTTTGTATATGGTAGGTGTAAAGATGTTAGGTAATTTAATCCATTCAATCTTAGTTTTTTTAGAAGGACTTGGTTATTGGGGAGTTATGCTTGGACTAATGATTGAAATAATCCCAAGTGAAATTGTGCTAGCTTATGCTGGATATTTAGTATCATCGGGAAGTATATCGTTTTTCGGTGCTGTTGTATTCGGTACAATTGGTGGAGTTATAGCACAACTATTTATATACTGGATTGGTCGTTATGGAGGTAGACCAGTACTTGAGCGTTATGGAAAATATATTTTCATTCAAAAAAAGCATATTGATCATGCGGAAGCATGGTTCAATCGTTATGGAACTGGTGTAATATTTACAGCACGTTTCATTCCTTTTGTACGCCATGCTATTTCAATACCTGCAGGTATTGCTAAAATGTCACATGTTAGATTTATTACGCTTACTACACTTGCAATTATTCCTTGGTCGGCATTATTTGTATATTTAGGCTGGAAACTGGGTGAAAAGTGGGAGAATATAAATGAAGTAGCAGGACCCTATATTAAATATTTTGCTATTACTGCAGTGGCTCTTGCTGTGTTCTATTTTGTTGTAAAAAAATTAATGAGAAGACGTGGCTAGTAATTTATTATTAGGGGCCACCATACATTACTATCAACCTAAGATGAATTTATACCCATAATTCATAGAAAGCGTTATTCTTTTTGTAGAAATATACAGAAAGGATGGCGTTTTTTGTATGAATCTATCGATTCAAGATGAGTTTCATTTGTTTGCTGAAGAACTACAGCGATATCTATCTCCACATATTCTTCAACAACTCGCACAAGAGACAGGTTTTGTAAAACGTAAAAGTAAGTATGGCGCACGAGATTTGGCTGCCTTATGTATCTGGATCAGTCAACAGGTAGCAAGCGATTCTCTTACTCGATTATGTAGTCAGCTTTATGCAAATACAGCTACACTTATAAGTCCAGAAGGACTTAATCAACGTTTTAACCGATGTGCTGTTTTATTTCTACAACGTGTATTTTCCCTTTTAATCAAAAGCAAATTAAACGATTCGTCTCAAATCTCAAATCAATACACCTCTTATTTTCAACGTATACGTATTTTAGATGCTACTATTTTTCAAGTACCCAATCATTTAGCTTCTATTTATCCTGGTTCAGGAGGATGTGCACAGACAGCTGGTATTAAGATTCAACTAGAGTATGATTTACATAGTGGGAAATTCCTCAATTTTCAAATGGAACCAGGTAAAAATAATGATAAAACCTTTGGTACAGAATGTTTGGATACCTTACGACCAGGAGATTTATGTATCCGAGATTTAGGATACTTTTCTCTAAAAGATTTAGATCAGATGGATCAACGAGGGGTATTCTATGTTTCACGGTTGAAATTAAATAATAGAGTATATGTGAAAAATGAATCTCCAGAATTCTTTCGGGATGGGACAGTAAAAAAGCAATCTTTATATGCTTTACTTGACCTTGAACATGTCATGCATCAGATAAAACCAGGAGATACTTATGAAATTCAGAATGCCTATGTTGGACAACAAAAATTACCCTCACGGGTTGTAATATATAGACTCACATCAACTCAAGTTCATAAACGTAGGAAACAGCAAACTTATGTTGAAAAGAAAAAAGGGGTTACATACTCTGAAAAAAGTAAACGTTTAACAGAAATCAATGTTTATATTACCAACATCCCATGGGAAATTGTTCCGATGGAACATGTTCACGAGATTTACTCTCTACGTTGGCAAATAGAGATTGTATTTAAAACATGGAAATCTCTTTTTGGTATCAATCATTGTCACAATATTAAGCGAGAGCGTCTAGAATGTCATCTTTATGGACAGTTAATCGCTATTTTTCTTTGTTCCTCCACTATGTTCAAAATGCGACAGCTGTTACTACAGAAAAAACAAAAAGAATTAAGTGAATATAAAGCAATTTATATGATTCAAGATCATCTGTACTTAGTATATGAAGCTATACAACAAGACACTCAAGAAGTATCAAAAATTTTTCTTCGTCTGTTTGACCTCTTACAGAAAAACGGACGGAAATCCCATCGATATGAGAAAAAGACAGTTTTTGATATTTTAGGCGTTGTTTATCAGTGCACTATATCCAATCTAAATAAGAAAATTGCATAACTTTTAAAAATACACCTTATTAAGGTTTATTTGGAATGCGTATTTTTAAAAACAAATAAACAAAATATCAAGCATGTAGGTAACAAGAACGGAAGTTCATGGAATACCCAACCTTAGCTTGATGGGCATGGGGTCGCACCACATCGCTATCAAGCTAAAGATTTATTGCAACCCCCAGAACGAAATTTTTAGACTGTCTTGTAATAAAAAAAGTTGGCTGTCTGTGTGTAACTTCTCAATGATTTATAAAACCCTCCTACGAAACTGCCTCCTATTGTAGAGTTTTTCCTGTATATTGGAAAATTAAATTTGGAATGTACCTAATTTAACCATTTAGTATATAATAGTATCTAGAAAATAAAGGAAAATCAAAAAGTTTGTTTTTAATTATAGCCCTGGATATTTCTCAGTGTGTATTAGTATATTGAGTTTATAAAGGACTAATTAAATTGTAGATAGGGAGAAGATTAAATTGAAAGTGTTTAATAAACAAGTGCTTCGTTTTATTTTAGTGGGATGCACAAATACCCTGAATTATTACATATTCTATCTTTTATTAAGCCAATTAATAGGGTTAAATTATTTATCAGCACATATTATTGCTACTGTAATAGGCATAATAGGTTCTTTTTTTCTGAATACGTACTTTACTTACAAAACAAAACCGACTTTAAAGAAATTTTTACAATTCCCATTAACATATGCTGTTAATATTGCAGTTACAACTATCGGCATTTATATTTTAGTTGACTTAGTAGGTTTAAATGAAATAATTTCACCTTTCCTAGCATCACTGACTGCGATACCTTTTACATATTTATTATCGAAAAAAATATTAGTTACGAAAATCGAAAGAATAGTATAGGGAGAAATTTGCATAGGAAGCAACATTTTTATACCTAATGAAACTTGTAATGGATGAAGTGGCTGCAGAATTGGAGTGAAATAATAGTGAAGACTGGTCTCTTAGAAACCAGCTTTTAAAATACTAACTAACAATGTGTTCTTAAGGGTCAATCAAAATAAACAATACAAATACCCTCTAAAATGAAAAAATGCGCTATTCTTTCTGTAGAATCATAGGAAAGGATGGCGTTTTTGTATGTCTATTTCTGTATCTGATGAACTACAACTATTTGCTCAAGAGATTCAAAGCTTTTTATCTCCAAATATCTTACGAGATCTTGCTAGAGATGTTGGTTTTGTACAACGAACCAGTAAGTATCAAGCCAAGGATTTAGTCGCTTTATGTGTATGGGTGAGCCAAAATGTCGCTACGACTTCTTTAACTCAGTTATCTAGCTGTTTGGAAGCATCAACGGAAGTGCTCATCAGTCCTGAGGGACTGAATCAACGATTTAATAAAGCGGCCGTCCAATTTTTACAACACATATTAGCTGAACTACTAAACCAAAAATTGGTCTCGTCTATGCCGATTTCTTCTCCATATACTTCTGTTTTCAAGCGTATTCGTATTTTAGACTCAACTGCATTTCAACTTCCAGATCCCTTTGCATTCATTTATCCGGGTGCAGGAGGATGCAGCCATACGGCGGGGATAAAGATCCAACTTGAGTATGATCTATTAAGTGGACAGTTCCTACATATTCATACAGGTCCAGGTAAACAACATGATCGAACCTACGGTTCTCTGTGTGCCCCAACTGTAACAGCGAATGATTTTATGTATCCGAGATTTAGGTTATTTTCATTTGAAAGATCTTCAACATATACAAGATAAAAAGGCTTACTATATCTCTCGTATCAAGTCGAATACACGTATTTATCAAAAAAATCCCAATCCCGATTATTTTCAAGATGGAAGAATCAAGAAAGGTACAGAGTATATACAGATAGATATGGAGATCTTAATGAACTCTCTTCAACCAGGACAAACATGTGAAATATCCAACGCTTATGTAGGAATGACTGATAAAGTACCAACTCGTGTGATTGTTCATCGACTTACAGAAGAACAACAAAAAAAACGTCTACAAGATCAAGCTGTTCGAGAGAAAAAGAAAGGAATGAAGTATTCTTCTCGTAGTAAACGACTCAGTGGTATCAATGTATATATGACAAACACCCCTACAGATATTGTCCCGATGGGACAAGTACATGATTGGTATTCTTGACGTTGGCAAATCGAGATTTTATTTAAAACATGGAAATCATTTTTTCATATTCATCATTGTAAAAAGATAAAACGAGAACGATTGGAATGCCATTTGTATGGACAACTGATTGCCATTCTACTCTGTTCTTCTACCATGTTTCAAATGCGGCAATTACTTCTTATGAAGAAGAAACGAGAACTGAGTGAATATAAGGCCATATATATGATTAAAGATTATTTTCTTCTTCTTTTCCAAGCTATACAGAAAGACACCCAAGAGCTATCAAAGATTTTAATTCGCCTGTTCAACCTCTTACAGCAAAACGGGAGAAAATCTCATCGATATGAGAAGAAAACAGTCTTTGATATATTAGGTGTCGTTTACAATTGTACCATGTCTGATAATCAAGCCGCTTAATTCAAAAAAGTGAAACCCGTTAGGGTTTATTTCGTATGCAAATCTTTCAATCACCTACACTTGC
Organism: Bacillus sp. RC240; assembly: GCF_044907945.1. Classification (NCBI taxonomy): domain Bacteria; kingdom Bacillati; phylum Bacillota; class Bacilli; order Caryophanales; family Bacillaceae; genus Bacillus; species Bacillus sp. RC240. The sequence continues at coordinate 148,429 of NZ_JBIYCT010000006.1, read as the reverse complement.
CCTTTAGAAAAAAGAAACAATCTCACCTAAAATTGACTTTGCATAAGCTTAGCTTGATAGTGATGGGGTAGCACCACATGCCCATCAACTTAAGGTATATTTCCATACAATACTTTCTTTGGATTTATAATGATGATTAAAACTGCTACTGCTAAATAAAAAATTGCGTTATACATGATTAAATCTATTAAGTTTCCATTTATTATGCCAATAAAAAAATTAAAGAATTGATGGATGATGATTGGGATGATTAAATTCTGATTCAAGTTATAAAATGCTGTCATGACGATCTTAATGGATATGATTGAAATCATAAAGAATAGAATATATTTGATTAAATCAATGCCCACAAACCCTGTAGTAAACCATATAGGTAGATGCCACATCCCCCACCAAAATCCTATGATTATCGAAGCCTTTAAAGGCGAATGTTTCTTTTGAAGCTCAATTTGAGCGAAACCTCTCCACCCTATTTCTTCTCCTAGTGGCCCTGCAAGAAAATTTTTAAAAAAGAAATAGATCAGTATTCCCCATGAAGATATAGTAAAAATAGAGTCTACTTCACTATTATTAGATACGAGAAACAAAATCATCAAAAATATGAAGGCTTGAATCATACTCACGGTAAGAATCACAGAAAATTTAAGTTTATTCTTGAATTTATATTTTACAAATTGTATAAAACTCTGCTCAGGATAGATTTTTTTAAATAGCGCTGCAAAAGCAAAGGTTGAGGACCAAGATGATATACAGAACATTACATCAAAGACCCATGCAGGAAATCCTAACATGCTTATGACCCCTACAAGAAAAAAAAGTGGCAAAAAAATGATATTGGTTAATAGAATAAAACTTGTTACTGGTTTTTTTAGTTTCTTTTCTCTATTCATGCATAATCCCCGCTTCAAACTAAGTATTTCGTAAATATATTGACGCTCATATTTACTAATACCTTCAGCTTAAACCTAGGGGTTACTCACAGGTCAATACATATCTGCATTATTTTATAGGTGCATAAATTTCTAAAAATATACGTTCAAGTCCATCTTCATAAGTGGTAAGTAATAGATTTATATAAACTAGCCCCAACAGTTCATACCCTTTTTCTATTGCTACTTTTCTTAAACTAGCTTCTACGTTATGATCAATACTTTTCCCATCAGTTGACCATCTTCCATCTTCAATAACTGTATAAATACATTTTGGATGAGATAGAATTTCACCTTTTATTTCTTTATCAAAGTCTTCTACTTTTCTTACAATTATAAATTTATCTTCTATAATACCCACTTCATTGAAACTTATCACTCTCCTTAATGATGTTAGAGTAACTGCTTTTTTTAAGCTGTCTGTGTTCTTTTTTAGAGTTTCATATTCATCATACGCAGTAAAATGTTCTATTTCCCCTTTTATTTCTAAAGGCTTCATTTCTTTTACTGTGTATTCTCCTAAGAATTGTTTAATTTTTTCGCAATCTTCTTTTACTACCTGAAGCTTTTTTAAAAGAAGCTTTTTATATTCTATTTCCTCTAAAACATCTTGTTCTTTCTCTTCTAATAATGATTTTATTCCCTCTATACTCTTACTTTTTCTTAATTCCTGGATTTTTTTAATTTCAATATCAATTTCTCTATAGAAATTTACTGTTGTTATATCATATATATCAAAATGATTATATTTTCTATACCCATTCTCAATATTTTGTTTAGGCTTTACTAATTCCTTTTCTTCATAAAATTTTAAGGTATCTCTGGATACACCTAAAAATTTAGCTACTTGTCCAATTGGGTACATCATACTCTCCTCTATCATTGCTACATATTCTTTATGATGTTTCATTTTATCAGTACGTCGAAAAATAATAATATTATAGGTTTTATTATAAGGCGTACCGCCCACATTTTAAGAAAAAAGATGGCTCGCTTTATACTTAATATTTACTCCACTATTCATAGCCAAAAAACTATACAAAATGAAAATATCCCTAACTATTTTCACGTATCTTTAATTTTTTCATAGACAACTGTATAAAGCCTTTCTTAGTGCAAGTTCTCTTGGTTCATTGGCCATGCCAAATCCATGTTTGTTCATCGCGTAAGCATAACCTAACTTTTCATCTGGATCGGCAAAACAGAATGATCCTCCTGCGCCTGGGTGACCAAAAGAGCTTTCACTTCGCCCGAATTTCATATCTGAAAAGTGTTTCCAAAATCCCAAAGAATAGGCTATGTTTATACAATTCACATGATCATAATACCCTGATGTCGGAGGGATAGCCCTTTTCCTTAATTCATTTATTGTTTCTTCCCTTAATCCGAGAGTTTTTGCACCACTAGCAAAAGCACCATAAATTTTTGCCATTGCTCTTACTTGCCCCACACCATTTCCAGAAGGGAATTCTATAGATAAAATAGGACGATGATTAAAATTATCATTTGCTACGAATTTTTTTGGATCTACTAAACTTCTAGCTACTAATGACTTTGTATTAAGAAAACTAAGTAACATTTTTATAGGTAACTTTGTCATCCCCTTAAGTAATTGAATGGGGTGATTTATTCCTTCAATAGTTGTTATTTTCTCTTCAGAAATATCTTTAGGAAGACCAATATAAAACTCTGCTTTTAGTGGTTCTGCGATTTCTTCTTGAAAGAAATCTTTTAGGGTCCTATGTTTAGGGTCTGTTCTTTTAATCAGTTCTCCAATTAAGGTTCCAATTGTCCAGGCATGATAGCCTTGAATTTTCCCAACCTCCCAAGCAGGTTTGCTTGCAGCAAGGAAATTTGATAGACGAGAGGTATCTAAGTCTTCTAACATATCAATTTTAAGTTCATTGAGAGGTGACAAGCCAGCTTGATGTGCTAAGAGCTGTCTAACGGTTATTTTGTCTTTTCCATTCTGAGCAAACTCAGGCCAATATGAACACACTTTCTCATCATAGTTAATGTAACCTCTCGAATGCGCTAAACTTAAAGCCAATGCAGCAAAACCTTTTGTAGCTGAAAACACTTGAACAAGTGTATCTTTTTCCCATTCCGCACGAGTTTGTCGATCTCGATATCCACCCCATAAATCAACGACTGCTTCATTATTAATGTATACAGAAAAGCCCGCTCCAACTTCCCCTCTCTCACTAAAGTTTCTAATGAACTCATCCTTTACCAGTTCAAATCCCGGTGCAACAAATCCATGAATTAATATATTATTTTTTTTTGCCATGTCTTCTCCCCTTTATTTGGTATAATTTGACCTTTTATCACAGCTAACATTTATGTATTTACAAAATACAAATAATTCAATAAAATAAACCTATCAGATATTTGACTAAATGTCTATAAATAGTCAAATAAAAATAGGTGGGGATACATTATGGCAAGAATTTCATCTGAGCAGAGAAAACAGATACATGAAAATCTTCTCGTTAAGAGTAAAGAACTGTTTATTCAATATGGATTCTCTAAAACTAGTATTGATGACATAGTAAATGCATGTGGAATCGCAAAGGGTTCTTTTTATTCATATTATTCATCAAAAGAAGAATTGTTTTACGCAGTATTGCGAAAAGAGGAAGAAATAAAAAGTACAATTATTTCAGAAATTATGTGTGAGTCTCTACCGCCAAAAGAACTTTTAATTCGTTTCTTTGAATTATCTTTTAAAACTATAGAACAAAATTCATTTTTACAAAGTCTTTATCAAAGAGGTGAATATGATCGAATTGTGAAAAGACTTCCTAAGGAACTTCTAGATAAACATGCAAAGGAAGATTTAAATAGTTCTTTAGAGTTTGTGAAATTTTTACAGGAAAAAGGTGTTACAGAAGATGATCCCGAAGTACTTATTGGCCTTTTTCGGACAACCATACTTATTCCATTACATCGTCAAGAGATTGGAGAACCGACTTTTTCGAAGATGATGAAAAAGATGATCGAATGTTTATCAGAAGGTCTAACAAAACATAAAGAGTAATTTTCATTTATAGGGTGCTTTAATGGAAGAGGGATCATAGAAATGAACAGACTTTTTTATAAAAGAATGAATCAATTAAATAAAGTAAGAGCGTGTTTCGAACAATTTCAGAAGACATAGGTCATTTATCTCTTTGTTCTGTACCCATCAAAGATTTCCACAATACGAGGTCAATTCATCTTGTTTCTCGTACAGAAAAGATAGAACGAGCTCTTTTTAAAACATTTATGACTTAGCCTCCCATATCTATCAACCTAACAGAAAAGGTTGCCCCAAAACGATAAAAATGAACTTCGGCGCTGTAAAAAACACAAAATTATCGTTTAGGGGGTACTTTAAAGTCTTAGCTTGATATCGATGTGGCGGTACCCATAAAAAACCAAATTCTTTTACTTTATGCAATTTCTATAAGCGGTTCAGTTAGGATTTCATATTGAAGTTTTTAGTTTATGTATTTATTTACACTTGAATTAGTAATAGCAAACATAACACAATTGGAATCTTATTTTTCTTCAGGAGCCAATGACAATAATGAGAAATTTAAAGAGACATATTGATTACTCTTATCACTCATTAAAACAAAGTTTATTCAACTGAATATTATGTTTTTTATAAAATAATACAAACCCTGATACAATATGACTATACTGTATCAGGGGTAATTTTTGATGTTGCACTATCTTCTAACACATATGATAAATATAGTTATTAAATGGTGGAGATTAGTTAGGCCAAGACCCTTTCCACGCATTGTGCGCACTTTTGGAATGGTGGTCTACTAACCATTAACAGCCGCGAATTGGCTGTTATACAGATTAGCGTAGTACCCGCCGCGCTCCAGCAGCTGTTCATGACTGCCACTCTCGACAACATCCCCGTCCTTCATGTAGAGAATCATATCGGCCTCACGGATCGTCGACAGACGGTGGGCGATGACGAAGCTCGTTCTGCCTTCCATCATCTTCAGGAACGCCGCCTGGATACGTATCTCCGTCAGCGTATCGATGCTGCTCGTCGCTTCGTCGAGAATTAGCATAGGCGAATCAACCAGCATAACCCGAGCGATCGTCAAGAGCTGTTTCTGTCCCTGGGACAAGCTGTCGCCGAAACCGTTGATTACTGTATTATAGCCCTTCGGCAGCCGCTTGATGAAACTGTGGGCGTTAGCTGCCTTAGCGGCAGCGATAACCTCCTCCTGGCTAGCATTCGGTTTCCCGTAGGCGATATTGTCATGAATTGTCCCGCCAAACAACCAAGTATCCTGTAGCACCATCCCAAAGGTATGGCGTAAGCTGTCACGGGCCATGTCGTTAATGTTAATACCGTCTATCATAATCTCGCCGGAATCAACATCATAGAATCGCATTAACAGATTCACTAGCGTTGTCTTGCCAGCACCGGTCTGTCCCACAATTGCGACACGTGTGCTTGGTTCGACAACTAGGTTCAAATCGGTAATAAGGGGACGGTCAGGCTGGTAAGCGAACTTCACATGATGGAATGTAATCGTCCCCTGCTTAGCTGAGATATGAACTGCATCTTCAGCGTCCGATGACTCCGCCGATTCATCAAGTACCTGGAAGATACGTTGTGCCGAGGCCGTAGCTGATTGCAACTGTGTAATTATTCCGGTAATCTCGTTGAACGGTTTAGCGAACAGATTGGCATAAATCAGGAAGCTCGATAGTCCCCCGACCGATATTCTAGACATAATGACCATAATACTCCCAATTAATGCGATGATTGAGAAGGTAACATTGTTCACGAAACGGGTGGATGGATTCGACAGAGAGCTGACAAATTGTGATTTTACCCCGGTGTGATACAATTCATCATTTTGCGCTGTAAACTCCGCAAAAGAGTGGTCTTCATAACGGAAGGCCTGAACAACCTTCTGCCCGCCGATCATCTCCTCGACATAGCCATTCAGCCCACCCAATATACGGGCCTGATCATGAAATAACTGCTGGGAGTGCATCGTGATGAACCGCGCTACGAAGAAAGTCACTGGTGCAGATAACAGCACGACGACGGTCATGAGCGGATTCGTATACAACATGAGCGCGATCGCCCCGATGATTGTAACAACACCGGTTAATAATGTGGAGAATCCTTGCAGCAACCCGTCCGATATGGCATCCATATCGTTTACGAATCGGCTGATGCTGTCCCCTTGCGGATGATTATCATGATATTTCAGTGGCAGTACATTCAGCCTGTCGAACATTTCGCTGCGCAAATCATTTACTGTTTGATTAGCAAGTCGATTCGTAAGATATGTCAACAACCAACCGAACAAGCCTCCGATGAGATACACCAGACTAAGCTGGATAAGCAGTCTGAATATGTCCGCGAACTCAACAGCATCCTTGCCGACCATATGGTCGATCGTAATCCCAATCATAAATGGACCGATCAAGCTGGAAGCTACGCTAATAATCGCACTAATGAAGGCCCAGATTGTATACCTTTTATATTTTCCTGTATAAATTAGTAGTCTTCCCCATGTTTGCTTCATGTTCATTGTTGTCCTACCTCCTCATTAGAGAACTGTGAGCGGCAAATCTCTTGATAGACACTACAATCTCGCTTGAGTTCAGCGTGGGTGCCGATGCCAGCAATCCGTCCGTCTTCGATGACTATGATTTTATCCGCCTGCTGCACGGTGCTAACCCGCTGCGAGACGATGAATACCGTAATTCCCTGGCTGTTTTCCCGGATCGACCTTCTTAACGCCACATCTGTGGCAAAATCAAGTGCACTCGAAGAATCATCAAGGATGAGAATATCGGGACTGGCAACAATTGCCCGGGCGATTGTTAAGCGCTGCTTCTGCCCACCCGACAGATTAAGTCCGCCCCTGGACACAAGAGTGTTATAGCCTTCTGGCATTTTCGTTATGAATTCATCGGCCTGGGCAATGATAGCTGCCCGCTTGACCTCTTGATCCGAAGCTAATTCGTTGCCCCAACGGATATTATCGGCAATCGTCCCTGTGAAGAGCAGTGCCTTCTGCGGAACGATCCCGATCTCGCCGCGTAGTTCATGTAGACTATAATCCCTTACATCAATTCCGTTGACGAGTATTTGTCCGGAGGTAGCGTCATAAAATCTCGGAATCAAGTTCACAAATGTAGATTTGCCTGAACCAGTACCACCGATAATTCCCACAGTCTCGCCATGTTTTATCTCCACCGATATATCTGTCAGTGCCGGTTCACTCGTTGTACTATATCCGAAGGAAACATGATTAAATGTAACAGCAGGACCATCCTTCTTGTCTTCTATTTTCGCTACAGACTGTTTTCGCTCCTCAGGCGCAAGGTCAGCGATGGAAGGAACGGTTTCGAACACCTCATTTATCCGTGATGCTGAGGACGCTGCCTTGGTAAAAATAATAATCAGATTCGACACGACGATCAAAGCGAGCAAAATTTGCGTTACGTAGTTAATAAAGGCGATGACCTCGCCAGAAGATAATGTCCCCGCATTAATATGGAAACCACCAATCCATAGAATAGCGATAATTGCCCCGTTGACAACAACCGTCGTTGCCGGATTAAGCAGCGCAGAAACCCGCCCTACTCGGATTGCAGTGGCCGTAATGTCGTTGGAAGTTTCGCGAAATCTCACCTTCTCGGCCTGTCTCTTGGCGAACGCACGGATGACGCGAACTCCCGTCAAATTTTCGCTCAATACTAGTGTGATTCTGTCCAACTTCTTCTGATATAACCGATACATAGGTGCTGTTTTGGTAATTATCAAATATAGAATAATAGCAAACACTGGTGTTGCCGCAATCAGAACAAGCGATAGTCTAAAATCAAGCAGCATCGACATAATGATTGCACCCATGCAAATGAACGGGGCACGAATCACAAGCCGAATCAGCATCGCTACTGCAATCTGGAGCTGATTGACATCATTTGTGATACGGTTGATCAATGATGGTGTCCCAAAGCGGTCAATCTCAGTATAAGACAGCGTCGAGATATGCCGGAACAGCGTATTACGTAGTGTTGTACCGAACCCCTGTGATGCCCGGGCTGCATAATATTGACAAATCAGCGAGCTACCGAAGCCCAGTATCGACATGACGACCATTAAACCACCCATCTTCCATACATAAGCGATATCATGCCTGCCTATTCCATGGTTCACAATCAGGGCCATAATCGTCGGCAGAAGAAGCTCGAAAATTGCTTCCACCAGCTTAAAGAAAGGGCCAAGAATACTTTCCTTCTTGTAAGGTTTTAAAAATGTTGTGAGTCTAAACAAAGTATCATCCCCATCATAATTGTTATAAAGGTCGCTTTTGATTATGAAGTGATTTCGATATCGAATCTTGAATTCACCTGGGCATTCCGGCGCTCACGTACAAACTGTGTACGCTCCGCTCCTCGCAGCCTAGCTTCATCCAAATTTCTCAGTACTAAAAAGCGGCCATTCTGAACTTGGACTAAAATATTCAATTTAATGCAATTCAAAAGGTTTGACGAAATTTATTTACAGGATATGATTAAAAAATAACACAACATCTTCCATATTAATAATATTTGATTAGTATCTAATCTATATGAAATTAATATGGCAATTCAAAAGGAGAACCTTATGGACATTAGGCAATTGAAATACTTCCTGATGATTGCGGAAGAAGGACAGATTACCTCGGCCGCCAAAAAACTGCAAATGGCTCAACCCCCGCTCAGCCAGCAGCTTAAGCTGTTGGAGGAGGAGCTTGGCGTAAAGCTGGTAGAGCGCGGTGCGCGCAGTATCCGACTCACGGACGCCGGGGAGATTCTGCGCCGCAGAGCGCAGCAAATTGTAGATTTAACAGATTCGACGTCAAGAGAGGTCAGTGACTTTGCCAAAGGATTGAAGGGAACATTGGCAATTGGAACGGTTTCCTCCTCCGGAGCAACGTTATTAAAGGATAGATTATCCGAATTTCACAAAGCTTACACCGGGATCAAATTTGAAATCCATGAAGGAAACACGTTCAGGGTCATTGAATTGCTACAGAGTGGGGTAATCGAACTGGGAATCGTCAGAACTCCCTTTCATAATGCGGGGATGGGATACAAATGTGCGGAAAACGAGCCAATGATCGCCGTGATGACCCCGGAGCTGGATTGGAGCAGCGGGCGGGATGCAATCCAAATCGAAGAGCTGCACGAGCGTCCTCTGGTCATTTACCGCCGATTCGAACAGCTGATTCGCGAGACTTGTCAGAAAGCCGGCTTCGAGCCAAACCTATTCTGTAAAAATGATGATGCACGTACCACCCTACTATGGGCCAATGCCGGCCTCGGAATCGGAATTATCCCGAAATCCGCGTTTGAGCTGGCGAACCACAGTAGTATGATCTATAAGGAAATCAACAGTCCTTCCCTCCAGACCAGGATCGCGGCAATCTGGATTAAGGACCGTTACATGTCCTCATTGGCCAGAAAGTTCCTGGAAAATTTCAGTAAGGAATAATAAAAGTAAGAATATGACCTGTTTTTACACGTATCTCGGCTTTATCCCATTAATAGCATAATCTCACGTATTTGAGATAAAGATAATTGTTAGTATGTAAGCTTCAAGTTACGAAAGAGTGGAGAAAGTCTAAAATCTTTAGCAACTTGTTTTATTGTGGTTTCACGGTTTACTAGATGCGCGGCGGATTTTTTATACAAAGCTAGGTGCCCCTCAATCACAGGTTCCAGTTCAGGAAGTTTCCTTTTTAAAGCCATACCGAGACTCCTTTGTATGATGTACTGAGATAGTCAGTAGAGGCTGATTGCCCAGCTACAAACGAGTTGTTTATCAAAGATAAATCTGCAGTGCTCTAAGCGATTTATTTGTGCATAGGAAAGTAATCTACTCATATAACTATGTGATCATCCTGCAACAGGGCGACCACTCACCTCCACATGATTTGTAGTTTTCTGGTATCTCTGTAATTTAGGAATATAAAAAAACGCACAAAGCGAACGAATCCCCTTCCGTTTTGTGCCGTGAACGAAAGGAATGAATATAACTATGAATAAACCCATCCAGATAAATAAATTGAATGCAATAAAAGCGAAATTGAGAAGGTTTATGCTGGCCTATAAATTTGCTTTGGATGAAATGAATACGAAAATAAATATTTTAAAAGAGGAGTTTCAGCATATTCACGATTACAATCCAATCGAACATACAACTTCACGCTTAAAATCTCCCGAAGGTATTTTTAATAAAGTATTAAGAAAAAACATCGAGTTATCTTTTCTAGCAATAAAGGATCAAGTGAAAGATATTGCAGGTATTCGAATTACGTGTTCATTTAGATCGGATATTTACCGTCTGAGTGAGATGCTTTGCAATCAAAAGGATATTGAGGTTATTGAATGTAAGGATTATATAAAAGAGCCAAAATCAAACGGTTATCAAAGCCTACACTTAATCGTGAAAGTACCAGTATATATGTCAGACAGAGAAGAAAGAGTTTATGTAGAGATACAAATCAGGACGATTGCCATGGACTTTTGGGCAAGTTTGGAACACAAAATCTACTATAAATATAACAATACAGTTCCTGAAAGACTCACGTCAGAATTAAAAGAAGCCGCTATAGTTGCGACCGAATTAGATTTGAAAATGGAAGCTCTTCATCACGAAGTACGCGAATTAAAATCAAGTGAAGAAGAGGAGCTAACCGAACTTCATCTCGCACAAAATCATTTTAACATTCCAATGCAGCTGATAGAAATGGTGAATAAAGAGATAAGTGAGAATAAGTAAAGGAATAAATACATTCTAGGATTCAATCCGTATATATTGAACACCTATTTTTAACTAGTTGGTTTATTTAACATATGACTGATTCAAAAGAGTTATCCTGACAGATGTTTTATTAAAAAGGCCATTTCATTAATGAAATGGTCTTTTTAATATACCTGTCTTGATGATACGATTCACTCTTTATTGAAACAAATGAGCGTAAATTAAGTCTGCTAACAAATAATAACTGTTAAAATAGATATTTCTTGCTGTTAGGAATAGTGGATGTATCTATCTATTTGTATAGAGGAAGCATATCTTTGCCGCAAATGCCTGCCACTTGACCATTAATCGTCCTTTAGGTATCTTTGAATTCATCATGCTTTATGGCCCCCCAGTAGTGTATTTCGATATCTAGCCGTAGCTGAGCTTGTATATGATATTCCCCTTAGTATACTGTTCTTTCCGAAGCGATCTCTAATTTCATCCATTGCCTTTGTTAGTTTAACTTCTTTTTCACGTTGTACAATGTTATCAAATAATGAAATCTGCTCCTCTCCCTCATTTAGTAAATTTGATAGTGAAATACTAACTGATCGAATTGGCTCACCAGTATACAGTGCGTGTAAATAGTATTTACAGATGTTATATATATCCATGGTCAAATTAGTTGCTCTATTCATTGTATGCCTTTTTCGTATGCCCCCTCCATATTCTGCACTGTACCCTACTGAAAACTGTATCGTTTGAGCAAGTTTATTTTGTCTACGGAGACGATAACAAACTTCTTCAATATGCTCTAATAATATAATTGAGAATTCATCTATATTATAATTACGTAATAGAATTTGGCTCTTACCAACTGAAGTCGTTGCAGGTACGTATTTCTCAGATATCCAACTAAAATCTATGCCATTACTATGTAAATGGTACTCTTCCCCCATTTTGCCAAATGATTTTTTTAGATAATGAAGAGGATAATTCGCTAAGTCACCTATTGTATATATCCCTTTTTGATTTAATTTAGCTTCTGTTTTATGTGAAATTCCCCAAAATTTACTTAAAGGGCGTATAGGCCATAGCTTAGTTGGAATATCTTCGTATCCCCATTGTGCGATCCCAGTTTCATTTTTTTTCGACTCCAGGTCAAGTGCTAGCTTACTCATGAGTATGTTTGGTCCTATACCGATTGTACATTCTAGTCTTGTTTTACTATATATTTCTTTTTGAAAATTAACAGCGAATTCATAAGGTGTTGAAGCAAATAAATGTAGTGATAAATCCAATTCTAATGCAAATTCATCGATGCTATATTGAAAAAAATCCTCAGGTGCTACATATTGTAATGCTAAACTGGTTATGTAATTAGAACATTTAATATAAGTTTCCATATTAGGGTTAACGACTATAATATCTGATCTTTTAGGTAGTTCCCAGCTCCTATCCATTTTTTTGACACCTAATGCTTTTAATGGTGGAGTTGCCGCAAGTACAATTGAACCGCTACGATTAACATCCCCCACTACAGCAAGTTTTGTGTATCGAGGGTCTTAACGCAACTAACTGATGCGTAAAAACCCTTAAGGTCAACGAAACAAATTTTGCGGTTAGTTAAAAGGGAATAGTCATACATAATTAATACATCCCCTTCAAAAGAACGTTTGTTCTGTGTATATTATATACGAACTAACGTTCTTTTAAAAGGTGGTTTTTCATTTCAGGATAAATAAATATGAAACACTAGTTAAAAATTCTTTTTTATCGATTGATTGGCAGGAAAATCTGTATATGTTAAAATCTAAATAGAAAATATTACCATCTAATGATTAGACAGCTGTTTTTCATGAGTAAGATTTTAAAGTTCTTAATAAACTAGGAGGCTTAAAAATGAAACTTTTAGGGAAAGTAGCTATTATTGGAGCATTAACTATTGGAGGAAGTGTATTTTCCTATACTGTTGGAAGCATTACCCCTGCTTCTGCTGAATCTCAATTTATACAGAAAGCATCACCAGTTTTCGATGACTGGCAATGGCAAAACTATTTTTTACTCCATCATAATGCAGACTTTCTACAAGAATTAGCTGTTGGTGATTTGAAGCATGGAGATACTTTTGACATTACAATTTATACAGGTGGTAAAGATACAGGTATTGTAAAGATATATCGATTAAGTGAAGATGAGAATGAAGTAGTAAATATGCAAAGATATAAAACAATTTATGATACTGGTACTGAGCATAATTATGGTAGATTTGTAACACCTATTACATCAGTTTATACGCCAGGATCATATGTAGCTGTTATGAAACTTGGAGAAAATTATTATTATGGTGGCAGCTTTAAAATTAAAAAATAATGAATGTTAATTTCACTAATGATAATATTTTTGATATGATTAATGTATAATATAAACATAACTCATGTAATAGTCTAGGCGGTTTGACCAACGGCCGCTTAGCTAATGAGTTATACCCCTTAGAAAAGGTACCTTGCAGCAGGGGTACCTTTTCTTTTATTTTTAGTGGTAAATTATTTTAAATAAAAGCTATATAGTTAAAAAGTATAATGATTAAATTGTAATTGAAGTGAAGTATGTATCCCATATGAATATTTTTAAATATTAGAAAGAAAATCATTTGCGCGATAGCTGGTATACCAATGATAGTTAAACATTGTACCCAATTATAATTATACGTAGAAAGATGGAGTACTCCAAATGAGCTTCCAGACAATATTAAAGAGGCTGTAATTGAAGTAATGGGGCTTATTATGAAGGAGCGTATGATCTTGTGCCAAAAGAACAATATAGATACAAACATAATGTTCTCTCCGATTAATTGAATTGCAATCCCAGGCGTTTTGTGAAGCATATTAGTAATCCCTTCATTCCCAATGGGATTAGATGTTCCTTTGAATGTTGTAAAAGATATTAGTACGGCTAAAAATAACAACATAATAGCATAAATAATGAAAGCACTGAAGAAAGAAATTTTTAGCTGCTGGAAAGTGATTTTTTTAGAAAACAAAAATCTTTGATCCCACATAATAAATAGAAAAACTAATGAAATAGGAAAAGAAAAATAAACTGATTTAATTATGTATTGCATCAGTATATCTAATTCATTTATATAATTAAGCGTAAATGAAGGGAAAGGTATGTAAACTGAAATAATACAAAATATGATAAGTATTAGAAGCTGCAGATACGTTTTATTTTGCACTAAGCAATCTAAATATGTGTTGGCAGCACTTAATACGTTTAAGGACTGCTTAAACTCTTTAAAAACTGCGTTCATAACACTCCTCCATTTGTATAAAAGTAAATACATTTAATTCATACCCTAATATGCCATTCTTCCCTAAGTTTATTAAATGTAATCTCATCTCTACACACTATATAAAATTTCACGTATCGTATTTGTTAATTATATTTAAAATATAGTCAACAAGGGGATTTCTATGCCAAAAGAAAAAGCATCCCTCTGGATGCTTCACTTATTATATATATCAATTAAATATTGCTTCATCATAATGTGTATCCCTTAATTGGGGTCCCACCACATGCCCATCAAGTTAAGATATCATAATACCCCCAGAACGAATTTTTTACATGTTAATCGTTTTTATCGTTTTGGGGTAACTCGTCCTTGTTATCTTGATAGCGATGGGGTGCCGCCACATCACCATCAAGCTAAGAAAAGCAAATACCCGAAAATGAGAAAATTGACGTCTCCAGATTAAAACGTACAATTTTCTCGTTTTGGGGGTATTTTAAAATTTCAACTTGATGATGGGGTATGCCCTACTAAACATAAAGTTCGATTCTCTTTTTATCACTTTTTTTAAAAGTACTCGCTGCAATTGTTTTTCCTATTTTTAATTTTTACTAAACAAAGATAACATTATAGCTTTAACTCTTTAAACACTTTGTTACCTGTATACTAATTTTAGTAAGATATTCCTCCTTATTATTAGTTCTTAATGGATTGTAGAAGTAATCTTCATAGGCATTTCCTTCAATAACATAGCCCTCTGATTTGATAAATTCCGTGATATTGTGGTATGCGGATTCAATATCTTTATAAGATCCTTGGTGATAATATATGACATAAATTCCTCCTGGTTTTGATTGACCTGTTTCTAAATCACTATAACAAAATAAGTGATCTACCTCCTCATATCTTTCTTGAATCAGGCTCTCTCTTGTTATCACAGATCCAATAGGAGCAGGAACAAACAAGCCTATTTGCTTGCTAAAATGTTTTACCCAATCGAAATCGGTCATGCTATTTTTCGAATTTACATCGCTTAAGAAAATAGATTTTTTCTGTGTCTTTTGGATATAAACCTTCCCAACTTCAACGTTTTTTCTTTCTTCTTCCATTGAAATAATACCCTTAAAGAAACGACGAATTTGAATTAATTTCTCAATTTCTTCTTCCACCAGAACTGTCTGCTGTTTTGCCATTTCAACAAGTTTGTAAGTGTTGGGAGAATTAAGATATTCTTTTAGTTCCTCAATCGAAACTCCCACTTTCCGAAGAGATTGGAGTGTTGAGAATGTATTAATTTGATCGTAGGTATAATATCGATAACCATTGGGAAGTTTACCGGCAGGTTTAAAAAGATTAATTCTATCATAATAAAACAAGGTGTCTTTTTTCACCCCAAAATAACTAGCAAATTCTCCTGTACTTAAGGTTTTAAGGTTTTTTCTCTCCAAGTTAAAAACTCCTCTTGACTATAGACTAACTCCACACTTCATACTAGCATAAGCAAACGCATGTTAATACAGGAGGTTTTTATTATGGATTATTTTCACCCCCTCGTCTGGCAGCTGCTCGGTGGTACGACCTTCGCCCGCACAGCTAGCTTTATGACGATACCATTTTTAGCACTTTATTTACAAAATGATTTACATGCCTCACCAATTATGATTGGTTTAGCAGTCGGTATTTCACAATTGACTGCGACATTTGGTGGCTTCTTCGGTGGTTTCTTTACTGACCGGTTTGGCCGAAAAAAAATTATCATCATATCGATGTTCTGTTGGAGTATAGTCTTTTATGGCTTTGCATTCGCAAACTCTGTTTGGATATTCGTTCTATGCAATGCTCTCAACGGTATCTGTCGTGCATTTTTTGAACCAGCTTCACAAGCTTTGATGATTGACTATACTGACGAAGATAGGCGTCGTCGCCTATTTTCAATTCGATATACTGCCATCAATTTATCAGCTGTGATCGGCCTTTTGCTCGGTATTGTCATTTCAAAAGCATCATCAATAAGTTTTCCATTCCTTATTACTGCAACGATGTACTTATTGTATGCGATTTTCTTAGTCATCACTTTACGACGTATAGAGGAGCAGAATACGGTCAATGTTACGCAAGATATTGGCGACTTGATGCGTGTTCTTTTACAAGATAGCACACTTATGTTGCTCATTATTGCGAGTGTTATTTGCAATTTCGTATATATGCAAACAGAGGCAACAATGCCACAATTGCTTAATTTAACTATGGCAGACGGAGTAGCATTATATTCAGTTCTAATTGTGATTAATGCTGCAACAATCGTAATTCTTCAATTGCCACTCGGCATTTTAAGCGAAAAAGTAGCAATCAAAACAAGTCTTATTTTCGGGGGCGGACTATTAGCACTTGGTATGTTAATCTTCCACTTCGCTGATAATTGGACACTTTTTATTGTCGGTATGGTTGTGTTCTCACTTGGTGAAATTTTTGTTTTCCCAATGACGAGTGCTATAGTCGAAATGATTGCACCCGCGCATCAAAAAGCAACATATCTTGGTTTTATGCAATTTCAAAACTTAGGTGGCTTCTTAGGCCCAGTGCTTGGTGGCTGGTTGATTATCCATTTTGCACCACAATTGTATTTGGTGATGGTTAGCCTATGCTTAGTAGTTATTATTTGCTACATAGCAGCTTTACGTGGCAAATCATTTCGAATGTCTTAATACAAATAAAAACTGTGACTACATGAGGTACGGTCACATTACCATAAAGCTAAGGTTTCACACTATTCATTAAGCAAAAAAGACGTTATTCTTACTGTAGAATTATAGGAAAGGATGGCGTTTTTTGTATGTCTAATTCTGTATTTGACGACTTACAATTATTTGCACAGGAGATAAAGAGTCTTTTATCCCCAAATACCTTACAGAATCTAGCTAGAGATGTTGGATTTGTACAGCGAACAAGTAAGTATCAAGCACAAGAGTTAGTAGCTTTATGCGTATGGCTAAGCCAAAGTGTAGCAAAAACTTCCTTAACCCAGTTATGTAGTTGTTTAGAAGTATCAACAGAAGTACTCATCAGTCCTGAAGGACTAAATCAAAGATTTAACGCCGCAGCCGTCCAGTTTCTACAACAAGTTTTAGCCAAACTTCTAAACCAAAAGTTATCTTCAGCTAAGCTAATTTCTTCTCCATATACTTCTATTTTCAAGCGTATTCGTATCTTAGATTCAACTGCATTTCAACTCCCGGATGTATTTTCATCGGTTTATCCAGGTGCAGGAGGATGCAGCCATACAGCTGGGATAAAAATTCAGCTTGAGTATGATTTGTTAAGCGGACAGTTCCTACATATTCATACAGGTCCAGGTAAACAACATGATCGCACTTACGGCTCTCTGTGTGCCCCAACTGTGGCAGCGAATGATTTATGTATCCGAGATTTAGGTTATTTTCATTTAAAAGACCTTCAATATATACAAGATCAAGAGGCCTACTATATTTCTCGTATCAAGTCGAATACACGTATGTATCAAAAAAATCCTAACCCTGATTATTTTCAAGATGGAAGAATTAAGAAAGGTACAGAGTATATACAGTTAGATATGGAGACGGTAATGAACTCCCTTCAGCCAGGACAAACATGGGAAATAGCTAATGCTTATGTAGGAATGATTGATAAAGTGTCAGCTCGTGTAATTGTCCATCGATTAACAAAACAACAGCAACAAAAACGATTACAAGATCAAGCTGTAAGAGAAAAAAAGAAAGGAATGAAGTATTCTCCTCGTAGTAAACGACTCAGTGGTATCAATGTATATATGACAAACACTTCTACAGATATTGTCCCGATGGGACAGGTACATGACTGGTATTCTTTGCGTTGGCAAATCGAAATTTTATTTAAAACGTGGAAGTCATTCTTTCAAATCCATCATTGTAAAAAGATAAAATCAGAACGATTGGAGTGCCATTTATATGGCCAATTGATTGCCATTCTACTCTGTTCTTCTATCATGTTTCAAATGCGCCAATTGCTCCTCATGAAGAAAAAACGAGAGCTTAGTGAGTATAAAGCCATATATATGATTAAAGACTATTTTCTTCTTCTATTCCAAACTATACAAAAAAACACCCAAGAGCTATCAAAGGTGTTACTCCGCCTGTTCAATCTCCTACAGCAAAACGGGCGGAAATCTCATCGATATGAGAAAAAAACGGTCTTTGATATATTAGGTGTCGTTTACAATTGTACCATGTCTGATAATCAAGCCGCTTAATTCAAAAAAGTGAAACCCGTTAGGGTTTATTTCGTATGCAAATCTTTCAATCACCTACACTTGCCCTTTAGAAAAAGAAACAATCTCGCCTAAAATTGACTTTGCATAAGCTTAGCTTGATAGCGATGGGGTCCCACCACATGCCCATCAACTTAAGAATTTTTACTACCCCTAAGTACAAAAAAACGTTATTCTTTCTAAACAATCTAAGAAAAAAGCAACCTTTCTTTTTAAGAAAGGTTACTTTTTTCTTATTCCCTCTTTTCGGGAGATAGACATGTATGGTGACCCAATTAAAAGAAATTAATTAGTTGTTTTTTTAAGCCTCTCTGCACTAACTGATAACAAAAACTTTGGAAGTACAAGCTGTCTTTTTATCCTCTTAGGCTGTGTTATCAATCTATATAACCATTCTGTTCCTGTATTCCTCATAACTTTAGGTGCTCTTTTTACCATACCTGACCAGATATCAATCATACCCCCAATCCCGATAGACAAAGGTACGTTTAATTCTTGAAGATTTTCATAAATAAATATTTCTTGCTTTGGAGATCCTAATCCTACTAGTAATAAATTTGGTTGAAACTGTTGTATTTGAGCGCTGACCTCTTCCATCTGTTCTTGATTTACAAAGCCATGATGTCCTTGGAAAATAGCATGAGGAAAGGACGTTTTTAAATTTTTTATTGCTTTCTCATTATTTTCTGGCGCAGCCCCAAAAAGAAACACTCGATATCGATTTTGATTACATTGATTTATTAAATCATGAGTTAAATCTGCACCTGTAGCTCGTTCTTTCAACTTTCCATTTAAAATTTTGGAACCAAGTATAACACCTATTCCATCAGCTGTTATTAAATCTGCAGATAATAGAATATTTTTAAACTGCACTGATTCAAACGAGGTCTGTTGAGCAAACATCACGATTTCAGGATTAGCCGTAACAACAAATCTAGGTTTATCTGTTTTTTCAGGTAGCCAATCTTTTAATAAATTTACTATCTGTTTATACTCCAAACTACAAAATGGTATCCCTTTTATATACTGTTGTTCCATTTCTCTCGTATAACCTCCGCTCATATATTGTTACAATTTTGTAAATCAACCAAATGTTCATTCTCTTGTTATTTTATCATAAATAAATATGTATATCTTATTGAGGTATGACAACATGCACATCGAGTTAAGATAAATTTGTCTCCCTATAATCAAAAAAACGCTATTATTTTTGTAGAAATATGCAGAAAGGATGGCGTTTTTTATGAATCTTTCGATTCAAGATGAACTACAATTATTTGCTGAAGCTTTACATCAACATCTTACTCCTTCATTTTTAGAAAAGCTTGCTAGAGAACTAGCTTTTGTACAACGAAAGCGTAAGTTTTCAGGTCACGATTTAGCTACTATTTGTGTCTGGATAAGTCAACGAGTAGCGAGTGATTCTTTAGTGCGGCTATGTAGCCAACTTCATGCTATTACAGGAACTCTTATGAGTCCAGAAGGGCTCAATAAACGTTTCAATAAAAAAGCTGTTTGCTTGTTAAAACATATTTTCTCTGCATTATTAAAAAATAAAATTTATGAAACATCAGTGATTCCAAGCTCTTCAATCACCTATTTTCAACGGATTCGTATTTTAGATGCGACGATTTTTCAAGTGCCAAAACATTTAGCTAGTGTGTATCCTGGATCAGGTGGTTGTGCACAAACAGCGGGTATAAAGATTCAATTAGAATATGATTTACATAGCGGACAGTTTTTAAATTTTCAAGTTGAACCGGGGAAGAATAATGATAAGACCTTTGGAACAGAATGTTTAGCGACATTACGGCCTGGCGATCTATGTATTCGGGATTTAGGCTATTATTCACTGGACGATTTAGATCAAATGGACCAACGAGGCGTGTATTATATATCGCGGCTTAAACTAAATAATATGGTGTATATCAAAAATGAGTTTCCTGAATACTTTCGAAATGGGACAGTAAAAAAACAGTCTCAGTACATCAAAGTTGATTTAGAACACATTATGAATACCTTAGAACCAGGACAGGTCTATGAAATAACAGATGCTTATATTGGAAAGGATAAAAAACTATTTACACGAGTTATTATATATCGATTAACTGAAAAACAACTTCGAGAACGTAAGAAAAAACAAGTGTATACGGAAAGTAAAAAGGGTATTACGTACTCAGAGAAAAGCAAACGATTGGCTGGTATGAACATTTATGTTACCAATACACCTTTGGAATGGGTTCCGATGGAACAAATACATGATTTTTATTCCCTCCGCTGGCAAATTGAAATTATCTTTAAAACTTGGAAATCCTTATTTCAAATTCATAATTGGCACAATATCAAACGAGAGCGATTAGAATGCCACATTTATGGAAAACTCATCGCTATTTTTCTATGTTCTTCTACTATGTTTAAGATGAGACAATTAATTTTACAAAAGAAGAAAAGAGAATTAAGCGAATATAAAGCCATTGGAATGATTCAAGACCATTTATACATTCTTTATCAAGCTATACAGCAAAACACCCGAGAAATAACAAAGATTTTAATCCGCCTGTTCCATCTTCTACAGAAGAATGGACGGAAATCTCACAGATATGAGAAGAAGACAGTCTTTGATATTATGGGTGTTGTCTATGAGTATAATGGATTGAGAAAACAAAAGAAAATTGCATAATTAAAAAAGTGAAACCCGTTAGGGTTTATTTGGTATGCGCATTTTTAAGAATATACTTCTATTTTCAGAATGTTTTAACCCTCCTGAACAAGAGTTCAGTTTGTTTACACTCTTAAGTTGATGGGCATGCGGCTGAACCCCTGATAGGCTTTATGTTCATAAAGATTATCAAGGGAAAGGTATAGCTTCAGCTTTTGTTGATATGCTTGAGTTAGAGGCAAAAAGATTAAACTTTTTAGAGATTATCACAGAGGCCAGTATTACTGCCAAGTCATTCTTTAAACACAAAGGGTACCAAGTAATCTGTTCACAAATTATAGAACGTAAGGGCATTAAATTAACTAATTATCGAATGGCTAAAAAGATAATAGCATAATTTCGCTCTACTACTAGCTATATACTCTATAAGGGCATCCATATTTTGAAACCACAATTTATACCAAAGTAGCTGTTTGGCCCCAGGTTAAGAAAACAACTATAAATTCATCACTAAGCTAAAAACCGATTTCCTTAGCGTACAGGAAATCGGTTTTTTCTTTGCTAGAAGTTGCTTAGCGTATAATTTCCGCGTTTTGTCGGCAGGACCCCTAATAAAAGTCGTAGGAACTATTACCTACGACTTTTTACTATTTAAAATTTCATTAATCTGGACAAATATCTAAAACATCATGAAAAAGAGCATATTCTACAGTCACCTGAGGGCCAAAGAAAGTTACACCCTCTGGGAATTTGAGATCCATAATAACCTCATTTACTTCTGCATAGGATAGTTCTGTATAATTTTTCGATGTTAAAGATTGAATGACTTGTTGTTCGAATTCCAATTGTTGAATCGTATAGGCCTGTGTGCTATCTCCATCTAAAGTGGACATGAGTGACGTATCATCAGGACAGTCAACTGAAAATTCATGTTGTAAGTAAAACACGGGCACCAATTTTGAAATTAATAAAGTACTGCTGTATTTTACTTGTAAATTATCTTTTTTATAAGGTTCAAATTTGAATATAATTTTTTCCGCTGGCCAAATATCATCATTGTAGAAAGGTGTTGTTTGAATGCGTGCATTATTAATAAATACAGTTAATTCTTTTGGTAATTCAATTCTTTTTTCGCACCTAAATAAATATTCATTTGCGTCACCATTTATATAAAAACGTTGTATTGTTTTTTTTACTAATTCTTTCATAAATAAATCCTTTCTTAACCCATTCTCAAATCATGTCCCCCAGATTTATCCGCAGGTTTTGTTGAGTTTAAATTGAAATCTACTTCCCCCTGGTGTTTTCCATTCCTATTAAGTACTTCAAATCTTCCATGTTGTGTATCTAAAGCATAAAGATTTTTTGTTTTTGAATCAACATATACGTCTCTTTTATTAAGTTTGCTTAATTTATTGCTCTTTTCCCAACCGTTTTGATTTGCAATGCCTTTTGAGGCTATTTTTATTTCAGCAGCTTTTTCATTTATATTCATTTTTGCAATTTTTTTATCAAAGGCTGCTACATCGAAAGAACCTTCAGATACATTTTTTGTTACATTACCGAGATTCTTAGCCTTTTTCTCAAGATCGGCAACCTTCCCAAAAACTTTACCAACAACTCGTGTTGTACCACCAGATACGACGGCCAGTGTCCCCCATACATAATCGTCTGGACCATATTTTTGACCTGTTACTAAGTCTTCCCCTTTTATGAGTTGTCCAATTTCTTTTGCTGTACCAATCATAGGTGAAAGACCCAATATGAATGATAAATCTCCATCATTCTTACGATCATATACTCTAGATGGGTCAGCACCTAAATCAAGTAGTGCATTATTCAATTCAATATTTCCAATGTTTTTGGATGCTGCAGGTACATCAATTTTATAACTCGCAATCTTATTAGCAGAGTCCATAATGTTATTGGCAGCATCTAATCCAGACATTATATCTGTATGTAGTGTTGGGAATGTTTGTTGGGCTTCTGCAACATGCGTTGAGACACTATTAATTAGTTCATCAGCCATTACGGCTTGTTTATGAAGTGATGCCCCAGCCTTCTGTACAGAATCACCAAATTTAAGGAAACTTTGATTTACAACACGTAAATCAGAAGCCATTTGTTTATATTCAGGTAATCTGCTTTTAAACCCTTCATGCATAGCTGTAACTTGCTGTCCGTAGTCTCGAACACCATCTGCAAATTTACTGATTTCACCTTTTGGTAATGTGCCAACCCATTTTTCTGCTGGTTCAACAAATGTATCATTGATTGTAAGCCAGTAAAAATTCGTTTGGTCAATCAGCGCTATCGTGAGTTCAGTTACAGCGGTCAAAGCATCTGCATACCATTCGACCATTTGCTTTTTATACGCCGTCATATCGTTAGCATAATTTTGAAGCTTGATCTTATCTTGTTGTGCTAAGTCTTTACCATTTTGAATTTGTTGAATAATATTACCTGAATCCTGATTCACTTTATCTATCACCATAATGCTATCTTTTAGTAGCATTAATTTGTGGATTTTTCCAAAATCCTCATTCATCATCTCTAAAGTTGCGATGGTAGAATTGTATTTTTCTTTTACAGCTGGATCAGCTTCTTTTTCGTAAATCTTATCTACTGTATTTTTTAAATCAGATTGTTTTAGTGTCGTTAGTAATTCTGAGATACTTTGCGCGAGTTCACTTGATTCAACTATAGCCACATCATCATTTTTAGTTTCTTTTGCTTTTTTAAAGCGTTCGGAATATTTTTTTACCAACTCAGCAGAAGTTTTTAAATCTCCAATATCTTGACGAATCGTATCTATTTTATTAGATAAGGATTGATCAAATACGACTGCAAATAATTTTTGCACAACGTATGTTTGACCATTATAGTTCACCTTAAACCATAGAGGACCGTCTTCCCCTACCACTTCAAGAATTTCATCGTCTCCAATTTTTATAGGGTCAAATCCTCTTACAACTGTTCTTGATTTATAGATATTTTGGTCAAGGGATTGGATCGTTATCCACCCTTTTACCATTTTACCTGTTCTGTCAAATTGGAATTGTTTTCCTCTGTAGGTTACATCGCCTTTTTGAATAACACCGTTATCGTCTGCATAATACCAATGGGTAGTTTGAGAGAACCATCCTTTTTCTGCGGCCCCACTTACCTTATCAAAATAGTAGTCCTTTCCGTCTACAGTATTCCATCCCGCCGCTAGATTACCATTTTTATCGAAGAGATATGTATCATCCCCTGAACGCAATAATCCGGTATGTTTCACGCCTGGTTTATCATAATAGTATTTCTTTTCTCCCTCTACAACCCAGCCAACCGCTTCATTATTTTTTATACCTGATACTGTCATAATCGCCCTATATAAGAACATAGAAAATTGCTCTCTTGTGACAATTCCATTTGGATTAAAATTGCCGTCACCTGTACCACTTGTTATTTTGTTACCAGCTAATATGTTGACATATTCGTTGGCCCAGTGATCCTTCATATCCGTAAATTCAAAATTTCCTTGCGGCTTTAAATCAAATGTTTTTACTAGCACAGTGGCCATTTCAGCACGTGTCATATTATTTTTCGGATTGAATTTTTTCTCAGCATTTACGCTGAAAATCCCCCGTGCTGTAAGAGCCAAAATTTCTTTTTTGAAATTGCTCTCACTAATATCTACAAATGGGTTATTGGCACTGTCTTGCGGTTTTAAGCACCTATATAAAAAGGCTGCAAGATGTTCGCGTGTGATTTGATCCGTGGCACCAAAATATCCATTCCCATAACCAGTAATGATTTTATTTTCAGCCATGTACATCATTTCTTTATACGCCCAATTTGTTTTTGGCACATCGATAAAGGATAATGTAGTTTCTTGATTATTTTGTTCTGCATAAGCTGTTCCTAATGTACTGAATAATAAAATACATACCATAGAACTCAAAAATAATTTTTTAATTGTATTCACAATAGACCTCCTATTCAATTGTTAAAGATATAATTTCAAAATCAGCACTTATTTAAAACTTCGGCTTCCTCTGTAAACATTGGTGCATAGGTAGAAAATAATTAAAATAATGATAATATAAGTCCTATGATTTTCTTCATACTCGCATCTCCTTATCAATTCGTGAAAAACCATTTAATTATATATTAGATTTTATTACTATTAAAATAAAAAATACAAATATGCATAATTGCATGTCTACCTTCTCAATAGGATGTACTCTATTGATACAAGTGCAGTAGAATGATAAAATCATAGTTAAGAGTGTCTCATAAGACTTGTCTCAAAAAAGAGGTGATATTTTGCGAAAAATCGGCTATATACGTGTCAGTTCGACTAGCCAAAATCCTTCAAGGCAATTTCAGCAATTAAACGAAATAGGAATGGATATTATTTTTGAAGAAAAAGTTTCTGGAGCAACAAAGGAGCGTGAGCACCTTCAAAAAATGTTAGAGGATTTACGGAAAGATGACATTGTTTATGTTACAGATCTAACTCGGATCACTCGAAGTACGCAGGATTTATTTGAATTGATTGATATAATACGAAGTAAAAAGGCAAGCTTAAAATCAATCAAGGATTCATGGCTAGATTTATCAGAGGATAATCCATACAGCCAATTCTTAATTACAGTAATGGCTGGTGTTAACCAATTAGAGCGAGATCTTATCCGCATGCGTCAACGTGAAGGGATTGATCTGGCTAAGAAAGAAGGAAAGTTTAAAGGCCGGTTAAAGAAATATCATAAAAATCACGCAGGAATGAATTATGCCGTAAAGCTATATAAAGAGGGAGAAATGACTGTAAATCAAATTTGCGAAATTACAAATGTATCCAGGGCTTCATTATATAGAAAGCTATCGGAAGGGAACAAATAGTCATTCCTTATTCCATTAAAGGAGCATATTCTTCAAGTCTTATATAATAAATTAAAAAGTTTTTTAACTAAAGGATAGAAGGTAGAAAATGGATAATAAAACAGCTAAAAATATTAGAGAAAATTTAACAGCTGATTGTACGAAGTGCTTTGGACTTTGCTGCACAGCACTTAATATTGTAGCATCAAGTGATTTTCCGATTAACAAATCGGCAGGCACTCCTTGTATGAATTTGCAGTCTGATTATAGTTGCCAAATTCATAGTCAGTTGAGGGCGAAAGGATTCAAAGGCTGTACAGTATTTGATTGTTTGGGTGCTGGACAAGTCGTTTCTCAAGTTACTTTTAACGGTCAGAGTTGGCGAGAAAACCCTGACATCGGGAAGAAAATGTTTCAAGTGTTTCCCATCATGGAGCAAATACATGAAATGATAGCGTACGTGGCAGAAGCTCTGTCTTACAATATACCGGATGATTTAGCTGATAAATTGAGAAAACAGTTAAAGGAATTGCAGGATTTAACGGAGTTGGACGCAGATAATTTATTGTCACTTGATTTGGTGATGTATCGATTTTCTTTAAATGAACTGCTTACTTCAGCAAGTGATTTTGTCAGAAGAAATACAATCGATAAAATACCTAGTCTTCGAAAAAT
Organism: Bacillus sp. RC240; assembly: GCF_044907945.1. Taxonomy (NCBI): domain Bacteria; kingdom Bacillati; phylum Bacillota; class Bacilli; order Caryophanales; family Bacillaceae; genus Bacillus; species Bacillus sp. RC240. The sequence continues at coordinate 121,951 of NZ_JBIYCT010000006.1, read as the reverse complement.
TAAAGAGTTTAATCATGCGAGAGCAGATTTGATGGGTAAAAAGTTAAAGGGAAAAGATTTAAGAGCAACTGATTTTAGGGGAGCCTATTTGATTGCCGCGGACATGAGAAATACGGACTTAAGGGCAGTGAATTTTATTGGTGCGGATTTGCGAGATGTTAATTTTAGTGGTGCAAATCTGTCCACCAGTATGTTTTTGACCCAAATGCAGATTAATTCGGCTAAAGGTGATGTAAAGACATCATTACCTTCTCATATACATCGACCTTCTCATTGGATTAACTAATTTGTATATATTTTCGTATTGAAAAGGACTTTTGAAGATGGTTTTACTATCAGCCTTATTCAAGAAAAGGGAGCTTTAATGAAGTAATACAAACCCCAATTTTCTCTATAAATTTACGGAGAAGTTGGGGTTTTTAATATTGGAATTTGCTTAGCGTTGTAAATCCGCATTTTCCTGACGGTACCCCTTATAGCAGTTATCGCAATGATAACTACTATAATTTTTCTTGATATAGTTGGTTTAATTGAATAACTTTGATAACTTCCTGTAACGATAATTATGTAAATGAGCTGTCCAAATGGATGGCTTATTTTATTTTTTGCTTAGCGTGGGGTTTTTCCAAAATGCTCGTGGTGCCCCATATAATCAAAAAAGGACAAACTCTCCAAGGTGAGAAGTTTGTCCAAAACCATGATCTCTTTGATTCAACAATATAAATTGCAATTCCTCTAGGAATCTTTCGTCCTTATTCATATCCCATTATTTTTGCATGAGAACCAACAATAGTGACCTAGAATAATGACTTAATACTTGCAAGAACAGTAAGTATCCCTATAACAATGACAAATACATTGCTCATTTTCCCTCTATATTTAGCTAGTACAGGCACTTTACGAATTGCATACATTGGTAATAGGCATAAGATAGCAGCAACTAACGGACCGCTAAGGGCATCAATAATTCCAAGAATACTTGGATTTGTATAAGCAACATACCAGCATGTTAATACGACAAAAGTAAGAATCATTGTCTTAACTGTTTTCTCTCCTAAATCTTTCCCACGTTTTTTACCGGACTTGATAATCATGTCACGCATTACCTCATACGCTCCTATATAATGGCCAAGGAAAGACTTTGTAATAGCCATAAACGCGATGATTGGAGCTGCAATAGTGATTACTGGCGAATTAAGCTCATTAGCAAGATATGAAAGGATTGATAAGTTCTGTTCTTTTGCCACCTTAAGATCATCTGGAGTCAAGCTTAAAGTACTGCTCCAAACAAAGAACATAACAACAGCGAATGTCATGATATAACAAACTTTTTGTATTTGAGCACACTTGGCATCAGTAGCGTCTATTCCATACGTAGCTCTCTGTTTCATAACGAATGACGAAATCATAGGGGAATGGTTAAATGAGAATACGATGATTGGTAGAATCATCAATATCGTTCCCAAATATCCTGTTCCTGTTGAAGCAGTAGAAACAGCTGAAAAGCTAAGCATTGACGTATTCCACTGTGGAATTAAAGATATTGCGATAAAAAGTAGAGAAACAATGAAAGGGTATACTAGCATGCTCATTATCTTTACAGTAATATCTTGACCAAAATTTAGTATAGCGATAAGACCGAGTACTAATACAAGTGATAAAATGGCCCTTGGAGGCTCCGGCATGTGCAATTGATGCACAATAAAACTACTTGCAGTATTTGTAAGTGCAACCGAATACATCAGCACGATCGTATAAATTGAGACGAAATATACTATGTTAAAAATGATACTTGCCTTATTTCCGAAATACTCTCTTATTGTACCTGTAATCCCCTCATCAGCAGAATTAGAAGCGTATATCATTTTAGCAAGTGCCCTATGTGAGTAATACATAACTGGATATGCAAGTAATGTAATTAACAGTAATGATAATAAACCACCTGAACCGGCATTAATCGGTAAAAAGAGTACTCCTGCTCCAATTGCTGTTCCAAAGAGGCTCAATGCCCAGGTAGTATCCTGTTTATGCCACTTTTTAGGGTCTGGATATTTATCATTTTTTACTGCAGTATTTTCAGCTTGAAATTCTATGTTTTTTGCAGTATTCCCATTCATATAATAATTCCTCCTTGTGTTCTATTCTTACGTCTCTTTTTAGGGCTTAGGAATATAAATTGGTCTTGAAAAATGAATTGCTTACAATGTGCACCACATAGTGTATTCAGTTAATTAAAATCGATAAATTAGCTAGTTATCAAACTGACAGGTTTATTTGTACTTACAAAATATACAAATTATTTAGCAGTACATCATAGTGAGAGTGACTCTCAATGTACAGATATCCTTAGGTGAACAATAGAGACTAGGATTGTTAACTATTTCACAATATATCCGACAACTGTTTATTGATTTGATTGTTTCTCTCCAAAGATCTTATTTTTAATGGCAATCCCTGTAGGTGTAGCCGCAATTCCGCCTAAACCTGTCTCTCTTAATTCGCGAGGCATCTGTCTTCCAACTCTATACATCGCTTCAATAACTTCGTCAGAATTGATGATATTTTTTACGCCGGCTAATGCTATGTCCGCTGCTGCTAAAGCATTTGCCGTTCCAATGGCGTTTCTCTTTACACAAGGAATTTCTACCAAACCAGCGACCGGATCACAAACTAAACCGAGTAAATTTTGTAATGCAATCGAAAAAGCTACAGAAGATTGCTGTGGCGTTCCACCTGCAGCTTCTACCGCAGCTGCAGCCGCCATCGCTGAGGCACTGCCTACTTCAGCTTGACATCCTCCGTACGCTCCTGAAATACAAGCGTTGTTTGCGACTATCGTTCCAAATAACGCTGAAGTAAATAGAAAATGAATCATATCTTCATGACTTAACTGCAACGTATCTTTAATACTAAATAGGACTCCCGGAATCGTCCCACTCGCACCTGCTGTTGGAGTTGCACAAATAGCTCCTAATGCAGCATTTACTTCATTAACACCGATAGCACTTTGGATCCCTAACACCATCAAATCTCCAGAAAGGGTTTTCCTATTTTCTCGATAGTTTTTAATTTTAACAGCATCACCTCCGGTTAAACCAGTTGGAGAAAATACACCGTCGCCCTCGATACTTTTATTTATAGCATTTTGCATAGTCGCTAAATTTCGTTCCATTTTACTCCAAACTTCTTCATAAGTAGATTTAGTTTGTTCAATTTCCTGTTCAATTGCTAATTCATAAATTATCTTTTGGCTTTTATTAGCTGCATCCACAATTTCTTTTATGGCCATATACATATTTTTTCACTCCTTAATGTAACTAAAGAATAATGAGCTTAGCTATATTGCTTAAATTTCCTAATTCCTCCTGGACATTACCAGGCAATAGCGTATCCAAAGCGAATGCATATAAATATTTCCTGTTTTCTTCTAAACTATGAAAGTTGTTTATTTCCACATCATATTGTTTAAAGATCCTGCGTAAGACAAATTCAAAGTCAGCTCTTTCAGAAATCGCAATAATAACTGGCAATGGCCCCTGCAGGTCTAAGCTAAATCCGTCAATTTCAACATGTTTGATTTCAATTAATCCACCGCCAACCGAAATCCCCATCGTTCTAACACTTCGATTTTCATCCTCTAAATATACATCTGCCGTATTTGGATGGCCAGCAGGACTATCACCTGCTTCTTCAATAAAGGTAATTTCAATTCCTTTAGATTCTGCTATTTCAATAGCATCTGGCACTTTGCTGTCATCGGCAGCAAATCCTAATATCCCAGCAATAATTGCAAAATCAGTTCCGTGACCTTTATGGGTTTCAGCAAATGATTCATAATACCTTACCACGACTTTTTTTGGAAGACCTTGAAATAATTTATTGGCTACTGTTCCAATAGCCAAAGCACCTGCAGTATGTGAACTTGAAGGACCTATCATTATGGGCCCAATCACATCAAAACAACTTTTGTATTTAACAACCTTTTTTTCTTTAATAGATGCTACATTTATATTCATATAAGCACCCCCATAATTTGTTATTTTTAATTGCAGTCGAATCTGAGTTATTAAAATGATTAATTCAAAATAAGATCCATTTGATAACGCTTTCTTTTTTAAGTTGAATAAACTTCTCTTCTGATCACACACCTTTCGTAGAGTAATCGTATCAGTAAGTTCAATTTTAGAAAGTTACTTGCAAGGTCTTTAGAATTTTTGCACCAGAACTAGGTTTGATATTTTCTCTAGAGGTAATAGATTATCTCTCGACGCCCTCATTATAACTTGTATATTTATGAATATAATATTTTTTTATCTTCAGAAATATCGAATAAACAGAATCTTGAATGGATAATAAATTACACCTGGCATGTAGCAATTGTGTCCTTTGTTTGAAGCTGTATTAGTTAATAGAAATGCAAAAATGACACAGAGTTCCTTTCATTAACACATTGATTATATTGGAAAATCAGTATAAAGATACTTATACTTTCCTTTGTTGAAACATCTTATTTTAGATGTGAAAGCTGTTGCAATAAATGATTAATGTAGATGGAAAGGAATACATTAATTATTTATAAAACCATTTCGAATATTAATGATTAATTATGCATAAATATCTATTTTCAGAAAAAAGGAACTTCTTCTTATAATCTTAACTTAAAGTAATACTTTGGCAATATCCACTATTTTAAAAGAAGATTATAACAAAACATACTAAACTATAAATTATAAGTATAATATATATTAAAAACAGGCTCTTAACTATTCTATTAAACCAAATACCCCCTAATATGCATAGCACGGTGAATTATTAAAGGAAGTGCCTACTCAAATTATCAAATGTCTTTAATAATTTATTTATAAAGTTTAGAGCTTAGAAATACTTATTTGTTTCAAGGATAATCCTTTATTTACCTAACAATCGGGATATAGTAAGGAATGACAATTTTAAAATTGGCTATATATATTATGCACTTGAAATTACGAAATAAACCAACATTACGTTAAACGTTATTCATTTCATTTTTATAAAACCAAAAAAATCTCTATACTTATCGTATTACCCTCGTTAGTAAAACCTCTTAAAAAGGAATCTGAGGGTCCGTTTTTTCAAATTCACAATTGCACTTTTTATTTTTTGTAAATAAAAGGGAAAAAGAATCCGCATTACAGATTCTTTTTTTTATTACTGCTTTAACTTAGTGTAAACTGTATTGACCTGTTAACTGTTCTTCAGCCATTCGAACTAAGCGTTTTGTAATTTCTCCACCGACAGAGCCATTTGCACGCGCTGAAGTATCAGGCCCCAGTGTGACTCCTAATTCACGAGCAATTTCATACTTCATTTGCTCAATAGCACTTGCGGCGGCAGAAATAAAAACTTCATTTGTATTATTTTCGTGTCTTTGAATATTCATAATTGCACCTCCATCATATTTGTATATAACATGTGCCTAATTATGATATTTATGCATGGGTAAACTATTTTCTTCTAGTATTTTTAGGGGAAATCTTTTTCTCTTTCCCACATTCCACTAATTGAATTTGAAACACATACGAATCCTTAATTCATATAACATTCATATCTTCTAGAAATGAACGCCAAAACTCTACTTTTATTGATTTTTCTTGACCATTTCTTAATGTGTAGATCCTTGAATACTATATAATTAGCCCTCATCAAATGTTAAATAATACATCACAGAGCATATACATTGCATTTCAGTATAACTCAAAAAGAAACAGCCTGTGAGGACGGTTTCTTTTTGAGTTACTTTTTTAAAGCTCTACGCTTTCTTAGTTTTTCTTTAATATATTTTACGTTATGTATGCCTAGACGAATTGAAGCGAAGATAAGGTAAATCATTATAATTACGTAGACTACTAACCAACTCGTATAAATATATGTACCCTGAAATCCATTTTCAGTAAGCCAGTTAGTGACCCACATTCCACCAAAGTAAGCCGGGATTGTTAGCAAGCTTACGTCTTTAGGATCTGTCGCAAGATAAATCATTAGAAATAAAAAAGCAAGGGCCCCTATCGTACTGACATTTTCAAGAATCATCATCGAAAATCACCTACTTTATGATTAATAATATAGTAACAATTCACTATATCAATTTAACAAGCGTATATTTCTTACATTTTCCGCGAATAACTTGTCTCGCAGTATTTCATAACTACTTTCCTTATGCTAAGTATATCAAAAATTAAGGTGAAATTATCCAATAAACAAGATGTCTACTTGACAATTTCATTATCAGCAAGTAGACATCTTGTTTATTTACGAATAATTGATAAAGAATACTAATTTTTATTGCAACATATCCGCAAAGGAAGTACCTACATTATTCTTCCGTTTCATATGCTTCTCTAAATAGATTTTTGTTGTTTGGATATTCTCATGCCCTAGCGTTTGCATTAAATGATATAAGTCTGCATTTCCTTGTTCAACTGCCATGATTGCAAAAGCATGACGGAATGTATGCGCCGTTACTGGGTTTTCACGATACTGCAGAAATTCTAAATTGGTCTTTTTTATCATATCCGTTATCTGGTTCGATAACGTTTTTGAATTATAAAAGTTCCCTCTTTGATTTACAAATAAAGGACTTTCATCTCCTCGATCCAATATTGTTTCGAACCCTCTTCTTCGTCTCATTTCACAAATACACTCATATAAATGTTCCGAAATGAAAAGTTCACGTACTTTACTTCCTTTACCTATAACTTTTAACCAGTGCTTTCCGTCATAATGTAAGTCTTTTACCCTTGTTGTACATAATTCTTGAATTCTTGCACCGGTACTTGCCAGAGCTAGTAAAATTGTATAGTTTACTAAATGACCTTGTTCTTTATAAAACCCTAAAATTTTCATAACTTCCTCATAGGATAGGTCCCGATTCGGCCGATCCTGTTCATTTACATTCGCACGCTGCAGTTCTTCATGAAGAGGCTTTTCAATATAAGAAAATACATGAAGGTGTTTTAGAAAAGAACGAATGAGCACTGTTTTCTTTGCAAGTGTTGCAACTGCATATGTGTCACCATTCCTACCGTTCTCTACCTGCTTCAACCAAGAATTGTATTTACGAATATGCCAAGGCTGTAATATTTTCAATAAAGAGTCATTTTGCTGTACCTCTTCCCCATTTAATTCGAACTCTTCTGCATGCTGCACCATGCACTGACAAAATGACAAGATTTCAGATATATAACTCTTTTTCGTATCCTCTTTTCTATTCTTCTTCTCATCCATATCTTTTTGTAAATGTACGAAATGATAAATGACTTCCAGATCACTTAAATACGTATATTTACTCTTTCCCTCTTTTTCTGCAACCTCCATCTTCTCTTCCACTTTATATACATAACGATTGTTATGCAGGTATGGAACGATATCTCTTATATTCTCTAAATGCATATCTATATATTTACTTTGATTATTTATAATAGGTAAGTTTTCTCTTCCACTTTTATTATCCATATTTCGAACTCACCTTTCCTATTGAAGATTATGAATATAATTCTATTTATTAACTATACTTATCATTTTATTTCACTTCTATCTATTATACAAATGATAATTCATATTCTTTCTATAAGAATCCTATATTCTTCTCTATTATCATATACTTATATTTTTTTATAATTTATTAGTAAATAGATATCTTTTAATGATTAACTACTTTATTTTGAAATTAATTTTACAAGTAAATTAACTATAAAAACTCATTTAAATATAAAATAAACTACAAATATTTTTAAACTATAAAAATGTATAAGAACTTTAATAAATTCTATTTCTCATTTTAAATATAACTCATATTCTGATATGATATATACATATCTAAAATACTAGAAAACAATAGTTATGGAGGTGTCCTTACATGACACAAGATTTATTGTTCATTACAAAACCTACTGTAACGACAAAAGAGGCAGCCGGCTTATTAGGAGTAACGGTACAAACAATTTTACAAAAAGAAAAAGATGGATTAATGGAATGTGTATATAAAGATAATTGGAAGCAATTCGGTAGTAAGATTTTCTATTTAGAGGATATTGAACGTTTAAAAAATATTGAAGAGGTTGAGGGTTATAGCACAAAAGAAGCAGCTGAAATTCTCAATGTAGCAACATCTACAGTTTTTACATATATCAAATCTGGTAAATTACCTGCTTCAAAGATTGAAAGACGCGGAAAACAAGTATATATCATTGATAAAGATGACCTTGAAACTTTTCAACTTACTTATGAAAAAACTACATCAAAAGTGCGAAAAACATTCATTACTAAGATTCAAGAAGAAGATATATATTTATATCAATTATTAACACATCAACATACCGGAAAAACAGCTAGAGTAATAGAAATCAATGGAGCAGACGGCAAAATTCTTACAGAAGACGAAGAAATTTTCCCTCTATCCACTTATATGGAACATAATTACTCCTTTGAGCCTTTCCATAAACAATCTGTAATTACAAAACGAGGGTATTTATCTTTTTCATTTAAAAAACCTCAGCTATTTAATTCCATCACTTATAATCTAATAAATTTATTTTATAAAGAGCTAGGTGTCACAAATATGCGATTAAGTATTTCATCTGATTCTATCAAATTAGAAATTAAACCTTTCGTATTACAAATTGATCCATTGCAGTTTCAAGAGGAGATTAAATACTTACATTCTCATATGAAATCCGGCACGATACTTCCACATGTAGAGGGTATTTACTTTAAAAGTAATGTAGAGACATTAACATTTCATGCAGATCATGAATTCAAGCAAAAAGTATTGAAGATGGCAGTGGATGCTGGTATGGGACAGGAAGAATTCTTATTGCAAGCTGTAAAATCTTATATAAAAAATTTAGAACAGTAGTAAATTTTTATTAATAGGGGTAGCACCACATCGCTATCAAGCTAAGCTTATGCAAAGTCAATTTTAGATGAGATTGTTTCTTTTTTCTAAAGGGCAAGTGTAGTTGATTGAAAGATTTGCATAAGAAATAAACCCTAGCGGGTTTCACTTTTTTGAATTAAGCGGCTTGATTATAAGACAGGGGACAATTGTAAACGACACCTAATATATCAAAGACCGTTTTTTTCTCATATCGATGAGATTTCCGCCCGTTTTGCTGTAGGAGATTGAACAGGCGAAGTAACACCTTTGATAGCTCTTGGGTGTTTTTTTGTATAGTTTGGAATAGAAGAAGAAAATAGTCTTTAATCATATATATGGCTTTATACTCACTAAGCTCTCGTTTTTTCTTCATGAGGAGCAATTGGCGCATTTGAAACATGATAGAAGAACAGAGTAGAATGGCAATCAACTGACCATATAAATGGCACTCCAATCGTTCTGGTTTTATCTTTTTACAATGATGAATTTGAAAGAATGACTTCCACGTTTTAAATAAAATTTCAATTTGCCAACGCAAAGAATACCAGTCATGTACCTGTCCCATCGGGACAACATCTGTAGGGGTGTTTGTCATATATACATTGATACCACTGAGTCGTTTACTACGGGGAGAATACTTCATTCCTTTCTTTTTTTCTCTTACAGCTTGATCTTGTAATCGTTTTTGTTGCTGTTGTTTTGTTAATCGATGAACAATTACACGAGCTGGCACTTTATCTATCATTCCTACATAAGCATCAGCTATTTCACATGTTTGTCCTAGTTGAAGGGAGCTCATTAACGTCTCCATATCTATCTGTATATACTCTGTACCTTTCTTAATTCTTCCATCTTGAAAATAATCAGGGTTAGGATTTTTTTGATAAATACGTGTATTCGACTTGATACGAGAGATATAGTAGGCCTCTTTATCTTGTATATATCGAAGGTCTTTTAAATGAAAATAACCTAAATCTCGGATACATAAATCATTCGCTGTCACAGTTGGGGCACACAGAGAGCCGTAAGTGCGATCATGTTGTTTACCTGGACCTGTATGAATATGTAGGAACTGTCCACTTAACAAATCATACTCAAGTTGAATTTTTATCCCAGCCGTATGGCTGCATCCTCCTGCACCTGGATAAACCGATGAAAATACATCCGGGAGTTGAAATGCAGTTGAATCTAAAATACGAATACGCTTGAAAACAGAAGTGTATGGAGAAGAAATCGGCATAGATGCGGCCAATTTTTCACTTAATAGTTCGGCCAGTAGGTGTTGTAAAAGTTGGACAGCTGCCTTATTAAATCGCTGATTCAGTCCCTCAGGACTGATGAGTACTTCTGTTGATGCTTCTAAATAGGTAGATAACTGAGTTAAAGAAGTCATAGCTACATTTTGGCTTAACCATACACATAAAGCTACTAAATCTTTTGCTTGGTACTTACTGGTTCGTTGTACAAAGCCAACATCTCTAGCAAGATCCCGTAAGGTATTTGGAGATAAAAAACTTTGAATCTCTTGAGCAAATAGTTGTAATTCATTGGATATAGAAATAGACATAAAAAACCGCCACCCTTTCCTATGATTCTACAGAAAGAATAGCGCATTTTTTCATTTTTGGGGAGAACTTTGTTTTATTAGTTTGATAACGATTGAGTAGCACCACAGCGTTTAAGAGCACATCTGTATAACTGTTACTCATTAGGTATTCTATATTTCTGCTAAACAAGACTCCTAAAAATCAGTGCGTTTATAAATTCTCACCGTTAAGAAGTAAGAACCGATAAATATAAGTATGGTAACGATTGAAACAAGTATAATGAGTTGATTAATAGTAAATTGTGTAGTAACGCCATATGCAAGGTCAGTAATATTTACATATGCCTCAATTGTTCTCCATAAAACAACAAATACGGGAAAAATAATGCTGACAGCAGCTATCAAATATTTATTGGTAAAGCGATAGAAAAATGGTAAGTAGAGAGATGTAAACAACATTGCAGTAAGAATACTAATCACAATTTCCTGTGGAGTTGCAATTTGACCATAAGTCGGAGATACAAACTGAATTATCGCTTGAATCGATAAAGAAAATGACACCACTATAAGCATAAAAATCATTGTACCTATATATTTTGACATAATAATTGAATTTCTACTATAAGGAAGGCTGTTAATAAACTTGTGACTATTATTCTTTGCGTCATAATAATGTAGATTTATCACATAAGAGCCAACTGGTAAAACGACCATTAAGTAAAAGTTTCCAAATGTCATAATAAAAAAGCATATGATAATCAAATACAATAATATAATTAATTTTTGCAATCGAAAGTCCTTTAATATTAAATTATACATATTGAATATTCCCCTTTTTTGTATAGTACATAATATCTTCTAATGTCGCTTCTTCAATTAAAAAATCATTCCCTAGTTGAGTATGTGTATGGAGTGCATTACTTGTAAGTGCTTCAAATCCGATGTTTGTTTCACGAATCCCAATCAATTGTTCCCTGATTTTTGGTGTAAGTAAAGCTGTATCCCCTTTTACAATTGCATATTCTTCAGAAATACTATGCATATCTTTTTCGAACACAATTTCTCCATTATGAATAAATACAATATAATCAGCTATACGGTCTAAATCAGTTGTAATGTGTGTAGAGAAAAAGATTGTTTTATCTTGATCGACCATTAAATCATAAAGAATGTCTAAAATTTCTCTCCGAAATACAGGGTCAAGCCCAGAAGTCGGTTCATCCATAATAATAAATTCGGCATGGTGTGAAAGTGCAAACGCTAGGGAAGTCTTCATTTTCATCCCTTTAGACATTTTTTTCATTTTTATGTTAGTCGGTAACTCAAAGTTTCGTATGTAGGATTGGAAGCTATTTTCATCCCATTTTTTATAAGCTGGAGCAATGAATTTTTTCAGTTGATGAACTGTCATATCTTCATAAAAGATATTGTCATCATATACGAATCCAATACGCTCTTTAATAGAAACTTGATCCTTTTGATAATCCTTACCAAAAACTTTGATATCTCCACTATCCTTGCTAATAAGATCCATAATTAGTTTAATTGTTGTACTTTTTCCTGCGCCATTTCCGCCAACAAATCCCGTTACAAACCCCTTTTTTATGTTGAACGATACATTTTTTAAAGAAAATCCATTATATGTTTTTGAAACATTTTTCAGTTCTACAATGTTTTCCATTTCTATTCCTCCTCATAAATACGATGAATAATCTGTATTAACTCATCCTTTAATAAATGATTAGCCTTACTCTCTCGAACGATTATGCTGAACTTTTCACGTATTGGATCACTTGGTTCATCAACTTGTTGCTTTTTTGTTTGTTTTGCAACAAATGAGCCTTTCCCCACTATAGAATAGATGTAACCTGCTTTTTCAAGTTCTTCGTATGCTCTTTTTGAAGTAATAACACTTACCTTCAAGTCTCTAGCTAATGAACGCATGGAAGGTAATGCGTCATCTTCTTTCAATGTCCCATTTGATACTTGTAATATAATTTGGTCAATGATTTGTTGATAAATAGGAGACTTAGACTTATTAGATAGTAAGATTCTCATGATTCAACTCCTTGCGTCTTAAATGCTTATGAACACATTATACACACTATGCACAATATATACAATATATACATTTGGGGCAATGTTAATTTTTCATATAGGATACCGTCACATTGATAAAAAGACGTTATCCTTTCCTATGATTTCTCAGAAAGAATAACGTCTTTTTCATTTTAGGGGGTATTTTGTCTTGTTAGCTTGATAGCGATGGGGTACCGCCACATGCCCATCAACTTAAGAATTTAGAACTCCCCCAAAAAATTATGAGTTTTTTGTTACAAGTTATCACAAAATTTTCGTTTTTTGGGTAGTTTTATTTTCTTAGCTTGATTGCGATGAGCGGTACCCCATAAAGGCCCCTGATACATAATTGATGTTCTGCCATTTGTAGAAAACAATCCACTTATACCATTTTAACAAGAAGAAATATCTCGTCCATGTTGTAATATTGGCTTACGTTAAGCTTGTGAAAAAAACATATTCATGTATAATACAATTGATGTATGATACATTAATTGTAGGAGGGTGACCTTTTTGAAAAGAGAAGATGCCTTAAAACTAAGAACAGATATTAAGAAAATGATTATAATAACTGGGGTTTTTGAATCCCAAAATTTGCCCAATGGACCATTTGAAAAACCTTTACCAACTTCTCAAATGATGGCGTTAGAGGAACTAGAGGTGGAAAAATTAACTGTTTGGCAACTATCCAATAAACTTAGATTAGAGACTTCAACTGTAAGTAGATTGGTAGATAAGTTAGTAAAAAAGGGGCTTATTTATCGTGAAGTAAATGAAAAAAATAGAAGAGAACTTTTTCTGCACCTCACAGAAAAAGGTCACATAACTGTTAATTGCTTAAGAGAGCAATCCATTACATTTTATCAAAGTATTCTCAATAATTTATCAGAATCAGAACAAAAAATAGTTGTGGATGGTTTTGAATTATTTATTGATTCTATTTCTAAGCCTTTTGATTAGAGTGAGGTAAATCATAACATTTGGAGGGTAAAATGAGTTTGGATTTTGAACGTCCTATTATTGAATTAAAAGAGAAATTTGATGAATTAAAGAAAATTATGAAAGAAAATAATGTAGATTTATCGCCAGAAATTCATGTATTAGAAAAACGTTTAAATAAAATGCAAGATAAAATTTATTCTAATATTACACCTTTTCAACGAGTTCAAATTGCAAGGCTACGTAACCGGCCCACGACATTGGACTATATACCTTTATTGTTTACAAACTTTCTCGAACTTCATGGTGATCGATTATATGGTGATGATAAAGCAATGATAGGTGGTATTGCAAAATTTAAAGGGATGCCCGTTACGGTTATTGGTCATCAAAGAGGTAGAAATACAAAGGAAAATATAGAAAGAAATTTTGGAATGGCACATCCAGAAGGTTATAGAAAAGCGCTAAGACTTATGAAACAAGCTGATAAATTTAATCGCCCTATTATTACATTTATTGATACAATAGGCGCCTATCCAGGGAAAGGGTCTGAAGAACGTGGAATTTCTGAAGCGATAGCTCGAAATCTATTTGAAATGGCTACACTTAAAGTGCCAATTGTTTGTATTGTAATTGGAGAGGCATCAAGTGGTGGAGCTCTTGGCATTAGTGTCGGTAACCATATCCATATGTTAGAGTATTCATGGTACTCGGTAATTTCGCCAGAAGGAGCAGCATCTATCCTATGGAAGGACGCTAAGTATGCTCCAGAAGCTGCTGAACATATGAAAATTTCAGCCAAAGATTTAAAACATTTAGGAATTATTGATGAAATCATTCCTGAAATTAAAGGTGGAGCACAAAATGATATAAAATCACAGGCAAAAGTGATTGAATCTGTAATCGAATCATCTCTAAAAAAATTGATACTATTATCCTCGGAAGAGCTTATACAACAGCGGTATGAAAAGTATAGACAAATAGAGAATTATAAATGAAAATATTTAAAGTCCGTATTACATTTCGGAGGATTCTCGCAAAAAAATTCTAAATATTTTGTAAGTAACCTCTTAAACTGGGATATGCTGATACTATTACTCTACAAAAGGTGTGTGATCGGTATGGAAAAGGAAAATTTGTTCAAATGGAAGCATTATCACATACCCATCAACTTAAGAAATTGATTGTTCCCCAAAACGAAAAAATGAGCTGAATTCTCATAAATAACTGTAAAAAGGTGAAAATTTCGGTATGAGGGTATCTCAAAAGCTTAGGTTGATGGCAATGTGGTGCTACCCCATGCCCATCAAGCTAAGATTAAGTAAAATTCCGTTCAACTAGACCTTTTCTGTTTTCTAAAGAAGTGATATCAACTATCTCAAAATCTGTATACCAAATAAACCCTATCGGGTTTCAATTTTTTGGATTACGCTACATGATTATGAGACATAGAAAAGTTGTATACGACGCCTAAGATATCAAAGACTGTTTTCTTTTCATACATATGGGATTTTCGTCCGTTTTTCTGTATGAGATTGAACAGACGAAACAATATTTTTGTTAATTCTTGGGTGTCTTTTTGTAAAGATTGATAAATAAGTGGAAAATAATCTTTTATGATATAAATCGCTTTATATTCGCTTAATTCTCGTTTCTTCTTGATGAGGAGTAATTGGCGCATTTGAAACATGGTGGAGGAATAAAGAAGGATACTTATTAATTGTCCATATAAGTGACATTCTAGCCGTTCTAATTTTACAGAATTACATTGATGAATACGAAAAAATGATTTCCATGCTTTAAATATAAGTTCAATTTGCCATCGTAAGGAGTAAAAATCGTTTACTTGTTCCTTTGGTAGATATTCCAAAGGAATATTTGTAATGTAAAAGTTAATTGCACTAAGCCGCTTACTGCGTTCTTTATAGGGGGTAGCACAACATCGCTTTCAAGTTAAGAAACACATTCTTCCCCAAAACGATAAAAACAAACTTCGGTGCTATAAAACACAAAATTTCCATTTAGGGGGTACTTTAAAACCTTAGCTTGATAGCGATGGGGTAGCACCAACAGAACGCGAATTTCGTACGCTAAGCAAATTTCCATAGAAAAAAAGCCGTTTTCCTCTACGTTTAGAGATAATCGGCTTTTTCTTTGTAAATCAAAGCAGTAAAATCATATGAAACTTATAAATATATATTATTACTTAAAACATGATTCTTAGTATTCTATAATCAATTAATCCTCATCATATAAATTATCTACAGATTCTTGTAAAGAATCTAATAGATAGTCGCTGAAGTTTTCATAAGTAATGGCATACAGTTCCTTTGAAAAACGACTCCAAAAGACAACAGGACACTCGCCATCTTTCATTTGATTGGTATCTAAACATGCCACAGTACCATCGATATCATTTAAAACAATGTATTGTTCAGGTAGGTTATATGTTTCTCTATATAACTTTGTGTGGTAAACAACGGAAGAATCCGCGGCTGTTGTATCACAACCATGTATATCCATTCCATCAAGTCCGCCGCTACCATACTGTTTTAAAAACCAATGATAAGTGCTTGGGAATGTAATAGTTAGCATTTGCGCTGCTTCACGAATTACATCTTCATTTACACCACCCATAAAATCTCCATCATTTTCATATGTAGAAATGATTGAAACAACCTTATCATTCATCTTATTATTTCCCTTCTAAACGTTCTTGTGCTCTCATTTTCCAATAGTTATTTCTAAAATTATTATACTGTTTATATAGCTCTTTGTCGTTTATAATTGTACCATGTCTGATAACCAAGCAGCTTAATTCAAAAAAGGAAATCCGTTAGGGTTTATTTCGTATGCAAATCTTTAAAGCATCTACGTATAGACTTTCGAAAAAAAGAAACAATCTTGCTTATCATTGACGTTACACGGGCTTAGCTTGATAGCGATGGGGCGAGACCCCATAAAGAAAAAAAGGCGTTATCCTTCTCATAAGAAAAACCGCTAGGAAAACATCCTGACGGTCCTTTTGTGTATAAATCCCATGAGGAGTGATAGATATGATCCGGCACCCGTAACCATGTATAGATCGGTATGTTTTCGTTTTCCAAGCAGGTCAAACATATATAATTCACTGTCTGTTTAGACTTGCGTAATGGCTAAATTCCTTATTGATTATTTTATCGTGAGCTGGCGCTACTTGTGGACCTACCGAGTTGATACACGTTACCAGAATATGCTTCCCGTCTAGAGATCCGACGGCTCTCGATTCATATCCGAAAGTACCTCCGGCATGCCCCCAGTAAGATTGCCCATCCGCTGTTTTAAATTCATAAATCCCTAGTCCGACTTTACCAAAAGGTCCATCTACTGTTGTGTGCATCTGGTCCATCATCTCTTGAGTCAGAAGCTTCCCGCCCAACAACGCACTGAAGAAGGTAGTCAAATCATTAACTGTTGAGACTATATCTCCCGCCGCATTTGCCCATGATTGATTCATTTCTGTTAAATCATACAAATGACCCGATCTATCCATATTATATCCTGTGGCATGCTTACCCGGAATTTCGTGACTATTTCCCATCACAAATGTCCCTTTCATTCCAAGCGGTATGATAAACCGTTTCCTGATCTGCTCCGCATACGTTTCTCCTGTTACCTTTTGAATAATTTGACCGGCTAGTACAGTATTCATATTGGAATAATTCCAGCCCTTCCCTGGTGCAAATACAGGTGGCTTTGAAAGTCCAAGGTCGATAAGCTCATCGACGGAATAGTAACGGTATGGATTTTGAGGCAAAGTAATATCTCGGAAATCCAAATCTGTATAGCTAGCAAGCCCACTTGTATGATTCAATAACTGACGGATCGTAATTTTGTTGCCATCATACCCTTCACCTTTTATGACACCTGGCAGCCATTTTTCAACCGAATCATCCAGATTCAATTTTTTCTCGTCAGCCAACTGTAATACAACGGACGCTGTGAAAGTCTTTGAAATACTTCCAATACGGAATGAAAAATTGGACTCCACCGGGTGTGGTACTTCATAACTGGCTGTACCTGTAGCGTAAGACCAGCGTTTCCCGTTCTGTAACCCGCCAGCTATGACACTTGGGACTCCTTTGATGGTTACCACCTCATCAATGACGCGTTTGACTTCATCCCGATGCTTGCTTTTCTTTTCCTTCTCTGTCTTCACTTGTACCGCGCCTTCAGTCTGTACCGGGTTTACAGACCCATAAGCAGAAAATACCAGTGTACTCGCCGATATAGCTGTTAATGCAAGTACAGCTCCTTTTTGAATCTTGAGTAATTTCATGACGTATCGCTCCTATTATTTTGGAATGTTGTGTTGCTTTACATCCTCACCTTATCCCCAAAATTGTTAAATCGGATAGTGATGAAACCGCCAAACTTTTGTTGACACTCGGAATTGGACTTGTCACATATACCATATGACAAACTGTCAAATATCTCATGTGACGTGCTTGTTACAGTAAATTCTAACTGTTTACCCTCTCTTCCGCTTGACGGATCGGAAGTTTATGGTGCATGATAGATTTGATTTATTCAGAATTAACTTTCAAAAATACAAGTAGGTGTGCATAATCCGTGTTCTCTATAATGAAAAAATGGTTCTGGTATGATTGGATATTTGTGGCCATACGAACGCTTTGGATGGTCATTATCATAAGCGCTAGTTTTATCAAACCGTCATTAATCGATGCGTCTTTTTGGGTCTTATTTTCTTTTGCTTTCGTCGTTTATCTCGTTCCATTAATCGCCTGGTGTAGAAATGCAGATTGGTATCTTGCAGTCGACGTCATGGCAGCGGGGGTATTTCATCTTTATTTAGCCTATACAGCACCGGAGTTACTTTGGTCTTTCGTTTTACTTGTGATGAATATCGGCTTGGCGAGCAATCGAAGAACCTATGTATGGACAGGTATCCTCTGTGGAATCATATTGCCGGCATTGAACGGTTGGATCGCTGGTCGTCTCCCGTATGAATTTATCGTTAGCAACGGTTTTGGATTCGCCATCGGCTTCACGTTTAATATATTAATTCAGTCCCATAAGCAAGCCCTAATTATTCATGAGCAAAAGCTATTGCTGGAGCAGCATATTGAGCGGATTGAGGAACTTACGCTGATGGAGGAGCGCAGCCGGCTGTCACATGAGCTGCATGACACGATTGGCCATACGCTTACCTCGCTCATCATCGGCGTCGAATCGCTGCGATCGTCCGTACCGAATTCACAGATAGAGAGGATCGATTCGCTTGTCGGAATCGCCCAACACGGTCTGGTTGATATCCGAAAACATCTGCATCAGCTCTCTCATACTCCATTGAACCATTCGTTAAGTGAATCTCTACGGCAATTTACCGAAGATTTTATGAGGTCAACAGGTATAATGGTCAAATTCCGTGTGATCGGCAGCGAGACTCTCGTTATGCAAAAAATAAACTTTTGTCTATATCGTTGCCTTCAAGAGTCTCTGAACAACGCGGTTCGGCACGGTTCGGCGAGCTTGATATCCGTTCAGTTGTATTTCGAGAGTCAGCAGCTCAGGTTACAGATCGAAGATAACGGCATCGGAATGGAAGAAATCCAATTTGGATTTGAACTTAATGGGATGAAGGAACGACTTAAGCTATTTCACGGCACGGTGTCCGTGCATTCCGAGCCAGAACAAGGAACTTTCGTCATATGTAATATTCCGTTGCAGACAGAGCCTGCACATGATACAATCCGCCTGCTGCTCGTTAACGACCAGGTGATCATTACCGACAGTTTGAAGCAAATTTTGGATCAGCATACTGATTTTAACGTAGTTGGTACAGCCAGGGACGGTGGCGAAGCATTAGAACATTGTGAGCGGTCCCAACCGGATATCGTGCTAATGGATATTAGTATGCAGGGAATGAGCGGGATTGAAACTTTACTTGAGATGAAACAACGATGGCCTGATATGAAGGTTGTGTTCATGACAACGTTTGAGGATTCCTTGCAGGCAGCAACTGCATTGGAGCACGGGGCGGAGGGCTACATGCTGAAGTCGATTCATCCGCGAGAGATGAAGGAAGCCTTGAAACTAATTTATAACGGAGGAATCTGGATCGATCAATCGGTCGCTACGCGAATTTTCGAAGAGATGAAAAGTCAACGCGAGCAATTGGAGAAGATCGGCTCAAGTCAAGAAAAATTCCCGTACGGGCTTACGAAGCGTGAAATGGAGATTCTGGAGCATCTGTCAGGTGGACTGCGTTATAAGTCGATCGCCGCCAAATTATTTTTATCGGAGGGAACGATCCGCAATTATTGCTCGACTCTCTACTCGAAGCTCAGCGTCAACAACCGCGAAGAAGCAATAAAAAGAGCCCGAAAGGAAAATATTGTGTAGATGGTACTCAAGACAAAAGGTCCTTGGGAATAATAAATAGCCGAACTGGCAATTAAAAAATGACTTATCTATTGATAAGTCATTTTTATATCTCAATTACTAACAATATAATTTAACAAAGCCAAAAAAGAAAAAATCCGACTTCAAAACTTATTGGAAATAAAAGTAAGTCTATGACCTATTTTTACACGTATCTCGGCTGTACCCCATGCCCATCAACTTAACATTTTGGAGTATCCCCAAAATGAAAATTTATCCTTCCATAAGAATCCAGACATTTTTTATTTTGAGGAACAATGAAATTTTTGGTGTGCTATGATTGAGCATTTCTTGTAACATAACCATATCTTTTTGTATTAGAGAAGTTAATAAATTTTTACAAACGCAATAATTGGTAAAACATATAAAATAAACCTAAAGGCTTATTTTACATGTTTTTAATAATCTATCGATAGAATACATAATCCTATAAATCTAATATATAGAAAACAGGATATTTAAAATGATGCAAAAATCAATAAAAGTATTAGCAACATCTGTTATTTTAACAACGGCATTGATTACGCCTATTATGACAAGTAATCTGAAAGTTAGTGCTGAAACAGTTACTACGAAAACGACAAAATCCCAAATTTCTGCTGAACAAGTTTTCAATGTTCCAGATTAAATTAACTCATTTAAGTTTAAAAAATATAAAATAGTTTCTTCTATCTGTTTATTTGTCTCAACTTTTAGACAGATAAGCAAGACATTTATTTCCGTCCGTTGTGTTCGTTTGTTTTGTTAGTCCTTATCCTTCCTCAACAAATAAGACCAGAAAATCCATGTACAAAAAAAGAGCGCTTTTCTTCAAAGCCCTCTCCATTAGGTATTTACCAATCCTTACGTTTATCACAATCACAGTCACGATCATGATTACCTCTACGACGACATTCATCACAATCACAGTCACGGTCACGTCTACAACGACGGTCATCACAATCTCTATGTCTGCGTCTGCAGAACATTAAATCATCCCAAAATCTATTACAATCTCTGCAATGTCTGAAATTACAATTACATCCCATAAATATGATTACCTCCTCTTAACTTTAAGATTCATCATATTTTATGCTAAAAAACAAAAACAGCTTGTTTACTAGTCTACTTTCTGCATTTTAAAGTAATAATATTATTATCTAATCTTTAAGATTCAATCCATTTCACCCCTTATCTTTCCTTAACAACAAACAAGACGCCACCCCGATTACGGCAACTTCTACGATAATTGCTATTGGTTTAATCGATTTATTTACCCTCACGTCATTTATTTCTTTGCTTCCATACCCCATTCTCTTTACGATAAGTATTCTTACCATTCATAAAGTCAGCTGTATTACCAGGAATGCTATATTTTTTATTGTTTTTCTTAGCCTTCTTCTTCAGCTTCTTCTCTTCTTGAACAGCTTGCAAATCCGCCTTCCATTGTTTCAACAAATCCTTTTCACGCCGCATCGAATTTGTACCCCTTGGATTAAAATGTGAACCAAATAATTAGATTCTTTCTATTTATATACTCATTTAAACCAAATGTCCATTTTGTTCAAATTCTCATTAAACATGTACCAATTTATGTTTTCCCTTCTCAATAGACTAATGATATATTAAAATCTTCTATATACCCAAGGAGGTTTATCATGCTCGACTTTCATAAAAAACTACCCATCTTAGGATTCTTTTTATTTTTATATGGCTTCATCAGCATCATCTTTTTATTACTATTCCTTAGTGTTTAGTAACAGCGCGTATAAATATATGTTTAATGTTTAATGTGTAATTTCTATATAACAAAGAAAAAAGCACCCGTTTTGGATGCTCCTAAATTTTCTCTATAACATAAACCATTGTTTTTTTCGATGGTGCACAATATGAATAGTTCTCATTTTTATGAATAAATATCTCATACTTACCCATCACTTGGAATCTTTCTATTTCAGATTCATTAAATTCTGATACGGTATCACACAAGATTGTTATTTCAGTGCCAGTATTGTATAACAAATCATGAATTTGTCTTTCAGTATATATTTCCCCTACTGACAACTCTTCTAATATTTCTATATATATCATTATTATTCCACCTCTCCCGACTTATTTATTCTATAAAAACCATAATTATCCTTTTTTTTGCAGATAAAACAAAAAACCACCACCGAAGTGACACCTTTAAAGGGGATGGGAGAAAAGAGAGAAAACAAATGGCAAAGTTTCTCTTCATTCAAGATTGAGTTGAGGTACTCTCAACCTTCTCCAAGCCACCGCATTAACTAGTATGGCTACACGCCCTGTGTTCGGTGACCTGGAGAAGACTAAGAATCTTCTCGTTTATTCTCCGTAGAGTCGATCAATACTTCAGCTTATCGCCTTTGCAAACCGTTTTTGTTATATTTCGTCCCGTGACAGATGAAATATCAACGTGATTATGTAAAGGGAATCAGTCTTAATATGCAAGACGGTTATTACCTTTTTCCACCGCCTTACTACAACCAATATAGGGGACGTATCGCGAAAAGGGGATTAAACACGACTGGATGTATATTGGCTGTAGTAAAGAGGTGACTAGTCTCTTTACACCCTGACTTACCCAATAGTAAAAATCGTGAGTAATTACTATATGGCTAAGAACAAGTTACGTATACAACAGAATTCCATTGGCAATTTTTAAGTATCAGAACAATTTTCATTCAATCATGAAAACCATCCCCATTCTTAGAAATCGACATAGACAGGAATAATAGCTTTATATCTATTTTCATAACAGAAAGTGGTCCGTTATGAATGATAGATACAAATTAGAAACAGCATGACGAATGCGAGTTATCTCACACCCGCCACACTGGAATATGTCATTGTTATACATTCATTGGTCTTTCCGTCTTAACGTGGGTTCGTACCGTCTTGCCCGCCCTATACTATGCGGTATACGTTACCGTGACATTATCGCATAAGAACGTTTCACTTATAGGTGTACTAATCCTCTTCGATATGCGGTTGTCAAAGGGCTTGTACATATAATTTATAATTTTTGGCATTTTTATTTAGCCCCCCAAAAAGTTCGCATTTTGACCGCGTTTTGTTCGCTATTTTTAGATGATCCCAAGTGCTGTAGCAATCAATTTAACTGCACTTTGCTTTTTCTCATAGAAATATGTCTTCTTGAGCAGCAGATCATGATAAACATCTGAATCTTTCACTCTCTCGTTTGTTAGAAACTTACGCCCAACGATATTCCGCTCATCTTCATCTAGTAAGTTATTCAGTGCCTTCTCAACCTACTGCACCTTCCATTTACTCGTATTCCTTGAATCACGTAACTCAGGGAACAAACTGATCCCTTCTTGTTCCAATTTATTACTGCATCGAATCTTGAGTGCTCTGTATTCCTTTAATACGCTCACTACTTCCTTCTGTACTTTTTTATCATCTATATCTGGTAATAAAGTTAATTGTCTCTCCACGAAGGAATCCCCCTATTTCGAATTTTAGTTATTACATTCACATCAGGTACGTGAAATTTTAATATCTCATTGTTGAATAAGGGAACCATGCATAGCGAGTAGCCCCCACCATCCACTCTGCATGGTTCCGTTATCCATTAGGCCTTTAATAATTTTCGTTTCTTGTTGGCTATCTTCTCTTTTGCTGCTTCAATGTTATTCGCTACCTTTTTATGGTGCTGATCAAATTGAATCATGCCATCTATTGCCGGTGTAAATCCTTGCTCATCGATATATTGTAAATAATCAATCGGCGCTCGTTCTGTCTGTTTTACTAAGTACCCATAAATATCAAAGTCTACTCTCAGTATAGACTTCTTGCCCTTTGGTTGTCGCGACATCCTTACATAAGATTGGATGATTGATAGTGGTACTGCGAATACTGACTTATCCTTACTGAATTCAATAAGGAAGAAACAAATCGCTCCCATCTTCTCTGCTTTCTCCAAGTAATCCAATTGATGCTGCGCAATGTTCTTTAGATCAAATCGTGTAGCATTCTCTGTAGACTTCGCTTCAAACACTATAGCTCGTCCTTTACACACACCGTCACAGTCTACTGTACTCTTAGCTTCATAGAATCCATTTAGTACACGGCCACCTTTACTCTTTAACACCTTCACAGGAGTCGGACGCTTGTTTATAAGTGCCACTCCCCCTCTTTGATACATTTCATTCGCTAGATTGATAAGCATTTCAAATGCCATTCCGCGGTTTCCTAGTCCCATTGTTATTCCTCGCTTTCTATTTAAAGGATGATTTTGTTTAAATTTTGCTTAATTCTCACCAATAATTATCTAAAAATTTAAAAATCGTTATATAATGAATTTAATTTGAAATTAGGAGTGGTTAAAATGCCAGATACAATAAGACTCGTTCTTTTCATCCTTATAGCAATTAGTGCTGTTTTCTCTTTAATAAAAGAGTTTAAAAAACCTGAGAAAAAAGCACTTTGGATTACAATAGAATTTTTGGTTCTTTTTTGGGCGATATGGGTAATAGCAAATATCATAATCTAATTTATAGATTATGAGTTCCTCCCTGAATAAAACTTAATATTTTGTCAATAATATAGATAGGCGATGGCCATAACTCATTTAATGAAGTCCCTAACCTTTCTCCTTTCCCCCTTTTGGAGAACCAGCCGAGCAGTTAGTTTTTGCTAGCTGCTCTTTTATTTATGAAAAAAGATAAAATCATTTATAATGATTCTTCTTTATTTCTCAATATAAAGAGCCTTGGATTTTCGTTAACAATCTTGTAGTATATGAACAAAGAGTAAGGTAAGAGTTACTCTTTGCCATTTTAGGAAAGGTTCTGTTGGAGACAACGGGGCCTTTTTTCATATAGAGATAGTTTTGTTTAATTTTTCACCATTAACCACAAAAACATCTTATAATCGTTATTTACTAAATTAATTATTGGATTAGGATTAAATCAAATGCCAGTTACACTAGAACTTATTCTTTTCATTCTTATAGCAATTAGTACTGTTGGCTATTTAATAAAAGAATTTCAAAAAACTAGGAAAAGAACACTTGGAATTTCAATAGAATTTTTGGTTCTTTTCTGGTCAATATGGAGAATATCGGCTATCATAATCTAATTTGTAAAATATAATCTCCCTTGATTAAAACTCAATATTCCGTCAATACTGTAGATGACATTAGATTTTCTCCTTGTTCCCCCTTGGAGAACCGAGCAGTTAGCTTTTGCTAGCTGCTCTTTTAATTGCTTCATCTATCGCAAAAGTAATACTGTCAGGCCCCCAACCAGAATGTACCTCCATAAAACTATAAACCGCTTGAAGCATCCATCCTCTATTAAGGATTACCTCACATTTGTCTACTAGATCCTCATATGTTTTCATATCCATACCTCTTTTCCACTGTTCTAATTTCCTCTTCGCTTCTTCAACGTGTTTTGGGCAAAAATCATACTTATCTCCCATTTCTTTTGCACAATCATCACATAACTTACAATCGCAAGTCGTTATCCGCCTTTGGAAATCTATACTAGTCCAGATCGTACCCGTTACATAGTCAAATAGCTTAGTAGCTCGTTTCTTTCCGCACGACTGATAACATTCGTCCCATTTAGGCAACTCATGCACTTGTTCATCTGTACTGTTCAATTCCATTCTCCTTTTCTACAAAATGAAATTTTTGTTATAAATAATGAACTTTCAAAGCTACTGAATTGTAAATATAAATACACTACTATATTTCTATAAAGGGGCGTTTTTATATGAATCCATATCAAAGAATATCTTTAATAATTATTATTTTAATACCACTCTTTTTCTTAACTGTCACTCTAGTAACTGGCCGATGGAGTTTCTTTTTTTTGAGCCTACTGCCTAGTTTCATAAGTGGGATAACAGCTTTCATCGCTTTTCAAAGATCACACCAGTAGACAAAGCACTTTGCAAAGAGTGCCTTTACAAGGCGCTCTTTTTTTAACATATACTTACCAAATAACTATTTTGTTTGACTTTAATTCTTACATAAAACCGACTAGACACTAACGTTTTTATGTAGTACAATTCCTATCAGAAAAATGTTAGGAGATTTATTTATGACTTTTGAAGATAATCGTAAATTAGGAATTCAACAAGGATGCATATTACTAACAGATCAATCACAATATCTTGTTGTTAAAAAGAATGAAAATTATTCTTTATTAAACATCGCAACTGCGGAATGCATAAATTTTGAAGTTTCACTTGAAAATCTTGAAGAAATGGTCCAAGTAGATTTAAAAGAAAAAATTCAAGCTATCATTCCACCAGAGAATATTAAGATCGTAGCTCAAAACAGAATATAAAATGTATTTTCTAAGAGCACTTTCTTTAGTGCTCTTTTTTCGTGAATAGTTTCAAATAACTATTTTGTTCGACTTTCCATTAAGCTAATTTTTCGGTTCTGGTGCAAAAATAAAATAAAAGAGAATAACGCGCATATATTCCTAACGGAATCGTATCTTATGCTGCAAGTCCAAACAATTGATGGATGAATTCTTTCTGATTTTGGACAGACTGGTCCCGTAAATCAAGCTGTTCTTTTTAATCATATGCATGGCTTCTACTCCAGAAAGAATGGATGTAGCTGTGTCAAAATATTTGAACCCTAGCATAGAACGGATTCGTTTGTCCAATTCAGGACCATACTGATGAACCCAACGCATAATCGTTGTATGAGAAATGGATAAACCCCATTCTTCTAGCATTTCCACCAAATCACGAAAACTGAGGTTGTACCGTAGGTACCATCTTACCGTTAACAAAATAATATCAGGCTGATAATGCTTCCATTTGAATACACTTTCCTTTTCCATACCAATCACGCACCCTTTTTAAAGTAATAGTAACAGTATGTCCAAGATTTATAGATTCATTGCAATTGTCCTTAAGTTTTTGCACCAGAACCGAAAAATATGTCTAAAGGCATTACATGAGGACAAGCTTAGTATATTAGTATAACAAGGATATTTGGGGTTTGGTACAAAATATTAAAACTTTGGTTCTGCTGCAAAAATATTAGTTAGAAATATAGAATAGCAATTTTCTCTTCATTTCTATCTTATGAAGCTAGGCCAAGCAATGTATGAATACATTGTTTCTGGTTTTGGACAGAATTGTCCGGTAAAACGCGTTGCCCCTTCTTTAGAGTCATACTATCAGTATGCCCAAGTTTAGGAGATTACTTGCAAGAGTCTTGAATTTTTTGCACCAGAACCTAAAATGACAAAGTCACGGAAATGAGCCACTTCATTTAAAGTAACTGTTGCTAAGGGGTAAAACAATGCAACTTTTTTATAAACAGTAGCACTTTCTTTAAAAATGTATGACTTTAATTTAAAACTACAGTAACGTTCTATCTGCATTAAAGTGAATAAAATCAATTTAAGGAAATAAATTAAAAATAATAAAGAAGTAAACAAAAAGAGATCGGAATTTCCGATCTCTTTTTTACATGCAAATAAACAATCCAACCAAAAGTTATCTTCAGCTAAGCTGCTCTCTTCTCCATACACTTCTATTTTCAAACGTATTCGTGTCTTAGATTCAACTGCATTTCAACTTCCAGACCCTTTTTCATTCGTTTATCCAGGTGCAGGAGGATGCAGCGGGAGTAAAGATTCAGCTTGAGTATGATTTATTAAGTGGACCGTTCCTTCATATTCATACAGGCCCAGGTAAACAACATGATCGCACTTACGGCTCTCTGTGTGTCCCAACTATGACAACGAATGATTTATGTATCCGGGATTTAGGTTGTTTTCATTTAAAAGACCTTCAATATATACAAGATAAAGTGGCCTACTATATCTCTCGTATCAAATCGAATACACGTATGTATCAAAAAATTCCTAGCCCTGATTATTTTCAAGATGGCAGAATCAAGAAAGTATATATTTCACCTTATACATACTTACTTCCTATTTATATATTTACCTTCGCTTCTCCAAAATCCTGTTTTTTAATTAAATCTAAGTAAAAATGTGAGACAGTTGTATTGTAATAGGGAGAAATGAAAATAAATGATAGATTAAATGTAAACATCCCTATAAATGCAGCTAATAGAAACCAACCAATAAATGATAACCAAAGAACAAATAACTTTAGCTTTTGTCCTTTCATTATTCTTTTACTTTCTCTCAATGCTTCACTTGCTGTATAATCAGGATTCTCTACTAATATGTAATACGACATGGAATAAGAAAAATATTTAATAATACCTGGAACAATAAATAATAGGCTCCATAAAAAAAGAAAAACTGCTTGCAACAGGCCCAATTTTATTGATCTAAACAAATTGCTTTTTTTAAACCCTAGAAATACATCGTCCACTTTAGCGTCTTCATTTTCCCCTAAATGTAAGGTGAAAGCAGAATATCCATAATTAAAGATGCCTTGTATGGAGCTGTAAATTAAGAAACAAATAAGTCCTAAAAAAATATAACTTAGAATAAGTAAAACTAGTGCAGTAGGGTCTACTTGGGGTTGCCCACTAATTGAATAAACAAAGATTACATCCAAACCAATTACTCCAATAAACAGGCCAACTATTAAATACATGAAAGTCGCGATTGCTGATGCACTAAGAGTAGGTACAAAATAATTTAACGCTGATACTCCTATACCCACCCCCCATTTACCATCTAACGAATTAAGTGCTGCTTTTTTAAAATTTCTTGTCATACTTGTATTCCCTCCTTTTTTCTTATTTTCCTTTACTGAAAAAATAAAAGAACTTGTAGCAGGCCCCGCTACAAGTTCTTTTAGCTAAATATTTTAGCTCATCAAAAAATTATTTATTCTACACAATCGGGGGTAATGCCTAAAATATGGTTTGTTAACATCATTATATAACATAATTATGAATTTTTGTTAAAAATTCTATATATTTAGACAAATAATTCTCCACTATTTTACTTATTTTTGATTTTCATATAGTTTTATCTATTGAAATTGGGCTTCAGCCGAGATACGTGTAAAAATGGGTCATAGAATGGAATTATTTTTCATTCTATGGGGTCCAGCCGCATGCCCATCAACTTAAGAATTCAGAATTACCCCAAAACGAAAAAATGAGCTTTTTTGTTACAAGTTAGTACAAAATTTCGTTCTGGGGGTGCTATAAAATTTTAGCTTGATGGCGATGTGGCGGTACCCCTTTAAGCATCGATTGTTTGACAATCAGATGAAACCCCCGAATAAAAAGCACCCGTGTTTCCTTTCTGTAAAACATCACGAACTGTCTTCACAGGTATGCACCTCTTGATAATGTAAAAATGGATGTCTGAAAAAAATTTCATACCTGTGCCTATCTACAATTACAGTGAAAATCAAATCTTGAAAAACTCCATACTCTTATAATCCGGTAAAGAATCTAATTCCAATCGCTTATGAATATTCTCTTCCAGCTCTTGCACTACATCAAGTACTTTTTTAATACATTCAGTTTTAATTATAACTCTTCCTTTATCTTTTTTGCTTCTTCACTTAATTGGTTATAAATCATAATCCAACCATCCTTTTTTCTCTTTTTAAGATTTTACACATAAAAAAAAGAAAGTGAGGAAAAATCCCACTTTCTTTTATATTCTAATAATCTAACTTTCCTACAGCACCAGTCTTCTTATTAACACCATAGAAAACTGCTTTACCATTATCAGACCAATTTCTTACTTCATAACCAAATTGCTCATCAGTATCAAACTCAGCAATATACACAGCATTACCTGGAATACCTTGTCCAGCTAAAAATGAATTTACTATAGATAGGCCAGCTTGGAAATTAGGCACTTTTAGAGTAGTAGCTTCATTATTCACATTTTCTTTATTCTTTTTCTCTTCTACATTAGAAGCTTCTTTTTTCACAAGTTCTTGTTTCTTTTGTTCTTCCATCTTCTTTTGTTCTTCTCGTTTTTTCTGTTCAGCTAATTGTTTCTTCTCTTCTTTCTCTTTTTCGAATAATTTAGCTTCATCTTTGGCCTTCGTTACTAAATCTGACCATTTCTTTTCTTGTTCTTTAATTAATGGATGATCTACTGAGAATTTCATAAGACCATCTTTAGTTACTTCATCAACATCAGTTAATTCTTTGTTTTTTAGAACTTCTTCAACCAACTTCATATTCTTTTCGTTTTCTTGCAATTGATATTGGAGTTCTTCCGTCTCTTTTGCAACACTTAATAGAGATTTTCTAATTTGTTTTTCAAATTGATGTTTAGGTAGCTCTTTTACTTTATTAACTTGCTCTAGTGTAACCTTCGGTGTTTCTGTTTTTTTCATATCATTTAAACGATCCATCTCTTTAGACAGAGTTTTAAAATCATCAGTTTTTTTATCTTGTTTTAACTCACTAGCTTCTGCATATAAATCAGTAGCCTTCTTGTAATCTTCATTTTTCATTGAGGAATCTGCTCTCTCAATAATATTATTCACTTTCCCACTTCCTAAGAAGTAATTAGCTCCGAATCCTAGTGCTAGAACTAAGATGACCAATAATGGGATCCATAAAGCTTTTTTCATAAGTTTGTGACGCTCCTTTGTTAATTTCTTTTATTATTATATACCATATATTAAAAGTACAATTTATTATAAACCACTATAGTGGAAAAATGAATGAAAAACTTTTGAAATATAATTTATTAGAAATTACTTAGCAGTTAGGGGTAGTGTCAGGAAACAGGGCTTAGCGTTGTAAATCCACATTTCCCTGATGCTACCCCATCGCTATCAAGTTAAAAAATCTATTGTTCCCCAAAACGATAAAAATAAACTTCGGTACTATAAAAACACAAAATTTCCATTTAGGGGTTACTTTAAAATCTTAGCTTGATGGGTATGTGACGATACCCATAGAAAGATAAGAATGTGAAATTTTCCTAATTGCTAAGTAAATTCTAATAAATTACAAAAGTTTTTCGTTCATTTTTCCGCTATGGTGGTTTATAATAGAGTGTATTTCAATATATAGATAGGATGATTTTTGAGTGGAAAAATGTATTGACTGTGGAAAGCACATATCAGTAAACGCCGAGGTTTGTGTCCACTGCGGATCAACAGAACCTCATAGTAATATCGAGCTAGTATTCGATTTAGTATCTACCGTGGTATCTTTAGTAGGAAGAGCGCTACAACTGATCCCATTAATACTTATTGGTGGTTTATTAGAATATTCAATTCATGGAGAAATGATATATAGCTGGATATTTTGGACGAGTAATGCCATTATCTTCTACATTTATTTTAAATATAGAAAAATATCCGTATTTTTATTCCCTATTATTTTTGGGATCATAATATGCTTTATAAATATACTTTATGGATTTGTGGTGGGTTTTGTCCTGCTTTTGATTAACTACTATTACTATAAAAAAAAACAATAACCAGAAGTAGAGTATCGACCAGAAATATAGTTTATACCCTAACATAAAAAAACACTCATTAAGAGTGTTTTTTTATGTTAGGGGGACATGCACATCAACTTAAGAAAACAAATCCACCCCAAAACGAAAAAATGAGCTTATTTATTACAGGTTAGGACAAAATCTCGTTCTGGGGGTAGTTGTATTTTCTTAGCTTAATAGCGATGTGACTCTACCCCTTATAGGCAATCCAAGGAAGAGCAAACGTATAAAGGGAATCACCTATCCTGGAAATCAGTAAACCAAAAATAAAAATCACGTAGGTACTAGGAAAATGTGTAATTTTTGAAACTAGATTTCTGCTTTGTGCATTTGGTTTCAACGATGAGTTAAAGTTTGTTTCTTTATTCATTATCGACTCTAATTTATCCCCTTTTTTAGTAGCAAAACTTATATTAACCGGCAGTAAGCCCCTTACTTATTAAATATTTAATAAGTATAAAATTCTTTAAAATACAAAAGTATTCCTCCTTTAACCAATTGTTCATTTTGCTGTAAGTGCCTAGTTGTGCTAAGTTAACCTTTGTAACAAAATACTGTATCAAAAATAATTCATAACATTACTAGTAAAACACCTTTTTGTTACACCGAAATCAGAAAATGGAAATAAAATACAGATTATAACCCATTTTTACACGTATCTCGGCTGAACCCCAAATTAAGTAAAAACCTCTGCACTATTTCAATCAAAAGATTATTTAATAAACATTAAAAGACCACCTATTAAATTTAACAGGTGATCTTTTTTGTGATTTTGCACTTGTGCACTACTTTAAAAATATATCACAAATTTAACTAGTCTCCTAAACATTTGAATTTATAAATTGGTCAAAACTTCAAACTCAAGACAAACGTCCATTAGATTTTTCTAATAAAAATTTGTTGTGTAAAAAAGTCTCAAGTTTACTAAAATCTGTTGAAAAATATAATAAACTCATTCCATTAATAAATTCATGTTCAACTCGTTTCTCTCCCTCATGGGAGGCACAATGATGTAAATCCTTATACAACTGAAACATATTCCACGGTACTGCATCTGAAACATCAAATTAACTTAGTAGTTTTGGACAAAGACCTTTATTTTCTCCATCCTGAACAGGAAAGGCAGAGTTTTTATAAAGTGCGGCTGTTGCAGCAGAATAGTTATCCACTTTAGTTGAGAAGTAGCTTACACCATCAAAAAAATCGTCCTGCCTTATAAATTGCAATAGTAGTTGTGGGATAATATATTCCGGTTTGAATGTGTCGGTCGTATTTTTTACACGTACAGAACATGCTGCCATTAAAGGCCAAATAATTAAGTAAGAAATTACTTCATTTGGTTCATTTAACTTATCCGCAAATAAACGTTTTTTCATAATTGTACCGAAATCGTAGAATTTCTTAATTGTCTTATCTATAAAAACAACAGGTGGTGTAGATAAATCTATATAACTTATATCATCTGATTTAAATACTGAAGTCTGAACTGTGTTTAAATCTGGTTTATTAAGTTCTTCCCAGCAGGTTAAAGGTGAGCTTCCTAAATAGATACATGGTAATCCAGGAATACTATATCTATTTGTGCTGACTATTCCCCGAAGTTGTAATGGAATATGAAACATTTCTTCACTTGTAAATAATTCATTGCCATAGTTTTGAAGTGTTTTTATATCATTGAAATGATTTGGTATAGACACTTTATTTATTAAAACTCTATGAAATTCTTTAAAAGCCTTTGACGGAAAACCTTTATAATATTCTTTTAAAGAATTAATAATCCCTTTACACAAATCCTCTACATGCTCCAAATCCTTATTGGTAATGACTATTTCAAATGTTGCACTGCAAATGCTCTCTAACCCTGAGATATAAGTATTAAAGCAATCCTCAAGATACTCTATAAAGTCGTCATTCACCCTGCCCCTCCTAAACCAGACCATATAGGTGCTTAGGCTGATTGACTGTTACCATCAATCACAGTTGCGTAGCGAATATTCATCGCCCCAACGATATCACGGTGTGTCTCAAACCCACATTGACACTTGTACTTTCTGTCTTGTGCCCTGTTCTTTTCAGCGCATTTCGGACAGCTTTGACTTGTATACGCTGGATTCACATATTCAACCTGAATATCAGCTAATATCGCTTTATATTCAATAAATTTTGACAAACGATAGAATGACCAAGTGTGTAGGTTTTTTTCGTTTTTACGGCTTGTTCTTGCCGTCTGTCTTATATTCGTTAATTGTTCTAATCGAATGACAGAAATATGATTTGCAATCGCAAAATTAATAATTTCACGACTTATTTTGTGATCTTTATCTTGCATCCATCTTTGTTCTTTATCATCCAATCGCCGAATCGCATTCACTTTTTTGGCTTTTCCTAATTTCTTACGAATACACCGAAACTTACGCTTCTTACATTTGTTTTGCCTACCATTTCCAAAAAAACGAATCTTATCATCATCTGTGATTGCTACCGCGGGGACTTTGAGACCTAAGTCTACTCCTAAAATCTTCGTCCCTGCTTTTTCATTTGTAGGAAGCGTGACAGATATTTTGGCAATCCATTTATTCGATTTCTTTGTGATACGAAGTGTACCTAACTTATGTTTTAACAAATTCAAGTTGCGATTGTTTTTATCGATTAATAAAGCGCGGACCTTTAAACGAGTGGACTTTCCATTTACCTTAAACGAGATTGAAATATGAGTGGCGTCAAACGAATAATTTTGATTGTTCCATATACAAACAGGCCTCTTTAAGATCGGAATGATTTTATAATTGCTTTTCTTTACTTTTGTAGCAAACAAACTTTTCGCGTCTTTGATTGCTTGATTCTTCACCGCACTTGGGATATTTGCTTCGATATCTTTTGTGCTTTTTTTCGTACTTTTCTTTGCTTCAACCATTTCTGATACAAGTGTATTTATGACTTTGATATATTCTTGGCTACTTTGTTCTAATAAACGGATTTGTTCTTTTGTTGAAATCAATTTCACTTTCACTGTTAGGGTCTGTGGCATACGTTTCATCCCCTTGTTTTTTGATTTTCAACATCATTCATTTAATACATTTCTGCAATAGAAACAAAATGAGAACGTGTCCATAAACTTTGCAACTGCATGAGACGAGGAGATTTTTCTCTCAAACACTTTGAACCGTTCTTCTATAATCATTTATTCTCGTTACAATATATCTTTTATCATCAGAAAATTACAACAAAAAGACCTAGAGAAACTACCTATACTTTGGATACTTAAAGTACCACGAACCTTGCGATTTTTAGTGGTACTCCGTATCCAACCTCACTTTCATCCCATGCCTAAAGGCAATGGGCTTTTTCGTTCGGAAAGGGCTGTAAATGGAATGTCTTTACTTTGATTAACTTTTATATATTCTTTAAAAAATGGAAACTTTAAAGCTGCTTCTTCCCAGCTTCCTGTATTTATTA
Source organism: Bacillus sp. RC240 (assembly GCF_044907945.1). Taxonomy (NCBI): domain Bacteria; kingdom Bacillati; phylum Bacillota; class Bacilli; order Caryophanales; family Bacillaceae; genus Bacillus; species Bacillus sp. RC240. The sequence goes on along the minus strand of NZ_JBIYCT010000006.1, from coordinate 87,156 downwards.
ATTCCACCAATTCTTTATATTCATCCTTGATAATTACTTTACCTCGAAAGGCTGTATACATTTCAAAAGACAATTTTTTCACCCTCTTAAATTCATTATGAACTTAATTAACATATATACTTAACTACACAATAGAAGGCTTTAGAAATCGTATTACGTTTCCCTTTTCACTAAATTCACTCCCAGTGTTACAATTCTTTGAGGTAAGATACACTATATAACTCTCTGAAATTTTAAAAGCTCTTTCCTCATTAAACATTGTCAAAGGAACTGATACTCCAACATTATTATCTAAATGACTTAGTACCATTACAGGGATAGTTTCTCCTTTTAATAAATCAACATATGAGGTCTTAACTTTATAATAATGCCCTTCTAAAAAATGCATTTTTCCGTTTATTAAATCCACTGCAACTCCATTATTACAGTACGCTAAGCTTTGATTTGAAAAATGGATGTCATCCGATACTTTAATAAATTTCATCGTTTTATTATCAAATATATAGTAACCCTCTCTTACTACAAAGAGATTATGCGGATTGATAAACTCTAGCAAATAATGTGTGATTTCAAAGCTAGTATCCCCCTCAATCATTTCTCTGTATTCTACATAAAGTTTCTCTAATTTTTTAAATGTACTTAGTTTGATCCCCTGATTTGGTCTTGATGCAAGTGTTAAGTCATCTAATACCCATTTAGCCACGTATGTTGACGTTGGAATCATTTACAATATACCCCCTTCAAAATTCTATATATGAACATATAAACTATTTAAATTTAATAAATTGGGCTCTACTTAAAGTATAGGCAGAATCTATTTAATAACTAAGATAATTCTCTAACTTTTTCATATTTACTTCTTATAAATTATATTTATCAAACTCTAAAACGAATTCTTTATAATCAATTTAAATTTTCAGAAATTCGAGATATCATTTGTTATATACACCTTTTTTATTTTTTAAATCAATCTCAATACACATAAGCCCTTCGGGTTACTTGAAAGAAGAATGTAATGCTAAATGCATTGGTTCTTACTATCCAGTATCCTTGAAGGGCTTTTTGTATTGTCTAGAAAGGAGAGAATGAATGAGTTTTAATGAATTCGTATTAGATCAATGCGGTAAAACATGGCCAGAATTAAAAAATGATGCTCTTACTGAGAATCAGGACCTAACACATGAAGACATTCAAGAAATCATTTCAAAACAATACCTACTTTTAAAAAATGACTACGAAGAATTTCGATTAGAAACACAGTAAAAAAATATTAAACGCATGTATGCGTAATGAACAGACTTCTCAATTTTGAGGAGTTTTTATTATGGAGGGAGTTAAGATGAATAATTTTATTGAGCTGCTAAATGAAACTTACTGGGACAGCTGTTCACTTCACGAAAATGCTGAAATTCAAAAGTTCTCTAATAACAAAATTGAATTTACAAAAACGATGCTTTTTTTAGATTCCTATAATCGTATCTACAAGAAGAATCCAGAAGTTTTTACTTTTATGATGGAAATACTCTCTTCAAGTCTCATTAAAGCAATATATCGTTTTATCACTCCGAAACTTGAAGAAAGAAATCTTCTCGAAAAAACAGAAGTACGTCATAAATTCCAAAATACGCAGCAAAAGTCAACTTTCTATTTCAACAGTAAGATAGGGCAATATGAATTGAGTATTAACTTTGAAAGTATTACATCAATTAGCATGTACTTTGGAAGTCATGTATTTGACGATATTATTCTGCTAGACAGACAAATTCACTTTCTGTTGGACCAATTTTCAGATGCAGCAGCAAGTCATTATGAAGATGATAGAAATATTATTAAAGATAATTAGGAGGAATTATAATATGTTTGAAAATAATAATGAGTTATTTAGTTTATATTTAAATGGTGAATTTCAAGGGTATTTGAATAGCGAAGATTATCGTCAAATAGCTGCAGCAATTCGGGTTTATGGAATGAAAGGAGATCTGATTATTACTTCTTTCATGGATACTATGGTTATTTCGACAATAGGCATATTTTTAGATTATTGCTTACCAGAAATACGTCAACCGTTAATGAAGGAACTAGTGCCAATGCAACAAAGTCCAGAGACTCCGGAACTAGTCCTTCTTGGAAATATTCAATTTTACGCTCAAGATGATGAAACAATTGAAGAGTTTGCTGGATTTTTATTAGAACGGGTTAAAGATACTCCGAATTATCCAGATGGGTTAATTCAGGGGGTTATATATGGAGTTGTTATTCCTGTCGGGATGTAATCAACTAAAGATTCCATAATAGAAGACTTAAATGAACAACTAACTATCAGTAATTAAGACCTTGGTAAAAACCAAATTTTATAGTTTCAAAATGGGGTTATATTCAATTGGAATATGCCCCTTTTCTGCTTTAAAAAATAGTCAAGGGGGTACTTTTATGTTAGTGGCATTTGCATCTAAGACAAGTAATGTTGAACGGTTCATAAAATCATTACCAAATATAAAGTCAGTAAAAATTACTGACAATTTACTCCTTGAAGAAGATTTTATACTCGTTACTTACACAACAGGTTTTGGTCAAGTGCCACAACTTGTAGAAGACTTCTTAACTAAGAATTATAAGCACTTACGAGGCGTTGCAGCAAGCGGCAATCGCAATTGGGGAGACATGTTTGCAAAGAGTGCAGATGTTATCTCTGATAAATACAACGTACCCGTATTAATGAAATTTGAGTTATCTGGAACGATAAATGATCGCAAAAAATTTGAATCTATTTATTTACAGATTGTATGACGGATATTTAAGAATTAAATCATGCAGACCAGGGGGAATAACAATGGCAAGTATTAATGGGATTGAAATCAAGACTTACACAATTAAACGTGGACATGAGGGTGAACCACTTCAACAAGCAGTGGTATATATAGATGGAAAAAAAGCTGGCTATATATCTGATGGTGATTGGGGCGGCCCAATGGTATTGGAATTTAGTAATTATGATTTAACCGTTATTAAGCAAAGATTATTTGCATATGCCAAACATGAAATCTTGTTCTGGGGGTAGTTATATTTTCTTAGCTTGATAGCGATGGGGTCCTGCCAACATAATAAGAATTTCGTACGCCAAGGAATTATTAGGTATATTTTTTTAATATATCCATTTTAAAAATAAGTTATACAAATAATCTGTTATACTCACATGTACCCTAGCTGATATAATGTATAAGACAATTATTGGCTAATTAATAGTTCGCATATATTAGGGAGGTACATAAGCCATGTTAGATATAATAGATATAATCATGTCATTCTTTTTACTAGTTATATATTCTATTCGTTATCTATTTTCAACAGGTGAAAATAGGAAAAAGACAAAAGCAGATTTAAAAGAATTTTGGACTGAAACTGATGGACAAATGTTGTTGGGTTTTTTTGGAGCTGCAGCAGTTTCAGGAATATTTGTAGTCATTTGGATTTTATCAGAGTAAACCTTTCAGTTATTTTAGCCTATATAACGTATAAGGCAGCTATTGGCTAATCAAGTGTACATATTTGCTTATGACGCAATAGATGTTTAACCAAGAAGAAAAGCATTAGAGGAAACAAGAAATTGAATAATAAGATATCTTGCAATATATTTCTCTTTGTAAAAAGATAAGATCCTACTCTCCGATCTTATCTTTTTTATTTGTAAATTTGCAATAGGGCTACCGCCATATGCCCCTTTTCATGATTAGTTGGTTTTACTTTTAATACTCTCAGTTGCTTTTTTAAATAGTTTCATTGCCTGTTCTGCTTTGTTTTCTGCCTGTTCCAACTTATTATCATTTTGTTCTTCTAATGCCTCTGAGAGTAATTGCAGAGCATTCCAGTAATTATCCATTGCCTGTTTTATCTTTTTTTGTTCAACTTCTAACCCTTTAGGTGCCTCAAGGTATTTGATGTCTCTTACGTGTGTTTTGGCCATATCCAAACTCAATTGGATTTCACTTTTCTTTGACCCATAATCCTTTATATCCGAATGCCCTATATCTTGTATCAGTCTCATAACTTCATCCATCTTATTTGTATTTTCTACGATGGCTGCTTTGTATTTATCAACTTCTGAACCACTAACTTTGTCATTTAAATCTTCCTCACGATGACCCTCTTTGGCATGTTTCTGGTTCTCTTCCTTTACCTTTTGCTCTACATCAGGGTATTTCTCGTTTATCCCATTAAATACTGTCTCCCATTTAGAAACACCATCATCTATCCCAAACATACCGTTTTGTATGCTTTCTTTTGCTTTATCCTTATCATATTCACCATCATACTTACGGGCATCATACTGTCTAACTGCATCTTCTACTTTTATTAGGTGTTTTCTAATCTCTTCTACCCCTTCTTGTATTAAAAATTGGTAGTCTTCATACTTTTTAGGTGGTTTGATTTTTTCAAAACGGTTTATGTCCAAACTAATGTGACTAATTAAGGAATCTATCTCACCTATGTAGACACCCTCTTCTGTAAATAATTCATCAGTTTTCTTTTCTAGTTTTTTTAAATGATACTGGAATTCTAAGTGTAGTTCAGTCAAACGATAAGGGTAATCTTCTTCAGATACCTTTACCTTCTTTTCACCTTCTGTGTCTGATACATTTGATTTACTTTCTTTACTACTTGATTCGTCTTCCTTACTTCCCTTTTCATACTCAATTCTAGACAATGCGTTTCTTAGTTGGTTTTCAATGTGTTCATCACTATAGTGCAATTTCTTTAGGTCAGATACCATTTTATCTGCATCATAATACTTATCTACTTTTCTATACTCTGACTGTGTAAGTCCATATGTATTTAATGTACAACCTACTAGCATGAAACTAACACTTAATCCTGCTATTGCGATACCCTTAAATGATTTATTAATATTCATTTTAAACTTATCCCCTTTTTCTTTTAGTAATTCTTTTCTTCAACAATAGACAGACCTTCATGAGTTTTTGCATTGTCTGCTGCGTCAGTTTAGTTTTCCTAACTTATTGTTTCAGTCTTAACTTGAATTTCTTCCTTATAATTACAAAAAGGATATACCTAAACATATAACTGCTAGTAAAATATATCCTTATATTATTTTATAATGATAATAATTAATGAGTCAAAGTGATTTGCGAAAACTATCAACTCAGATACCTACTTTTATAGAAATACAGTAGGCTTTTTTACATTAAAAAACTCACCATCCAACAGAAATGGCGAGATCCTTATATATTATTTAATATCTTGTTTTCTCTAATGCTTTTCTTCTTAATTAACAAATAACTGCACTATACGTTATATAAGCTAAAATATCTGAAAGGTTTACTCTGATAAAAGCCAAATGACTACAAATATTCCTGTAACTGCCGCACCTCCGAAAAATCCTACCAATATTTTCCTATGAGTACCATTAACAACTTCTTTTAAATCTGCTTTTGCCTTTTTCTTGTCTTCTCCTGTTGAAAAGAGATAACTAATAAAATGTACGACTAGTGAAACTAATCCTGCGATTATTTCTATCATTACTTATGTACCTCCCTAATATATATGTACCTTTAATTATCCAGTAATTTTCTTGCACCTTGTATCAGCCTGAGTAACTGGAATGCTTAGTTCAATAAAAGCCAAATGACAAAAATTAATCCTATAACTGCTCCAGTTCCAAAAAAACCTACCAACATTTTTCCCTCAGGACCATTAATAAGCTCTTTTAAAACTTCTTTTGCTATTCGCTGACCTTTACCACTTAAAGATATCGAAAGAATAAAGAATATTACCACTAATACAAATGAAGAAATTATTAGCTCCATGACTTATGTACCTCCTAATATATATGTACCTTTAATTAACCAATAATTGCCTTATACATTATATCAGCTAGGGTACATGGAAGTATAATAAATCATTTATATAATCTATTTTATTAATCGATATCGTATTATGATGGTTCATATCAAAAAAGACATCTAATAATTCCTTAACGTACGAAATTCGCGTTATGTTGGCGGGACCCCATCGCTATCAAGCTAAGATAAATTTGTATCCATATAATAAAAAAAACGCTATGCTTTTTGTAGAAATATACAGAAAGGATGGCGTTTTTGTATGAATCTATCGATTCAAGATGAGTTTCATTTATTCGCTGAAGAACTACAGCGATATCTATCTCCAAGTATCCTTCAACAGCTCGCACAGGAGACGGGTTTCGTAAAACGTAAAAGTAAGTATAGCGCACGAGATTTGGCCGCTTTATGTATTTGGATTAGTCAACACGTAGCAAGTGATTCTCTCACTCGATTATGTAGTCAGCTTTATGCAAATACAGCTACACTCATGAGTCCAGAAGGACTGAATCAACGCTTTAATCCAGCAGCTGTCGCATTTCTTCGAGAAGTCTTTACTTCTCTTCTCACACAAAAACTCTGTTCAAATCACTCACTTTCTGCACATATAATCTCTACTTTCAATCGTATCCGCATTCTAGATGCAACAGTGTTTCAACTACCTGATCAATTCGCCACTGACTATCAAGGTTCAGGTGGGAGTAGTAATACCGCAGGCGTGAAAATCCAATTGGAATATGATTTACTTAGTGGCCAATTTCTTAACGTGCAGCTTGGACCAGGAAAGAATAATGATAAAACATACGGTACCATCTGCCTTGAAACCGTAGAGGCGGACGATTTGTGTTTACGTGATCTTGGTTACTTCGATTTAGGAGACTTACAAACGATTCATGATAGAGAGGCTTACTATATCTCGCGGTTGAAGTTGAATACACGCATTTATATCAAGAACCCTGAACCAGAATACTTCAACAATGGTACGTTAAAAAAACAAACAGAATACATCCAGCTTGATATGACACAAATGCTGGATGGTCTAATCCCTGGTGAAACGATGGAAATCCCCAAAGCATACATTGGTCAAAATCAGAAACTTCCAGCACGTGTTATTATCCATCGTTTAACCGATGATCAAATGCAAACACGTCTGAAAAACCAAGCAATACGTGAAAAGAAGAAAGGCATTGTCATGAAGGATAAAAGTAAACGTTTAATGAGCATGAATGTATATATCACGAACACGTCGCTAGAAGAAGTATCGACGAACTACGTGCATTCATTATATTCACTTCGTTGGCAGATTGAAATTTTGTTTAAAACGTGGAAGTCATTCTTTGAAATTGATGAATGTAAAAATATAAAAAGAGAACGCCTAGAGTGTCATTTATATGGACAACTCATCGGCATTCTCCTTTGTTCTCCTACAATGTTTCAAATGCGACGGTTTCTGCTTGAAAAGAAAAAGCAGGAACTGAGTGAATACAAAGCGATTTATATGATTAAAGATTACTTTCCGTTACTGTTTCAAGCGATAGCCGTTGGCACAGAAGAACTTTTAAAAATTCTGCATCGCCTTTATCAACTGCTCAAAAAGAACGGTCGTAAATGTCATAGACATAAGAAGATGACCGTCTTTGATATTCTAGGGATTGTGTATAAAACGACGGTGAAGCATAGACAAGCTGCCTAGCGAAAAAATCACTTTTTAATAGGCTTCTTTAGCATGCCTACTTTTTTATCACTTGCTAGTTTTGAAACAAGGATCGTTTCGTATCTAGTAATTTACTTGATTAGCTTGATGGGAATGGGGTAGCACCACATCGCTATCAAGCTAAGCTTATGCAAAGTCAATTTTAGGCGAGATTGTTTCTTTTTTCTAAAGGCCAAGTGTAGGTGATTGAAAGGTTTGCATACGAAATAAACCCTAACGGGTTTCACTTTTTTGAATTAAGCAGCTTGATTATCAAACAGGGTACAATTGTAAACGACACCTAATATATCAAAGACCGTTTTTTTCTCATATCGATGAGACTTCCGCCCGTTTTGCTGTAGGAGATTGAACAGGCGAAGTAACACCTTTGCTAGCCCTTGGGTGTTTTTTTGTATAGTTTGGAATAGAAGAAGAAAATAGTCTTTAATCATATATATGGCTTTATACTCACTAAGCTCTCGTTTTTTCTTTATGAGGAGCAATTGGCGCATTTGAAACATGATAGAAGAGCAGAGTAGAATGGCAATCAATTGACCATATAAATGGCACTCCAATCGTTCTGGTTTTATCTTTTTACAATGATGAATTTGAAAGAACGACTTCCACGTTTTAAATAAAATTTCGATTTGCCAACGCAAAGAATACCAGTCATGTACCTGTCCCATCGGGACAATATCTGTAGGGGTGTTTGTCATATACACATTGATACTACTGAGTCGTTTACTACGAGGAGAATACTTCATTCCTTTCTTTTTTTCTCTTACAGCTTGATCTTGTAATCGTTTTTGTTGCTGTTGTTTTGTTAATCGGTGAACAATTACACGAGCTGATACTTTATCAATCATACCTACATAAGCATCAGCTATTTCACATGTTTGTCCTGGTTGAAGAGAGTTCATTAACGTCTCCATATCTATCTGTATATACTCTGTACCTTTCTTAATTCTTCCATCTTGAAAATAATCAGGGTTAGGATTTTTTTGATAAATACGTGTATTCGACTTAATACGAGAGATATAGTAGGCCTCTTTATCTTGTATATATTGAAGGTCTTTTAAATGAAAATAACCTAAATCTCGGATACATAAATCCTTCGCCGTCAAAGTTGGGGCACACAGAGAGCCGTAAGTGCGATCATGTTGTTTACCTGGACCTGTATGAATATGTAGGAACTGTCCACTTAACAAATCATACTCAAGTTGAATTTTTATTCCAGCTGTATGGCTGCATCCTCCTGCACCTGGATAAACCGATGAAAATACATCTGGGAGTTGAAATGCAGTTGAATCTAAAATACGAATACGCTTGAAAACAGAAGTGTATGGACAAGAAATTGGTATAGATGCAGCCAATTTTTTGCTTAGTAGTTCGGCTAGTAGGCGTTGTAAAAGTTGGACGGCCGCCTTATTAAATCGTTGATTCAGTCCCTCAGGACTGATGAGTACTTCTGTTGATGATTCTAAACAGCTAGATAACTGGGTTAAAGAAGTCATAGCTACATTTTGGCTCACCCATACACATAAAGCTACTAAATCTTTTGCTTGGTACTTACTGGTTCTTTGTACAAAACCAACATCTCTAGCAAGATCCCGTAAGGTATTTGGCGATAAAAAACTTCGAATCTCTTGAGCCAATAGTTGTAATTCGTCAGACACAGAAACAGACATAAAAAACGCCATCCTTTCCTATGATTCTACTGAAAGAATAGCGTATTTTTTCATTTTAAGGAAATTTAGTTTTGTTAGCTTAATAGCGATGGGGCGGGACCCCTTTAATCATTTAGGGCAAATTTCTTACTTTGATTTGTTGCTTTTGCAGTTGCGATATATACCCCGATTAATACAAATATCATTCCGATTATTTCTTTCCAGCTCATGATTGAACCATAGAATACTACGGAAATTAAAGTTGTAATGATAGGAGTCAGGTTGAGATAGATACTAGCTTTACTCGCCCCTATTTGCTTCACACCTTTATTGAAAATAATATATCCAACTAGAGTACCGCATACAACCATATAAAACATTTCTAACCAGCTTTGTTCAGACATATTTGATACCGCATCCCAACCACCTTCAAATAATGAAGTAATTGCTAGAAAAAAAGAACCTATAACAGTCATGATTGTTGTAGCAAATAATGGTGAAACATCTTTCATGACAGCTTTACCAACTAGACCATATATTACACCGCATGCTAGAGCTGCTATAAATAATAAATCCCCCACATTAAATGCTAATGAGAGTAACATATCAAGTGAACCTTTGGTAATAACGATAATAACACCGACTAAAGATAAAACTAAACTGATTCCGACTTTACTGTTCCATTTTTCATTTAAAAAGAGGATGGAGCCTAGTGTAACAAAGATTGGCATTGTTGCAATGATTAATGAACCATTTATCGCGGATGTATAATGAACGCCTAAAAAGAAAAGTGCGTTATATCCGAAAATACCAGTTAACGAAACGAGTAATAAGCCCTTCCATCTTTTCTTTAAAGATCCCATATCCCATTCTGATTTTACTGTTAGATAAATCATAAGGATAACACCTGCTATACCAAAACGAAGAGTAGCAGCTACAAGAGGTGGAATTTCTGTTACCACATGTTCAGCTGTTGAAAATGAACCACCCCAAAACAAAGGAACCAATAGCATTAAAAAGTAAATTTTGTTTGAATAGCTTTGATTTTGCATCATTTATCCTCCTATTTGTTGAATGTGTAAATCATGAGTTTACAAGTTCAAACTTATAAACGCGTTATATAAAAAATTAATATCCTGATTCAATAGCAGATACTAATTCTTTCATATAAATTAAAAAATTGCTGGTTGTCAAAGAGTAATATACTTCTTTTCCGTGTTTATTTGGTCTAACCAATTCTGCCTGCTTTAATATTTTTAGATGATGGGATACTGCAGGTCTTGAAATTGACATTTGTTCTGTTATTTGAGTTACATTTAAACTATCGGTTTTAAGTAAAATCATGATAATTTGTTGTCGATTTACATCACCCAATGCTTGAAAAATGGGAGTCGTCAAACTAAATTGTTCTAAAATGTTTTCTCTGTTTTTACATTCGTAATTTTCCATATTTCGCATCCTTTTAATTAATATATTTAAAATGGTACCATCAACGTAGGGTAAATGAGGTTAGTTTGCTGATGCTATCCTAACTATTTGTATTTATAAGTATATCATCTTTTACAGTTATAGTTGGTAAATATAGGGATTAAAATTAAAGAATTTCTTTTGCTTCTATTAGGGGTCCTGCCGCATGTCTATCAAGTTACTATTTTGAAGTATCCCAAAACGAAAATTTTATATCACTACAACAGTTACTTATGAGAATTCAGGTCGTTTTTTTCGTTTTGGGGAGCAACCAATTTCTTGACTTGATAGCGATGTGGTGCTACCCCTTAGTATACTTATTTCACTGCCTCTTTCAATTCTTTTCCAGCTTTAAATGCAGGTGCCTTTGAGGCAGCAATTTGCATTTCTTCACCTGTCTGCGGGTTACGACCTGTTCGTGCAGATCTTTCACGTACTTCAAATGTACCGAATCCAAGAATCTGTACTTTCTCTTCATTTGCAAGAGCTGTGGTTATAGCGTCTAATACAGCTTGTATCGCTGTCGCAGCATCTTTTTGCGTAAGTTCTGCTTTATCGGCAACTGCTTTTGTTAATTCTGTTTTATTCATTTTCTGCACCTCTTTATATATAATTAGGGATTATTATAACGTTCCTATACTCCTAGTGCAATTATTAATAACATATAAAAAAAGCACCACATCACCACCGAGCAATGAAAAACAAATAGTCCAAAACGAAAATATAAGCCGTGTTTTTCAAAAATACATGGAATCTTCATCCTGGTTTATTATAAAATTCTTAAGTTGATGGGAATGGATTAAGACTTCGAAATATCATGCTTTCGTATCAAATAAGAAACATTAAATGGACTTTAAATTTAATTCGCAGGATATCTCTTTTTTACAAGATCTTCGATGTTAATTGCTTTTTTGATTTCTTCTGATGATAACCAGGAAATATAATTTGTTCCATTCTTATTGGTTAAATAGATGTTATATTTTTTATTATATAGTTCTTCCTTAAGGATTGTGGTTACCTTGATCAAATCCTTAACTAAAGGTGGATTGTATTCTAATTCATTACTAATGGTATTAATAACTAGATTCACCTTATATGTCGGCCCATCGCCATCAGGCATATTTGAATAAGTAATACCTTCAATTGCAAAACGATCGTTTTGAATTTCATGTAATCTTTCTTCTACTTTTGTTTGAGTTTTAATCCAATTTTCCAAATAAATATCAATAGCATTGTTCATTGTTTTTTTCATTGCTAGTAACAGTTCTTCTTTTGTTATCTTCTTTTGCACATCTTTAAAAGGTCCACCTAAAGATTCACCAGTATGATCCTTAATTTCAATCTCTGCTATCTTTTTATTATTCTCCTGAATGAGTTGAAATAGAGCATATAAACGATTTAATTCTACTGAATCCAATTGGCTAAAGTCAATCTCGTTACTCATTTGCAAAGTTAATAATAATTCATTAGTTGGTTTTCCTTCATCTGGATCTTTATTATCTAAAATATATTGAAGAGCATTTTCCGTTTCAGATTCCACGTAGCCTAATTTTTTCATTTCTTCTAGAGTTGGTTTAAACTTCTTATATTCCTCATATGTTTTTTTTCCATATTGGTATTCATCACCTACTGGATTTGAATAGAGGAGACCTTGTACCTTTACTCGGAATTTTAGATATTTGTTATTTTTTTCTTGCACAGTATGGTAGGTATTACCACCATTATTTTCATTTATCGAGCTCCAATCTGTTACAACAACATCAATACCGTGTTTTTCTTTTATATATTCTTGTATCTCAGCTCCATTTTCTTGATTACAACCACTTAGACATAAGAAACATAATACTAGCAATATTACATGTTTCAAACTTTTCATATAAGCACTCCCTACGTAAGATTTATTCTTGAATGTGCAGCACACTGCAAAACCTTCTTTTCCTTAGTCGTATACTTTAACTTTTATATAGTTTGATTCTTAAATCATTTAAGTTCCTGACGTTTCCAACTATATCGCTTGAAGCATTACTGTCTTAAAATATTTAACTTATTTGTTTTAAGGTCTTTCTCAATTCTATATGCATATGGTTCATTGGGCTCATATCTAAAACGTGCATTCTTACCATAATATCTATTTTACTATAAAATCTGGTTCTATTATTAAAATGTCCCTTTTTTGTTTTTTGTTTCCTAGTATAGATGTTCCTTCTACTTCAATGAGGGAGGATTTATGGAAAGACATTATACAATCTCAAATTATGCACTATATATAAGAAGAAAAAATATGACTCAAACCATAACATAATAAAAATCATATATATGCATAATTACATTTAAAATCGCCGATTATAATGTTATACTAATATCAACCAAGAAGAATCCAACAAATTATGATTAATCACTACATTTTCTTTCATAGCATGTCAACGTAAAAAAGACACTTTCCATTGTGTCTTTTTTTACGCTTTGAGATGAATACATTGACTCAATACTTATATTTAACTAGTTTTTAAAACAATTTTAATACCTATCTATCTGTTATACGATAGATGGGTATTATATTTTTAAATAGGGCATTAAACAATTTTTTAACCTTATACATTTATTATTTTATTATTCTTTTTACATCCTCTACACTTACTAAAGTTGCTTCCGCTATGATTTCAACTGAAACGCCTAAATTGAAAAAATTTTGCATCAAATGAACTCTTTCTTGTTCTCTTGCTTTTTGATCAACCTCGAATAATTGTTGTAATAAACCTGTACTCATTATAAACACTCCTCTTAATTTTTTTAAACTAATCAACCATGTTCTCTTATACTTAGAGAATTTCAAATAATAAAGAAAAGCTGATGGATAATAAAATCTCCATCAGCTTTCCTTTTCCTTGCTATTCAATTAGAAGCTAACCGTCGCTGCTTCCTCTCCTGAATTAATCATTCGTTGTTCAATCTTTCCTAGCAGTTCCTTTATCTTATCTGAATAAAGTTTAACTGCTTTCGTAGATTGAGCATTCTTAAGCTCTTCTGTCCATTCTGCTAAATCTTCTTTTTCTTGATCATCTAAATAATCAAAAACTTTCTTTCGAGACATCCGGCTCACCTCTACTCAACTCTCTTTATTTGGCCGTTACATAACCAAATCTCCTCATCTCTCTATTTCTATTTATACCAGATTACTCCTCTTTTATTCCTTATTCTTTTTTTCGAGTTCGTTCAATTTCTTTGAAATTGACTGAATCTCATCGGTTTTTACTTGTTCCGTTGCCAAGCGATTGTGCAGCAGGAAGGCTTGCCCTGAAATCCCAGCAAGAATACTCACCTTAAGAATATCCATCGTTGTTTCAGGGTTAAACATTGCAACACCAACGAGTGAGGCAATACTTCCTACAAACATCTCTCCCAAAAAACCCGGGTGAAATGCAAGCTTGCTCTTACGAGGCAACAAAAACTTTTTGTTTGTAATGTAATGACTAGCCAATCCTGAGACCATACCAGCCACAACTGAAACAATTACTGTAACCAACATAATATGCACCCCTTTTCGAAAAACTTTTGACATTGCAGCAGCAGTTTCTATTTAATAATTAGTTGCTATGACATAGCATCACCCCTTTCAGGCAAAAACAAATAACCTTCCAGGAAAATGAATTGCTTACACAATGAAATAAAGTAACATAAAGTTCCTTTTTGTGTAGTTTCATTAACCCGAAAGGTTATAAGTAATTAGTGATATAAAAAAGAAAAAGAAAAAAATGCAACTAAATTATATCACAATGAAGTTCGTTTTATCTTTAAATTCAAAAAATTCACTCTGTTATTTAACTTTCTCAAGTTAACAAATCAAATTCCTTGATATCTTTACACTTTCTAATAATTCTAAAGCCTGATTGTTATTTAATTTTTTCAATCTCTCATCGATTATGCTGTAGATTACACTACAATTTTGATGAATATAGAATTCCAATATCTCAAATGCTACTTTTTTATCCTCTTCATTTTCATAGTTGTATAAGTTTATTATTCTAGTTCCTGTCTCACGTACTAACCACAATATCTTACGCTTAAATAAGAAATAATAATATGGGACCATTAAATCCGCCACATCTGATTCTCGATTATTCATTTCTAACAAAGAATTCTTTGTTAGAAATGACGGCCACTTTTTTTATTATTTTCATAGTCGATATATCCACCTTTCTTAGAAAATAAAAAAGACAAGGAATTAATCCTCATCTTTTTCATAACTACAGTTAATTTTTCTCTTCATATTCGATTACCATAACCAAAAGCGGTTGGCCTTGTTCACGTTCCATGAACCCGCTTGGTGTTATTTTTTCAACTATTTTCCCATGATTTGCACAATACTTCAAAAAACCATTCACTTCTTCATCAATTCTTAATGCATCAGCAATCACCGTTCTAATTTGCACCATAATAACTTCCTCCTAATAATTATTTATTTTAAATATGTAATCTCAGAAATTCGAAATCCATCTATTTCTGTTACATATTTAAATTCCAGAATTAAGTTGTTTTGTTTTACCAAAAACAATCCTTTTTTTACTTTTGTAACAGTTCTTGGTTTTTCATAATTAAATAGACTTGGTTTACTTTTATAAGTAACTTTGTAATTCTTATTTATACTAAAATAGTACGATGTAAATTCATCAGCTAATTCTGCAGTAGTTACATGATTTCCTAAAAACATTTCTAGTTCTTTTTTATTTTGATAAATGGTTAAGTGGCCGTTCTTATCAATATCATCAAATATTAATTTGAATTACCCTCCTAAGTCATTAATCACATTTTGTGATAATTCATCTTCAAACAAATAATTGTATTAAACTTTTTGTTTCAAATCTTCTACTTTGATTGGAGTTAAAGCATCTGTTTGAGGTTCATCCTTTATAAAGGTGTTATAAAAAACAAACATCATAGCTAAAACGCCTAACACTAAAAACAATCTCTTAATCTTCATCCTTTCACAATGTGATATTCTCCAAAAAACGTAAAAAAGCCCTTTTCGGAGTTATATTTAAAAAGAAAGTAAAAGTAAAAAACTTAAACTATCTTTGAAAATCGAAACCCCGAAAGGGCTATAGTAGTTATAGTTATAAAAAATTGAAATTTAAAAAAGGTATACTTAATTTTAACAAATTACACCTGTAAAAACAACGATATTCAGAATATTTAACCTATTAAATTTATGCTATGATGAATATTATAAACCCTCAGAATGGAGTTTGATCTACAATTGAAAAAACGTCTAATTTCTGTTTTTCCAATATTAATATTTATAATTGGTGTTACCTTATTTTCACTAAGACAGTTCGTTTTTTTTCCATATAAGATTTCTGGAGTTTCTATGGAAAACTCCTTATTTAATAATGACAAGGTATTAATTAATCACCTTATCCATTCAATAGAAGATCTGCAAAGATTTGATATAGTTGTTGTTAATTCCCCCCTAGAAAACGCTTCTAATAATAAAACAATTATAAAAAGAGTAGTTGGTTTACCTGGAGATACAATAGAATTTAAATCACAGCAGCTTTATATAAATGGACTTGTAGAAAAAGATCTATACTCAAAAGGTGAAACAGCTGATTTTTCATTAAAAAGTATTTATGGTCTCGATAGGGTTCCGAATGACACAATTTTTGTATTAGGAGATAATCGTGAAGAAAGCTTAGACAGCAGATTTAAAGAAATAGGATTTATATCTTTGAATAATATTGAAGGTAAGGTAGTTTTACGTTATAAACCGTTCAATAAAATCATGAAATTTTAATATAATTAATTAAACATATAAAAAAAGCTCCAACTGTAGGACAGTCGGAGCTTTTTACAATATAATTTTGATTAGTTAAGTTTTACTGATACAAAAACTTATAGATGAACCTTCTAAAATCTTCGCTATTATAATTTTCCGCTAAAATCTTATTTAGCTACATCATTAGAATTTGATGCAAGTAATCCATTACCCTGCTCTTTAGAAGTTGTTCCTGCAGTTTTCTGTTCTGGCTTTTGCTCTGGTTTCTGTTCTGGTTTTTCTTTCTCAAGAACTACCACATTTACTGTTTCAGTTGAGCTGTTTCCTGCCTTATCGTTTGCCGTTACTTGAACTGATATTGTGCCTGGTTTACTTGTATCATACGCTCCCACTGTTACTACTGGGTTTGGATCTTTATTATCTTTTACACTTACTAAACTTTCTGGACTTAATTTATCTCCCACATTTACGGTTACACCTTGTTTTGCTGTAATTACTGGTGCTTCTGTATCTTTTTCCTCTTCTTTTTCTACTACTTTTACTGTTACTGTTGCAGTTGAGCTGTTACCCACATTATCTGTTGCCGTTACTTGAACTGATATTGTACCTGGCTTACTTGTATCATACGCTCCCACTGTTACTATTGGATTTGGATCTTTATTATCTCTTACAATTACTAAACTTTCTGGACTTAATTTATCTCCTACATGTACGGTTACATCTTGTTTTACTGTAATTACTGGTGCCTCTGTATCTTTTTCCACTACTTTAACAGTTACCGTTGCAGTTGAGCTGTTACCAGCATTATCTGTTGCCGTTACTTGAACTGATATTGTACCTGGCTTACTTGTATCATATGCTCCGACTGTTACTACTGGGTTTGGATCTTTATTATCTTTTACTTCTACTAAATCTCCTGCATTTAAGCTATCTCCTACATGTACAGTTACATCTTGTTTTGCTGTAATTACTGGTGCTTCTATATCTTTTTCCTCTTCCTTTTCTACTACTTTAACGGTTACTGTTGTACTTGAGCTATTTCCTGATGCATCTGTTGCCGTTACTGTTACTTGAATTTCCCCTGCCTTACTTGTATCGTACGCTCCTACTGTTACTACTGGGTTTGGATCTTTATTATCTTTAACTTCTACCAAATCTCCTGCATTTAAGCTATCTCCTACATAAACAGTTACACCTTGTTTTGCTGTAATTACTGGTGCCACTGTATCTTTTTCAGGTTTCTCTGGTTTTGTTGTACCACCATCGTTACCATCCCCACCTGTTGGTGGTTCTGTACCTCCTCCACCATCGTTACCATCTCCGCCTGTTGGTGGTTTTGTACCTCCTCCACCATCGTTACCATCTCCGCCTGTTGGTGGTTTTGTATTTCCTCCACCATTATTACCTTCACCACCTGTTGGCGGTTTCACTTCCCCGACACCTGTGTCACCAGAAGTTGGTGGTTTTTTATCATTATTAATTGGAGGTATTGAGTTATCTGCAATAGCCACTCCATCATTGATATTTATATCGCCACCAAATACAAAGTTCTTACTATCCTTATTATCCGAGACAGAAGGATTATTTGTTGCTGATGCTATAGAAGAATTTAAATCCGAAAAACGATTACTTGATTTATCACCGTCAATAACTGATGCTAGGTTTCGGTCTGAATTTATAGCTGCGGTTGCAATTGAATCCGTTAAATCATCAAATTTCTTTTTAGTTTTGTTATTTTCAATAATACCGGCTAAATTTTGATCAGAGCTACGTTTTGCATTATCAATGATTTCATCAAAATCATTAGCATTTAAATTTTCAGTTGTTTCATTCTTACTTTCATCTTTTTTCTCATCTTTCTTCTTTTCTTTTTCACTATCCTTTTTCTTTTTAGATACTGATGCTGTTTTAGTGCTCTTTTTTTCTGAAGAGAACAGCGAGCAGCCTGTAACTACCCCAACACTTAAGGTAGTTACAGTAGTCGTCAGTAACACTTTCTTTAAAATTTTTGAATAATCTAAAGGCACAATCAATTCCTCCCTATTACTTAGCCTGCAATTATAATTGCTACAGATGTAGCAGAGCTATTAGGTGCAGAATTGTTGATTTTTTCAAGTAAATCTTTATTTCCAACCTTTTGAGCAAACTTTTTAGCTTCCTCAGATTTATTTAATTTCAAATAACTATTAACAATGATTCCTTCTCTTCTGCCATCTAGTGGCACTTGATCTCTTAATTTGATAACTTCTTCATGTTTGTTATCTAATGCAGAAATTTCAAAATTAATTAGTGGATTTTTTGTTTTTAATTCTTTTACTTTTTTCAAATTATCTACAGCTATATAATATGAAACTACTGATTCTGCAAAATCTTGTTCTAAGTCAATTGCCTTTTGTGCTTTACCACTTAATAGATACGTAAATAAAACTGCCTTTTTATCTTCTTTTCCTAACTTTTTATAATCGACTTTATCAAATTCCAAGGCAGCATCTTGATATTTTTGAACTGCAGATAACCTTAATCCATTTATTAAATTTGCATTAACTTCTAAACTATTTACATTATTTGCAGATGCAGCCTGTGAATTTTTCATATTGCTAAAGGCAAAACCTGCTACTACTAATAAAACAATTGATGCGACTCCTATAATAGCGTACTTATATTTTTTCATATTATTTAAGATTCCTTTTTTATCGATTACTACTTTCTCATCCTGTTCAAATTTAGTTACATTTGCTAGATTTCTTTCCTTATTTAAATTAATTTCATCACTTTCTGGTTCCCTTTTAGCCACAACTATTTTTTGTCTCTTTTGAGCTTCTTCTATTTTCTTTTCTTCCTCTAATCTTCTTTTTCTTACTTCTTCAAGCTTTTTCTCTTCTTCTGTCCGTCGTGCTTTTGCCTGTTCCCTTGCTTCTTCCTCGGCCTTTCTACGTGCTGCCGCTTCTTTACGTTCCCTTGCTTCTTCCTCTGCTTTCCTACATGCTTCTGCTTCTTCACGTTTCCTTGTTTCTTCCTCGGCCCTTCTACGTGCTTCTTCTTTACGTTCTCTTGCTTCTTCCTCTGCTTTTCTACGTGCTTCTGCCTCTTCACGTTTCCTTGCTTCTTCCTCTGCTTTTCTACGTGCTTCTGCCTCTTCACGTTTCCTTGTTTCTTCCTCGGCCTTTCTACGTGCTTCCGTTTCTTTACGTTCCCTTGCTTCTTCTGCTTTTCTACGCGCTTCCGCTTCTTTACGTTTCCTCGCTTCTTCTTCTGCTTTTCTACGTGCTTCCGCTTCTTCACGTTCTCTTGCTTCTTCTTCCGCCTCTGGTTGATCTATATTAAAATCGCTTTCAGAAGTGCTTGACTGTTTTTGAATTGTTGTAATCCAATCAAGGGCCGGATTACTATTTGAAGCTTCATTTTTAGGTGTATTTAAAACTACACTTTCTTCTCTATTTTCACTTTGTTTCAACGGTTGATCTGAATGCTCTTGTTGGAATTTCTCACTTACTTGATTCTCATGGGTATCCCCATATTGTTCTTCTTCCTCAGCTAGTAATCGTTCTCGTCGTTCTTTTTCTTGTCTAATCCTTTCCTTAATTACGTTTCTTTTTCTATTATTTTGCATATAACAACAATGGCCTCCTTTCTATCGGTACCTCATTAATGAGAGTAATTAAATTATTCATCCTTCATAATTAATCATGAGATATTTCTAAAGAAAAACTAAGGAAAATTAGAGATAATATTATTTTTTTAAGCATGATAAATAAAAAAAAGATAAATAGGTAGCACCCATTTATCCTTCTTTTTATTTATCATCTATTGAGTTTATCGTTTTCCGATAGAAAACTCCTTCCTTAAAATGTGAAAGTATGAAACACCAATTTAAGGCGGGAGATGAATGTCGCTTGGCATAAGCCAACATGTTTATTACCATATACTTGTACAGATTGCTCTTTGAAAACTGAAGATATGAGGTTGGTTGCAGAAAAATGTTGCAACCGTAAAATCTTCAACGTTCTTGCGCCCCACGTTTGCCGAAGTTGCGAAAACCAAGCTAAAGTAGGAAGCGTGGTGAGTCAACGTACAAGATACTTATGTTTTCACCGTAGGGACTACGGGCAGAGCATGCTAAGATCACCGGTGGATACATCGGGGTTCGCAGGAATCTCCCACCTCAAACAGTCCGTAAGGACGTTAAGTGGTGAGTAGTTCGAAGTACATGTTATACCCTTAATACATCAATTTGTTTCCAACTTTTAGATAGAAAAAGATACAATACGCTCTTTATACTGTATATTCCGATAAATATGAATATATATTTTTACTCCATATTTAGTTCATCCATTACTTTCAACTTTTCATGTAGTAGATTAAAAATTTCATCTTTATAGTCACATTTCTTCAATTTTTTAATTGCTTCATCCTTTATTTGTGACACTCTTTCCGTTGTTATCATAAGTACTTTTGCAATTTCTTTATGCAAATACACTTTACCATCTAGAAGACCAAAACATAGATTTAGTACCATCTTTTGCTTTGGGTTTAATATTTCATCAAATATTAACCATATCTCGTAATTTAAGTCCTCAATTACCATCTCATTTGTTGACGGAATTGCTGAACTATCATCATAGAATGGATTTGATATACCTATATCTTCATTTATTGTATCTATATCCAAAGTCATAGTAGTAGCTCGCTTATAATATATGTTGTGCCTAATGACTGTTTCGCTAGTTACATTTAACTCTTTTACTACTTCTTCCAGTGAAGGGGTTCTGTTGTACATTTGTAGATATTTATCTTCTAACTCGACATATCTTAAATTAAATTGATTCACAGAATTAGGGATTTTAAAAGGCCCAGACTTTTTTTTACATATAATTCCTAACATGCTTGTTTGTATCCACCAAAAAGCGTACGTGGAAAAGCAATAACCTAAAGCCGGATTAAAATCTTCCATTGCCCGTAACATTCCCTCATTACCTTCTTGAACCAGATCATCAAACTCTATATCAGGGTGCTTGTTTTTGTACTTTCTTGCAATAGATAATACTAGTCCTACATTCACATGAAACAAATAATCACGTAGATCCTTTTCACCATGTTTGTACCGCTGAAATAATTTTAAACTTTCTTGTTTTGATAGTACCTTATAATTCCCAATTCCCTTAATTTCAAAAGTGTTTCCTTTTAGATTAGCCATTGGCTTAATACTTCTTGCAGTAGAACCTTGTGTTACAGTTTTATTTAATGACTCATCGCGATTCAAGCTGCTATATGATTGATTCACACCTATTCCTCCCTTCTCATTTTTAACGAATTGTTTCTAAAAACACCTTTGTCTCCTTTTGTACGTTACTAATCAGCTTACAATTCCTTGCGCATGTATTGGCCACTTCTTTATGTGCTTTCGTTTTTCTCAATTCTATATAAATATCGCATCCTTTGCAGATGCTACTAATACCTTCCATTATTTCTAATTGTCTTCTTCTTTCATATAAAAACTGCTCTTTCGTTTTCTTCTCGCTTACTCGTCTCCCCATTTGTTTCACCTCGTATACATGAATAGTATTATTTAGTAAGTGAACTACCCACCACTTAGTATCTCTTACGAGCTTACCCCGAAGTGGGGGCTTCTCGGTTCATCGTTACTTTTGATAGCTAATGAATTTGTCCTAGGACAGCCGAGCTAACTCCCTTGTTCCAAAGGTTATTTTGTTACCATTTATGCCAACACTAATAAGCGTATGGCTTCTTTTTTGATATTGATAGCTGCGTTATAATCACGGTCGATTGTGAGTCCACACGAACACGCATACATGCGTTCACATAATGGCATTTCTTTTTTATATCCACAACGACTACACATCTTTGTAGAAGGAAACCATTTATCTATTTTCACAAGCTGTTTTCCTTGTTCTTGTAACTTATATGCTAAAAATGTCGTGAACATCCTCCAACCGTTGTCCGCTACACTTTTACCAAAGCGTAGTGCTCGTGACATCCCTTTCATATGTAAGTCTTCGATTGCTACAACGTCAAAACTCGTAGCTAATTCTTTAGACTTGTGATGAAGAAAATTTTTACGTTGATTGGCGACCTTTTCATATAATTTCGCTACACGAATACGTTGTTTATTCCAGCGCTCTGAACCTTTCACACGTCTTGCTAATACACGTTGTGCTTTTGCTAATCTGTCTAACATCTGAAGATAAAAGCGAGGATAATTGGCTTTCTCATCTTCGCTACTCACATACAATTCAGCCATTGCGAAGTCTAATCCAACTACACTTTGTACTTCTTTTTGTACAATCTCTTTTTCATATTCAGTCAAGATGGACACATAGTATTTACCAGTAGGTGTCATCGAAATCGTACACGATTTGATGCTATGTTTTAGCGGGATTTCTCTATGTTTCTTCAGTTTCACCATTTTCAATTTTGGTAATTTGATATAACCATGAAATAACATAATATTTCCGTTTACTCGATTCGTTGTATAGGATTTTCTACTCTTTTTATTTTTGAATGTAGGAAAATCACTTTGACCACTAAAAAAATTCTTATACGCAGTTTGCAAGTTTAATTGAGCGTTGGCCAATGCCAATGAATCAACTTCTTTCAACCATTCATACTCCACTTTGTATTTCGCAGGAGTAGGGAATTTTTGTTTCTTTAGTTCTTTTTTGTTCTCTTTATATTTTTCATATACTTCTTTTCGTTCAGCCAGCATTTTATTATACACAAAGCGTACACACCCAAATGTTTTACGTATGAGATGTGCTTGTTCTTCTGTTGGATACAGACGAAATTTGTACGCCTTATTCTGCTTTGCCATATCCATTCACCTCAGTTTTCGCTTCATTTCCCATAAGCTATGACGGTGATCACACCCTGAACATTACATGATTATTATCTACTTTCATTGTTATACCAAAATTTACCTCTTATAAGAATGATTATATCAGAGGCAAAAAAATAGGAAAACCAAATGTTTGGCTACGCCAAACCGAAATTCATCTCCCACCTACCGCTAGACTAGCGTCTTTCACACGCCCCAGGAAGGAGACTTCTTTCGGATAATACGTTAAAATAGCGTTTATCTCACTTTCTCTATTGCTGGAATATAATCGTTTAACAGTAAATCATCTAGCCCCTTTCCAAGATTAATATCCCAACTTGCATAATTAATACTTATCCCTTCTTGATAAAGCGCTTGCGCACATTCTAATAACGACCGCTGAACATCTGAATTTGTAATCATATCCATATCTAAAGCGAACGTCGCCTGTTTAACTCCCATTTTTTTTAATGGTTCAATTAATATTCTCCATACTTTAACCCCAGGTATTGATACAACTGTAGTACCATACATTACTTTTTCCTCATTTGTTAGAAGCTCCTCTAAGTTTTCAGCAGAAATATCAGACTTTAGACTCCCTTCTGAAATCCATACATTATCCTTTTTTATTAGTTCTCCACGTTCCAAACCTTTCAACTCTCGACTAGGTACTGCTACATGTATTGGCAATGGGTTCCCAGCTCCTGTTCCATGGAATTTCCCACCTGAGCTGATCCAAATATATTTACTTTCTAACTTTAATTGTACTTCACCTAATTTTTCACCTTCATAATTAATTTCATACCATTCTTTAACATCGATTTCACCTTTAAATATAGACTCTATCTTCCCATTAATTTCATAGGTCACCTCTATAGTATTGGGTTGCTCAATAACTTCTGCCTTAAAGCTTGGTTTATAATTTTTTACAACTGTCATATATTCAGGATTATCAATTCTACATTGAAAACCGCATATCTGATTATATATATTTCTCTGAGGTATTAATAAAGAATCTCTCCTTCCTGCAAACGTGAAATATCTTCCATCCTTTGTTTCTTTTGCATAAAATCCTGGAATTCCAACCACATAGCTTGTTTTCCCCCCTACTTTTTTTATTAGCTCTTTCGTAGTATCCCAAGGTTTAATAGGAAAACTTTTGTAATTTCTAACACTTATTACTTCTCTTGTAATCCTACGTTTTGATCCCATTAACATTTTAATATGTTCATCTCGCACGTCTAAAGATTCTAGGAATAAATTGTAAATAATATCAAGGGTGTAATCATTTTTCCTCTTATGTTCCTTAATCATCTGTTCTTGAGAAAAGTCATATCCCCTTTTTTGATCTTCAGCTACTATATGTAAATAGCCTGCTTCCCCGAATACTGTTTCTGATGGAATTCGTCCACATATTATTTTGGTTTCAGAATTATTAACCATGCACCATCCTTGCTTACCACATATAGGGCACGTTGTTCTATAATATTCAAACCATCTCTCATTACTCCCCTTATTCATGCTTCTCACTGGCCTTAATATTCTACTTGCTGCTAACTTTTCAATTGACATCACATATCTCCTTTTCCCTTGATCAAATAAAAAAGCCCTTTGGAATACGGAGGTTAAATACCACACAAACGTGTAATTTAATCCGTAACCCGAAGGGCTTTATGTAATCACTAGAAAATAAAAAATTAACAATTTATAATAAGAATATACTAAAAATTCTCAGTTTAATCTAGAGGTTAATCATAATATTCTTTATTTAATCAAATAATCTTCTAAATATTATTAAACCCCACTCTATAATTATACATGGGCATCTCACTACTTAACTCCTTTTGGACCTTTTGAAGCGAGAACTTCTTCAGAATCAGATACTATTTTAGCAATCTATATTTATCAAGCTATAAGGGTCCCCGTTATTAACGGTTCACTAATGTTTCTCTGCTGAATTTTTTTGATACAGTATATATAACCTACTAACCAATTAATTGCACTATTAAGCGAATTCTTGTTAACCATAATTAATTCCTTGTAAACAAGTATCGTAACTTTATATTTTGTCCAAAATTAATTAGTCCTACTTTATAAAAATTTAGACCAAGGACTATAAAACAATCATATAATTATCAATCGCATGTTAATATCAACAGAAAATCAATACATCTTATCCTCATTTGACATTGACATATCAAATGAGATTAACATGTCAACCGAAGCACACCGACTTTATTACTAGTATCCATAGGTTAACATTAACATAACATTAACAAGCGGACACTTTTCAAAAATGTTTGCACCTATCTAAATTTCAAGATCTATACTAGTTGAACAATAGTCCATTGCAACAGATTGTACGGAAGTGAGTTAATTAATAAACTACCTTTAAAAAAGTTTCAATGCTAGTAAGACATAAAAGGAAACATCATGAAACTATCAATCGCATGTTGATACCATGAAAAGATAACCGATTTTTAACCTCTCATTTGTTATTAACATGTTAACTAAGATCGACATGTTAAGTGATTGTTTTCTTTTGCTGTCAATATCACTCCGATTAAGATTGACATAACATTAACAATCTGGTGTTAAAAAGAAGAAATGTTTATAACTTTCAAGATTTCAAAGTCTATATCGGCTGATTTTTTTCTTCTGTGGTAGTTTTCTCGAAGTGGATCTAGTGACGATTTATCCCAGGAAATATTTCGACACTATCAAAGCATAGTTAAAAATCCAATCGAGTAATAAATAATGACAGCAATTCAATGATTTTTACCCTTTATTTATCATTTATATATGGTTAAAAAACAATACATAGAAAGGATTACTATCTGTATTGTTAATGTTATATCAATAATTCGTATTTAACATTAACAATTAAGTAGTTGAAATACGCATAAATACAGATCTCAAAGACCCAAGATCTGCATTAGTTAAAAATTTATCTACCACAATAGATTACTATTGAAATATCAAAAACCACTCTAACAGTACTATAATCGTGATTAGGGACTAACAAAAATTCCATACAATTGATAGTTTCTTATTAGTAACATCAAAAAAATTAATAGTTTTCGCTTTATTTATCATTAACATATAACCTGAGATTGACATGTTAAGTACTTATTTTCTTCTGTTATTATTAGTTTTCTAATTGATATTGATATAACATTAACAATTAGGCGTCAAAAAAGAAGAAATGTTTATGGTCTTCAAACTTTCAAAATCTATATTGGTGAAAATTTTCTTCTGTGGTGGTTTGCTCGAGGCGAATCTAGTAATGATCTATCCTAGAAAATGTTTTCACACTATCAAAACATAGTTAAAATTTAATCGTAATAATAAGTGACGACAGGAGTTCAATGTTTTTCACCCTTTGTTTATCATTGACATATACTCTAAAAGTAAAGCTTAGAGAGAAATGCTGTCTAAATTGTTAATGTTATATCAACAATTTTCGTTTAACATTAATATGACATTAACAATTAAAAAGTTGAAATGCGCATAAAAGCAGATCTGGGGATTTCAAAATCCGCATTAGTTAAAGATTTATCTGCCACAACAGATTTCTATCGAAATATCAAAAAACACTCTAAAAGCACTATAGTTATGGTTAGAAACTAGTAAGAACTTCATACAATCGATAGTTTCTTATTAGCGTCAAAAAAATAACAGTTTTCTCTTTATTTATCATTGATATATAACCTGAGATTGACATGTTAATAGAGTTTGTTGTCCGTTAATAATAGCGTCATATCAATTATCATTAACGCGTATTGACATAACATTAACAATTGTTGATTCTAACGTTGAGAATATACATACAAATAGAGTTTTAGATTCTATATCTATTAAGAGGCCTTTTTTATAACAAAATCCCCTGGATAAGTCGGGGAGGATATCATTCTTGAAGGCATTTTGATAATTACTTCCGATCTAAAAGTAGCAATTGTATGAATCAATTTTGATTATATAGAGATTGTAAAGGGCGGTGCCTCCTATAAAAAATGAGTTTATATTAAAAGCAATTCAATAACCTTCATGTGCATTCTAAAGACCTACTGAGGCCAATAAACTATACATTTCTTAGCTTTCTACTACCGAGTATCATAAATTATAATAAATATAGCCCTTTATTTATTATTAGTATGGGCTTTTTGTTCTACATTTATACATACTTTTTAGCTTTTAAGTCTTTAAGTTTAATGCTATATCCTCATAATTTATTTACAAATCACTAATATTTTCTTATCATTAATATATTGTAGGCTAATTTGTTAATTTCATAGCAATAATAATCATTAATAACTAACGGATTATTAACAGGACATTAACAATAGTTAATTCTAAATCCTTATTTATCAACTTCATGTTAACAAGTGGTGCTTTATATATCAATGACACATTTCATGTGAATGTCAATCGATAAAGGTATTGAGGTTTATATCGTCGAAAGACACTTAACATATCAATCTCACTTTATATGTTAATTCCATTTTGCTATGGCCATTATATTTCAAGGAGGTACAACGATGATTGAACAAGATAACAAAAATACAACTGAACATATGGAGTCAAATAATACAAACTCTAGTCATGAAGATACTTTTGAAAAAGCTTGGCGAATAACAGAGTTTTCAAAACTAGTAGGCCGACATCATAACACTGTATACAATTGGTTCAATATCCTAGAGGAAAAGGGGTTACACGGAACATTAAGAACCAATAATACAAATGAAAAGCTATATAACACACTGGATTTAGACATAGCTTTATTTATCAAGCTAAAAAGGGATGAAAAGTGGTCGCTAGATGCAATTATTGAGCTTTTACCACATCAATTTGAACTAAGACCAGTTTCTCCAGAAAATCAAAACAGTGAAGTATCAACCCAATTAAACATGCAGGAAGCTGCAGCGACTATTGAAAAAATAGTCGAGCAAAAGATTCAAATGCATTTACAAAACATTGAATTAGAGTATCAAGGAAAGTTTGAAGATGCTATACGTGCAGTGCTCCCTGAACCAGAAGACCCTGAAATGTTAAAAGAGCGCCAAAGACAAGAAAGACTAGATAATATGATAATTCAACATAGAGCGCGTACAGAATTAAGAAAACAAGCTGAAAGAGAGTGGAGTTCACAACCAGAAGAAACTCGTATTAAAAAAGTTGGCTGGTTTAAAAAAGAGGAAGATCTTGCGAGAAAACAACTTTTCATAGAAAACTATATTGATGAGAACATGATTGAATACATGAAAAATGTAATGAGAACAGAAAAATAAGCCTGGAAAATTCCAGGCTTATTTTTTATTTTGTTCCAAACATCTTATCGGGATCCATAAATGCAGCTAATTCTTCATCATTTTGCGTTTGTGGTTCTTCATCTTTAACTGGTTCTAATTCAAAGTAATCACCAAAGTTAATATTGAAGTCATCGTCCGAGTCTTGCGCTTCAATAGTATTAATTTGTGACTTTGTATATTGAATTTGACTCTGTTTTTCCTTAAATTCGTTATATTCTTCAACTAATCCTTTAGATAAACGTGATGGTAGTGCATCTGTCTTATAGAAAGTATACACGCTGCCCATAAAGTCATTTTTACTCACTAAATAACCATTAAAAACAGTTCCATTGATTGGTAGTTTATTTGTCACTTCTACTTTTGCATCATCCATAAATGAATCATCAATGTTCTTCTGTTCATCTAAAATTGCTAACATACCAAAATGATGTACCTTCGATGCCTCTAAATCTCCATTTTCATTTGTCTTCATCAGGTCAATAGGGTGATGGAATGAGCTTCCTTTCAATGATTCTGAGAACATATCTACAATTTCTTCACTGTTTTCAATTTGATTCATATTACGTGAAACCTTATTAATTACTAAACAGCCTGTTCTTTCTAGTAAAATTCGTTTAAAGTCCTGAGAATCTAGAATTACTGATGTTCCTGAACCATTTGCAGCTGTATTTAACTCATGAATAATATCTCCAATGCGTTGGTTTGCATAGTCTCGTGAGTTTCCAATGCCTTTTTTCTCATTTTCGTTTAATCCCTTAAACTCATCATAGAAGTGTTGGTTATCTGCAAATACAACAAATGCAACGCCTTTCGCTGGATCATTAGCTAACTTCCAAATTTCTTGTGAAAATTTATTCACCTGTCTTAGTACATCCGGCCCATCTGCTCTAACTGGGAGTGTAACCACAATACCCATTTTAATAAAATCTTTACGTTCAATTGCATTATTGAAAGCAATTCTTGCATACTTTTGTTGATTTTTGATTAATTCTTCTCTAGGAATTTTCATTGCCATACTTTTAAGTTCTTCAGCAATTACAGGTTTATTATGAAAAGCAGAGAATTCTTCAATTGCTTGAATAATTGTAGATGTACCTGTACCACCACCTAAACCTGCAAAAAATAGCACTAACTCATCAGTTGGTCTGACACGTTGCGTTATAAATTCTTTTAGTTTGTCCTTAGCTTCTTCATTAGATTCTAACACCTTTACAGCACGCTCAGGATTCTTACCCAAACCACCTAATTTTAGTGAAACTTGGTTGCTTTTTGGCACGTTTTTCAGTTCTGCTAAATCCCCATCATTACTATTCAATGCTAGGCAATTATAAACTGCTGTACCGTCTGTATGCTTATACTCAGCAAACTTATCTACCATTCTAGTTCCAGCTTGACCAAAACCAACCATAGTCATTTTCACTGCTACTTCGTTTTTCAGAAAGTTTTTTGCCATTATTTTATCTCTCCCTTATTCTCATTACTTTTCTTACGTTTGCTTAATTCAACTAATACTTGCTGCCCCCTAATAGTTGAAATTAAAAACTTATACGGATGCATAATTTTTTCTGTTATTAATGACATTGAAGCTAAAGTAGCAACACTACCTTCCGCTGATCTTCTTGAAATGTTAGTTCTTTCAAGTTCTAATGAATAGGATTTACCCTTAGGTTTCTTTACTCTCCTATCAATAACAACACTTTCTACTATCTCATTTATTGAGATTCCTCTCATATACCTTGTCTCTTGGTATTGTTTGTTTACTTGAGATCCTATGTAATGAAATACATTGTAGAGTATTTCGTCTCCTTCAATAATGTCTGCAAACATTTCCACAACTTCTTCAGTGAATTTGTTTTGTTTATATTTTTCACTTAATACCTCGTTCAAGTTGTCCCCCCCTTAAAACGTTGGTTAATTATTCCTAAAAATATATTACATCATTGTAAGACGTATATCAAGTTATTATATATAAGACTTATATTAAGTTGTTATATATAAGTCTTATATAATATTTACAAAATGTAAAATTGAAACAATGCCCTATATATCAACGTCAAATATATAAGACGTACATGAAAGTCGTTCATATAAGCATTAAATAAAACATGTTAATATCAGGTTTCATATAACTAACAATAACTATTAAATAATAAATATGAGTGCAGTATTTATGTATATTTTTATCTAGAATTATAATTCCAATATATAATACTCCTAAAATAACGTACTATTATCATGGTCATTTTATTTATACATCTTATATATACGAACTACATATAAGACGTATGGATAAACACTTATTATTAAAGGTTTTATATGCTTTTATATTAATTTCATGTCAATAGAATATTACCACGAATTATTACACGACTCATTTAAAGGTCTTATATGAAAGACTTATAAACAAAACGTGTATATAACCCTATAAAAAAGAGTAATACTTCTTAAGTATTACTCTTTTAACTATATAGTTTTATATAAAACACTTAGTTTATTAAACAGATCTTTATGATCCTTCTTCTTTTTTAATAACTCATTTTTCTGTTGGTTGTCTACAGAAAGGAAAGGGGATGTCAATGTCATGTTATATTTCGTTATTTCTTTTATTAATTCCGTAGTTATTTCTGAGATTTGCAGAAATAACACATAAAATTGTGATTCATTTTCATTCATTTGTTTTTCTCTGAAATTAAGTTCTACAAACTTGTCAGTATAACTTGTCAATTTCATATCAATATAATCACTATAACTCACATGTAAAGCCATAAAGCGATTAAACTCCGATGAACTAATTAATTTCTTTGTTAAGCATAGATGCACTAAATATATCCTATATACAGCTTTAAATGAAATAATATATTTAGTTCTTTTTTTTCTTAATTGGATGTATTCACCGTATTTGTTGATTAGAAATCTTAATTGATTAGATTTTATCCTCAAAATTCTACTGACTTGTGCGGTATTATACGTTTTATAAGGATCTAGAGCTGCAAACTTTATTGGAATTATCTCATGTTCGTTACTTAATGTGTTGATTACTTTGGTATAAAGAAAGTCCGTTTCAAATTCACTTTTTATTATCTTTTTTATTAACCCATATTCTGTGTTCCAATTCCGCATTTTTTCACCCCTTAAATCAGATTGTAACATGCAAAATATGAAATATACAAAATTTTCATTTACTTTATTATGTTTATTTACTTATTTCTTTTATGATGTAATTTTTCCTTCTGATAAACAAATACCTCTACAGAATTAAATGCAATTCTGTTTAATACTTAATTTCATCTATGCAAAAGTATATTCACTGTACATTTTATCTATTTTTGATACTCTACACATATATGACGTAATACATATGACGAACCCTTTTTTTCATCATTAGAGTTCGTCATTTGTTCTCTTATCTATGTCGAAGTACATATGACGAACTCTAATAGCGAATTTCCACTTAATAACATTGAATTTTATTACTCACACCTGACGAAATAATATGTATTTTTAAATCAAGAGTTCATAGGGGATAACGGGTTACTTTTTTTGCAAAATTCAGTTAAAATATACACTAATCATTTTTATGTACTGAACTGCTTAATTTATCCAACATTAGTTGCTTTCATTTCAT
This sequence comes from Bacillus sp. RC240, assembly GCF_044907945.1. Classification (NCBI taxonomy): domain Bacteria; kingdom Bacillati; phylum Bacillota; class Bacilli; order Caryophanales; family Bacillaceae; genus Bacillus; species Bacillus sp. RC240. Next base: position 54,935 of record NZ_JBIYCT010000006.1, on the reverse strand, counting down.
GACAATTACACTCGATTTCATGCAGGTTTCCGTATATTATTTCCATACCAAGGGAGTGTTTAAAATTGAAAAAATCATTTGATCATGCCGTTAAATATATCGTTGGAGAGAATGATCGTGGAGTTTATTTTAATCGTTCTGACATTTTTACAGTTTTATTTTTATATGAACAACGAACAGTATCTCAAATTCAATTACGTAAATTTTATGAATTGATAAGTGGGGAGGCTATAAGTCGAACTACTTTCTCGTCAAAGTTAACTAAGTGGTCAAAAATGAAATTAGTAAAAAAGGAAAATATAAGTGTGAGAAAAAAGCGAGGCTTCACATTGGATTTCGTTTCTATCTCTTCAAAAGGAGCTGAAATATTATATCGATTAAAATTGATTTCTGGTTGTAGTATGTCATTTGTTACTAAAAGACAATATGAACACAATATAGCAATTACGCAATTTGTTTTAAATTTACTTGAAGCAGAATCAAACAATGAACATGCCGGTGCAATTGTAGGCGGTAATGGAGATTATCTCTTTCCGTTAAGCCAAATTGTAAAACAAAACTTACAGTTGCCCAACCGGATGTATTCCGATTCAAAAGATGTATACTTTTTATATGAAGATGAAGAATACCGTGAAGTGTTTCAACCAGAACTTCAACCCGTTTCTTTCCTACCAGATTTACCTCAACTCGTTTATTCATTTCGTCCATCTAAAGAGTTTTATCCAGACTCAAAGGGAAACCCATTAATCATTCCCGATTGGATTCTTACTTGTAACGATTCTATTATCAATATTGAAGTTGATACAGGATCAGAAAACATTCCATTTTTAGAAAACAAACTAAAAAAATATCTCGATATCGCTGCTGCTAACCCATCTAAACAATTTTACGTGTTATTTTCAGTGATTGATGACTCCTATCACACAATTTCTACTTACAAAAAAAGGACTACACGTGTAACAAATTTAAAAAAAGCTTTCAGCAATATACCACGTTTAAGTGTAGTGAATAACCTAAATGTCTACGTATGCAATATGGGTGGATCGGCACTTGTAATAAATAATATTCTTCGAGAAATTCGCGAAGTTAATAGTTTAAGCAAAAGTCATATGCTCAAAAAAATCACTGAACGTTTAAATGTAAATTCTTCTTTCCCTTATTCTGTAAAGTGGATATCTAATAAAAATGAAATGCAAGCGAAAGGGATTCAGCATTCTAAACTACTTGAGCTAACAGATGACATTTTGGTATTACGAAAAAAATCACCTGATGAAGAAAAAAAACCTTTAGATTACTTAGAAATATTATGTCTATTAACAATACTTAAGGTAGGGGAGGTTAACACACACTTTAAATTACAACAATTATCAGGATTGTTGGCCATGCAAAATCAACACCGAACACTAAACCCAATTAAGATTTTGGGGATATATGAAGCGGATGAATTAGAGCATGGGCAGCAAGCCATTTTTACTGATTTGTATCACAATTCCATAGCACCAGAGAATATATTATTGGCTACTTCTGCTGAATTGCTTAATTTCACCGCTGCTTTTTATTCGTTAAAAGAGAGGGTGAAACAAGAATTTGGAGAATGCAGTTCAAAAAGATGCTGAACTCAATAATGCACCAGGTAATGGGGAGGATCCAAAAGCCGGAAAGAGCAAAAAAAATTCCTATACAGTTACAATCGACATTACAAAAAGCTGGAAATATCGTTTAGCAGCCCGCTCATCTTACTATGTTGTGACATTACTACTTCTGCTAGCTTGGTATTTTGCTTTTAGAGGAATATATAAATACGCTTCTTTCTGGTCAATACAAATGGGGGCTCCATTACCTACTTTAAGTATCTTGGGTAATCCGTTTGAAACTAATTATTACATTGAAACCTTTTTTAGCTTTTGGATTTTAATTTATACTTGGCAACTATCAACCAAGGTTAAGACCTATCAGGAGATAAAGCGTAGATGGTTTATTTTCTCGATGATGTTAATTGGTATAGTTGCCCAGTACTTATGGGCATTTAGTGTTCCATTAGCTAAGATATTTATTCCATTCTTACATTCGAAAGCTGGAGAAGTTTCACTAAATGACAAAGGATTAGAGGCTACTATACTTTCAAATTTTAGTAATATCATGCACCTTGTATTTGCTATACCTGTAATTATTATTATTCTCGTACTCTTATGGCTCTTTAAGATTTTTTATGAACATAAAAAAGAGCTTTTAGATGAATTCGGTAAATGGGAATACGTATTTAAAATACCTGGTTGGATGCTTTCCTTTTTGAATGATAATCGTCAACGAAAACTTGCTACTTCATTACACAGATTTTTCACTGAAAAAAATCCATCAAAATTGCCAGAACCCGATATCTTTCTTGGTCCTAACAGTGCTACACGGGAAATGGCAGTAATACAAGGCAAGTCTTTAACACTTAATATAATGATCATCGGTAACATTGGTACAGGTAAATCAGCTGCACTAGGTTTACCAATTGCTAATCAAATTCTTGACTATATGGCTTCAATGATTAATAACTTTAAAACCTTATATGCAAGAAAAGATTATCATTCAGAGGATGTAAAAGGAACGCAGGTAAATGGTCTTACAGTTATCGAGCCATCTAATGACTTCTGCGAAAAGGTATATAACTTGGTATTGGCACACAAGATTCCCGATAGTGTTATTTTCTATTTAGATCCAACAAATCCTGATACCCCTTCAATAAATTTCGTACGTGGTCCAGTTGATAAAGTTGCTGAGATGTTATGTTCAGTATTAACGGGGCTCTCTGATAATGGAGCAGGAAATCCTTTCTTCGTTCAATCTGAGCGTTCCCATCTTAAACAACATATTTACTTGTTAAAACTCCATGATTCAAAATTTGAAGCTAGATTTGAACATTTAATTGATATGTATAATGATGCTAATCTCGTTTTTGAGATGCATCTCAAGTTAAAAGGGCGACTTCCAAATGATATTGAATCTATACCTGATAGAGATGAGAGAAATCATTGGCGCATAATGAAGCAAGTTGATGAATGGTTTGATTTAAATTATGTGCCTGAAATTTCTGGCGGTCGTGGGGGAGGGGAAGTTGTTTATCATACTGAAGGGAAATACTATGGGCAGCCAAAGATTATCGATAAACAAGAAACCTTCGTTCGTGGTTTACGAAACACATTAAATGATATTTCAGCTCAACCTCTGCTCCGTCGTGTATTATGTGGTCCATCAGATTTTGACTTTGAAAAGCATTTGGAATTTGGAGGCATCCTTTTAATCAATACAGCGAAAGGAGAACTTTCTGATCTATCTGATGTATTCGGTAAATTATGTTTGTATGCCGTGCAGAATGCAGTTTTCCGTCGTAAGCCTAACGTATCTCCTTACCATCCTGTTTTAGTCGATGAGTTTGCGGATTACATTTATAAAGCATTTAAAAGTTTTCCTGCTCAATCACGTAAATATAAAGCCCCTTTAATTGTTATTGCACAAACAATTAGTCAATTAGCAATTGAACATGGCCCAAGATTCATGGATATCCTGTTAGGTACATTTCGTAACAAACTTGTTTATGGTGATGTTACTAATGAAGACGCTAAATTGTTTAGTAAGCTAATGGGTACGAAAGCAATTTATGAAGCACGTGAAGGTGATCAAGAAATTGATATGGTAACAGCAGAAGCGAAAACACAAAGTGCACGTAGAACATCCTACTCTTATTCAAAAACAGAAGTACCCATTCTTTCTGAAAATGATATCTTAATTCAAAAAGCATTCCAGTGTGCTGCTAAAATTGTAAAAGATAATGCTCCTCAAGGAGGAATACAAGTAAATGCAAACTTTGTTCCAGCCACTGCGTTTGAAACAGCTAAGATTCAAGTTGATGCAGAAGCAGCTGCTTATTGGTTAAAAATTCGTGAAGAGTCATTGAATACGGAAATTAAATATGATGATTATGTCACAGATACAGATGTTGATAGTGAAGAAACTGTAATTGAGGAATTGAGGACACCTAAAACAGCGCCTACTGCAATAGAAGGTTGGTTACAAACGTTAAATCCTGATACTTACGATTTTTATAATAATGAAGATGATACTGACAATGAAGGAGAGGTGCAAGATTACTCAAGAAATTCTGCTCCTAAGCTAGAAAAGGAGAGCACTACAGCATCAATTCCTACTTCTAATACAACAGAACACGCAAAAATTAATAAAGTGATCAATGTTCAAAAAGAAAATGTATCAGATACAAGTAAACATAGAGAGCCTATTGAACTTAACAAAAAAGCACCCGTTACTACTGAATCTCCAATAGAAGTGCCAAGGACGAAGCATACACCACAATATAGAGAGCCTGCTTACACATCGACTGTGACTCATAATCAGCAGGAACAGGAAATTCAACGAACTGCAGAAATCAATGGTAAAAATACAACATCTAACTTAACAATGCAATGGTTACAGCAACAAATGGCTGCTACTGCTTCTCAAGATGATGAAAATACATTACCTTTAGATGAAATGGAAGGAGGCTCTCGTCTTCACAATCGTAAAGTAGCAAAAGTAACTCCAGAAAGTGCGGCAATTAAAGATAAACTTAGTCAATTTATCGAAGATGACATTGATCATGATTGATACACTAAGCATATAACGAATATTTCTACTGGTAAAAAGGTGTGGGTTGTAAACTCATACCTTTTTATTATTTCATATGCAACTTTCCCCAAGGAGACCATTTCTTTATGCACAAATTTAATTGAGTTTGTGAAGAAACAGAAAATGGTGTACAGAGATAATAAAGTTGTTTAATTTACAATAAAGTCGTTTAAAACATAATAAAGTTGTTTAAAAAACGCAAGTCATGTTATTCAACAATCCGGCCATTTAATGGAATGAAAATCGCAAATCCAATTGGATATTTATGTTAATATTAATGTAGAATTTGTAAAGGATTGTCTTAATCTAAAATTACAGTTAACTTTATTGGTTGAACATAGAAGTAGTTTGTATCGGTGTAGGTATTCAGATAACAAGGTAGACAAGGAGACTGAAATGATAAACTTTGTTAAGCAAGAAAAACTTAAATGTTCTATATGTGGGAATAAAATCAGAGAAAAACAGGTTATGAGGAAAAGACAATTTACAATAGGCAAAATGTTCGTAATCGCCATACTAATGCTAATGATAAGTGTTAACGGAGTTGTATTTGCAAAAGATAACGAATCTAGAAATGGTAGTCTTGATATTTCTAAGATTGATCAGTTTATGACAAATGAGATAGAGAGACTGAACATTCCTGGTGCATCATTGGCTATCGTAAAGGGAGATCAAGCGGAATATATACAAGGATATGGTGTTTCAAATCCAGATGGGACAAAAATGACATCGCAAACGCCAATCGTTCTTGGTTCGACTACTAAATCGTTCACGGCTCTTGCCATTATGCAGTTAGTCGAACAAGGAAAAATCTCCTTAGAAGAACCGGTGCAATCCTACATACCTTGGTTTCAAATTGCTGATGAAGAAGCATCTGCAAAAATCACCATTCAACATTTACTGAATCATACTAGCGGTCTTTCTACAAATGATGGTCAAGTATCTATATCCCAAGGGAATACAACATCAAAAGAACATATTAAAAGCTTGGCAAATACAAAATTGACATATTCTGTGGGCGAACAATACCAATACTCGAATTTAAATTATAACATTTTAGGTTTAGTCATCGAGGAGGTTACGAATAAATCGTATAAAGAGTATATCAACGAATTCATATTCAAACCGCTTCAAATGAACAATAGTTATGTTGATCCAAAAGATGATACAAAAAATGTAATTGCGACTGGATACCAAACTGTATTTGGATTAAAGGTACCAACGAAGCAGTTAATCCATGAAGGGACTGTTGCATCAGGTTACCTTATTTCGAGTGCGGAAGATATGGCAAATTACATGATTTCACAATTGAATCAGGGAGTATTCAAAGGGAAAAGTATTCTATCGGCGAATGCGATGACCACAATGCATCGTCCATCAGCACCCGTTGAGAATGATACCTATTATGCAATGGGATGGGAAGTGAATAAGGAAGGAATCTTCCATATGGGATGGACAGAGAATACATACTCAAAAATTTTGTTAGATGGGGAGTATGGCATCAGCTTGCAGATCAATTCAATGGATTATCTTAATCTTAATGAATATGATGCCATCATAAGCGGGATAAACAAGCTGGTACATAATGAAGAACCTTCTATTTCTGATAGTAATCCATTTATAAAATATGTAATTATTGATTTGATTTTACTGGCAATAGTTGCTTTAATTGTTTGTTCAGCTTACAAAATTTTCAAACCTAAAAATCGTAAAGTAGGAACATTCCGTAGGATTCTAAATGGGTTGTCTATATTAGTATTTAACTGGCTGCTGCCATTGATTATTTTAATTGGATTTCCTAAATTATTTGGTCCTTTGTCTACGGTAACATTATTTGCTCCAGGAATAGGACATCTCTTATTTTTAATACCGTTGCTCTCTATAATTATGGGAGTCATTAAATTAGGTAAAGTAACACTAACATTAAAGAAAAATACTTTCGATGCATAAGCTGAAAAGTCGTGATTGATTTTATGAATCGTCTCTCTAGTAATTGAAAAAGTATGTTATTTTAATTTCATTTAATCCTCCTATCCCTATTAATATTTTTCAATAGGAGCTCAAGTGCGATAGATACTATCATAAGGGGTGCCATCATTTCTTATTGAACTAAAGGGGCTTTAGTTCAATAAGAAATAAGTGACTGTGTTTTTAGGTCTCGTTCATGATTTAATTTATTCCATTAAAGAGCGCTATTGCTGAATAAGCCTTAGATTTTCAAACGATTTTATTGTTATATTTTGAGTACAGTGAAGTATCTTATATCAAAAATTAAACAACTAAATTTTAATCCATTCCTAAATTTTGAAGGGGATTATACTTGTTTTAGGTTTAAAAATTAAATAACTTTATTTTCTTTTCACAAATGGATTAAATATTAAGGTTTGGAGGAATGACATTGGAAATAGCCAAATTGAATTTGCCCATAGATAGTATGCATTTTTTACTTAATCATCAAATTAAAGAAAATGAATTCGAATGTCTCAATGTAGAATTTTACACCTATTCTAATGGTTTTCTTTTAAATGTAGTGGAATGGACACAACAAAATGATTTTTCTTTATCGATATTGGATAAAGAATATACAGAAGCGTTTTTAGCGAGTTTAGAGAAGTTTAAACCCTACCTTGTTATTGGGAGTAATATGGATTCAGGTAATCTAATTACCATTTACCAGCCCACAGGAGAAATATATGAGCTAGAACATGAAATTACGGAAAGAGTAGAAAGATATTTTGTTAATTCTTCTATAGAGAAAATGTATTCCTGCTTCAATTACTTTAAAAAGTATTGGGTTCAGCTAATAGAGCAGGAGCACTACAAAAGTCATGATCTAATAAACGATTTTTATAAATTAAAGAACAAATTAACGGAAATTGATACTAACATATTAATAAATGATGATGACTACAATAGACAATTTTGGAATTCCTTATATCACGGCAAGTTAAACTTCTTTTTGAAAAAGTCAAACAAAATATAGATTATTTCTAATGGGGATACTTACGTGAAATAAACTTTCTATGAAAGTAAAAACGATTTTTTAAGAAACAAAAGCAGATTATGGGTTATCTCCTTACTGGTTAAAACTTTCACTAAATAAATAACAGTAAGGAGTGGTTTCTTAATCCCGCATTGCACCTGCTTCTCGGGAAGTCATTGCTCCTTGTCCTTCTCTTACATCATTTTGAATTTCTTGTTTCACTTTTTGCGCATCAGTTTCTGCAAAATTTGGTTTCATAATAGAACCAGACTTCTCTATAGCTTTTTTATGATGTTGCATACAAACCCTCCTCAATTTAACGTTTAACAATCTTATTATGTACAAAAGTACACTCGGTATCCCCCGAGTAGTTGAACGAATTTCACGTAAACTAAAAGGGGGGAATTAAATAAGTGGTTTCTGATTTTAGGAATAGCCATTAGAAGTGATTCCACAATCGGGCGCGATTATGGAGCAATACAGGCAGAAAATGATCAAACTAAAAAGAAGCAGGTACCTCTCCATTTAAAGGTATCTGCTTCTTTTCACATAGATTCTATAATCATTTGTCTTTCATACCACTTGTTAAGTTTTTCATTAACACTTTTTGAAATGCGTTTCATTTTTTTATTACAAAATCTTGATAGCGTAGCAGGGGATAGACCTATTTCATCTGCTATCTCACGCATTGTTTTATTTTGATGCATATGCTGATGCATAATTTTCTCTCGAATCATATCCTCTGATCCTACAGTAGGTTGTTTTACTGTATCTGCAATATAACGCTCCTCTTGCTTCTCTTGCGTATCTATTGTCTTTTTCTTCACCATACTATCTATATTATTCATCAATTCTTTTGGAGGTAAGATAATGATTCCCAACTTTTCATAGTAATTCTTAAACCAATTACGTTCTCCTATCTTTGTTTCATCCAATTCTTCTGCATATGCCCAATGTGAAATGACATTTTCTTTTTCTAAGTCAATTAAAACATTTTCCAGTTGTTCTCGGATTCGAGTTGGGCGACCCTTCGTTGTTTTAATACCTATTACAGATAGTAGACCTTTTTCTCCACCAATGGAGTATGGTCTTTTTAAAGTACTGTATTGCTGACGGATTCTCCACTGCCATGATAAATAACGTATTAAACGTTTATGAAACTTGTGTCTATAGCTATTATACTCTAGTGCTTTTTTCGATAGTAACGCAGTTGTACTATTAGAACCATACAAATAGCCTGATAAGAAACTACCTGGTTTAATCTTACAGGATTCTATTCCCATATATTCATTAGTATTCTTATCTCTCCATAACACTACTGAATCCAGTACGAATAGCCTTTTGATTACTTCACGTTTTACTTCGAATTGTTTCCCAGTTTCTGCTTGATCGTTCAGTACTACAACTTCATTATCATCATTCAAATAAATAAAGATACTAGCTAAAGCTGCAATACGTTGTGCTATTTTTATCTTATCTTCTGCGCGATAATACTCTACACCATTTGCGGATGCTTTTGGCATATTGCACAATTCCAATACGTTTTCATAACTAAAATCTATGAATTCATCTGGTGATTTAGCTTGATTTAACCACTGGATTGTAATGGTATCCAAACAATCTGCTGTAAGGTCATCCATATTACTAATTACTCCATCGACCAATATGGACCATCTCTCTGCTTCGTTTGTGTTAACTAGTCTCAAATCCTCATCCTTATGTGAGGATAGTTGTGCAACTCCACTTGAATTTTTCGTTTCTAATGGCAATACCGGTTTTGCTACTGCTTCATCTTCCTCAAAATGATTTTTTGCTATTCCATCACGTAGTTGATAATACATTGCGTCATTGGTTACAGGATAGTAATCATCCGATATATCTTCTATATGTTCTGTTACCTGACTATCTTCAAAAATTGAAATTTGAGTTGGCTCAACTGCTTCAACTTTTCCTCCGAATTCTTGTTCAATGATCTTATCTAGTACATTTTGAATCTCAATTTTATATTTATCCAGATTGGCATAAATGTTCAATAACGATACTCCTTGCTCTTGTTTCTGACCTAACCAAGAAACAAGCGTTGAAAAGGAAGGGGACATATTAGCAGATGTTACTAATTTATCGTGATTCTCTTGTACTTCTTTATAATATTTATTCCATTTGCCCCATAACTGCTTATTTTCTTCATAAATTGGAGCAGCAAGTAGGAGGGCATCACTGAACAATACTAATACTTTTTCCATATTTAAATACCTCCTAACAATGTTAATTACAAACATAATTTGCATCTTAAAAATGTGAAACGTCATAGCTATATGATGGCTACATAGCCTTGAAGTTAAAATATTATCAGAATAGTCCTTACAAGTATCAGCTTTCTTATACAATCTAATTATGGACTCATTTAATTTCTTCTGTGCTTGTCTTTATTATATAAAACTGTTTCTATTTGTAAAATTAATACTTTACAATACAGTTTCAATTTTTAAAAGTAAATTAACTATTTACACTGATTTTGTTGCTACATTATTTTACTGCCTTATTGTGGCTATAGCTACTTAATTGAAATCCTACAGCTTTATTATGGCTATAACTCTTTACTTGAAATCATACAGCCTTATTGTGGCTATAACTCCTTACTTGAAATCATACAGCCTTATCATGGCTATAACTCTTTACTTGAAATCATACAGCCTTATCATGGCTATAACTCCTTACTTGAATTCCTACAGCCTTATCATGCCTATAACTCCTGTCTTGAAATCATACAGCCTTATCATGGCTATAACTCCTGACTTGAAATCATACAGCCTTATTGTGGCTATAACTCTTTACTTGAAATCATACAGCCTTATCATGGCTATAACTCTTTACTTGAAATTACATAGCCTTATTGTGGCTGCAACTCCTTATCTTTAATTAGACATAGCTCTATTGTGGCAACAATTTAGTAATTTATGAAACGTTATAGCTATATGATGGCTACAACTCTTAAAAAATGAAACGAGCATGCCCTGATCATTATCCTTCTAAAAAAAATTTATTCTATATGATTTTATGATAAACGTTGATATAAAGCCATTTCATAAAATATGATTGAAAACTCGATTAAACCATTATAGCTATATGATGGCTACAACTATCATCATAAAAACTCACGAAAATCCTTATATACCAAGGGTTACAACGGTTTTCTATATAATTTAAGTTGTTTTGAAAACATGAAACGTTATAGCTATATGACGGCAAGAAATATGAAATGAAATGAAACGCTTATAGCGGTATGACGGCTACAACTTTTAAGTAAAAGTAAGGATAAACCCCTATATAACAACGTTTATATGGTATTAATAAAATATTATCATTCAACCAAAACTTGAAACGTTATAGCTATATGATGGCTACAACTGTAAAATAAAATCAGCTAAGAACCCTATTAAATCAATGGTTTATAAGGATTTACCACCATTTATACTACGTTTCATATTTACTAAACTTCATAGACCTATGGTGGCAACAAACTTTTTTTCATGAAACGTCAAACCCCTTGTCGCACAAGGGATTGAGGCACGTTTCATTTTTTTATTTTTCCTCTTAAAGGGACAGATTTCACCAGTATTCGATTTGATATAATCAAAAATGAAATTCTATATCTAATTGTGGGGAAAACTGCAACTTAAAATAAAAGGAGGTGAAAAAGATGGCAAAACCTTTCGTTATAAAGAACAAACGTAGTTTGAATGGTGAAACAACAACACCAGTAATTGTAACAATTAAATCATGGCAAAGATTAGTAGATGCTTTAGAAGGTAAGTATTACAGTTTTAAAGATACTTATCTAGAAGACATTGTGAAGTCTATGTCCTATGAAGAACGAATTGCAGATGAAGAGGGATTTGTTGAACAAGCAAAGCCATCTTTTTCACTGAAAATGAAAAAGATTGTAGATAAAGTAAGTGGATTTGATAAAAACGAAGGCAGAAAACATAAGCTATATGGTATTACAAATGCTGATCTAGAAGTATTTCTATTTCTTCATAAAAAATGTAATACATATGGTGAGCTTTCACATGTATCAATCCACATGCTTTGGGAAGATTATAAAAATTATAAAGAAGCATTTGCACATATTCACCACTCACAATTTTATGTGGCTTTGAAGAAGTTAAGTTTCCATAACATCATTACAATTGAAAATGAGTACAGTGGTAAATATAAAATCACCTTAACTGATTTCATGAATAAGGAAACGAATAAAGCAAATGCATATACATTTATTAGCCCGATAGTATTTACCAAAGAATTCTTTGAGTTATCCATTGCAGCTAAGAAACTATTCATGGATGTAGCAATGCAGCAGAAACGCGAAACTACCCTGAAACGTTCTTTATTCAAAGTTGATGAACAAGGAAACTCAACACACTTTGGTGGTATGTATCGTTACTTACATAAGAAATACCCACATCAGATTCGTGCTGTACTTGAGGAATTAGAAACAAAACTTTCTGCTACTGGATCTCCTTTATTTAAAATTTGCAAGTTAGAAAAAGGGAAGAGGAATAAAAAGCAATACACAACATTGCATTTATCTGTACATCCTGATTTCTTATGCGCGAAAGAAGAAGGAGCAGAATACCGTGATCCATTTACACCACGAGATACATATAAGCGTAAAGTTAAATTCATTGAGAACTTGTTAGTTGAAATGAATATTGCTGAATTTGCAAAGGATATGAACCAATTTATTAACGTTTTAAAACACTCTTGTCACCGTCAAATTCGCCAAGTAGTTCGTGGCTTACGAGAAATGATTGATCGACAAGAAGGATATCCGAAAAAGCTTGTTTATACGCTAAGTAAATTATTAAAGCAATCTTCTCAATATCGTGTATTAGACACAGCTGCTAAAACTGGAATTTATCCTTTAATTACACACAATATACCTAAACATGATCAAGAAGAGGCCATTTTTAAATTTGGTACTCATTTTGCTATATACTCTTTACGAAATGTTCAAAAGCTATTCCGTAAAGCGCATGACCTGCTTCATGTGAAATATGCTGTACCTGTAACTATAGATGCTTACCATCGTAATTACATGCAGTATCAAGAGGAATCACTATTTAGAAAATATGCTTATGAGCAAGGAGTAAATATTAACACATATACAGCATTAGAAATTGAAATTCGCGAACTCTTAAAGTCTAGTGGTCATAAAGGAAATCAAATCCCTAGTGATATTCGTGAACTGTTCATTGAAAAAATTGATAAATTGCCGAAGGAAAAGATTCGTGTAATTGAGGTCCCTAAAGACTTTGATTTAATTCAGTTTCTACAGTCCTTAGAAGCATATTACCGTTCAACAAGTGAAATACCACATACGGTTGATCAGCTGCTTCCAGCAATGTAAAGATACAGCTCTCTATTTTTGAAAAAAACAAAAGTAGAGGGCTATTCGTGTTGGAGGTAACGTATAGAGTGTATTACTTCAAACAAAACAGAGAGAAAGTTTTCAATTTAAATGATCACGACTCTCTATTTTTTATGCAATTCCATACATTGCACGTGAAACAAAAGGAGATATTCACAATCTCTAAGATTTTAAATCTGAATATTCATTCTTTTTATATCATTTCATCTACAAAAAAGCAGAAATATTTTTTATAATTCTGTTGATATCTTAATAATTTTGACCTGATGTGTATAACATAAAGCCTTAAGTACTGTTCTTATCATGTTCTATCTCTAAATCTACTTAAAATCAGAAAAACTTCTGTTAGTTATGTTTAAAAAGTGGATTCTGTTCCTAACTTTGACCAATTTGTTAATAAATTGTGTGTAGTTTTTAAGAAATGTGGAAAGTTTGTTCATAAATCAGCAAAATTTGCATTTATTATTTATTCATTCATTCGCATCAAATTAACGATGATTATATGTAGTTTTTATATAACTACTTTACGATATTTTGTAGTTTTTAATCATCATCCAGCTCATTAAGTACATTCCCAGTATTTACTTTTTATGATTTTTTACGGCTAGAGTAATTATGAACCCTTAGCACAGCAATGTTTTAAGACGATTTTTTCTCTGTATAAAAGTTTTATCTTTTTTCTTTATATATATTAAAGATATATATTATATTAGGTTTTTATATTGTGTAATACTTACTATAGAGAATAGACCCTGTGTAAAACTAATTTCATTTCTTAATGGAATTGTTTTTTTTATTTACTTTAATAAACATTATATTTAGTTTTAATCTTCCTAAAAAAATTTTGATATAAAACATAATTTTTTTTTATTTCTCTTAGATTTCCGAAAAAAGTAAATCATACTTAAAGTAGATAGTTGATTAGTGGAAATTACAATGAACTTTGTAATCTCCTAACCATTTAAAAAGAGAGGTGAAGACATGGTAAAAAAGAAATCCCAGAAAAACGCCGAAAAAAAGAAATTTACATTCTTTAAAAAAGCAAAGAATAAAACAACTGAAATATTAGATATGCAACAAGAAAATTCAGAAGCACTTAAAGAAAAGAAGAAACGTAAAACAAGGGAGAAAGTTCCAGCGATAACAGGAAGAAAAGTAGGTAAGGTTACATTTTGGTGTGTGATGGGATTTGTGTTTGCAGGAAGCTCCCTTTCATTTATCCAACTTGCTGGTCCTCCTAGAGCAGTAGCTGTTCAGGAAAAGAAGGAGGAACCCGTAAAAATTAAAATGTCAGAAGCAGAATTAATTGCATATGCGAATAGTTTTGCCGCTGATTATTTTAATTGGAAGGTTGATATGAATGTAGCTGAAGCGCGGAAAAAACGATTAGAAAAATATTTAGTTGAAGGATCCGATGAGCAAGGAGGATTAAATAGAGATACTTTAAAAAATGCTTCTAGTACTTTAGTTAAGTCGGAAGCAGTAGAAGTCCGTCAAAAAGGAAATGAAGCAGAAGTTACATTGAAAATCATTCAGAAGCTAGAACCTGTAAATAATCCTGCTCCTGGGACGACACAAGCTCCAGACACATCAAAAGAACCCAAAGAAGTTACAAGGTACTTCTCTATTCCAATTTTAATGGAGAAAGGGAAGATGGTAGTCCCTAACAATCCTACGATCGTTCATGGAGAGAGAGAAAAGGCCCCTTATAAAGTAGCCACTTTCAAATCAGAAGGACGAGAAATTAATACAGATGCAGAAATAAAAAAAGTAGAACAATTTTTACAATCTGTATTTAAAGTGTATACAGAAGGAACACCAGAAGAAATTGCTTACTACTTTGAAAAAAGTAATATAACAAATGGACTAAAAGGTATTATGACATTTAGCAAATTAGAAAACCTTCGTATTTATGAAGATAAAGATAAAGGTTATAAAGTCTTAGTTGATGCAAAATTAAAAGACAACGATAGCAGCTTAGAGTACACATACACATATGACTTAAATTTAGTAAATAAAGATAACAAGTTTTCAATTAGCTCTATGAAAAAATTTGAAAATACGTTAGAGAAAGTGGAGGGTAAATAATTATGGAGCTTTTGGGATTAGATATGTTAGCTCACCAATTACCTGCTATTACAGATGCAGCTGTAATAGGTAATATTAATTTTGGAGTAAATATTAAAAATTGGTTAGTAGCTCAATTAGGTCCAATCTTTTTAGTTGTAGCACTTATTGGAGTAATTATCTTTGCAGTTAAACGACAAATGGCTGGTTTACTTGGTTGGATAATTGTTTGTGCACTATTATCAGTTTTTGTATTCTCACCAGACGTTTTCAAAGATCTTGGTACAAAATTATATAATTTAGTATTCAAGTGATAAATTAAAAATCTCTGAAAATATTAAAGGGGTTGGTAGAAATGACTCAAAAGCCGACTCGTAAAGAAGTTAGGACATACAACTCGATATGGGATATTCCTAAGAGTTTATACGGGATAAGGGACTTAACCCTCCCTTTCCCAGTTCCTTATAGACAGTTGGGCTTCTTTGTTGGATCTTTACTTTTAATTTTAATTCTAGATCAGTTTTTACCTTTAGGAAATAATGTGTTTTTAAAATATTTAATACTACCAGGTGGAATAGCATACTTCTTTGGCAATGTAGAATTGGATGGAAAAAGCCCACATAAATTTTTATTTCGATTTTTCGTGTTTATGTTCGAAAATAAGAAGATTAGCCGCTATAAAGATACAACTGGTAATATTGGAAACTATCAATATAAAACCTTAATACGATTCAAGGATGATTCAATCAATAATAAGTAATTAATTAATCTATACGGAAGAATTATTTTAGTCTCATATTCTTCTCTAAGGAGGGTAAAATGAATCAGGTTGAATTTCCAGTCAAATACTTTCACGAAAATTTGATTTTTAACCAAGATGGCTCTTGCTGGGCGTATTATGAGGCATACGGAATACCATACGAGTTCCGAGGTGATGATGATAAAAATACCTTATTCATGCGTCAACTTGGCTTGTTTTGGAATTTTGATGAAGAAAAGCACCTCTTAATGATTCCTGTTTATCAGAACTTCCAAGAAAAAGCAGATGAATTCAAAGAAACAGTTAGCGGTGAATTAAAAGAACTTGCAATTGATCATACAGATGATGTCGTACATGAGCTAGAACGAAAATTTGGTAAAAATGCAGTAGAGTACCGATATTTTATTGGCGTGAAATTAAAGGTAAGACACATACAAGAAGGGTTTAAAGAAATGTTGTACACAGCATTTCATACCTTTAAAAACACCGCAGAACAATTTGGGTTACTTGGTGATACCAAAATACTAAAAACTGATTTGGAGATGTTTAAAAGAGAAGCTAGCGCTTTTAAAAATAAAATAAGAAAACATTTGGCTGTAAGGGCTCTAGAAACTAATGAAACGCAATGGATTATATTAAGAAACTTCTATCGCACATTAGAGGCGCCAGTAACTGCTGGATGGACACCTCCCGTACAGAATGACGACTCTGCAATAATACCAAATCAAGAAAGCTTATTACGATTATCCGAAGCAGAATTTGATGTTAAAGGAAGACATATAGAAATGTCCCAAATTGGTTCTGATGGATTAGATTATCCAGCGTATATGAGTTTCTTATCGGCATCGAAGATTCCATACACAATGGAATTTCCAGATCAAGAGTGGATGTATATGATCCAAAATATAGATTTCCCAATCGAACTAAGTGTTCGTACAGAAAATATTAACCATCGTAAAGCTCTATCTAAACTAAATAAAAAGAAAAAAGATTTAGAAGATCAAGAAGCACATGCTAGGGAAAATGCACAAACTGTTGGGTTAAACGTGTATGAAGGTGTTCAAGAGGCTACTGAATTACAAGCTCTTATACAAAAGACACGTATGCCACTAGTTAAGACATCGGTGTCTTTCTGTATATGTGCTGAAGATTTAGATACAATGCGTCGAAATACGAATTCACTTATTTCTATTTATAGAGAGATGATGATTGAACTAGTAAGACCGTATGGAGACCAGTTCCTACTATTTAATGAATTTATCCCTGGTTCTAGAAGATATGTAAATGATTATATACACTTTATGGAACCTGGAGTTCTGGCAGCTGGTATGTTTGGTGCAACACAAGATTTAGGGGATAATATCGGGTTTTATATTGGAACAACTGGTATTTTAAACAAAGCAGTCTATATGACACCTTCTCTCGCAGCAACAAATACCGTTGCAAATCAAAAAACAAGCGCACTTTCAGTTGCAGTAACAGGAAGTACTGGTTCTGGTAAATCATTTGGAACGAACTTAATTGTTTACCTAGCGGTACTAGGAGGAGCCCAAACACTGATAGTCGATCCGAAAGGTGAGAGGGGGAACTGGACAGAAGATTTACACGGCTTAGAAGGTAAGGTAAATGTAATTACATTAGGGACTGATAGACGAGATGAAGGGAAACTAGACCCATTCATCATTCATAAACATAGCCGAAAAGATGCAATTGAGTTAGCGATGACAATTCTTACTTTCATTACAGGTATTAAACCCGATAACTCGGAAAAATTCCCGCGCTTGGCTTCAGCCGTAGAATTCGTAGCAGGAATGGAAGAGCCATGTTTAACGGCTGTATCTCAATACCTTGAAGATAGTGAGGATAAAGTGGATCAACAATTAGCCGCTCATATTCAAGCATTTGAGAATTTATCATTTGCACACTTAATCTTTGGTGATGGAACAAATAGAGATATCGAACTTGATACAGCTGTAAATATCATTCAAATTCAACACCTTGACATGCCAGATATTCAAAAAGATCCGAAAGATTATACCTTACAAGAAAATCTATCTGTTAGTATGCTGATGTCTCTATCTTCATTTGCAAGAAAATTCTTTCAAAAAGACCCTACTAAATTCAAAATTGTTTTATTAGATGAAGCATGGGCAATTATGGGAACTTCTCAAGGGCGAGAGTTGGCTCGTAAGCTAGTTCGTGAAGGTCGTGCTTTAAACTCTGCAGTTTACTTTGCAACTCAAAGTGCAAGTGACCTTGGAGATGAGACATTTAAAAATAATATCGGTATGAAGTTCTCATTCCGTAATACAGACAGTAAAGAAATTTCCTCAATCTTAGATTTCTTTGGATTACCTGACAATGAAGAAAATCATGCAATTATTACAAATTTAGAAACAGGCCAATGTTTATTCCAGGATATTCAAGGAAGAACAGGTGTTGTCACAATGGATGTAGTGTTCAAGGATCTATACGATGCATTCGATACAAGACCAAATGCAAGGAAGAATTATAGAAAGTCAAATGATGATGAAAAGCAGGAAGTTAATGCAACCTTTGTCGAAGGAGGGGAAGAAAAAATAAATGTAGGAGTGAGTTAATATGTTAAAAACTAAATTTAAAAAAATTATGCTAACAAGTCTATGTGTAGGTACTCTTATCCTGAGTGCAGCATGTGGTAATAGTGAAAAAAATGTTGGAGAAGAAAAGGATAAACAAGGGCACACTCCAAGGGAAGTTATGCTTGATTTTGTAAAAGCTGATTTACAGCGTGATCATAAAACAATACTTACGCTTGTAGTGGATGGGGATAAAGATACTATATTGGACCGAAATCAAGGACCTAAAAATAATTTATCTTACAAAGATTATAAAGTAAAAGAGTATGTGGTAGATAAGGATACAATTATGTATAACTTTAGCTCGAAAAAACCCCCTAAAAACATCGATAAAGAAGTGAAGTGGATAAGGGTAGTTCGAACAGGTGAAGGTTTTAAAGTACGTAGTTATGCTGCTCCTTATCGAAACGAAATTGATGAAGTGGCAGGAACTAAACCAACAAGTGAGTTTAGTTCAAACGATTAGTAGGTTTTCCCATAAAAAGGGGGAGTAACATGTAATGAAAAAGTTTATTACCCTATTCTTGTTAGTTTGTACATTCGTATTAGCATTTAATTTACTATTTAAAGCAGCACCAGTATATGCAGATGAGGAACCCAGACCATCTCTTTTAGATGATATTATCCCTAAAAACAAAGAAAAATTAAAATTCGAAGAACACCCTCCAAGTAGTTATGGGATTGATATTTACACACCAGAAGGTGGATTTGGTGAATCTCTTAAATTTTGGAGATGGGGAGATAAAGTAAAAGAACAAATGGTCGCTGTATTATTTAGCCTCATTAGTATTGGATGGACTCTTAATCTTGCAGTTAGTACTTTTGTAACAAGTATGGTTGGGCAATCTATGAGTCTTAATATAGTGGCCGATGTTGGGGATAAATTAGGAGATGTTATTTCAAAAGCGGCAGGATTTAATGGTTCTTGGGGTACTGGTATCTATAGTGAACTAATAGGCCTTATGTTAGCTTTCCTAGCTTGCTGGGTTATATGGGTTGGATTTGTAGAGCGACGTCAATCAGAAATGTTAGGCGGCTTATTGAAAACTTTAGGTATTCTAGTTTTTACATTGGGTTTCTTTGCAAACTCAAGCTATATCATTAAAGGGCTGAACAATTTTTCCGAACAAACAAATAAGACAGTTCTTGATGCTACTCAAAGTATTGCGGTAACTAAAGAAGGTTATTCAAGTGGTGTAGATTCCATTACGGATTTAACACATACTCTATTAATTAAACAACCTTATACATTATTACAATTTGGTACAACAGATATGAAGAAAATTGGTGATGAAAGAATTAAAAAGATGCTAACAACTACTAATACTGATGAGAGACAAAAGCTTCTAGAACATGAAGTGAAAGATGAAAATAATAAAATTCTAGAATTAGACGCTACCTTTGAACGTGGTGCATTAGTACTATTACTTTTTGTAATTAATGGACCATTATGGGTAGTTTTATGCTTATGTAGTATGGCGATGCTATTCTATCAACTGATGTTCATCATTGTGGCTTTAATGTCACCAGTAATGTTATTGATGGCTTTAGTACCAGCGTGGACTGGGACAGCGAAGAAATTCTTGGCTGAACTGTTTAGAACATTACTTATGAAAGTTGCGATTGGTTTTCTATTAACTTTAATGTTTTGGGTTTCTTCAATCTTATATAGTGCTACCGATAAATATGGATACCTAGTTGTAGCTGCATTACAAATACTTTCATTCTTAGGAGTATGGTTATATCGTAAAACAATTTTTGATGCAATTACTACAGTACCAGCAAGTGCAGGAGCAGCACGTGCATCAGATGCTATGAGTAATATTAGACAGAAATATCGTGATGTTAGACGTGGATCTAAGACAGTTGGAAGAGGTGTAGCAGTAGCTGGCGCCGCGGGTGTTGCAAGTGCTGCGGTGGCAGGGAAAATGGGTAAATCAGGCTATAGTAAGTTTAAACAGTTAAAAGAAAACTATGCAGATAGAAAAGAAAAGGTAGCAGATGGTAAAAGCAAGGAAAAAGAACAAATGCAAGCAGAAAAAGAAAAAAATATTAATCAAATGAAAAAAGAAGAAAATTTAGGTGTTCGCGATAGAAAAGGAAATCAGGAGCAAGAAAGGGTTAAGGAAGAAGTAGCCGCAACTAAAGAGAATCCAGAATTAGCAGTACGAGGGAAACATGAAGATAATAATCCTGAAATACAACAAGCAGAACTAAAAGATAAAGAAGAGGATGTAAAAGCGGATGTTAAACCAGATGTTAAACCAGTAGCAGAATCAAATGAGGAACTAAATAATAAAGAAGATGTAAAAGCTCAAGTTAGACCGGTAGCACATCAAAATAATGGTGGACTTGAGAATAAGCAAGAAGATGTAAAGGCGGAAGCAAAACCAGTAGGAACAATTAAACCACCAACGGGTCAAACAAAATCAATGGATGGCAAACCAATCACAACACCACAGCCAGGAACAACACCATCACCAGCGAATCCGATGGATGGCAAACCAATCACAACACCACAGTCAGGGACAACACCATCACCAGCGAATCCGATGGATGGCAAACCAATCACAACACCACAGTCAGGAACAACACCATCACCAGCGAATCCGATGGAAAGTAAGCCAATCACAACACCACAGTCAGGGACAACACCATCACCAGCGAATCCGATGGAAAGTAAGCCAATCACAACACCACAATCAGGAACAACACCATCACCAGCGAATCCGATGGAAAGTAAGCCAATCACAACACCACAGTCAGGAACAACACCATCACCAGCGAATCCGATAGAAAGTAAGCCAATCACAACACCACAGTCGGGAACAACACCATCACAACCGAAACCGATTGAGAGTAAACCAGTCACTACTTCACATGTAAGTACGCCACAAAAACAAGTAGAGGTAAAACCGGTTAATCCACAACAAACTAAAAATGTTCCTAAAGTGAATAATCAGCAACAGGTAAAAGAAGGGGCAGCAATTAAAAAAGTTGAAACGAAAGCACAAACACAACAAGAAGCTTTAAAAAATGTAAAAGCAAAAGAAACCAAAAAACCTAAATAATTCAGCTCATGAGGGAGGGTTTATACATTGAGTGCGGAACCAAATCGCGACCTTGAAAATGAACATCATCCTGAAGCTGAACTAGGGAATGCTAAGCCTGCCTTGAAAAAGGCAGGCCATTCTTTAGGGAAGGCGGCTGGTAAAGGATCAAAATTAGCGGGTAAGGCAGTTGCACAAGTAGGTAAGAAAGTAGCAGTTAAAGTAGCACAGAAGGCAGCTACAGTTGCTGTTGCAAAGCCATTATTAATAGTAGCCGGTGTTATTCTGGCTGTTGTTGCAGGTTTAGGAATTGTGATATTTTTATTAACTGCCACAATGAGTGAAGATGAAGTCAGCCCTGGGGGAATTGGTGGTCCTTTTGCACCAGGTACTGCAAGTGTCAGTCCTGAAGTAATGAGATGGGAGCCATTGGTAAGGAAATATGCGGCGCAACATGGCATAGAAGCAATGTCTCCATTAATATTAGCTCTTATTCAACAAGAAAGTTCTGGGACACAATTGGATGTTATGCAAAGTTCAGAATCACAAGGGTATCCTCCTGGGTATTTTACTGATCCAGAAGAAAGTATTAAATATGGTTTAATGCATTTTGCTGATTGTCATAAAAAATCAAATGGTGATCAAAATACTACATTACAATGTTATAACTACGGAACTGGCTACGCTAACTATGCAGTTTCGAAAGGTGGATATACACACGAGAATGCAAGGGCATTTTCTGCGGAACAATCAGCTAAAAATGGGTATAAATGTGGTTCGTGGCGAAGTGCAGAGGCAGTAGCTAATAATTGGTGTTATGGTGATCCAGACTATGTCCCACATATTATGAGATACTATCAACCTGGTCAAACCCCTGGTGGTTCTGGTGGAATTGCTGGTGGTAGCGTTTTAGGTGATGATGTATTCCAAGCAATTATGGCAGAAGCACTAAAGTATCAAGGATGGCCATATGTGTTTGGAGGGCGAACACCAAATACGTCATTTGACTGTAGTGGAATTATTGAGTATACGTATTCAAGGGCTGGTATTAATTTATTTGGTACTGCACAAACCCAATGGGATAAAACCCAACGTATAACAGATCCTAAGCCAGGAGATTTAGTGTTTTTCCATAGTACTTATGCTACAAGTAACTACATTACGCATGTTGGCATTTATGTTGGAAATAATACAATGTATCATGCTGGCGATCCGATTGGCTATGCTGATTTAAGTAAATCATATTTTCAACAGCATTTTGCGGGATATGGTCGTGTAGTTAGATAATAATGCATGTAACACCTAGCAACTTATGAAACTGCGAAAAGGAGGTAAATGATGAATAAAATTACCATTATAATAGCAATTTTATTAATAGCTAGCGTAGGGTTTTTAATAAAATATCAATCTGATAATGAGAAACTTAAAACTGAAAATATAAAATTAACGAAAAAAGTGAAAAAGGTGGAGGCACAATACAATGATACGAAAAAGGAGTTATCAGCTCTAAAGAGTAACAATCAACAACAAGTAAAGGAAGCTGCAGAACGATTTCTTAAAGCTTTCCGTACTTATGATACGGGTAAAGGCGAATCATACCTTGCTAATATCGATGCATATATAACACCAAATGCAAAGAAAGAATTAACACCACCAGGTGGACCAACCCAATCTGCCCCTGGGGCTGGAGATGAGAAAGAGAAGAAGAAAGTTTCATTTCAATCTGAATACACAGGTGGCGAGTTGTATTATGCATTTTTGGATACTACGAAAGCAAATGTATTAGCAAAAGTGAAGAGTAAAATTACAGTTAATGGTGTTTCATCTGATAATATGTCATTAATGCAAATAAATCTTATCTATGATGGAAATAAGAAGTTATGGCTTGTTGACAAGGTTATCCCACTAGCTGATTTAAGGGATCAGATGCCGTAAATCAAAGTACTATTATTTAGATTAAAATTTAGTTTAAGGTGGGATTGTATGTGAATGGAGATAAAAGACTGAAAAAACCGGTGGTAAGTTTTATATTATTAACCAACATTATTTTTTGGCCACTTTTTCTTCTTGTAGGAATCACAAAGTTATTAGATTTTCCAACGTGGATTTTTGATGTAACACTTTGTATATCAGCTTGGTCTTCCACTTTTGCTTTTGTGTTGCTATTTAAAAAACTATATCCTGGACAGAGTTTTATTCGATTCGTAAAAGCTAGATTTAAAAATAAACTTAGTTTCCCTATAGTTCTTACTGTAAGTATGATTTAAATAAATATATTTTTGACGATGTTGTTTCTCGTGTCGATTAACAGTGAAGCAAACTCGATTTTTAATAGAACTACTTGGGGTGTGTTAATTTATTACTTTGTTAAAACCATTGTGTCCGGACCACTAGGAGAAGAATTGGGGTGAAGGGGGTTTGCACTAATGGAGCTTCAAAAAAAATATTCTCCACTAAAATCTTCAATAATTATTGGTTTTTGGTGGGGAATGTGGCATTTACCTATATGGTTTACTACAGGTCTTACAGGCAGTAATTTAATCAAATATGTTTTGTTTTTTATGATTTCAATTATAACTACTACAATTATCATGACAGCATTTTATAATTTAAATCAAAATTTAATTATTCCAATGATTATCCATTTTTTCTTTAATTTATTTATTGGCATTATACATAATTAATTGAATTAATTATGTATAATGCAATTTTTTATTTGATAGTTGCGATTTTAATTATAGTTTTAAATCCAAAGAAAGTATTATACGGGAATAAAGCTTTATAATGTCCTGAGAATGATAGATTAGCAGACAGGTATGAGGATGGACGATGTACTAGCACGTATATTAAGTAAGTAACCACCATAATAAGCCTGGAAGCCGTTCTACCTATGAAATGCTAAAACGCAGCATTTTCAGGTCAAATTAACCCGTGGGATTTAAGAGAAGAACCAAATAAGACTTGGATGCATAAAGGGGAAGCAATAATAATCATTCGAAACGAAATTGTAACATCTTCACCCCTATTCTATATCAGAATTATATAGAATAGGGGTGAAGGGATGGATGATAGAGAAAAAATGATTACATTTTTTAGTGAATTCTGGAAAGTGAATTCGGTTAAAATGCTGGCTGAATTGTATCCAGAAAACATTAAAAATCATTCGAATGTTTATAGTTAAATATAATCTTTTTAATGTTTTTTAGAGAAACTTGTATACCCCTAACCTCGCGTAATATCAGAGGAGGGGATCTTCTGTCGGAAAAAGATAAAAACAGCTTTTCCAGAAGCTACGGTAAAAAATAAAACTTTTACTTAGTTTGCTTTACTATATATTAAATGTAAGCGGTTTCTATTCTTGGCGAAGATACTTAGAATGTGACCTTAATGAATTTAGAAAACTGAAGGGGGAATCATAAGTGGTTGAAAAATTCTTTACAATATTAGAAGATGGGGGACTTCATGCGCGTCCTTCAACAACATTAGTTAATGCAGTTAGCTCATTTAAATCAGAAGTGATGCTTGAGTATAAAGAAAAACAAGTGAATTTAAAATCTATTATGGGTATTATGGCACTTGGTGTTCCAAAAGGCGCACAAATTAAAGTGATTGCAAAAGGGGAAGATGAAGAACAAGTACTCCAAGGTGTAAGTAAAGTAATGCAAACACAAAGTATTGGCGCATGATAATAAGTAACGTTTTGAATGGTTTATATAATAAAAGGAATTTCCAACGCGAGAAGGTATTATCTAGAAACTCCTGAGTCAATAACATATAACGGTATATCATATATTAATAAGTATTGAAAGAGTATCAAAATTCCCAATAGAGTTAACTTCTTGGGAATTTTGATGCTTACTAGTAAGGGCAATGTAGTGTTATGTTATTACATTTAGATATTAGTGTATACCGTAACATAGTTGGAATTTTAAAATCAATACATATAATCTAAAGTGTTAGTTATAAGGAAAAGTAAAAATATTCTTTGAAGTAATGTATATAACTTAGAAGGATATAAGAGATAGGTGAAATTCATGAATACAAGACAAAGAGAAATTTTGTTTCTGTTATTATCTGAATCTAATGATTATTTACTAGTACAAGACCTTGCTGATCAAGTAAATTGCTCTGAAAAAACAATTCGTAATGATTTTAAAGCAATTGAGGATCACCTCACGAATTACGCGAGTGCAATTCTTGTTAGGAAGCCGGGCTTAGGAGTTTACTTAGAGATTGCGGAATATGAAAAGCTAGATTTGTTTAATAAACTTTACTGCATAAATAATCGTACAAAGTATGAATCAGATGAAGAAAGAATCCTGCAAATTGCTTATAACTTGTTAATGAATGTAAAGGCAGTCACTGCACAGGATATGGCTTCTCAACATTTTGTTAATCGTACTACTATAAAGAAAGATTTAGATAGAATTGAAAAGTGGTTATATCATTTTGATTTAACTGTTGTTTCAAAGCAGAGGATAGGACTGTTTGTTAAGGGAACTGAAAAGAATAAAAGAAAAGCCTTGGCTAGATTATCAGATTTAATTCGTAATTCAGAGCTAACGAATCAATTTATTAAGGAACAATTTTTATATCATGAGGTTGAATTTGTTACGAATGAATTAAAAGCGCTACAAAAGCGACATGCATTATTTTTTACAGATGATGCATTTGAAAGTTTATTAGTTCATACGTTGCTGATGGTACGGAGAATGAAGCTTAAGCAATCGATTTTAACTTCTAAAAGGGAAATTAAAATAATACAAGAAACAAAAGAATATAAATGGACATTGGAGTTTTTAAAACGATTAGAGTGTGTTTTCGCTGTTCATTTTACAGAAGAAGAAGCTACGTATTTAACAGCTCATATTTTGGGCGGGAAATTCCGTTATCAAGACAAGCCAGGGGAAGGTAGTAAACTTTCTGAAAGTAATCCAATCCTTTCTAGGGTTGTACATCAATTAATAAAACGAATGTCAAAGTTGTATGAAATTGATTTCAGTAGAGACCAAGTTTTAATTGAGGGATTAACAATTCATCTATATACAACGTTGAATCGTTTGAACTATGACCTCTCTGTATCCAATCCAATGCTACATGATATAAAAAAAATGTATCCTTATATGTTTAATATGTTGATTCAGGTATTAGAAGAAATAAATGAATCTCTAATTCTATATATTCCGGAAGAAGAAGCAGCATATCTTACGCTACACTTTGAAGCATCTGCTGAACGGTTAGACCATCAGGGGAAACCAAAAAATGTAATTATAGTATGTCATATGGGAATTGGGATGTCACAGTTGTTACGTACAAAAATTGAGCGGAAATTTCGCCATATCCATGTGATGGACTGCATTGCAAAAGCTGATTTACAAGATTATATAATGAAACATCATGATGTGGAACTCGTTATTTCTACCATTGCCCTTACAAAATTACTTATTCCTCATATCGTAGTATCCCCATTATTAGAGGGAGCGGAAGAAAAGAAGCTAGGAGATTTTATAAAAGAATGCGATGAACCGAGTTATAAAGAACAAAAAGACTTTGTTATGCTTAATTATACATCCCCATTTTTAGTATTTTTACAACAGGACGTGCAGCACCCATATGAGCTAATTGAAAAGCTAGCACATGCTTTGCATAGCAAAGGCTATGTAGATAAAGAGTATGCAGAAAATGCAATTATAAGAGAAAAGATGTCAGCAACAACGATTGGAGCAGGGATTGCAATTCCACATGGAAATCCGAAATTTATTCAAGAGTCGGTAATTGCAATTGCTACATTAAAGGAACCAATTGATTGGGGATCAGAGAAGGTGTCACTTGTATTTATGCTAGCAGTTAAAAGTGATGGGAAAGAGGTAACGAAACAGTTATTTCATGAGTTATCCTTCATAAGTCAGCGACCATCCTTTATTCAAAAGCTTACCAAAGAAACAAACGTAATGAAATTTTTATCGCATTTACATAATTAAACGAAAAGTGAAGGCCGAAATACTTCGCTTTTTTGTTTATTTCGGTAAAAGGTTTATTTTTCCGGAAGTTACGGTAAAAAATGAAACTTTTGTCATTACGATATTGATTTATATTATGTGTAGGCGCTTACAACGATAGTGTGAGGAGGATTAGAAATGAAACTGTTAGCGATTACATCGTGTCCGAATGGAATTGCCCATACTTATATGGCGGCAGAAAATTTGCAAAAAGCAGCGGATAAATTAGGTATTCAGATGAAAATTGAAACCCAAGGTGGTATAGGGGTAGAAAATGAGCTGACTGAAAAAGATATTCGAGAAGCAGACGGTATCATTATAGCTGCTGATAGAGCGGTAAATAAAGATAGATTCGTAGGCAAAAAATTGTTGGTTGTCGGAGTTCAAGATGGTATCCGTAAACCAGAAGAATTAATTCAGAAAGTAGCAAGTGGCGATGTACCTGTCTATCATTCACAGGCCAAAACAGTTGAAAGTAATCAACAGGAGAGAAAGCAAAACCCAATATATCGTCATTTAATGAATGGTGTATCTTTTATGGTTCCATTTATTGTAGTTGGTGGATTGTTAATTGCAATTGCATTGACGCTCGGTGGAGAAAAAACACCTGGAGGTCTAGTGATTCCAGATGGATCTTTCTGGAAAACAATTGAACAAATTGGTGGTGCATCATTTACGTTTATGGTTCCAATTTTAGCTGGATATATAGCGTATAGTATAGCCGATAAACCTGGTCTTGTTCCTGGTATGATTGGTGGATATATTGCAGCGACAGGAAGTTTTTATGGAAGTGAAAGTGGTGCTGGTTTTCTCGGCGGAATTATCGCAGGTTTTCTAGCAGGTTATGTAGCATTAGGAATTAAAAAAATAAAAGTTCCAAAAGCGATTCAACCAATTATGCCGATTATTATTATTCCGGTGTTCGCTTCGCTTGTAGTTGGTTTAGCATTTATATTTATTATTGGTGCTCCTGTCGCACAAGCATTTGAGTCATTAACTGCTTGGTTGGCGGGTATGCAGGGATCAAGTTCAATTCTCCTAGCATTAATTTTAGGGGCAATGATTTCATTTGACATGGGTGGACCAGTCAATAAGGTTGCATTCTTATTTGGTTCAGCAATGATTGGGGAAGGAAACTATGAAATTATGGGTCCGATTGCTGCGGCAATCTGTATTCCACCAATTGGGATGGGCCTTGCCACTTTCATAGGTAAGGGGAAATTCCAAGATTCAGAGAAAGAGATGGGTAAAGCATCATTTACAATGGGACTATTTGGGATTACGGAAGGTGCGATACCATTTGCAGCACAAGATCCACTTCGTGTTATTCCAAGTATTATGGCTGGTTCAATGACAGGTGCTGTGATTGCCATGATTGGTCATGTAGGAGATAGAGTGGCACATGGTGGTCCAATTGTTGCGGTGCTAGGAGCAGTAGATAATGTATTTATGTTCTTTGTAGCTGTAATTGTAGGTTCCGCTGTGACTGCTGTTGTAGTAAATGTATTGAAAAAGGACATTTCAAAGGTAGAAAAACAACCAGTTGAACAAATACAAGAAGTTTCAGCAACGAAAGAAGTGCTGCAAGTAGAGCAAGAAACGCAAAAAGAAAGCAAACAAGTAGATAAGGTAGAAATAAAAAAACTAACAGATATTACGAGCTTAGAGTTGATTGAAACAGATCTAATAGGAGAAACACGGGATGACGTCATTGATGAAATGATTCAAAAATTAAACCATGTTGGTACATTGCATTCCAAAACAGAATTTAGACAAGCGATTATGAATCGTGAGCAAGAAAGTACAACAGGTATTGGTATGAATATTGCGATTCCACACGGAAAATCAGAAGCTGTTAAGAAACCAAGTGTGGTATTTGGGATTAAACAATCTGGCGTAGATTGGAAAAGCCTTGATGGAACGGAAGCGAAATTAATATTTATGATTGCGGTGCCAAAAGAAAGTGAAGGAAATGAACATTTAAAAATCCTTCAAATGCTTTCTCGAAAACTAATGGATGACAATTATAGAGAGCGGTTATTATCCGTCCAAACAAAACAAGAAGCATATAAGCTACTAGATGAAATTGTATAGAACGGAGGTTTATAATTATGACTGAACCATTATTTTTTGCACCTGTTTTTAAAGAAAGAATCTGGGGTGGAACGCAATTAACTTCTTTTGGATATGAGATTCCATCAAATCAAACTGGAGAATGCTGGGCTTTTGCGGCACATCAGCATGGACAAAGTATTGTTAAGAACGGAAAATATAAAGGTTTATCTTTAGGTGAGTTGTGGGAAGAACATCGAGATTTATTTGGAAATGTGGAGGGAGATCGTTTCCCTCTTCTTACAAAAATTTTGGACGCTAATCAAGACCTATCTGTTCAAGTTCATCCAAATGATGAGTATGCCAGTGTATATGAAAATGGAGAACTGGGAAAAACAGAATGCTGGTATGTAATCGATTCCAAAGAAGACGCAGAAATTATTTATGGACATCATACGAGAACAAAAGAAGAGTTCATGGCTATGATTGAACAGAAAGAATGGAATCAACTGTTACATCGTGTGAAGGTGAAACCGGGAGATTTCTTCTATGTACCAAGTGGAACTGTTCATGCAATCGGTAAAGGGATTTTGATATTAGAAACACAGCAGAACTCTGATACAACCTATAGATTGTATGATTATGATAGAAGAGATTCGGAGGGGAATTTACGTGAGCTTCATCTTGAAAAAAGTATTGATGTAACCGAAATTCCGTTTATATCGAATCAATTAACTGTAAAACATGAAAAAGTAGATGATTTGAGCGTAACAAACTTTATCAAATGCCCGTATTTTTCAGTGGGAAAATGGGAGCTAGATGGATCAGCTAGTTTGAAACAACAAAAAGCATTCCTTCTTGTTAGTGTAATTGAGGGAGAAGGTGAGTTAATTAAAGACGGCGAACACTTTTTCTTTAAAAAAGGAGACCATTTTATATTACCTAATAATTTTGGGGAATACGGTTTGGTAGGTAACACTAATTGTATTATTTCAAGCTTACAATGATTCTTATTATCCGTATATAACGTATAAGTGATTTTTGTTTATTTTAACACAAATTAACGAGCTATAGCCTTTGAATAAAGTTTGATTCTGACAAGTGTTTTAATGAGTTATATTTTAGTTTATCTAGGAATGACTGTGTTTGGAGTATAGCTTAGAAAACATTAGTTTGATTTTTTCTGATGAGGGTAACATTTTGTACTCTTTTTTGTGGGATCAAAATTAACTAGCTACTTCCTAAACATTGTGCCTTATTTACCAACCTGTTTATGCTTTTTTTAAACTTTGCAACAGAGCCGTATTTCTGCTAGCTAATAAGGACGATCGAAAGCCGTCTTATATTCAAAAGCTTACGGAATAAAAGAAAGTAATGAAGTTTTTATCTTATTTACGTCATGAAATGAGGTAAAATTACTATTTTTCCGGAAGTTACGGTAAAAAATAAAACTTTTAACTTCTTGATATTGAAATACAGTAATTGTAGATGCTTTTATTAAGGTTTGAAGAGATATATTAGCGTTTTTAATGACAACTGAGTATTAGATTCTGATAGTGAATGTGTGATAGAAAGGCATTCTAGCAATATAAGTTATGGCAGTGAATTTTATTACTTAGCAGACCCTTTATTGACTTTATAGGTTTTAAGTCAATGATTAGTTAATCTGGCATTGTATAAAAGCGCCTTATTTGCTACTTCTATTTGTGAATAAAATCACAAGTGACATATGGAACAACAAAATGAGTTTTATGACTAAGCTTTCATCAATCATTTAATCTGGCGCAGTACTGTTAGGGGGGGCTAGTGGCGATAGTACACCATCCGCCGCCTCGCTGTATATCGTAATCTCATAGAGGAACAGAATAAAACAGGCGGTCTGTCAGGAGAAGGTCAAGTAGTCCTGATGAGAATGAGAAACAGGTTTCACAGCAATCACTCAATTTTCGAAGAGATAGGCAACAACAATGCCTCCTCGCCGGTTTTGAAACCGCTTTAAAAGTCTCAAGAACCAGTTTTGTTCTGGGGGTGAATAAATGATAAATCTTGGCTATTAGGACAGGACCGATACAGAATGATGAATTCCGAGAGTATTACTAGAAATAAAGGAGGTGGTTTTCTCAGGGAAGAAAAAGTTACCTTTTCAATAGACAAAGACTGACGAAAAAAGACGAAACAGTTGTGTCTATTCAGAAAAAATAGGAGGGAATATTTAGGAGGTATTAATATGGTAGGGATTATCCTAGCAAGTCATGGCGAATTTGCTGAAGGTATCTTACAATCTGGCGCAATGATTTTTGGAGAACAAGAAAACGTTAAGGCTGTTACCTTAATGCCAGGCGAAGGTCCGTCCGACCTAAGAACAAAAATGGAAGCTGCGGTTGCATCTTTTGATAATCAAGATGAAGTATTATTCTTAGTTGATCTATGGGGCGGTACTCCATTCAATCAAGCGAACGGCATGTATGAAGAGCATAAAGACAATTGGGCAATCGTTGCTGGTATGAATTTACCAATGGTGATTGAAGCGTATGCATCTCGTTTTTCAATGACGTCTGCTCAAGAAATCGCAGCACATATCGTTAAAACGGCAAAAGAAGGGGTAAGAATTAAACCCGAAGCACTAGAGCCTAAAGACGAAACAGTTGTAGCAATTGCTGGAGCTAAACAATCAAAAGGTGTACTTGCTCCAGGAACAGTAGTTGGTGACGGGAAAATTAAATTCGTTTTAGCTCGTATAGATTCTCGTTTATTACATGGACAGGTAGCGACTGCATGGACAAAGTCTACACAACCAAATCGTATTATTGTAGTTTCAGATGCAGTTTCTAAAGACGATCTTCGTAAGAAATTGATTGAACAAGCTGCACCTCCAGGGGTTAAGGCAAACGTTATTCCTATCAGCAAAATGATTGAAGTTGCAAAAGATACACGTTTTGGTAATACAAAAGCATTATTACTATTTGAAAATCCACAAGATGTTCTAAAAATTATTGAAGGAGGGGTGGATATTAAAGAGGTTAATGTTGGTTCTATGGCCCATACAACCGGTAAAGTTGTTGTTAATAAAGTACTTTCTATGGGACGTGAAGATGTTGAAGCTTTCGATAAAATGAAAGAAAAAGGCATTCAATTTGATGTACGTAAAGTACCAAATGATTCTCGGGAAAACATAGATGACATTCTGAGAAAAGCGAAAACTGAATTAGCTTAGTGATATAAAAAGTCAAACAAAGTGGAGGCTATTATGTCTATTATATCAATAGTTCTAGTATTGTTAGTTGCTTTCCTAGCTGGTATAGAGGGAATACTAGATGAATTTCAATTTCATCAGCCACTAGTAGCATGTACACTAATCGGATTAGTAACAGGGAACCTAGAGGCTGGAATTGTTCTAGGTGGAACACTTCAAATGCTTGCACTTGGGTGGGCGAATATTGGGGCAGCTGTAGCGCCAGATGCTGCGTTAGCATCAGTTGCATCGGCAATTATTTTAGTATTAGGTGGTCAAGGTGTTAAGGGAGTTGCATCAGCGATTGCAGTGGCGATTCCGCTTGCAGTAGCAGGTCTTTTCTTAACAATGCTTGTTCGTACAATTGCAGTTCCTATCGTGCACATGATGGATGCGGCAGCTGAAGAAGGAAACATGAGAAAAATTGAAATACTACACATCATGGCAGTTTGTTTACAAGGTATCCGAATTGTGATTCCGGCAGGAGCACTTTTGTTTATCCCTGCAGAAAGCGTTCAATCATTCTTGGAATCAATGCCTGCATGGTTAACTGATGGTATGGCAATTGGTGGTGGAATGGTTGTTGCTGTTGGTTACGCATTAGTTATTAATATGATGGCAACAAAAGAAGTATGGCCATTCTTCATTATTGGTTTTGTAATTGCCGCAATTTCTCAATTAACACTTATTGCACTTGGTGCCTTGGGTGTAGCTTTAGCTCTTATTTACTTAAAACTTTCTAAAATGGGTGGTTCTTCCAACGGGGGCGGAGGTAACTCTGGTGACCCACTTGGCGATATATTAAACGATTATTAATCTAGTAGGAGGAGGAGAAGAGAAATGGAAGAAAAAATTCAATTAACAAAAAAAGATCGCTTAGCCGTTGCATGGCGTTCTACGTTTATACAAGGCTCCTGGAACTATGAGCGTATGCAAAATGGTGGTTGGGCATTCTCTATGATTCCCGCAATTAAAAAATTATATAAATCAAAAGAAGATCGTACAGCAGCGTTAAAACGTCATTTAGAATTCTTTAATACACATCCTTACATTGCTTCACCGATTCTAGGAGTTACATTAGCACTCGAAGAAGAACGTGCCAACGGTGCAGAAATTAATGACGTGGCAATTCAAGGTGTTAAAGTTGGGATGATGGGTCCTTTAGCAGGTGTTGGCGATCCAGTATTCTGGTTTACTTTACGTCCGATGTTAGGTGCTTTAGGTGCATCATTAGCGATGACTGGAAATATTCTTGGACCAATCATTTTCTTCTTATTTTGGAACTTGATTCGTTGGGGCTTTATGTGGTATACACAAGAATTTGGTTATAAATCAGGCTCTAAAATCACTGATGACCTTTCAGGTGGATTATTACAAGACGTTACAAAAGGTGCATCAATTCTTGGGATGTTCGTACTTGCTGCCTTAGTACAACGATGGGTATCGATTAAATTTCAGCCGGTTATATCTAAAGTTCAATTAGATAAAGGTGCATATATTGAATGGGATAAGCTTCCTTTAAACGGGGAAGGAATACGTAAAGCTTTTGAACAAGTAAACTCAGGAATGGCACTTTCACCTATGAAAGTAACTACCTTACAAAATAACTTAGATCAATTAATTCCTGGTTTAGCTGCATTACTTCTAACATTCTTATGTATGTGGTTGCTTAAGAAAAAAGTTAGCCCAATTGTAATTATTCTTTCTTTATTTATAGTTGGGGTAGTTGGTCATGTAATTGGACTTCTATAATGAAAGTGTTGATGCTCTAAATTCTCAATGTTTACTATTGAGGAATTATTGAGATGTAGTTTGTAGGAGACCTTTGCAGCCTGCAAATATATGATTGTTTGCATACAAAAGTGGCTGGAGGGTATTGATTCAGCCACTTTTTATGTTGAATTAATTGCTGAAAGAAGCAATTAATAAATAAGATAAAAGAAATGGAGTGGATTTGATGATTCAGTCAATTAATACAAAGGTAGATTTAGTAATAGATGCCACTTCTTTTATGGGACTTGCGGATTATGGGGAAATTATGATTGGTGATAAAGGATTTGAATTTTATAACTCTCGTGACTCGCGTAAATTTATTCAAATTCCATGGGAAGAAGTAGATCACGTTATAGCCTCTGTGATGTTTAAGGGAAAATGGATTCCGCGTTATGCGATTAAAACGAAGAGAAACGGGACCTTCAGCTTTTCTTCTAAGGACCCCAAAAAAGTTCTTCGAATCATACGAGAATATGTAGAACCAAATCACATGGTTCGTTCTCTAAGTTTTTTTGATGTTATTAAACGATCATTTAAGTCGATGGGCAAGAAAAAATAATGGAGTGAAAGGTGAAGTGATCCTTCTCAAGTAGACAGTGTTTAAATGATTAGATATATAGCTATTTTAGCATTAATTCTTATAAATAAGGTAAGGGGCAGGTCTAGAATAAAGAGAATTAAAAATTTTAGAGAATATTTCTAAAAAACTTAGTTTCTCAGTTAAAAGTAACAATAATTCTAGTAGAAGTATTATTTTGGGATTTTTAAATATTGAATGAGGGAGAGGAGATATTTTTATGGATTCAAAGACTTATGAAAAACTACAGGCACTACGTAGATATAAAGAGCCAATTCAAGCGGTATTGAGAACGGTTAAAAGACACGATAAAGACGATCCAGATACTGAATATGCTGAGTTTGCCCTTGAAAACGGTAAGATTATAGGTGTTTGTAAAAAAGAGGACTTCTCTGATTACTCTTTTAGAAGTATTACTCAATTCACAGGTAATATTTTTAATGTAGTAATTACCCAAATGTCTGATGAATTGGATGTAAATAAAGTTCAGGTTTCAGTAAAAGAAGCAAGTAGGAGATCTGCAGATGCTTTAATTCGTGAGTTAATAGAATTGGAGCAAGATGAAAGACTTCAGGAACCTACTTACGAAGCTGAGGTAACTGGATATAACATGAATGCTCAGGTTCCAACTATATTCTTACGTATTAATGGTGCGGAATGCTTCATGAAATTACATGAACTAAACTATGGAAGAGTGTATAAAAACGCTGTGGATCGCTATGCACCAATTGGTGAACATATCCCAGTTAAGGTTCTACAATTTAATCCAGAACAGCGACTAATCCACGTTTCTAGAAAAGCAGCCGTGGAAAATCCTTATCAGTTATTATCTGAATTAGCTGAAGGGGATACAATTGTAGGAAGGGTTGTAAATGTTGACCCGCGTTTTGGAGTTTTTGTTGAATTGGACCAAGGCTGCACAATTAAAGGAATTGTCCCTAAAACAATCGAACAGCCAGTATTGGATGACGTAGTAAGTATGAGAATTGTAAGTGTGGATGTGGAAAAAGAGAGAGGGTCGGGGGTTATCTTTAAGTTTCCATTTGGACGCAAAAAAGTTAACGATCCAACGGCGTTTTTATATAACTAATGAGTGCGCCGCAGGTTTCCGTACAAGAGAATGGAAAGGCGGTTCAATATTGGCTTAATAGGGACGAATCGTTATCACTTTGGGATGACCCCTCTTTACAGGGGGGACCAATTCTTCCAGATAAATTTAAACCACTCACAGATTTACGTAGTATATATGACAGAATTAATTCAGGTTTTATAAATGAAAAAGACAATTTAATACTAAAGCTTATTTGGGATTCATTAGCGATTACTGAAGCTCAAATTAAAAATTTTGTGGAATCTAAAATTAGTAGGTCACAGGTTTCAGAATCGCTGAAAAAGCTGGTACTGTATGGATTTATTAGTCGATGGGAGATAAAATCGGGGCTATTTCCGGATCAGCCCAAAACCTCTGCTCCAATCACTTTAAATACTGCCGGTCATATGATGATGTGGGCTTATCATAAGCGTAATACAAGCTATTCTTTAAAGCCAGAACAGTGGTTAAAACTTGGGGTGGCAGGCGTACAAAGATTTGTCACTATGAATCAAATAAAATATGAGTTTGCAGTAGGCCAACAATTATTAAAAAACTGGTGCTGGTATCCGAAGCTACAAGGTACTGGTACTGGGTATAATCCAATTGCTGTCGGAGAAATTAAAACTCCAATCGGAAATCAAAACTTTATATTTGAAAGAGTACAACAAGGCCAACGATATGCACAACATTTAAAATCGCGATTGAAAATTTGGGAAGATCAAATTCAAAATGGACCAAATAATTTATTGAACTTCGAAAATACGAAGAGTTTACCAGGTATTTTTATTTTATCTATATCTAATCTCGCTTTAGCAGAACATGTTAGAAAGGAGCTAATGTTAGACTTACGTAAAATTCCTATCATGCTCGTAATAGACGAATGTATTCACAGTGAGGGATTCGCAAAATCTTTTTATATTTCAACTCAAAACGGGATTCAGCAAGCACCATTACCATTTTTGAGATAACAAGAGCTGCTTCAGGTAAATATGCTGAAGCGGCTCTTTGTTGCTTTAGCAATGAATCGATATTCATAACTCAACTTTTGTTTGCGGTATATCTAGTTTCATTACGTTAGCAGAAAAATAAAGGAATTATTGGAGCTGTGAACTACCCGCCACTTAGCAAAGTAGGTTTTAGTTTGATAATAATGTGATCAAGGAATAGACGAATAATAAAGGTTGTGGCGTAAAACGATGTTATTTGCAATCGTTTTTTGTCGGAATTACAAGTTTTTATGGGCTTAGGCAAGCTGATAACATAAGAGCCTGTTTGCATGTGCTACCTATTTTTATGTACAATAGTAATAAGAGATGATATAGACAGGGAGAGGAAATCCATGTCCACTAAATTAGTAAATTTACGCATTGATTTTGCTTTTAAACAGTTATTTGGAACAAAAGGAAATGAGGAAATTTTAACGGGTTTCCTAAATGCAATTTTAGAGGAATCTTTAGATGCACCTATTACTTCGCTACAATTAGATGATCCACATCTCCATAAATCTTATGAAGATGATAAGTTATCGATTTTAGACTTATTAGCAACGCTAGATAATGGAACGCAAGTAAATATTGAAATTCAGCTTCGAAATACACATGATATGGTAAAGCGATCTTTATATTACTGGAGTAAACTTTATACATCCCAAATGCAAGAAGGAATGCCATATCGTTCACTTCGGAAAACTATTACCATTAACTTACTAGATTTTATTTTATTTTCTCAGGATGATGCATTTCATACCATCGGACAATTATGGAATATTAAAATGCAGCAACTCTTAAGTGACGACATTGAAATCCATTTTGTAGAGATACCGAAATTGGTAAAACAATGGCGTGAAGAAAAAGTGAATCCATGGGAAAATACATTTGTTCGTTGGATGTTATTATTACCAGCACATGAAGATGAACATTTAACTCAAACATTGGAGGAGATTGCGATGAATCAAGATCCAATTTTACAAAAGGCAATAAATAAATGGGAAAATATGAGCCATGATTCTTCTTTCCGAACAGCATATGAAGCTCGAGAGAAATTACTTCTAGATGAACAAGCTAAGTTAGCGCATGCAGAACAAGAGGGCATGGAAAAAGGAATTGAGCAAGGTAAGATGCAGATGATTCGAGGGATGTATGAAATTGGTGTACCGCTTGAAACTATTGCAAAAGCAAGTAAGTTGAGTGTGAAGGAAATAGAACGTATCTTAAATCTAAAATAAATATATGTGAGTATACAGAACTCATGAGTAGAAAAAATTAGACGTTCATTATCATAGTACGGTTAATGGGAAAGCATTGCTGAAGGTTTCAGCAGTGCTTTTTCTATATCATTTAAGGCAATTGATCTTTTGTTAAAAAAGTCAATTGCCTTTTTACGATTTAAAAATATTTTAACTTTGTAATAAAGGAACCTAAATCATAACCTGTTTTTATTATAGCTATAGCTGAAATCACAATTAATGGATATTTAATATATGGATTGTTGAGGAGTTCCATTATGTTTTTCATGTTGTAAACCTCCATGGCATTATTTATATCATTATATTTATTATCTCAAATATAATGATTGACAGTCAATATAATGTAAAGAAAGATACTTAATTGAAGGAGAACTAAACAAAATAATGGATAACAAAACCTTTATTTTTATCATTCCTTCTACAAGTAATTAGGAGTCAGTATAGCATATAGAAACAGTTCTTAGGAAAGAAACTATTAAGCAATTGAAGTAAGCCTCTACTTTCACCATATTTAGTTTGAAAATTAGATTGTCCGATTCTTTTGAAACATAACTATAATAATTCAATTTCAATTTCAATTTCAATATCATAGGCAACTCAATTATTATATAGAAATACAAATTCAATGACTTGAATTCAATGTTTTGTTACGCTATAAATAGCTTGATTTGTTTTTAACTTAAACATATTAAGAGTACTTAATAATTTTTAGGAGGCTTTTTTGAATGAAGTTATGTAAGGTGAAAACCTGGCTACCATTATCTGCTGCAATGATTACAATAGTATCAAATCCAGTAGGAGCTGCGGCTTCAACAGATTATACGGTTCAAAAGAATGATACTCTAGAAGCAATAAGTAAACAATATGGAGTGTCCGTACAATTAATTAAACAAGCTAATAGCAAAGCTAATGATCAAATTA
Organism: Bacillus sp. RC240; assembly: GCF_044907945.1. Classification (NCBI taxonomy): domain Bacteria; kingdom Bacillati; phylum Bacillota; class Bacilli; order Caryophanales; family Bacillaceae; genus Bacillus; species Bacillus sp. RC240. The sequence goes on along the minus strand of NZ_JBIYCT010000006.1, from coordinate 15,466 downwards.
ATATTGGAGAAAACGTAACCATTCCAAGTTCATCAACTACAAACGAATATGTTCAAAAAAATAATTCAACAGATTCAACTAATACATATCAAGCAATTTACCAAGTGAAAAGCGGGGATACATTAAGTTCTATTTCACAACAATATAAGGTTTCAATACAGTTTATTAAACAAAACAATAACGTAGACGGAAATCAAATTTTTGTCGGTCAGCACTTAAAGATTGATACTGGTATTCCATTACAAGAAGTTGATTTAATGGCTCGATTAGTGAATGCAGAAGCAGGAGGAGAACCGTATGAAGGAAAGGTTGCAGTTGCAAAGGTAGTATTAAATCGTGCTAACGCAAATGGTTTTCCAAATACAATTACAGACGTAATTTATGAACCCATTAAAAATGGTTATGCATTTACTCCTGTTACAGACGGTAGAATTAATCAGCCTGCTACACAGGAAGCAAGAATGGCAGTAGAAGAGGCTCTCACTTCAAAAGGAACAAATTCTGATTGGCTTTATTTCTATAATCCTCAAACATCGACTGACAAATGGATTACAACACGTCAAACCGTTGCACAAATTGGAAACCATCTGTTTGCTAAATAATAATATATTAGCGGAGTTTCCAATGAGATAAGGAGAGGTTATTTTTGCGTGTAATACATTCACTATTAGCAATATTAGCAGTTGTATTTTTAATTTGTGGTGTTATTATTCACGAGTATGTATTGGTGTTTTTGGTAGGAATTTGTTGCATGGTGATAGTAAGTTTTATAATTTCCAGCATACGTAATTGGAAAGAGAATAGAAAGCGTATTTCTATCGTGTATTTTATTTGTGTATTAATATTATTGCTATTAACACTATATCTTTTGTTTGTCACAATTTATACACGTTCTTTGGAAATATAGTAGTTTTACATCTATATCAAAACCGCTCTGATAATGTTCTTTCTGTGGGTTTGAAATAAAACTTAGATTTTCAACGACTTTATTGTTATTTTTTCGTTTGGTGAAATATTTTTTATCAAAAATTAAACAACTTTATTTTCATTTTAAAGTAGATACTTCCATATGAGTATACTAGCAAAAGAGACTCTATAATGGAGTCTCTTTTACTATAAGATATTTTTGACTCAAGTTTCATTTATTATATCTTTAAAATATAGTTTCATATCCTTAGCTTCGAATTCATTTATTTCAAGGGGGGAGCGCAATCATCACATTTAACATTTATACTTAGCATGGAATTCTTTTATTTTACATCAATAATATCCATGAATTTAAGATTAATTCTGTTATAAAAAGCATCTGTACATAGTATAGAACAATTCAATGGATCAATATCAGTTACGGTCATATAGTTAGTAAGCAAATAGCCATCTTCGTAATATGTAATCAACACCTCTTCTTCAGATAGTAATGAGCATAATAACATGTTCTCGATAAGTTCTTTTTCTTCAGAAGTTAAGATTGGACGTGCTACTTTATTCTTTTCCTTAATAATCTCACGTATACCATCAAATTGTTCTGTTATTGCAGCAAATGGCGTCCATTTCACCATTCCTCTTCCCTTTGGCATATTAGCGTTGTTCATGATTTGTGTCCTCCTAACAATGTGTTTCTGTATCTTGCTGTAGCACTATTTGTATAAGAAATTCCTCTTAATATGCTGTTCTTACCAAACTTAGTGCGTATTTCATCCATTACCTTCGTTAATTTCATTTCTTTTTCTCGTTGTATTACATTGTCAAAAAGAGATATTTGTTCTTCACCTTCATTGATTAAGTTGGTTAAAGAAACATTGATAGATCTAATTGGTTCCCCGGTATAAAACTTATGTAAAAAATATGTACAAATATGATAGATATCCATTGTTAAATTAGTTGGTCGGTTCATAGTGTGAGTTTTTCTGAAACCACCAGCGTAATTTTTACTGTAACCAATGGAAAAATGGATTATTTGAGCTAGTTTGTTTTGTCTTCTCATCCGATAACAAACTTCCTCGATATGTTCCAGAAGGATAATCGGAAATTCTTCTATTGTGTAATCACGCATGAGTATTTGGCTTTTACCAATTGAAGTTGTTGCTGGTATGTATTTTTCTGCAATGCGGCTAAAATCAATGCCGTTGCTATGTAAGTGTAATTCTTCGCCAATAACCCCAAAACTTTGTTTTAAGTATTTGAGCGGGTATTGCGCTAAATCTCCGATTGAATATATTCCTTTTCGATTTAACTTTACTTCTGTTTTACTCGAAATCCCCCAAAACTTACTAAGTGGTCGTATCGGCCATAATTTTATGGGTATATCTTCGTACTTCCAATATGCGATGCAGTCTTTTGTCTTCTTCGCTTCCACATCTAAAGCAATCTTACTCATTAAAGGATTAGGCCCAATCCCAATCGTGCATTCAATTCTTGTTTTTTCATATATTTCACGTTTGAATTTCAACGCGAATTCATATGGCTCATTCGCAAACAGATGGATACTATTTGTAATATCCATAAAGAATTCATCGATGCTGTATTGGTGGAAATCCTCAATCGGAACGTATTGTAAAGCTAATTTTGTTATGTAATTTGAGCATTTTATATAAGTGCCCATGATTGGGTTTACCACAAGAATGTCTTTGCGTTGTGGTATTCCGTACAACCTTGCCATTTTCTTAACACCTAATGCCTTTAGTGGTGGTGTTGCAGCTAAAACAATGGAACCACTCCTGTTTACGTCTCCTACTACAGCTAATTTGGTATGCAGTGGGTCTAAGCCCATCTTGATACAGGACACGCTTGCATAAAAGCTACGAAGATCTACACATAAAACAATTCGATTTGGCAAAATTGAGTAGTCATACACCTTTACGCCTCCTTAATAATAAGAACATCCGTTCTTATTATACACGAATGTACGTTCTTTTATGAAGGGGTTTTTGTAAAAAAATAAAAATATATTAGTGTGTCTATCTCATCATTATAGTCAAAAGTGGAAATTGCTGGATATAAATAAATATTTAAAGATGAACCAGATAGATGGTACACGTATTTGCATTGGAAAAATCCCCATACTGGCAAAATTGAAGTGGGACAAGACTCAGAAGAACCAGGAAAATACAAAGAACTAAAATAAGATAGGGATGCATGCAAAAAAAGAATCAGCTCAATAAATTGTGGCTGATTCTTACATCCAAAAATCTTCAAAGTCTACATGGTAGCCTTTTCTTTTCAAAGATCTAATTATCTTTTGGCCATTACCTAATGATGGCCTATTCCCATTAGATCGTGAAATGCGACTAATTGTATTCTGGTTTACTCCGCTCCATTCTTTTAATTCCGTTTGAGTAATTTCATTCTTCTTAAGAAATTTTCCGAACTTTGATAAAGGTTTTCCTAATCCGAACACCTTTTACACTCCCATTCTTTTATACTTGTTTAATATTATTTTTGCCAAAGCTCATTTTTTTTAAACAAAAGTGTTAATAATGTACAAGCTATCCACAATATGATGTATCAAGGTCGCTATCAAAGTAGCTACCACACCAGCTAGCCTTTGTACTATCAAAGTACTTATCATGTTACCTATCAAAGTAACGTTATCAAGGTAATAAGTGTAGAAACCCTATATTTCATCTAGTAATTTCATTCTGTTTATAGAGGAGGGCATTTAAATGTGTGCTAGTAAAGAAACAATTCCCTTTCGCGAGTGTATGGATCGGTCATACAAAGATAAAGAAAAAAAAATACGTAAATACAATTCATTAAGTCCTTTCGCATTCCTTCATATGTCGGATCAGGTATTACATACTTACATTGCATTAGGAGTTATGGGAACGATTTTAATCGGAGCAGTCATGTTAGAAAAATACTTGGTGCGACATGACTATATATCAGCAGCTAAATTTGTAAGTGAAGGTATTTATCACGGAACGCGAATTGGTGGAGTTTGCTTGATTGGATATGTATTTGTTCGTATTGTAATCATGTTTTAAGGAGGGAAGGGAGTAATGGGGATGATAAAGGAGTGGCTTCGTACGAAAAGGTTAAGGAATCAGCTTATGGAGGTGTTTGGAAAAGCAGGTTTATATACGGAACATCAAACACGCGGGGGAAAAGTGCCTATTTATCCAAAGGTACATAATATTTCTTCTTCAAAAGAAAGCGTGAGATATGTATTTACCATACCAAACGGATTAGATCCACAGAAGATTGAAAAGAAGTGGTTTTGTTTCCAACAAATATTAGGACGAAATATTACGATTGAAGGTAATGTGAAAAAATTTGTCCTACATGTATTTCGTTCAAATGCTGGACTAAAATCATACAATTATTGTTATAAAGAATGGAAGCCACTATTAAAAGATTACCGTTTACCTGTTGTGGTCGGCAGGGACCAATTCGGAAAAATGATAGCGTACGATATGATTGATTCCAATTCACCGCACTTATTAATTGCAGGAGAAACGGGAAGCGGGAAAAGTAGTATGGTACGTGTTGTATTATCCACACTTATTCAATATATGTCTCCTGAAAAGTTACATTTGTACCTTGGTGACTTAAAAAACTCTGAATTTCATTTTTTGCGTAGAGTGAAGCATGTAAAAGAAGTTTGTATGGAAGAAATCGAAATGAAAATAATGCTTCAAAAGTTATGGAAGGAAATCAGGGAACGAAGAAAACTTATGGAAGAATATGAAGTTGATCATATTGATGCGTACAACAAATTAAATCCAAATCATCAAAAGCCATATATCCTACTTGCTATTGATGAAGTGGCTATGCTTAAAGATGAAAAAGAGTGTATGTCTACGATTGAAAAGATTTCAGCAGTCGGGCGATCACTTGGAGTTTTTCTTTTGCTTAGTATGCAGAGGCCAGATGCCAAGGTGTTAGATGGTAAGTTAAAACTTAATATGACTGTAAGAATGGGCTTTAAATGTGATAGTGTAATTAATAGTAATATCATGGGTACTCCTGGTTCAGAGCATCTAGAGCAATCTGGCCAAATGATTTTTAAACGAAATGGATTAAAGAAAGTGCAAGCTCCTTATTTAGAATTAAGTAAGGCGAAAAAAATTGTTGAACCATATCGCATGTCTAAAGAGGAGAAGATACTCAAGAATTCATCGCAAGAAGAAATTCCGTTATTTGGGGTGTTAGATGATGAAGAGTAGAGATAAAGGAATTCTGAATGATTTGAAGCAATTTAGATGCATGTCCCGAGACGATATTATTGACTTGCATTTTCCAGGCTTAAAGAATGCGATAACCTGCTGTAATACGGTTATGAAACGATTAAGAAGAGACGGTCATGTTGATGCTAACGTATTGCAACACCCATACATTTATTTTCCGCAACCTAGTTCTATCAGAAAGACGAGTCAAAAAATCCCTCATTTTCTTGGTATTGTGGACGTATACAAACAACTTGTTCAGTATGAAAATCCTAAGTTATTCAAAGTGGAACCAAAGTATGGGAAGGAATATATGGAGCCGGATGCTTTTACTATATGGCGTAGGTCGCCATTCTTTATTGAAGTTCAAAAGTCAGTGTACAGTAAAAAGATAATGCAAGATAAGATAAACAGATATGAGTTATACTTCCATAGTCAAGAATGGCATAATGAATATTGGCAACCGAAAACTTCTAAATTCTTTCCTTCAATTCTTATCATTACCGACAAATATTACGACGTTCAATCTCCTTATTTCCGTATATTCCAGGCGAATTCTATAGAGAGTTTTATGAATAATTTAGTAGTGAAATCATAAAGAAAGCCTGCATAGTGCAGAGCTTTTTTTCTTTCAATAAAGTATTAAGTCATGTGTGATGATTGTTAAAAGGCAATAAATGCGAAGAGTGAATTTGAAGCAAGTTATGAAATAGTAAAAAAAATAAAAAAAGTAATTGTTTAAATAATTTTTAATGGTTAAGCGAATATCTCATTTATAAACATTGATATAGGTAATTTTGTTATCTTTCGAAAATGTAATGTTGACGTAATGTTTTTGAATTTCTCTTCAAACGAACACAGATTAAGATTACAGTATCATAGAAATCAATGAGGTGAACAATATGAAAAAATATATGGCACTTTTAAGCCTTTTAGTTGTATTTGCAAGTTTACTAGTTGGATGTGATATCAATCGTATGGGTAAAGATGAATATTACGTTCAAATTACAATGGATGGAAAAGAGGGAGTTTCAAAATCTATGGATGGTAAAGTGATGGGAAAGGAGTATGAATATACATTATCGGGTTTTGATAAGGAAGGTAAAGAAAAAGAGTTAGAATTTATGGCACAAAAGAATCTTCGTAAAGAAGCATTCCTACGTGTATATCACTCAGAGAAAAAAGGTGTAACAGCTTGGGAGGAAGTGCAGGAAGACGAGCTCCCTAAGAAAGCAAAAGAAAAACTAGGTGTGAAATAATCAGTTATTTGTGATGGTGGATTCTCCTACGTAGAGGGTTCGCCGTTTTTTATTATATGTTATGTTTTAGTTTTTTATATAAAGCATATTGAAAAGATAGGGTAAATCTTCTGGAATGATATCTCCAAAATTAATAACTTGTACGATAACCTCTCAATTATCACTAAATCCATTCATATCAACAAGTTGTCCCACATATCACTTTGTACCAATATCTTCTAAAGTACGCTAAAAAATGCCCTTTATCTTATCTTTATCTTATCTTTACCTTATCTTTAAATTTTTATATTAAACTTAAAACCTTAAAGTATTGATGTTTGATTCTAAAAAAGTGTGGGAGATAGATGTTCATTACATAGTTTGTAAATAACCAATTATCTTTGGGAAATTGAATTTCTTATACGAGGAGTAATATATGAAGGATATAAGTAAAAACCAAATTATAAAAGTGTTCCTTATTAGTATTTTAGGTTTAGGAACAATACTTGGAATGCTATATTTTAATCATAAAACCAATATTCAACAAAATAAAGCGCTAGCCACAGAAAAACGTGTATTGCAATATGAGTCTACCTTGAAAAAAGAATTAGAAAAATATAATTTAGGAGAAAAAACAGCAGTTTTATTAGGAATTATGTATCAAGAGAGTAGAGGTGAGGGAAACGATCCTATGCAGTCTTCTGAATCACTTGGATTAAAGCCAAATGAAATTCAAGAGACAAGCTTGAGCATTGAACAAGGGGTAAAGCACTTTGCTAAAATGTACAAATATGGAACGGACAAGGATGTTAGCATGGATACAATTATTCAAAGCTATAATATGGGGCCAGGGTATATTGATTTTATTGCTAGTCAAGAAGTTAAACAACACTCGGAGGATTCGGCCAAAAAGTTTTCTAAGATGAAAGTTGATCAAAATCCAGCGATGTATACTTGTGGTGGAAATAAAAATAATTTTAGGTATCCATATTGTTATGGTGATTTCACATATGCCACAAAGGTAAATGAAAAAACAAAACTTATTGAAGAACTTCTTCGAAATGTACATAGCTCTTCTAAATAAGTTGTGGAATTAAATATAATGATACCGTCAGCTTTTAATAAGAATATCTAAGAAAAAAACTAGTTTTTTCTTAATTCACATAATTTTCGAAATTAAAATCTATGGATGTTAATATTTGTTATATAATGTATTTGTCAAAGCATTACCCCTGTAGTTTCTATGATGAATCTGTAAGATAGTTTGTTTGCCCCGTATATTCATCTTAAACTAAAAAGAACTTGTAGAGATTCCTACAGGTTCTTTTTGTTTTAAGGGTTATATGTGGATTTAAAATATAATTACAATTTTTTGAGGGGGAAAAAGTACATGTTTGTAAAAGCAGAAAGGTTAGTAATACGGAAATTTGAGTTTAAAGATTGGCAAGCTGTCCATGAGTATACATCAGATATCAATGTTATGGAATACATACCTGAAGGGGTTTTTACTGAAGAAGATACAAGGAACTTTGTGAATGAAAACATTGGTAAGAACGCTAAGAACTTTCCTGTGGTATTAATAGATGAAGATATCCTAATTGGTCATATAGTTTTTCATAAATATTTTGGTGAGCATACTTATGAGATTGGTTGGGTGTTCAATTCAAAATACTTCAATAAAGGATATGCTTCTGAAGCAGCACAAGCTACATTAAAATATGGCTTTAAGGAAATGAAATTACATAGGATAATAGCTACATGTCAGCCACAAAATATCCCATCATACCGAGTGATGGAGAAGATTGGAATGAGAAGAGAAGGCTATTTCAGAAAGTGTATACCACATGGGAATGAATGGTGGGATGAATATTATTACGCTATTTTAGAAGAAGAGTAGTGTCTCAGAACGCATTATTTAAAGTGAAACTCCTATCCCTAAATAGGCAAGTTGACTAACGTTAGTAGGATTCTTGCTACCAAAGGCGAAGTCCATTTCTGCTATCGCTGACGTGCAAGACCGTGGTGTCCCATTACCACTCTCGTAATTGACCCTATGGGTTCTTAAAATATAGAATATTAGAAATATATTATGATAAAATGTGTATAACTATAAATTATTAAATAGATTGGAGAATACTAGAATGAAAGTACAATTACTAAGAATAGGGATATTGGCTTGCTTCATGATATTTTGTTGGTCCTATGAAGATGTCTCTGCTGCATCTACGTGTGAGCCATATGGTGAAATTAAGCCGAACCAAAATCCCTCTCGTCAGCACATAAATTGCCTACTAACGAACGCAGCATTAAAAGAAAATGTTCCTCCTGAGGTTGTAAAAGCAGTAGCTACACAAGAAAGTGGATGGAAACAATTTGATGGAAACGGCCAGCCAATCATAGCGCAAGATGGTGGAATTGGGATTATGCAAATTACCAATCAACCTCAGTTCGATCAACAAAAGTTAAAATATGATATTAATTATAATATTGAAGCAGGTGTTAAAGTTCTTCGTAGTATGTATCAGCGAACAGATCTTCCTAAGGTAAAGGCTGCTGGACCAGAAGTAATCGAAAACTGGTACTTCTCTGTTATGGCTTATAATGGAACAAAGCCTGCAAACAGTCCTTTGTATAAAGCTACCGGTCAAAAAAATTTAAATGCTTACCAAGAAAAAGTGTTTTCTATTCTAGAACAATACAGTTTTTTAAATGATACAAAATTGGGGCAGTTTCCTTTCAGTACAGCTGATTTCGAATATGATCCTAACACGAGTAAAAATATTGTATTTAAAAAGAAGGAGTACATACTAACAAATCCATATTCTTCTATCTATCACCTAAAAACAGGTGATCAAGTACTTGTAACAAGAGATGGAGTAAATTTAAGATCTAAACCTACTTCCGCTTCAAGTGGGAAACCGTTAAGTAAAAATACGAACTTGATTATTCAAGGAAACGCTGCATATGATGAATCTGTAGATAGTAGCAATCAGTTTGTATGGTATCCAGTTAAAACTGCAGATCAAAAACTAGTAGGTTATATTTCTTCTGCATATATTATGAAAAAAGTATAATTTAAGATTAAACGATGAAGATAATCACTGATAAAGATATGGTAGTGATGAGAACAGTTGAACCGAATGTTCTGGTACAAAAAAATTATTAAACTTGGACATACCGATACTGCTACTCTACAAAGGCTTGTAATTGGTATGGAAACAAAAAAGTTGTTCAAGTGGAAGCATTTTGATCCTAACTGTATTTTGTAAACAGTGAAATGATACAAGCGGTACAATTTGAATCTTCGTAAAGAAGCACTCCTACGTGTATACGGAAAAAGGTGCAACAGTTTGGGGAGGAAGTGAAGAGAGACGAGCTCCCAACGAAAGCAAAAGAAAAAATAGATATGAAATAATTAGTTACTTGTGATGGCGGATTCTCTTACATGGAGGATTCGCCGTTTTTTTTATTTACAATGAGAAATGCATGCTAGGGTGAATATTGGGGTGAATTGAAATGTCTGACTGGTCAATACTGCGAACGTATTAATGATTGATTTGTATAAGTACCTTTACATACCAGGTTAACGAAATTTTGTTTATTTGTTTTCACTAGGGGTGCATCTCGGGGGAAGAAGAAAGTGTGCTATTGTCCATGAAAAATATTGAGGGAATATTGAGGAAACGTTGAGAATGTTGCAATGCTATTAATCGTTGAGGAGTTAATTATGCCTTGTGATTTTATATTTATAAAAAAATAAAATAAGAAAGAGAACAGTTGCGTAGACTGTTCTCTTAAGGAGCGGAAGTGCTGAACATTTTCAATGACAATGATTCAAGCATTCCGTTAATAGTATGTGTATATATTTGCAGTTCATACAAGAAGGTAGCTAAAAAATAGCTACCTTGCCTCAGGGAGAATTCAAGAAAATCAGAGATTCATTATGGATACAGATTGGCTGTTACCAATCTATTCGTATTATTGGAAAGGATTCCATAAATTATTCATAAGTTAAAATCTCACTTCATTATAGGTTCATTGGCTTGCAAAGTAAAAAGAGCACTTTTGTAAAGTGCTCTTTTTAAGATGTGCATTAGGACTTGAAAGAGGCACCAATGACAATTTAAAAGGAGATATCTCTATACAACATATGGAGGTGCAATAAAGGTGACGATAAAAAGAAAAAGAGCAGTTAGAATAAACTAACTGCTCAGCTCCAGGGGAATTTGAGACTTGGTTATTGATAGTTTTGTCGGAACTTTGGGGTAGTATTTAATAGTAGATGTAAATGATACATTTTTAGAAAAAATCAAAAGGTATACGTAAATTTTGAAGTGTACCAGAAATATTTTTTATACTTTTTGAAAAGGGGATTTTAGTAGCTTAGTTATACTCCCAAAAAGTGTACCTTTTGAAGTGTTAGAATACTCCTGAAGAAATACATAATTCTAATTATAAAGGGCAGTTAATATTAATTCGTTTTTGGCATAGGTTTTGATCATTATAAATCCAATTTTTCTAGTTTTGGGACGTTTCATTTACAGAAGATAGATAATAACATAATTTTCTCAATAAGGAATTTAATGCTTTTAATATAATTTTTTAACAATTCATGGTATATCTGTATTAAGGGGACCTTTTCGGTTGATTAGGGAGAAAGATTATAAAAATGATATGGGAGGAACAAAAAATGTCATTGAAAAAGAAATTAGGTGTTGGAGTGGTTTCAGCTGCTCTGGGTTTATCTTTAATTGGTGGGGGAACATATGCATATTTTAGCGATCAAGTGGTGACAAATAATTCATTTGCTGCAGGTACATTGGATTTAGCTATGCAACCAACTACTTCACTTAACTTAGAAAATTTAAAACCTGGGGACAAAATATTAAAGAAATTCAATTTAACAAATAGTGGTACATTAGATATTAAAGATATCATGATGAAAATAGACTATACTGTAAACGATTTAAAACAAAATAACACTACAGAAGATTTAGGTAAACATATTAAAGTACAATTTCTTTGGGATTGGGATCCTGCAAAAAGCCCTGTATACGAAACAACTCTTGCAGAACTAAAATCACAAAGCCCAGAGATTGCCTCCAAAAAAGTATTTCATTCTAAGTGGACTGAAACAGGAGGATTAAAACCTAGGAAAATGGATTGGTTTTGGATAAAGTTTATATTTGAAGACAACGGAACAGATCAAAACGTGTTCCAAGGGGATAGTATTGCGCTAAAAATGGAGTTCCAAGCCAATCAAACAGATGGACAAGAAAGATAAATTTAAGAGCATAATACTGGTAAAAAGTAAAACTGAGCTTATGCCTTTTAATAATTTAAAAGAATGATTACAACATATCTATACCAAAAGCCATTGATATCAGCATTTGCGCATGATATTAATGGCTTTTGTAAGTTTAACATTTTGAATGTTTTGTAAAACTAACATTTAATTTATAAATAGAAGAAAAAAATAGTCAAAAGTCGTAGAGCGTTTAAGAGAGTAAATAACGACTCTCTTTTTTTGCTTTTGTATTTTTAAGGGTATCCATATACATTGAATAAGGAAATCCCCACGCTGCAATTGTGCAGAAATAATAAAGTTGTTTAATTTACAATAAAGTCATTTAAAAAATAATATAGTTGTTTAAAAATCCTTCTTCTACTAACGAGGCAGGTTAGTGAAAGAAATAGCAAGTGGGTTTAACTAGGAGAAGTGTCGATGACATTAAAGAAGACACCGAGGTGTCTTCTGTTTTTTAAATTAAGAATATCGATAAATTAGGATTTATTTACTTAATATTATACTTATTTTCGGACCGAGGCATCTAATCGGTGAGTGTATACAAACCATGTAATGCTTGCTGTTAATAATGTTGACGAAATTAAAGCTGTAAGAACACTATATGTTTGCCAAATAAGTATCGTTGACCAATCGAAGGCAAAAAACATTATACACTGGGCAATCGTAGCGATTAGGAAAATAATTGTTACGATTGTTCTCTTTTTTGTCATTGGCTGCTGCTCATTCGTTTTCCTTTTTCTTGATCCTAAGAAAAATAACAGAACGGCTAATAGGCAAAGAATAATTGTGGTAGACGACAAAATGATGTCCAAAAGCTGTGTGCCACTTATCTCATATGACTGAGTTAGATTGCCGTTTAATATATTTTTAACTTGTAGTACCAGGTTTATATTGGTATTTGCGCCGTTGCTCAGTAAGCAGATGGCTGTTCTTTCATTTGGCAGTATGGCTACTTTGGTACTAAAATTTGGATTACCCCCAGTGTGTTCTATAAACGTTTGTTCGGCGTTTACCGACCAACCTGCCGCATAATACATATCATTGACAGCCGAAACAGACATATCACCTCTATGTGATTTTTTGATGGCCCTGTGAAATATTTCGGGTATGTCCTGCACGATACCCATCTGTATGCCCATCCAACGCGCCATATCTTTTGTATTAGAAATGATATAGCCGGCAGGTTTATTCCCAGCATAATCCGGAGCGTTAAATGGAGTTGTTATAAAAAAGGAAGAACGGTAGCCCTGTGCTAACTGTCCAGTGGCTTGAGCATCTTCTTTATAAACATACGTCTGGTGAAGACCTAAGGGTAGAAATACCTGTTCCTTCATAAAGTCTTCATAGCTTTGTCGTGATACAATCTCAATAACCAAACCCAATACGTCATAATTAACGGTTCCATAGTTATATTGTTCACCGGGAGAGAACGCCAATTCTGCATCTACCAGCGTTTCCACAGTCTTTTGCAACATATCAGGCGTATTACCTTGTGGAATATTTTGAAGATGTCTAATATTTGTTAGGCCGCTGGTATGGTGAAGAAAGTTATTTAGTGTAAGGTTTTGCATATCAACAGGTTTACCTTGATACTTTAACGTAAACCAAGGTAAATATTTTTGGATAGGGTCAGTCATTGATAGCAGCCCTTGCTCTTCCAATAGCAAAATCCCCATACCAGTAAAAGCTTTACTCACCGAGGCCAACTCATAGAGTGTATTTTCACTTGCAGACAGGCCCTTTTCAATATCTGCATACCCAGAAGAAAAGTAGAACACTTCACCATCAGCAAGTATTGAGATTGACATTCCCGGCACACCTGATATACGACAGGCATCATCTAGCAACGCTTGTATTGCCGCAGATTGCGAATCTGACAACGCATAACTTTGTGTTGCGAATCCTGAGAATAATATAAATATCGTTAATACAAAAACAATAATTTTTTTCATAAACCCTCCTTTTTGGAAATTTATAAGAGAATAATATAAATAACCTCCTTTTACAACTACGAAACTAAATTTTAATTTATCTTTCTATTCACCTATATAATATCAAGTAATTGTGAAGAGTTACACTTAAACGAACAGATGCGTTAGTTCAATAAGAAGTAAACAACTTTATTATTCATTTTTTAAGTATTATATAAACAGATGGATGTAATTTGAAACAACTTTAAAGAGCCTTGCTACGTAGAATGTAGTAAGGCTCTTAGCTTTTAATAATCAAAATTCAATAACTTTATTATCATTATACAGCAATCAAGCTAAGAAAAGCATAAATCCCCAAATAGTAAAAGTAATGCTTTGAAAAAAACTATGTACTAGAACTGGTACTCTGTCGGTAAGTCATGAAAGAGGTACTTATATTATTTGTTTTGTAAATTATCTTGAATTTGTTGTTCCATATTTACTAGTGATGTTTTTAGGGAATTACTAAGCTTTTTAACAAATTTAAGACCAAGAAGCCAGTTTTTAATAATAGAATTCTAAAAGCGTTAGGGTAGAAATTTATTGTTTTTGTGAAAAAAGAATTGACTTCTACTATAGTTGTAACTAATATGGTTACATAAGGTTGTAATCGGATTAGTTACAACTAATATCTGCTTAAAATAAAAATATGATTTATATATTTAATTAAGGATGGTGGTCCACACGTTGCCACCCGGTGTAGAAAGTTACTAATGCATTCAATTTAATGCATAATCCCAACTTTAGTATTTTCTGATACCGGGCAATAATGTGCAACGTAATCTTTTGTTAAAAACCTTGGTTAATCTTTCTTTTGAAATATTAGTTTTTGGGGAATATAGTAAGGTATCCCAAAAAGAACAAGGTATAAAAAGATGTACTTATATAAACCAAAAAGTTAGCTGAGCTAGATAATAAAAATAAAGGTAGGAGATTTAAATGGAGACAAAACAAGATAACCTTATTTACGTATGGGACGCATATTGCGGATGGTGCTATGGCTTTTCAGAAAGTATTAAAGGATTTTACAAAAACCACACTGAAGTGCCATTAACGGTTTTATGTGGAGGGTTATTTTTAGATAATTTACCAATGAAAAAATTCTCATATATAGAAGAGGGAAATAAAAGAATTAATCAACTTACAGGTGCAGAATTCGGTCCTTCATATCAAAAATTGGTTGAAGAAGGTACTTTTAAAATGAATTCGAAAGATGCTGCAATTGGCTTTTCAGCTTTACGCTCATTAGCACCAGACCGTTTGTTAGAATTCACTTCGGCTATGCAAAAAGCGTTTTATTATGAGGGCCAAAGTCTGAGTGATCCTGAAACATATCGTAAGATTGCAATCGAGCATGGTTTGGACCCAGAACAAGTATTAGAACGCTTAAACGCTCAAGAAACAATAATAGATGTCCAAAATGAATTCAATAAAGTTCGACAGCTTGGTGTTAATAGTTATCCTTCATTACTTTTACAAAAGGATAATCAAATAATCCCTATTGGTGGCGGGGTAATGACGCCAGATAAAATTGAAGCGCGTTTTAAAAATTTATATTAATGAATTTTAAGTTACAGTATATAACATTTAACGTTTTAAAAAAGACTAGAATTGGATGGACTTAAACCTTTTTATAACAGTCGGTTTCAATTTATTTTTAAAAAGAGTCCAATTTTAATTTTACTATCAGCTATAGTAGCAAACGTTTTAGCTTACGCCAACCGACATTAATCTCTCGTCTATTTGCTGGTGCTATCACACTTTCAGGTGAATTGAAGAGGGAAC
>NZ_JBIYCT010000005.1:0-361205 GCF_044907945.1 Bacillus sp. RC240 | reverse complement strand
GAATGAGAGGGGGATGGAGCTTCTGACAAAGAGGTGCTTTTTACCTCGACGGAAGAAGCGAAGCCACCGACCATTCTAGCCGCTGGAGCTGGATACATCTAAAAGCGGAAGCGCCCTACTACAGGGCGCTTTTTTATTATGTACAAGGGTAGCACATATCCCACCTAGTATCTAATCCAATATATCGGTGATTTTTCAATTTTATCGACCACAACTTATCGACTTACCGACAATTTCCGACAAGCGCGAACCAGCTATATACCCACCGATCATTCGTTACCACACCAACCACGCACCCCACAAACAGAAAAATAAAAAAAGCTATCGCACATTCGCGATAACCCTTTATTGTACATATGCAGTTAATGCTTCCAAAGCCTCTTCTGCATCTGAACCTTCTGTTGTGATTGTAATCATGCTACCAGTTCCGATTGCTAAGCTCATAATCCCCATTATGCTCTTTGCATTCACTGTCTTTCCATCTTTCTCGATGAAGATATCCGCATGAAAGCGATTTGCCTCTTGTACAAACAACGCAGCCGGACGTGCTTGTAAGCCGTTTTTTAATGCCACTTTAACCAATTTTTGAACCACAGCTCCATTTCCCCTTTAACCTTTTATTTTTTTGCTACTGTTTCCCCCGCGCGTAATTTCTCTGCAATTTCATCGATTTTACGCAAACGATGATTAATACCCGATTTACTAATTTTCCCCCCGGATACCATCTCACCTAACTCTTTCAATGTTACATCTTGATAATCTCTTCGTAACTGTGCAATTTCTCTTAATTTATCTGGCAAAATATCAAGCCCAACCGTCTCATCAATATAGCGGATGTTCTCAATTTGCCTTAGCGCTGCACCAATTGTTTTATTTAAATTAGCTGTTTCGCAGTTAACTAAACGATTTACTGAATTACGCATATCGCGAACAATTCGAATATCTTCAAATCTTAAAAGTGCATTATGAGCACCTATAATATTTAAAAACTCTGTAATTTTTTCAGCTTCTTTCAAATACGTAATGTACCCTTTTCTTCTTTCCAACGTCTTACTATTTAAATCAAATCCGTTCATCAGTTCACATATAGAATCATTATGTTCCTTATATAACGAAAAGATCTCTAAATGATAAGATGATGTTTCTGGGTTATTTACTGAACCACCTGCTAAAAATGCACCGCGTAAATACGATCGTTTACAACATTTCTTCTCGATTAATTCCTGCGATATATTTCGAATAAACGAAAAGTCATCTCGAACAATGTGAAGATCTGCTAATATTTCGCGAGACTTCTCAACAAGCCGCACGATATATACATTATTTTTCTTCAATCGCATTTTTTTACGAACAAGTAATTCTACCGTCACATCATATCCTTTTTTCAAAAGCGTATAAATCCTTCTTGCAATTGCTGCATTTTCCGTTTGAATATCGATAGATAGGCGACGGTTTGAAAAAGAAAGCGATCCGTTCATTCGAAGCAACGCCGATAATTCTGATTTCTCGCAGCATTCCTTCATTTCAAGGTTGGTCAACTCTTTCTTTGTTTCTGATGCAAATGACACAGTCAACACCTCCTTATACTATTACTTTGGAACAAAAATCTTGTCCTATATGAATGAGGAGCGTTACCTCAAATGAGGCAACGCACTTTTATAACAATGAATATAAAATAGAAGCTAACTTTAATGTATCATGTCTTACAACACGATCATCATATTTCGCTAATCGATCTTGAATGATTTCGATATTATGTTCAGCAAAACGATTTGTATCCAGTGCAACTGGTTCCGACATTTCTTCCTCATATAAATTACGTAATTCACGAGGAATATCACGATTATTTACAATCGCAGTGTCGATAAATGGTTTACCTAAATGATCATGTAACGCCTGCACATGATCAAACGCAGTATAACCCTTCGTTTCGCCCGCTTGCGTCATAACATTACATACATATACCTTCTTCGCTTTTGCAGCAAGAACAGCGTCTCCAATTTTGTTAACAACTAAATTCGGTAATATACTTGTGTACAGACTTCCTGGACCGAAAACAAGCAAATCAGCTCGTTTAATTTCCGTCAACGTTTCACATAACGGTTCTACATCTTCTGGAGTTAAAAAGACACGATTAATCTTCTTCCCGAAATGAGGAATCTTTGATTCACCTGTTACAATTTCTCCATCTTCTAATTCTGCATGAAGTACCGCACTTTGATTCGCTGCTGGTAATACACGTCCTCTGACATTTAATACTTTACTCGTTTCCGTAATCGCGTGGTAAAAGTCTCCTGTAATCGAAGTCATACCTGCCAACAATAAATTTCCTAACGCATGCCCTTTCAGTCCGTCTCCAGTTGTAAAACGGTGCTGAAATAAAGCCTCCACTAATGGTTCTACATCCGATAACGCAACAAGTACGTTACGAATATCACCTGGAGGTGGAATTTCTAGCTCATCACGTAGTCTACCTGAACTGCCTCCATCGTCGGCTACTGTTACAACTGCTGTAATATCAACAGGATATTGTTTTAATCCCCTTAATAAAACAGAAAGTCCAGTTCCACCTCCCATGATAACAATTTTAGGTTTTCTCTCTTTTTTCATCCCTTAATGGCCCTTTCTCTTCTCCACATCACGATGAGATACATGAACGCTATACTCTGGTTTCAAATGTTTCCCAAGGTACTCTGTAAGCGTAACAGAACGATGTTGCCCACCTGTACATCCAATCGCAATTACAAGTTGACTCTTACCTTCTCTTTTATAATGAGGCAGCATGAAAGTGATAAGATCCGTCAATTTCTCTAAAAACTTATGTGTTTCATTAAATTTCAACACATACGACGAAACTTCTTCATCCAGTCCTGTTAATGGCTTCATATGTGGAATATAATATGGATTTGGTAAAAAACGAACATCAAATACTAAATCAGCATCAATTGGAATTCCGTACTTAAATCCAAATGACATAACATTTACACGAAATGCTTGCTCAGTTTCTGTTGAGAATAAGTGAACAATTTTTTCTCGTAATTCTTTCGGTTTCAAATCAGATGTATCAAGCACAATATTCGCTCGTGCCTTCATATCAGTTAAGAGACCACGCTCAGCTTCAATTCCCTTTAACGGCAATCCAGTTGGCGCAAGTGGATGTGAACGTCTCGTTTCTTTATAACGAGTTACAAGTGTGCTATCTTTCGCATCTAAAAATAAAATATGAGGAATAATCCATGTGCGTTCTGATAAATCATCAAGCGCTCCCCATAAATATTCAAAAAACTCTCGGCCACGTAAATCAATACCGAGTGCCACTTTATTCATTTTTCCTTTTGAATCTGCCATAAGTTCAATAAACTTCGGCAATAACATCGGTGGTAAATTATCTACACAAAAATATCCTAAATCTTCGAAACTTTGTAACGCTACCGTCTTTCCAGCTCCAGACATCCCTGTAATAATTACCATTTTTATATCATTATTCTCTGTCATCGTATCCTCTCCTTGCAGGTTTAACTCGGATCTAATCGATATGAAAGCAACTCAAAATCTGGGGTATATACAAATGTACCGTAGATTATACCATTCCCTTTAATTAAATAATCAATAATGTGATAATCTCCTGGTGCCATTGCTAAGTCATCAATTTTATCAAATGTATGCCAACCAATGATGCCTTCTTCGCTCTCTAATTTGTTTTCTCCTGCAAAATCTGTTGCTAAAAAGGAGAACATCATCCATTCAGAAACAACTTTATCACCTTCTTGGATGACAAAAGTGAAGACCCCTTTTAATGCTGGATTCTTTAAATAAATACCTGTTTCTTCACGATACTCGCGAACAACGGTATCTCTTACTGTCTCACCACGCTCCATTTTCCCGCCCGGTGCAACCCACCAATTCCGGCGAGGTTTTTGGAGTAAAAGTACTTCATTATCTCTAATTAACACACAGTTTGTCACTCTTTGCATGTTTCTTCACCTCAGCTACTTGCAGCAAAATTTCTCACTGCATACTCATTTCATTATACTATCAAAAACAGTTTGCTACAACGAAGGTGCCAGTCTCCTTTCGCTAAGCAATTGTAAAAATTCTTTCTACAACAAGCAATCAAAATACCTTACTTCCCATGAATAGCACATAAAAATCCCCTTAACGATTTTTATCGTTAAGGGGATTAAAACACTTATTTCTTACCGAAATAAGTAACAACCGCAAATCCTAAAATAAAAGTAATAATTGAACTTAAAATTGAAATTCCACCAGTCGGAATGCCAGGGAACACAATGACAATCGACCCGATAACGAGCCCAATAATTGCCGCAAATGTCATACTTTTATAACGATCTAACAAATAACTAATTCCTTTACTACTTACAACAAATCCGGCCATCACGCCGGCACCGATAACCACGATTAACGGTAAATTGAGTGTAGTTAAAGCGTTAATTGCTGTCGGATACACACCAATAATTAATAAAATAAACGATCCACTAATTCCAGGAAGAAGCATAGCCATACTAGCCATCCATCCTGCGAAAAATAAGCCAATTGCATTTAAAATTGTTAACGTCGTAATCGGATCAGCTGCCTTATCTGGTTTAAAGAATGCTGTTATTGCAACAAGAATTGCTGCAATTATTAATAAGGCAATATGACTACCTTTAAACGTTGCCTTTGCATCAGCTTCTCTCATTAACATCGGTAATATACTAATAATTAAACCGAGGAAGAAAAATTGAGTCGGTTCATAATGATTTGCTAATAAATATTTAATAACATGACTTAATGTTAGAAAAGCTGCCGCTACACCAGCTGCAAGTGGGATTAAAAACGCTAAATGTTTTTTCCATTCACGACTAAAGAATCCGCTAATTGCTGCGAGCAATTGTTCATAAATCCCCAACACAACAGCGATTGTTCCGCCGCTCACACCAGGAATTAAATCACTAACGCCCATACAAAATCCACGATATATATTACGCCATTCCATACTGAATAAATTCCTCATTTCTTATAGTGATTTTTTTCCGTAAAGTCCAGTATATCAATAAGAAATCTTATAATCCTAATTGTTTTTGACAAAACTTTGACATTTTCAAAAAAAAAAGAAAGCTCCTATCGGTAGCTTTCTTCTCAAAAGGTATATTACCCCTTATTTTTCTGTTACAGTTTTTAATTCTTCTACTAACTCTTCTATATAATGCTGTGCACTCTGCGCTGCAATACTACCATCACCTGTTGCAGTTACAATTTGACGAAGCATTTTTTCACGAACATCACCAGCTGCGAAAATACCAGGAACTTTCGTTTCCATACGCTCGTTCGTTTCAACATAACCATTTTCATTTGTAATACCTAGCTCAACAAACGGTTTTGATAAAGGTAACATACCGATGTATATGAAAACGCCGTCAGTTTTAACTTCTTGTTCTTCTCCGCTGTTTACATCTACAAGTGTTACGCTTCCTACTTTACCATTTGCATCGTTAATTTCTTTTATAGTGTGATTCCAAATGAAATCTACTTTCTCATTTTGGAAAGCACGATCTTGTAAAATTTTCTGTGCACGAAGAGTGTCACGACGGTGAACGATCGTTACTTTTGATGCGAAGCGTGTTAAGAATACACCCTCTTCAACAGCAGAATCTCCGCCGCCAATAACAACAAGTTCTTTCCCTTTAAAGAATGCACCATCACATACTGCACAATATGATACACCGCGGCCGCCAAGTTCTGTTTCACCCGGCACACCAATTTTTTTATACTCTGCACCGCTTGCAACGATAATTGCACGTGCTTTATATTCTTTTTTACCAGCAATAATTGTTTTGTACTCTTTACCATCGATGATTGCTTTCACATCACCGTATGCATATTCAGCACCAAATTTCTTCGCATGCTCAAACATTTTATTTGATAAGTCTGGTCCTAAAATAGACTCATAACCTGGATAGTTCTCTACATCTTCTGTATTTGCCATTTGTCCACCTGGGATACCACGCTCAAGCATCAGTGTGCTTAAATTCGCACGAGATGTATATACCGCAGCTGTCATACCAGCTGGTCCTGCACCAATAATAATGACATCATAAATTTTTTCTTCTGACACACTATTCACTCCCATTCATTCATACACATTAAGTTACCCTCATTATACTGTTAGCATCATTTTTTTCCCAATGATTTGCCTACCCTACGTGTGCGTGCGCTTAACAGCCTGCACATACTTTCGTACAGTCGCTACAGATACATTATATACATCACCAAGCTCTGCCTGTGTCATCTTATTTCTTTGTTCGCCGCGCACAATGTATTCAATTGCCGCTGACCAGCCGTACACATTTGTAAAAGTCGCTCCAGATGTATATAAACGTATGAACGTGCAAAACCAAAAATTTAAACACTCTTCGATTAATTCATCGTCTTTTTTCGTATAATTGTATAATGCATCCGCGATTCGTACGCACTGTTCAAATTGCTGTAAATCAGCTGGGATACTTTTATGACTATTAAGTAAAAAGAAATATTTTGCAAGTTGCGATACGATTGGAACACCATTTTTCGCTTGCGTTACATCAAAGAAGAATCCAACCTTCTCTGGTGTTGACAATTCATTCATTAAATATAAAGCTAGCATTTTCTCTTCTAGCGTCGTACTTTGCTGAAATGATTTTCGTAACTCTTCAAATAAAAGATTTTGTCCTTCATCTGCTAAATTCAGTGCATTCCACGGTTCTTTTCCTTTTTTATCAGGATGCAATTCTACAACATGTTGCCACATTTTTTCAGCTACTTGCTGTTCCTTCACCATATACGCAGAGTATGCAAACCAGTAATAAAAACTGACGTCTCCTTCATACCCTTGACGCTTTAATACTTTGAACCATTTATATGCAGGTTCAAAATGACCAATTGTTGCAAGCGTTGTTCCAAGTTTCAAACGATGCTCAAATGAAATTGGATATACCGAAACTAACTGCCCCGCTAATGACTCTACTTGCTTATGCTCTCCAATTGAATATAGAAAAATAAGCGTATTACAAAGCGCATGCATATTACCAGGATTTTTCTCTAAAATCATTTCTGTTAACTTAAGCGCTTGATCTACATTACCTGATTGAAAATGTGCAATCGCTAAATTATTATGTCCTGACCAAAATTCTGGATATTCTTTCGTAACAACTTCTAGTGTAGCAATCGCCTCTTCTAATTGTCCGTTACGAATGTAGCGGTTCGCTTCTTCTTGCATAACAATTAGCTCATCTTCATCCTCAATCTCTTCCGCACCCATTGCATCTTCTTCCATAATCTCAAGCAATTCTAATGTATCTTTTACAAATTCCTTCTCTTCCGCAACTTCTAAATATCGCTCTGCATACTTCTTCGCCTGTTGAAACAAGCCCATATATGCATAATTATTTGAAATAAAATAATAGCATTGCTCAAGTTCAGGATTGGATCTAACAAGCTTTAGAAATATCTGATTCGACTCTTGATATTCACCAGATTCAGATAATGCTATTGCTAGTTGGCATAAAATAAACGGCTCCTTCTCGCTTTGTGCTGCTCTTCGAAAATATTTAATTGCATCTTGCAATTTTTGCCCTTTATAAGCCCTCATCCCTTTTTTATAAAAGAAGTCCGCTAACTGATTAAAAGAGATAACTTGTCCGTTCTCCTTATATATTCTTTGATTTTTCCCCATATATCCTCCAGTTTTTTGTTTTCTTCGTTCACACATTCTTCTATCTATAAGTATAAACGATTCCGTAAAAAACAAAACAGTATATTATAATCAATTATTTCCTTTTTATTCATAAAAAGAGAAGGGAAATGTTACATTTTTAACATCAACCTTCTCTAGTGGCCATTTCCTCTTTCGTATAAATAATACGCATCGGATTTCCGCCTACGAAAGCGCCGCCTGGTACATCTTTATGGACAAGTGTGCCTGCAGAAACGATAGCTCCATCTCCAATTGTCACACCTGGTAAAATTGTCGTATTCGCTCCAATCATAACTTCATTCCCTATGACGATTTCTCCGAGTCGATACTCACGAATTAAATATTCATGCGCTAAAAGCGTTGTATTATAGCCGATAATTGAATTGTCTCCCACAGTAATCTTTTCTGGAAACATAATATCTGGCATTACCATAAGTGCAAACGACGTTTTCTTTCCTACTTCCATCCGTAAAAACGTGCGATATAACCAATTCTTTACGGATAAAAATGGCGTGTAACGTGCGATTTGGATGATAATAAAGTTTTTCATTACCTTCCAAAAAGAAACTGTTTTATACACATTCCACAATGAATTTTCTCCTGAAACAAGATAGCGCGTTGTCCGTCGCACTGAACTCTCTCCTCTACTTATATAAAGTGACACTTTAACCGGCAGGAATCTTACTACCCGTTAATGCGGGACAAAATCGGTAGTAAATCACTCATTTTATCTAGCACATAATCTGGTTTATACGCTTCTAAATACGCTCTACCTTTCAATGTCCATGAAACCGCTACTGTTTTCGTACCTGCATTTTGTCCACCGACGATATCATGATGATTATCACCAACCATCAATGTTTCTTCTGGCTTTGCATCTAATAATTCGAGTGCTTTTTGAAGTGGTTCTGGATGTGGTTTCACATGTTCCACATCATCAATCGTCACGACAACATCAAAAAACTGATCCAGTTTCGAAAGCTTTAATCCCATTTCAACCGTCTGTCTCGCTTTCGTTGTAACGATGCCGATCTTATAACCTTGCTTCTTCAATTCTTGAACCGTTTCATATACAGTTTCATACTCTTCCACTAATTCATCATGATGCTCATGATTAAATTGACGATAACATGTAATCATCTCTTCAACCTTACTTGCATCAATCTTACTAAAAGTATCATGCAAAGATGGACCGATAAATGGCAATACATCTTCACGCTTATACTGATTAGAATAATAGTGATTTAACGTATGTAAAAAAGAAGAGATAATAAGTTCATTTGTATTAATTAACGTTCCATCTAAATCAAATAACACTGTATTTATTTTCATCGTCCTTAATCCTTTCATTACCTGAATATGAAAGAAGCAGCATCTTATATAAGATGCTACTTTTCTCTAATTTTCTAAATATCTTTTATCAGCTTGCCCCATTTTTCGTCTCACAATAATGAAAATGATAGAAATAACAACAATTCCAATAGACATTACTTGTGCAATACGAAGTGGTCCTAGCATTAAACTATCTGTACGCAAACCTTCTACGAAGAAGCGTCCCACTGAATACCAAATTAAATATGTGAAGAATAATTCACCACGGCGTAAATTCACTTTTCGTAACGCGAGTAGTAAAATAACGCCTGCAAAGTTCCATAATGATTCATATAAAAACGTTGGGTGATAATACACACCATCAATGTACATTTGATTAATAATGAAATCCGGTAAATGAAGACCTTCTAAAAACTGTCTCGTCACTTCATCACCATGCGCCTCTTGGTTCATAAAGTTTCCCCATCGGCCAATTGCTTGTCCTAGTAAAATACTCGGCGCAGCAATATCCGCTAACTTCCAGAATGAAAGCCCGCGTCGTTTCGCAAAAAGGATTCCTGTAATAACAGCCCCGATTAAACCACCATGAATCGCCAAACCACCTTGACGAATATTAATAATTTGACTCGGATTTTGCGAATAATATTCCCATTCAAAAACGACATAATACATTCTCGCAAAAAGAATGGCAATTGGTACTGCGATTAATACAAGGTCGATAAATGTATCTTTGTGAATACCAAGCCTTTCTCCCTCGCGAGTTGCTAGCCAAAGACCTAATAGCACACCTGTACCGATAATAACCCCATACCAATAAACAGGGAACGGCCCAAGTTGGACTGCTATACGGTCAAGCTGTGGTACAGAACCTAACAGCATATATATGACCTCCCTCTCCAGAGTCTACTCTTGATTTCCTAACTCAATCGCACTCATTAATCGTTCAGAGAACTGTTGTGCCGCATTGACTCCCATACGTTTTAATCTGAAGTTCATCGCTGCTACTTCAATAATAACAGCCAAGTTTCGACCAGGACGAACTGGAAGTGTAATCTTCGTAAGTTCTGTATCAATAATCTTCATCTTCTCTTCATCAAGACCTAAGCGATCATAATTTTTCTTTTGATCCCAAATTTCAAGATTAATAACAAGTGTAATACGTTTATAATTTCGTACTGCCCCTGCACCGAATAACGTCATTACGTTAATGATACCTAGACCACGAATTTCTAATAAGTGCTCAATTAAATCAGGTGAGCTCCCTACTAATGTATCTTCATCTTCTTGACGAATTTCTACGCTATCATCCGCAACAAGGCGGTGACCACGCTTTACAAGTTCAAGCGCTGTCTCACTTTTCCCGACACCACTTTGACCTGTAATTAAAACACCAACACCATAAATATCTACTAACACACCATGAACAGCTGTTGTTGGCGCTAACTTACCTTCTAAATAGTTTGTTAAACGACTTGATAATCTCGTCGTCGTTTGAGCAGAACGTAATAAAGGCACGCCTGATTCACGTGATGCTTGTAATAACTCATCCGGTACATCTTGATTACGAGTTACAATAATACAAGGCGTCTCCTCAGTACAAAGCGCTTTCATTCTCTCTTGCTTTTGCTCTGTCGTTAACGTATCAAAGAACGTAAGCTCCGTTTTTCCAAGAAGCTGCACGCGATCAGCTGGATAATATGTAAAAAATCCTGCCATTTCAATTCCAGGTCGCGATAAATCACTCGTATCAATCGGACGATGAATCCCTTCTTCACCACTTACTAACTCCAATTGAAATTGTTCAATTAAATCTTTTGTCCTTACTTTCGGCATATGTATAAACCTCCACTCCGCTGCGGGTTCAGTCTCATTTGATGTAAAATTCCATTCTATCGGATATTGTACCATTTTTTTCTGGAAACAAGAAACTCGGTTTCTAATAAATAGAAAAAAACATTTCATATGAATCATGAAATGTTTTTCTTTTTGTCATTTTCTCTTTTTTTCATGTAATGGTTCAACAATTACTTTTTCAATTATCATATTAAAAATAGAAATACAAATTGCCGCAACAATCGCTACACCAAATCCAGATATATTAAAGGCGTCTCCTAATAACGAATCCGTCATCTTTAACGTAATCGCATTAATAACAATTAAGAAGAAACCGAAAGTTACAAGAGTAATCGGTAGCGTAATTAAGATTAAAAGCGGCTTTACAAATACGTTTAAAATCGCCAATATAATACTCGCAATAATTGCAGTTTGTATATTTGCTATGTAAAATGCGTCTGGTGCAACCCCTTTTAAAAGTCCGGATACAGCGATTAACACAACGCTATTTACAAGAAGTGATACAATCCATCTCATTTCCTTACACATCCTTTTAACATATATATTTCATCATACGCTAATAGACAATAAACGCAAGTATCATACAAATACTTATACCAACTTATTCTATTCTTTACGCTTGTATACCTACTAACATTTCCTAGTAAAATAAGGACCACACCATCTATGTTCGTGCGTTTTCACAAAGGTCCAAGTAAAGTCTTTGTCTACAATATATATATCACCTTTATACGCATCGTCTGTCTCCCGTAATATATCCTCCATATGTAATAAACTTGCATCCTTTATTAGCAGTGCATCATCACAATGTTGATAGAATATGTAACAATCCTTTTTCACTTCATTATGAAACGCTCTCTCTGCTGCTTCACCTTCTAAACATTTCTTCTTTTCATAACTAAATATGTGCCACAAATAACCACAGCTATATTTATCCCCGTACAAATGAATCTCTTCTTTCTCTTCATAACTCAAATGATTCGCAAAGTTATCCTCCCAGCGTTTTCTAAAGTATATTCCCCACTTTTGAAACTCTCTCACCTTCATATTTTTCTTTCTCAAAACATCTAAAAACTCCATTTTATCCCCCTATGAAATAAAAACCGAGTGTACTTCCCACTCGGTTTTCATAAATAAACTTATTGCGATAATTCTACTTCTTTTATCTTCTCTTTCATTCTTGCTTTATCACGATCTAAAATCTCTTTTAAATACTTACCTGTATAAGAGCGCTCTTCTTTCACTACTTGCTCTGGCGTTCCGGAAGCAACGATTTGTCCGCCTTTGTCTCCGCCTTCTGGTCCAAGGTCAATAATATAATCAGCTGTTTTAATAACATCTAAATTATGCTCAATTACAAGTACCGTCTCACCACTCTCAACAAGACGTTGCAACACTTCTAGAAGGCGTGCAATATCATGTGCATGTAAGCCAGTCGTTGGCTCATCTAAAATGTATAACGTACGCCCTGTAGAACGACGATGTAATTCAGAAGCTAATTTCACACGCTGCGCCTCACCACCTGATAACGTCGTAGCTGGTTGTCCTAATTTCATATAACCAAGCCCTACATCTACAAGAGTTTGAAGTTTACGCTTAATTTTCGGGATATTAGCAAAGAACTCTACCCCATCTTCAATTGTCATCCCTAACACTTCAGAAATATTCTTATCTTTATATTTCACTTCTAACGTTTCACGGTTGTAACGTTTACCGTGACAAACTTCACATGGAACATACACGTCTGGTAAGAAATGCATTTCGATTTTAATAATTCCATCACCGCGGCACGCTTCACAACGGCCGCCTTTTACGTTAAAGCTGAAACGTCCTTTTTGATACCCACGTACTTTCGCTTCATTCGTGTGCGCAAATACATCACGAATATCATCAAATACGCCAGTGTATGTCGCCGGATTTGAACGTGGTGTACGCCCGATTGGTGATTGATCAATATCAATAACTTTATCTAACTGCTCAAGACCTTTAATTTCTTTATGAGCCCCTGGCTTTGCTTTCGCTTTATATAGCTTTTGAGCTAATGATTTGTATAGTACTTCATTAATTATCGTACTTTTTCCAGAGCCAGATACGCCTGTTACTGCTACAAATGTTCCTAGAGGGAATGACATTTTCGCATTCTTTAAGTTATTTTCTTTCGCACCGACAATCTCCACTTTACGTCCGTCACCTTTACGTCTTTCAAGTGGTACCGGAATAAACTCTTTACCGCTTAAATATTTCCCAGTTAATGAATTCTCGTCTTGCATAACTTCAGCTGGTGTACCTGCTGATACAACTTGACCACCATGAATACCTGCACCAGGTCCGATATCAAGTAAATAATCAGCAGCCATCATCGTATCTTCATCATGCTCAACAACAATTAACGTATTTCCTAAATCACGCATTTCCTGCAATGTACGAATAAGACGATCATTATCACGCTGATGCAAACCAATAGAAGGCTCATCAAGAATGTAAAGTACGCCAGTAAGGCGAGAACCAATTTGTGTCGCTAAACGAATACGCTGCGCCTCACCACCTGATAAAGTTCCTGCGGCACGACTTAACGTTAAATAATCTAAACCGACGTTCACTAAGAACCCAACACGTTCCTGAATTTCTCTTAAAATTAAATGAGCAATTTTTTGTTGTTTCTCCGTTAACTCAACAGTTGAGAAGAACTCCTGTACTTCTTGAACAGAATATTTCGTTACATCGGCAATCGTTTTATCACCAACGAACACAGCTAAACTCTCAGGCTTTAAGCGTCCACCTTTACACTTCGGACAAGCTTGCTCTGCCATATATTTCTCCATTTGCTCACGAATATAATCAGAACTCGTCTCACGATAACGACGCTCAATATTCGGAATAACACCTTCAAATAAAATCTCATTTTCCTTTACTTGACCAAATTCATTCACATAGCGGAAATAAAGCTTCTCTTCCCCGCTTCCGTACAGCACTTTATCAAATAAATCCTTCGGTATATCTTTCACCGGCATATCCATATCGATGCCGTAATGATTACACACAGATTTTAATAATTGCGGGTAATATTGTGAACTTGTCGGTTCCCAAGGAGCAATCGCATGTTCATTTAATGATACATCCCAGTTCGGAATAACAAGTTCTAAATCTACCTCTAACTTCGATCCAAGTCCATCACAAGAAGGACACGCGCCGAACGGACTATTAAACGAGAACATACGCGGCTCTAATTCTCCGATTGAAAAACCACAATGTGGGCAAGCATGATGTTCACTAAATAGAAGTTCTTCCTCTCCCATTACATCGATTAAAACTCGGCCCCCGCCAAGCTTTAAAGCACTTTCTAGTGAATCTGCAAGTCGGCTTGCAATTCCTTCTTTCACAACAATACGGTCAATAACAACTTCAATTGAATGCTTCTTATTTTTTTCTAAAGTAATCTCTTCAGATACATCCAGCATCTCTCCATCAACGCGCACACGAACATAACCTTGCTTCTTAATATCTTCTAATACTTTCGCATGCGCACCTTTACGCCCAGACACGATAGGCGCTAATACTTGCAACTTCGTACGTTCAGGATATTCAAGAACACGGTCTACCATCTGTTCCACTGTTTGTGATGTAATTTCAATTCCATGATTCGGACAAATCGGCGTACCAATTCGTGCGAATAATAAACGTAAATAATCATAAATCTCCGTTACCGTTCCAACCGTTGAACGAGGATTACGACTCGTCGTTTTTTGATCAATTGAAATCGCTGGAGATAAACCTTCAATCATATCAACATCCGGCTTATCCATTTGCCCTAAAAACTGGCGCGCATACGCAGATAAAGATTCCACGTATCTACGCTGTCCCTCTGCATAAATCGTATCGAATGCTAACGATGATTTCCCCGAACCAGACAATCCCGTCACAACAACAAGCTGATTTCTCGGAATGGTTACGTCAATATTTTTTAAATTATGCGCTCTAGCACCTTTTACAACAATAAAATCTTTACTCACTCTTTTCACCCTTCCGCTTTTAATTCTAATAGTAAATCTCTTAATTCAGCTGCACGCTCGAAATCTAATGCCTTTGCTGCTTCTTTCATCTCTGCTTCCATCTTCGCAATTGTATTTTCACGTTCTTTTTTCGTCATCTTCTTAGCTGGTGTTGCTTCATATATTTCCGTATCCTCAGCTGCTGTTGTCGCACGAATAACGTCACGTACTCCTTTTTGAATCGTTTTCGGCGTAATACCATGCTTTTCATTGTAAGCTTCTTGTATACTACGACGACGCTGTGTTTCTTCAATTGCAATTCCCATTGATCTCGTTATGCGATCTGCGTACATAATAACGCGGCCGTTTGCATTACGCGCCGCACGACCAATTGTTTGAATTAATGAACGCTCTGAACGTAGGAACCCTTCCTTATCAGCATCTAAAATAGCTACAAGTGATACTTCTGGAATATCTAATCCTTCTCGTAATAAGTTAATACCGACAAGTACATCAAACTTACCAAGGCGAAGATCACGGATAATTTCAATACGCTCTAATGTTTTAATTTCAGAGTGAAGATAATTCACTTTAATTCCTACATCTTTTAAATAGTCCGTTAAATCCTCTGACATTTTCTTCGTTAAAGTCGTAATTAATACACGTTCATTTTTCGCAATCCGGTCATGGATTTCTCCTAATAAATCATCTATTTGTCCTTCAATTGGTCGTATATCAATTGGTGGATCTAAAAGCCCTGTTGGACGAATAATTTGTTCTATTGCTTTCGGTGACTGCTCTAACTCGTACGGTCCTGGCGTTGCCGAAACGTAAATAACTTGATTCGTTTTCTCTTCAAACTCATCAAACGTGAGCGGTCTATTATCTAAAGCTGATGGCAGACGGAATCCATGATCAACAAGCACTTGCTTACGTGCTTGGTCCCCGTTATACATCGCTCTTACTTGCGGAACCGATACATGCGACTCATCCATAACGATTAAGAAATCCTCTGGAAAATAATCTAAAAGCGTATACGGCGTTGAACCTGCTGGACGAAGTGTTAAATGACGGGAATAGTTTTCAATCCCTGAACAAAAGCCCATCTCTCGCATCATTTCTAAATCATAACGCGTTCGCTGTTCTATGCGCTGCGCCTCTAACAACTTACCGTTATCATTTAATTCTTTTAAACGCTCTTCTAATTCTTTTTCGATATTTTCAATAGCGACCTTCAGCTTTTCTTCACGTGTAACGAAGTGAGATGCCGGGAAGATTGCTACATGATCACGTTCTGCTAATACTTCACCCGTTAATGCATTTACTTCTCGAATACGATCTATTTCATCCCCAAAAAATTCAATTCGAATACAATGCTCATCAAGTGATGCGGGGAAGATTTCAACTACATCCCCGCGCACACGGAATGTACCACGCTTAAAATCAATATCATTACGTCCATACTGTACATCAACAAGTTCACGAAGCAATTGATTGCGGTCCTTTTCCATACCAACTCGTAGCGAAACAACTAACTCGCGGTATTCTTCCGGAGAACCTAAACCGTATATGCACGAAACACTCGCAACGATAATAACATCATCTCTTTCAAATAAAGAAGACGTTGCCGAGTGGCGTAATTTATCAATTTCATCGTTAATTTGCGCATCTTTTTCAATAAACGTATCCGTATGTGGTACGTACGCTTCCGGCTGATAATAATCGTAATAACTAACAAAATACTCCACAGAATTGTTAGGAAAGAAATCTTTCAGCTCACTATATAACTGTCCTGCTAACGTTTTATTATGAGCCATTACAAGTGTTGGCTTCTGCACTTCTTTAATGACATTTGAAATCGTAAATGTCTTACCCGTTCCTGTCGCTCCAAGCAACACTTGCTTTTTCTTTCCACTATTAATTCCCTCTACAAGCTTCTCTATCGCTCCCGGCTGATCACCTTGCGGGGAATACTCTGAGATAATTTCAAATGGATGTTCCAACTAAAAACCGACCTCCTCATAAAAATCTGTATTATTATTTTACCACGAATGCCCATAAAAAACCTAAAAAAACGAACAGATATTCGGTAAAATTTTCGACAAGATATACATAAAAAAAGAAGGAATAAATACTTCCTTCCCCTACTAACTCTATTTTTTAAGTACATATAATAAGTCATATCCATTGCGCCCATTTTCATTCGTACAATCTATTAACCTATATGCCGTTTCTGATTCACGTTGCTCTTTAACAATCCTTTTACAACTATCTTTATGTAACCCTTTATGGTCACCAGCAAATTGATCTTGCCTATTATCTAACACATAAAGTATATCTTTCTCACTATGCTCTAACGTTTGAAAAATCGGGTCACCTTCATGTGTATACTGTACAATTCTTATTTTATCAGCTTTCCCTTGTTCCACATTCCAAATGAACTTTTCGAATTTATCTAGATTAGAAATTTCTGCCCACTTCGCAAAGACATCATTCTTCCTATCAATTGCACTGTTAGGTTGTGAACATGCTACTAAACTAAAGAGAAATAAGCATATGAAACCTGTTCTTTTTCCTGTTGTTATCCTCTCCTATACAAACTATTGGTATACTAGAAAAAGCTACTTTCCTCTATGAAAGTAGCTTCTTGTTTCCTTTCTCCTTCTTCGGAAAAATAGCATATGAAAATGAAATCACAGTATCCACTAAAAGAATAATAGCCCACACTTTGCTTACACGGCTTGCTGTTTTATTTAAAACGATTCCTGACTCTAACCAATTTCCCCACTGCTCTACCGGAATAAGCCCATACATGAAGAAAAAGAATATATGAACCGCAACAAACAAAATAAGATGTAAAACCCAATTTTTTATTTCCTGCTTCGCATGCGCCATCCCTGTTACTTCAAGTGGTTCTTCGATAATAGGCGCCGGTTCATTCCGCCACTTCGCAACTAATTTTTGTACATATATATCTAATTTCTTCAAATCCTTTTTCCCATAAAAAACTGCATATAATAAAATGATTACCGTAATGATTTGAAAATTAGAGAACTTCCCTGTTTGATAATAGTCCACTACCCCTAAAGTTAAAATAAACACTTCATTTACGAGGAGTACAATCCCCATAATAAAACTCGCCTTTTTCAAACGGAATCCGTAACGAAGTAAAAAGAAACCGATAGCTGATAACCAAAATACAATTTCTGCCCCAATTAAAAAATACCAACGATATTCTGCGAGTATACTCATTTATCCCTCTCCTTCTCATCATATATACGAAAAGCCTCATCCATATATAATAAAAGTTCTTCTTCAATTGGATACATGCTCATTTTCTGTGAATCTTCCTTCGATTTTCTAACTTCCCATAACTTATCTAAAAACGCTTCGTCACCATTGGCCATTTCTAAACACTTCTGCATTAATCTCTTCGTTGCCCCTTGTACCTCATCACTCGCGGCTTCTTTGCCGTCTTTCATAAAAGTACGTAATTGCTTTAATAAATCTACCCATTCTAAAATATTCGGATCCTCTTCACTCATATTCGGCAAGTTATGAAGCAATTTTTGTTCTTCCTTTGAAAATACTTCATTTTGAAACATTTCACGTATACGAGACGACTGTTTCGAAAGCTGAATAAGTTCAAACATAACTTTCCAATCAAGTTCTCCTTCCACATCTACCGAATAAACAACAGCTTGTAAAACACGCTCCATTCGATTGAATTTCTTTTGTTCTTCCTGTACAAACCGAAGTTGTTTTTCAAGAGAATCCTTTAAGTTAAGCTCACCTTTTACTAACATATTCGCAGCCTCTTTTAATGAAAATCCCATTTCCTTTAAAAACAAAATTTGTTGTAGTCGAATGACATCAGTTTCACTATATAACCGATGTCCACCCTCCGTTTTCCCGCTCGGCTTTAATAAATCTATTTGATCATAATAACGTAATGTACGTACTGTTACCCCTGTCTCTTTCGTCAATTGTTGTATTGAAATCACTACCATCACCTCTTCCCCTTCATTATAAAAGATGACGTTACGTAACTTTCAAGACTTTTGTAAAAAAAATACAAAAAGCTGTTTATACTCTTTGTATCAACAGCTTTTACGGAAATAATCCCTTTTGTATAGAGCGCCCACAAAATAAAATAAGTGCGCCAACAACAACACTCGTTGCTGTTTTATGATAATGAGTTGAAACTAATAAATAATATGATAAACCTACAGTACCAAGCATAATACAAATACTTGGCACTGGATTACGAGAGAAATTTTGCATCCCCCAAAACAAAGCAAAAATAGCCGTAGCGACACATAATACCGGTAATCCCATCCCAGTTCCCCTTTTTCTATCTATTCCTTGTTGCTAACACACTCGTCGATGCCATACTTATTAATAAACCAAAAATAGCAATATATAATAACTCATTTACATGCACTGCTTGCCTATCTAAATACTTATTTACACAAAGATACATAATGAACAAGAAAATGAAGCTTGTAATACAAATCGTAAAATACGACTTTATCTTATTCACAACTCGCTCATCAATCGACGGTACTCCCTCTTCTTTCAAACGCTTTTGTTCTCTATATTCCGAAATACCATATAAAATGACTAGTGCTACATTTGAAATCAATATCGCTCCCCACGAAATATTTAAAATGACTAAACTTGTATTTAAAATAAGCCCCGCTAAAGATAAGCTTCCTATAAACCTCATAACTTCTTGCTTATTCATGTATTACCAGCCTCTTTCTTATTTCTATACTTCCACTTCGGCCAATAATTCACAAAGAAATAAACAAACTGTCCTAATACAAATAAAACAAATGGCATGCCCGCATTTCCATAAACAATTAAATTATACAAACTCCATACCGCTAAACTCATTGTTAAAAACAACCCTAAATATTTAAACGCTTTATCCGACTGAAATCTCTCAAACTCATCTTGCATTTTCATTCCTCCTATCGTTATGCCCGTTTTCCCGCCATTACTCCTATGATGAGACTACCCGCAAATAAGGAACTACATATCATAAATATTTCTTGCACTGGTATAACAGCTCTGCCTATTGCTTTACTCGCAACAATATAAACAATAAGCAATAAAAACGCGCATACAAATGAAACATTTACATACCTTTTTATGTTTTCATTTACTCGCTCATCTATATCTGGAAGTTCTTCTTTTTTGTACTTACGCTTTTTGTAATACACACACACTATCAAAAATGCAATTGCTAAAATGTTACTCACTACGATTGATAAAATTGGTATAGCCGGATTCATAATATGAACTACAATGTCTCCCAAAAACAATCCAAAAGTCACACCGGTAAATAATTTTTTAGTATCGTTCATTTTTTCTCCCCTTACTCTAGCGTAAATATTTCCTCCACCTTCATCCCAAAATATTTGGCGATTTTTAAGGATAACTCTAGACTCGGGTTATAATGATGGTTTTCAATCGCCACAATTGTCTGCCGCGTCACTTGCATCGCCTTTGCCATTTCAACTTGCGTTATATGATTTTGCTTTCTTAACTCTTTTATTGTATTTTTTACACCCATAGGCTCCACCTTCGAAAGTAAAGATATCTTTACTTTAATTATAAATATTTTCCAATTGCAAGTAAAGATATCTTTACAAAAAAAGGTAAAAAAAGAGACACCTATAAGATGCCTCTTTGCTACTACATAAATCCTAATGCATATACAAGAACGTACCCAAGAACAGATAAGCAAACCGAGCCAATCAATCCTGCCACGAATGCCCTACTTCCTAATTTGCGGAACGTTTTAAACTCTACATTTAAACCTAGCCCTGCCATTGCCATTGCAATAAGCATGTACGCAATTACTACAATATATCCGGCAACAACTTCTGGGATAATCCCAATCGAATGCACCGCACTCATTGCTAAAAATCCGAAGATGAACCAAGGAATCGGAAGGTCGCGCCACGATCTTTTTTCCTTGCTTTCCTCGCTCTTACCAAACCATAATCCAATTAAAATCGCTACTGGCACAAGCATCGCTACGCGCGTTAATTTCACAATAACCGCGATATCTACAGCCGTGCTACCTCCTGGCGCCGCCGCAGCGATAACGTGAGCAATTTCGTGCAATGTCGCACCTGAAAACACCCCGTAACCGTACGGTGAGAAGCCAAGCACTGGGTATAATAGCGTATAAATAAGTGTAAATATTGTACCTAAAATTGCAATAATTGCTGCCCCGACTGCTGCTTCTTCATCTTTCGCTTTCACTTGCGGTGCAATTGCCACGACCGCTGCCGCACCACAAATTGCCGTCCCACATGCTGTTAAAATCCCAAGTTTCTTTTCTACTTTAAAT
Organism: Bacillus sp. RC240; assembly: GCF_044907945.1. Lineage (NCBI taxonomy): Bacteria > Bacillati > Bacillota > Bacilli > Caryophanales > Bacillaceae > Bacillus > Bacillus sp. RC240. The sequence goes on along the minus strand of NZ_JBIYCT010000005.1, from coordinate 339,931 downwards.
ACTTTCGTTAGTCCATATACAACGAAAATTGTAAATGTAATAACAACCGCTGCGATGACCAATACTTTCGGCCCCGCCTTCGCAATATCTACAAGATTTAACCGCATTCCAAGTAAAATAATCCCAAAGCGAAGCAACTTCTTACTCGCAAAGTTCGTTCCCACTATCGCTTCTTGAGGAATCCCGATTGCCGCGCGCCAAACCATCCCGATTAGAATAGCGATTACTAATTGTCCCATAATATTTAAAAATGGAAGCTCTGCTAAATATTTCGCGGCGATTGCGATTAATAACGTAATCCCAATACCTTGCGAAAATCCAAAGCCCTTCTTCTTTTGTATAACAAGTGTTTGTTCCACTTTGTACCACCCCAATAATCGTATTGGAACATGCATGTTCTTTCTAGTTACATTATAAGAGAGTTTTAATAATAAGTTTAATATCAATATTTAATCCCTATCATCAGAAATACTTATGATAAAATAAAAGCAAAAATAAAGGGGCCTAACAAATGAACGTCGACATTTTAAAGATTTTTGTTACTGTCGTTGAACAAAAACATTTTTCGCGTGCTGCGGAACTATTAAACCTTTCACAACCTGGCGTTAGTATGCACATTCGCAACCTGGAAAATGAATTTGGGACTACACTTATTCAGCGGTCCCCAAAGCACGTCCAAGTTACGGAAGCTGGAAACATATTATACATACACGCAAAGCAAATGCTTTCACTTTATGAAGATGCAAAACAGGAAATTAATGCGCTGCATAACGTCGTAACAGGGACACTTCGCATCGGCGCTAGCTTTACAATTGGCGAATACTTACTTCCAAAAATACTTGCGCGCTTTGCCAATGAAAATGCACACGTCGAAGTTCATACATTTATCTCCAATACGGAAGAAGTTTTGCAAAGCCTCCGCTCTAATCAAATTGATATCGGCTTAGTGGAAGGCCAAGTCGTATACGCTGACGTAGATGTTGAAACTTTTATGCAAGATGAAATGAAACTCGTCGTCCCGCCAAACCACCCATTGCTCCATATCGAGGGAATTAACGAAAATACATTGCAAGATCAAGTCTGGGTATTAAGGGAGAGCGGCTCTGGCACACGTGCCTATAGCGATCGCTTTATACACCAACATCATTTAAAAATGAAACGCTTCTTTACATTTAGCAGTATTCAAAGCGTGAAGGAAGCCGTTGCAGCCGGTCTTGGCATCGCTATCCTTTCAGATTGGACTGTTCGAAAAGAACTATTAGCACAAGAAATATTCCACATCCCTGTTCCTAACGAAGAGCTAATCCGTCCATTCTCCATCGTGCGCGGCAAATATTTTATCCCGTCTAAAGCTATTCAAGTCTTTTTAAAACACGTAGATTCTTTTGCGAAAAAACAGAGTTGACCTTCACATTAGTGTGAAGGTTTACAATACATGTAAAAGGAGTGAAACGCATTGCGAATTGGAGAGTTATCAAAAGAAACTGGGGTTAGCGAAAGGGCACTAAGACATTATGAAGAAAAGGGATTACTTCCTTCGAAACGCCTAGCAAATGGCTACCGTGATTTTGATGAAAGTGCAATCGAAAAAGTAGAGCTGATTCAAATGTACTTGCAAATCGGCTTAAATTTAGAAGAAACAGAACGAATGCTACGTTGCCTTGAAATCGAGCCACATCTCTACGAAAATCCGTGTAGTAGTATCCTTGCACTTTACGAAGACAAACTTGATGAGGTAACGAAGCAAATCACATTACTTTCCAACATTCAAACGAATTTACAAAAACACGTTTCACTCCTAAAACAAGCAAAAGAAAAGGGATGATTACATGTTTGTTATACATGGCAGTTCAAGACAAAACGGAAATACGGAAGCTTTAACACATATGGTGATTGATGGGATTGAAACAGAACAAATTTACTTGCGTGATCATATCGTCCACCCAATCATAGATCAGCGCCATGATGTAGAAGGATTTCAACCTGTAAATGATGATTACGAGCAGTTAACCAAACGCATGCTAGAGCACGACACGATTATCTTCGCTACACCGCTATACTGGTACGGAATGAGCGGCCACATGAAGAACTTCGTTGATCGCTGGTCACAAAGCTTGCGTAATAAATCTCTTCATTTCAAAGAAAAAATGAAAGGCAAAAAAATGTACGTTGTCATCGTTGGCGGAGACAGTCCAAAACTGAAAGCATTGCCGCTTATCGCCCAGTTTCAATATATCTTTGATTTTGTTGGTTCATCATTTGAAGGGTATATTATTGGGGATGCGAATGGACTAGATGAAATCAAGAACGATGCTGAGGTGCTGGCAAAAGCACAATTGTATAATAATAAATTCAAAAATAGCACACAGAAATAAGTTTGACAAATCCATTTGTATGCGCATACAATAAAAATAATATTATGAAAGGAAGGTACTTTGACCAATGAAGTTCTAATTCTCTTATTTATTTCATCCATCACAAATAGTGAACAAAAATGATGAAAACTAGCAGAGGATTAGTCTGTCCATTTGTCGATACTTTCTTTCGATACGATCATGTAAAAAATCGTTTATTTATGTACGATTTTTACATTGAAGGGCGACATTTATCCTCTCTAGTGAAACTAGGGAGGTTTTTTTTATGACTATTTTAATCGCACGTAATATCGAAAAGAGCTTTGGTGATCGCACCATATTTACGTTACCATCACTAGAAATTCAAGCAAACGATCGTATAGGGATTGTCGGAGTCAACGGAGCTGGAAAATCTACGTTATTACAAATATTAAGTAAAGAAATAGAAGCTGACAAAGGCACAGTAACTCATCATAGTTCTATCGCCATCATTCCACAGCTTAGCGAGGGGATACCGGAAACCGCTTCTTCCCTCGCTAAGGGCAAATGGAATATTTCAAACGTCGCAAATTCAATGAGCGGCGGTGAACGAATGCGCCTAAAGATCGCCCATGCCCTCGAACAAGATGCAGGCATTCTATTTGCTGATGAGCCAACAAGTCACTTAGATATGTTCGGTACAGAGCAATTAGAAAAGGCACTTTTATCTTATAAAGGTGCACTTGTTTTAATATCGCATGATCGTGATCTTTTAGATGCCATATGTACAAAAATCATCGAAGTTGAAGACGGTACTATTCAAGAATATAAAGGTAATTATTCAAACTATCGAAAGCAAAAAGAACGTGAGCGAATACAAAAGCAAGCAGAATATGATCAATATATACAAGAAAAAAATCGGTTAGAACAGTCAATTTCACAAAGAAAGCAACGTGCTTCTAGCATGACAAAAATCCCAACAAGGTTCAGTTCATCTGAATCTAAACTTTATAAGTGCAGCGGGGCTCATGGGCAAGAAAATGTTAGCAAAGTAGCGAAAGCACTAGAAACACGCCTTGAAAAGTTGGAACAGAAAGAAAAACCGAAGGACTTTTCTCAAGCTCAGTTTGACGTACAATACCACACACCAATTCATAGTAAAGCAGTTGTTCAGTTTAATAAAACAACGAAGAAAATAGGGGATCGCACATTATTTAAAAATATGAATGGAACAATTGTCCCTGGGGCAAAGCTTGCTATTTTAGGGACAAACGGAAGCGGAAAAACAACTTTGTTCAAAATGCTTCTCACGAACGAGCGTGGCATTCAGCTTTCGAAAAGTTGTAAAATTGGATACTTTGAACAAACATTATCTATTTTAAAAACAGATAAAACAATTTTAGAAAACGTTCTAGAAGAAACAAACTATACAGAATCGTTCGTTCGAACAATACTTGCACGGCTCCTATTCCGCCGTGAAGATGTTCATAAACCTGTGCACATCTTAAGTGGTGGAGAACGAATGAAGGTTGCACTCGCAAAAGTATTTTTAGGAAACTATAATATGCTTCTGCTCGACGAACCGACAAACTATTTAGACTTGGCAACGCAAGAAGAATTAGAAAGCATGTTACAGGAGTATCCTGGTACAATATTTTTCATTAGCCATGACCGTGCCTTTATTCGTTCTGTTGCAAACCATATTCTACAAGTAGATGAGAGCGAACCAAGAATATTCCACGGCAATTACGAGCAATACACAAAAAGAACCACCCAAGCTTCTGTAAACGTTACTGAACAAGAATTATTACGATTACAAACAAAATTAACTGAAATCATCAGCCGGATTTCTATTCCAAATCAGCATGATGACATCACATTTCTCGAACAAGAATACGAAAAATTATTAGTTCGAATTCGGCAGTGTAAAGAAGCGCTCTAATGTCTTCCCCATATATCGACGGGACCTTCCACATTTCCCAAGAAATATCGAGGCTTCGACATAGAATATCACCCTACCTATCATGTTAGACACAATAACAACAAAAAGCCGTGCACCAGCACGGCTTTTCACTTTATATACGGACAGCAGTCCCACTCACCGCAACCATTAGCATTCCTTCGCGAACTACTTCGTAGTCCACGTCGATACCAACAATGGCGTTCGCATTTTTTTGTCTTGCGAGAGTTTTCATCTCTTCCATTGCAATGTCGCGCGCTTCTTTTAATTTACTTTCGTAGGCGCCTGCGCGACCACCGACAACGTCACGGACAGAAGCGAAAAGGTCACGCACGATATTCGCACCCATGATTGCTTCGCCATTAACGATATCGATATACTCAATAATTTCTTTCCCTTGAATTGTAGAAGTTGTTGTTACAATCATGCTTTATAGCCTCCCATATAAGATTTTCACTTACTTATGGTGCACTAATTCAGCAGAAATTATATTTACGAACTAAACTGCGCCTCATACAATCGGCTGTAACCCTCGCCTCGTTCGATTAGTTCCTCATGTGAACCTTGTTCTGCAATACCGTCTTTATTTACAACGACGATGCGATCTGCATTTTTAATAGTTGCAAGCCTGTGAGCGATAACTAATGTTGTACGACCGACAGATAGTTCTGCAAGTGATTTTTGGATAGCAAGTTCTGTCTCTGTATCTAGCGCAGAAGTTGCTTCATCTAAAATTAAAATTGGCGGGTTCTTCAAGAACATACGTGCAATCGCTAAGCGCTGCTTTTGTCCTCCTGAAAGTTTCACACCACGCTCACCGATAACTGTATCTAAACCGTCTGGTTGCGAGTAAATTAAGTCCTCTAGCTGAGCACGTTTTACCGCCTGCCAAATTTCAGATTCTGAAGCTTTTAAGTTTCCGTAAGCGATATTTTCACGAATTGTTCCTGAGAATAAGAAAACATCTTGCTGTACAATTCCGATTTGCTTACGAAGTGACGATAAAGTCATCTCTTTAGTGTCAATGCCATCAATTTGAATTGATCCAGATGAGTGTTCATAAAAACGAGGTAATAAACTACATAGTGTTGTTTTCCCTGCCCCTGATGGTCCAACGAAAGCAACTGTTTCACCTGCATGTATTTTCAAACTAATATCGTTTAAAATCGGCTCTTTATTTTCATATCCGAACGTGATGTTATTGTATTGAATATCGCCGTGTACATGTTTAACTTCTATTGCATCTTTAGAATCTACAATATCCGGCTCTGTTTCCAGAAGTTCTACATATCTTTTAAAACCAGCGATCCCTTTCGGATAACTTTCAATAACCGCATTAATTTTTTCAATTGGGCGGAAGAAAATATTCGTTAATAAAACAAATCCAATAAATCCACCGTACGTTAATTCACCTTGCAGAACAAACCATGTACCACATATTAATACAAAGAGTGTTACAAGACGCATCAGCATATAACTAATCGATGAATTTAACGCCATAATTTTATACGCCATTAATTTTGTTGTACGGAAACGAGCATTATTTACAGCAAATTGCTCTTTCTCAAACTTTTCATTTCCGAATGCTTGTACAACGCGGATACCACCTACATTGTTCTCGATACATGCATTGAAATCAGCAACGTCTGAGAATAAACGTCTAAACGTACCTGTCATTTTTTTATTGAAGTAAAGTGCCAACCATAATAAGAACGGGATTACGAAGAATGTTAGAAGTGCTAACTTCCAGTTAATCATCATCATAAATGAAAATGCTCCAACTAAAGTCATAATGGCAATGAATAAATCTTCTGGTCCATGGTGAGCAATTTCCCCAATTTCCATTAAATCGTTTGTAAGACGTGAAATTAAATGACCTGTTTTATTATTATCAAAAAATCTGAATGATAGCTTTTGAATGTGATCAAATAATTTCTGCCTCATATCTGTTTCAATGTTAACCCCAAGCATATGTCCCCAATATGTAACGACATATTGCAAACCTGCATTTAACACATAAACTACGAACAAGCCGAAACAAGCCCATAAAATAAGCGTCCAGTTTTGTCCTGGTAATAACTTATCAATAAATTGATTTACGATAAGCGGGAAACCAAGTTCGAGTAAACCTGCGATAACTGCACAGGAAAAATCGAGTACGAATAAACCTTTGTACGGTTTATAGTAAGAAAAAAATTTACGTAGCATATCTTTCCTCCCTTTTCCAAATTAAAAGACTCTCTAAATGATAACCATTATCAAATAATTATTCAAGTTATCCGTCTATGAAACTAAAAAAACCTTCATCTATATTTGATGAAGGTTTCCATTTTATTTTATATAGCTTCCGAATCCCACTCGTGCTCTTGCTGAACAAATACAACACCTAATTCATGATGTCCCCCGGCGTATAATGCCGTTTGAGCAAGACGAAGCTCACCATTTGTATCTACTACTTCTAATTTACAAAACGCTCCTGTCGTCTTCGTTTGAAGCGCGTCATAAAACTCTTCGGTACTTCTTGGAATGATTCCATTTACTTTCGTAATAACTTCTCCAGGTTTTAAATTCATCTCTGCCCCAATTGTATTAGGAATTGTATCTAACACAACAAGTCCATCATTACGTGCGGCAAAGTATGCTGGTCTTTTCTCGTCTGCAATTTTCTCTTGCATCGAGATTGTAAAGCGTCCAAGCATTGCGACTCCCATCGCGATAATTGCGAATACGTGCCACCAGTAACTTGCGATACCTAAAACGAGTACGAGCCCCGCTAAACCATAGACACGTCTTCCTGTAAATAATAAAGCTTCCGTCGGCTCATAACTTCTAACCTTTCTCATAAATCCAATTAAAAATGGAACGAGGAATAAAGAGTATGTAGTCGAACCTATTGAAACGACAGGCCACCAAGAAATAAATCCTGTCACCGCGTCTCCTGGTATAAGAATAAATACTGGTACAAGCCATAAACGATTGGATTCATGTAGTCCAATTCGTAGCCCACGCTTACCTTTGTTAATTTTTGGCGTAGAATAACGAACTGCATTTTTAGAGATTAATAAACCCTCTACAACGAGCATAACGCCTAGTAAAATAGCAAGGGATACAATCGTACCCTCTTCACCTTCTCCAAGCTGTAAGAAGGAAACTGGCATCTTAGACGATAACAACACGAGTGCAATCGCGATTCCGAAAGTATAAGCTACAGATAAATATCGATACATAGCAGTTAATCCGAATAATAACGTCCAAAGTAAAATTGCCCATAAACTCGCTTTTGAAACAACAAGCCCGAGTCCAATCGTAATAATAGATACGATTAATCCGTACCCAATACCTGCAAATAGAGTTGTTCGTAGTTCAAACCAAATATCATATACTTTAAAAGAAAAATCTTTTCGTTCTCGTAATATACGTAAGTATCCAACGAAGATACTACTAATTAAAAATACATAGACAGCAGGGTGTAAGAAAAAACGTCCAACTCCTCGTAGTATTTCAAAAATCCATGCCTCCACGAATTCATTCACCACCATTTATATCATTCTTTCTTTTTATTTTATCATATTTAACACATAAAAAAATACAGGCATCGAAGTGCCTGTATTCTTTCTTATTTCGCTATTAATTTCAATGCCGTCTGTAATTGTAAATCGTTTTCTCCAGAACGGATTTTTTCAATGATTTTAGTTTGAATCGCTTCAGCTGTCTTTTTATCGAGTTGTCCTGTTGCTTCCATCTCATTCGCATTTTGGAATGCTTTTAGTGCTGATTCTGTCTCTTTGCTAAAGTATCCATCTTCACGTCCTGGTACATATCCTAAGCTCTTAAGCATTTCTTGTGCGTGTTTTACTTGTACATCATTTGAATTGTATGAAAGTGTCTTTTCAATTTGAATTGGTGTCGCATGATAATAATCTGGTTGCTTCACTTCTACAGTTGGCGCGATTCCTTTTTTATGAATCCAATTGCCATCTGGTGTTAACCATTTAAACATTGTTAATTTAATGTTGCTGCCATCTTTAAATGGAACAGCCTGCTGAACAGTACCTTTACCAAACGTTTTTTCACCAATTAAATCGTATCCTTCTCCTTCTTTTAGCGCACCAGCTAAAATCTCTGAAGCAGAAGCACTTCCGTTATCAATTAATACTGAAATTGGATATGACTTTCTCTCTTTCAGTTCCGTAGAGAATTTCTTCTTCTCACCATTTCGCTGTTCTACTTGTAGCATTGGCTTTTTATCTGTCATGATGTCTCCTAGTATATCTTCTACACTATTTAAATAACCGCCAGGATTACCACGCACGTCAATAACTAAGCCTTTTATGTTTTTCTTCTCTAGCTCTTTTAACTGATCCTTAAATTCTTTCGCAGTATTTTCAGCGAAAGAAGTAATTTGCATATAACCGATATCTTTTCCGCTATCTTGCTTTACGGAACTAAATACAGTGAAAATCGGAATCTTTTCACGCTTAATTTTAAATTCTATCGGATCAGCCACTCCTGCGCGCTTAATTTCAATTGCAACAGTCGTTCCTTTTTTACCACGAATTTTTAATACTGCTTCTTCACGTGATAAATCTTTCACACTATTTCCATCTACAGATAAAATTTGGTCATTCGGTTTAATTCCTATCTTTTCTGCTGGTGAACCTTTAATTGGCGATACGATAATAAGCTTACCGTCCGTCTTGTTCACTTCAGCTCCAATCCCTTCAAGTTCAGGATCCAGTGACTGACTAAACTGTTTTGCCGTTTCTTTATCCATATACGTGGAATAAGGGTCCTTCAGCGTAGACAACATTCCCTGTATCGCACCTTCGACTAATTTGTCGTCTTTCACGTCTTCCACATAACGTGAATCAATTAGTGCATACGCCTCATTAATCTTTACCAAATTCCCTTGCGCTGTGCCAGCATTACCATTCGATACTGTTTGCGTTACATACGCTGGGTTTATCCCAAACCAGTACATACCACCAAACATCCCGCCAGCACCAATTAAAAATGCAACAACCATTCCAATAATTGCAACTCTACGTTTCAATGCGGAATTCCCCTTTCCAGAACACACAGGTGGTGTAGCAAAAGGCATCACACGATGTGTGATGCCTTTACCTATTTCTACTATATGATAAGCTTGTACGAATTATGTTTGCAACTTTTTATACTTTTAAGAAGCGACGAATTGACATTACACTTCCCCACATACCGATTAATGCACCGATTAACATTAATAAACCAGCTAATTGGAATACGAATGGGTTGTATGGTAGAAGCTCGAAAATTGTTCCGCCAAGTTTTTCATTAAACACACCTTGCAACGAATTATACATAACTAAAATTAGGCCAATTGGAATAATTGATCCTAATACTCCTAGGAATAATCCCTCTAACAAGAACGGCCAACGAATAAACCAGTTTGTTGCACCAACAAGTTTCATAATTTCAATCTCAGTACTACGAGCATAAATTGTAATTTTAATTGTGTTAGAGATTAAGAACATCGCTGTGAATAGAAGACCCGCAATTAACGCAATCCCGATGTTACGACCAGTTTTTACAGTATCAAATAATTTTTCAACTTGACCTTTACCGTATTGAACATTACTTACAAACTGCATTTTCTCAATCTTTTTCGCAATTGTTGCCGTATCTGTTGGTTCTTTCGCCTTTACAACAAATACGTTTTTCAGTGGGTTATCTTGCTCAAATAACTCGAACGTTTTTCCACTATCGCCTAAGCTTTTAATTAAACGTTTCAACTCTTCTTCTTTAGAAGAATATTTAATAGAATCTACTTTCGCAATTTTACTCATATCTTCTTCTAATTTCTTTTGATCAGCTTCTTTTGCTGCTGGATCAACATGCACACGAATTTCTACATCTTGCTCTACTTTCGTCGCAAAATGGTTCATATTCATAATCGCTGTCAAAAAGACACCTACAAGTAATAATGTAACTGTTACTGCACTTACAGAAGCAAATGTCATCCATCCGTTACGGGATAGATTTTTCACACCTTCTCGCAAATGTCGACTAAGGGTTTTAGCCTTCATATCCGTATCCTCCCTCAATCTCGTCTCGAACAATTCTTCCGCCTTCAATTGCAATTACACGATGACGAATTGTATTTACGATATCTGCGTTATGTGTCGCCATAACAATCGTTGTACCACGCTCATTAATACGTTTGAAAATCTTCATAATATCAAGAGCTGTTTCAATATCTAAGTTACCTGTTGGCTCATCGGCAATTACAACCTTTGGCTTATTTACAATCGCTCTTGCAATCGCCACACGTTGTTGCTCTCCGCCCGAAAGCTCATTTGGAAGTGCATCGGCACGCTCTTCAAGACCAACAAGACCTAACACTTCTGTAACGCGCTCACGAATCGCTTCCTTCTCTTCTTCAATTACTTCTAAAGCAAACGCAACATTCTCATATACCGTTAATTTAGGTAGCAATTTAAAATCTTGGAAAATTACGCCTAATTGACGACGGAAATACGGAACATCTCTTTCTGCTAATGTTTCAATTACAAGTCCATTTACATTAATTGATCCTGTAGATGGCTTCTCTTCACGATACATCATTTTAATAAATGTAGATTTTCCGGCTCCACTCGGTCCAACTACGTATACGAATTCACCTTGTTTAATGTTAACTGTGAGACCAGCAATGGCTTTCATACCATTTGGGTACTCCTTATAAACATTCGTCATTTTTATCATTATTTATCACCCAATACTTAATGATTTTTTTCGAAATACTTTTCTGTACATTTGAAAATAAAAAAACAACCTTTATTTTCGCTCGACCATTCTTGTTGAAGGTAGCTTCCATACATGCTCTTTATTAGCAACGCTACTCTATGTAATATATTTCATCAAAATTCTACAAACCCCATTGTAACATCAATCGGTTTCCAATTCGGATACAGTTTTGTTACAGTTCTGTTACATCCCAAGAAAAGGTAAACGAGCTCATGTAATTACTTAACCCGAAGCACTTTTCGGTCAAGTTATACAATCAGCTCGTTTATTAATTACGTTTCTTATTTATGCTCCGCTAACCATTCAGCTACTTTTTTTGCGTCTTCACCTTGAATAAGTCCAGGTGACATTGAGCCGCGACCTTTTTTAATAATTTCTTCGATATCTGCAGCGTCATACTTACTGCCTACTTTTCTTAAATCAGGTCCAGTTGCTCCTGATAAATCTTTAGCGTGACAACCTATACAACTTTTTTGGTAAATTTGCTCTGCGCTATCTGTGCTTGCAGATTGTTTTGATGGTTTACTCTCTTCTTTATTTCCACATGCTCCTAAAGCAAAAACGACTGATGTCCCCAGCGTAATAGCCAACAATTTCTTTTTCACTTCTATCGCTCCCCATTGTTGATATTCTTTTCATTCATAACTAGGCAATAGTTTTCATAACACATTCAATATTCATTATAAGCATTATCTTTATATAGAAAAACTAAGGTGTATTTCATATTTTTTACAAATATAGTGAGAAGCCTAATGAAATAAGCTTTCATAAATTGTTTCAATTCTGTGAACACCTTAGAAAGTTCTATAAAGAGCCTTTTTCTCCAATCAAAACTGAGAAATTCTATATAAAGTCCTACTCTATTACCACTTTGTTTTACTATTCTCTACCTTTTACAAAACAATATACGGCATTGTATTCTACATATAATCTCATCAAAAAGAGAAGTTGTCGTTTCCAACTTCTCTTCCTCTTTATTTCATCAATATAAATAAGATAAGCCTCTTTATATCCTCTTGGACCTCAACATGTGCCAACAATTCTGTTGGCTTTTTCTCTTATTAAATACGAGAACGTAAATACGCATCAATAAACGGATTAATTTCTCCATCCATAACTGCTTGTACGTTACCAACTTCTGTATTTGTACGATGGTCTTTCACAAGAGAATACGGGTGGAATACGTAAGAACGGATTTGGCTTCCCCATCCAATTTCTTTTTGCTCTCCGCGAATCTCATCTAATTGTGCTTGTTGTTCTTCTAATTTCTTTTGATATAATTTCGCTTTTAGCATTTTCATCGCATGCTCACGGTTTTTAATTTGAGAACGCTCTGACTGACATGTTACAACCGTGTTTGTTGGTAGATGAGTTATACGAACTGCTGAATCTGTCGTATTAACGTGCTGTCCACCTGCACCACTTGCACGATACGTATCTATTTTCAAATCTTCTGTACGCACTTCAATTTCAACTTCATCATTGAATTCAGGTACAACTTCACAAGATACGAACGATGTATGACGACGACCTGAAGAATCGAACGGTGAAATACGTACAAGACGATGTACACCTTTCTCCGCTTTCAAGTAACCGTAAGCGTTATGACCTTTAATTAATAATGTAACACTCTTAATACCAGCTTCATCGCCCGGTAAGTAGTCAACCGTTTCTACTTTAAACCTACGTTTTTCAGCCCAGCGCGTGTACATACGTAATAACATAGAACCCCAGTCTTGTGACTCTGTTCCACCTGCACCTGGGTGTAATTCTAAAATAGCGTTATTTTTATCATAAGGATCGCTTAATAGTAACTGCAGCTCGTACTCATTCATTTCTTGAATTAAAGTTTTCACTTCAGATTCTAGTTCCTCATGTAAATCTTCATCATACTCTTCTTTAAGTAAGTCATGCGTCATTTCTAAGTTTTCGAACGTCTCATCTAACTGACGGAACCTTCCAACCATATCTTTCAGCGCATTCGCTTCATTAATTACAGCTTGTGCGCCTTGTTGGTCATCCCAAAATCCTGCGCCCATCATCGTTTCTTCTAATTCTGCAATTTGTTTTTCCTTAGTAGGAAGGTCAAAGAGACCCCCTAAAAGCCGCTAATCTCTTAGCCATTTTTTCTAATTCTTGCCTAATTTCTACTAATTCCATTTCCTTCACCTCTATGTAATTGCTGTTACTTTCATATGAAAACAAGGGAAACTCTCTCCGCTTATTACGGAGAGAGTTTAATCCTTTTCATTATACATTTTTGATGTAAAAATTTGCAAAGCAGTCTAAACTACAGTTTCTTATTACTGCCCAATGCCACAACAGTTTTTATATTTCTTGCCACTACCACATTTACATAAATCGTTGCGTCCCATTTGGTCACCTTTTACAACCGGTTTTTTCTTCGCGTCTTCGCCATCGCTTGATGGATGAACAGCTTCACCTTGAACAACTTCTTGACGCTCTAAGTTTTGCTCAATTTCAGCTTTCATAATGTAACGAGAGATTTCCTCTTCAATAGAAGCGATCATCGACTCGAACATTGCGAATCCTTCCATTTGGTATTCACGAAGTGGATCGATTTGCCCGTAAGCACGTAAATGAATACCTTCACGAAGATGATCCATTGCATCGATATGATCTGTCCATTTCGTATCTACAACACGGAATACAACAACCTTTTCGAATTCACGCGTCTGCTCTTCAGGTAGAAGCTTCTCTCTTTCATTATAACGCTCTAACAATTTCGCGATAATTGATTCGCTCATTTCTTCTGGAGCAAGGCGACGTAACTCTTCTTCTTTTACATCTCCTTCTTCAAGAAGGTTTGTATTTAAGTAATCGACAAGACCTTTAATGCTCCAATCTTCTTCGATTTCTTCTTGCGTATGAAGTGCAACAGCACGTTCTATCGTAGATTTCATCATACCTTCAATAATACTGCGTAAGTTCTCTGAATCCATTACTTCTTGACGCTGTTTATAAATTACTTCACGTTGTTGACGAAGTACATCGTCGTATTGCAATAGTTGCTTACGTGCATCATAGTTATTTCCTTCCACACGTTTTTGTGCAGATTCTACAGCACGAGAAACCATTTTACTTTCGATTGGCTGTGAATCATCCATACCAAGACGATCCATCATCGCTTTCATATTGTCAGAACCGAAGCGGCGCATTAGTTCATCTTCCATTGATAAGTAGAACTGTGTTACACCAGGGTCCCCTTGACGACCAGAACGACCACGTAACTGATTATCAATACGACGGCTTTCGTGACGCTCTGTACCGATAACTGCTAGACCGACGTTTCTAATATCGTCGCCTAACTTAATATCCGTACCACGACCAGCCATATTCGTCGCAATTGTTACAGCGCCTTTCATACCAGCTTCTGCAATGATATCTGCTTCACGCGCATGGTTTTTTGCATTTAAGATATTATGACGTACACCTTTACGTGTTAACATTTTTGAAATAAGCTCTGACGTTTCAATTGCAACTGTACCAACAAGAATAGGTTGCCCTTGCTTATGACGATTTACAATATCCTCAACAACTGCATTGAATTTACCTTCCATTGATTTGAAGATTAAATCAGCACGATCATCACGAATAATATCTTTATTCGTTGGAATTACGATAACATTCATATTGTAAATACTACGGAATTCTTCTTCTTCCGTTTTCGCTGTACCAGTCATACCAGATAATTTTTCGTACATACGGAAGTAGTTTTGGAACGTAATTGTTGCAAGCGTCATACTTTCATTTTGAATTTCTACGCCTTCTTTTGCTTCAATAGCTTGATGTAAACCTTCGCTATAACGACGACCTTTCATAAGACGACCAGTGAATTGGTCTACGATTACGATTTCGCCTTCTTGTACAACATAATCTGTATCAAGGTGCATAACAACATGTGCACGAAGCGCCTGATTAATATGGTGAAGAAGTGCTACATGTTTTAAATCGAATAAGTTATCGATATGGAAAGCTTTCTCAGCTTTCGTAATACCATCTTCTGTTAACATTACATTTTTCGTTTTCACATCAAATGAATATTCTTTTTCATTTTCTAATGTACGAACGAATGCATTTGCAAACATGTATAGCTCTGCTGATTTTTGAGCTTGTCCCGAAATAATAAGCGGCGTACGTGCTTCATCGACTAAAATAGAATCGACTTCATCGATGATAGCAAAATTAAGTGGACGCTGAACGCACTGCTCTCTATATAACACCATGTTGTCACGTAAGTAATCGAACCCAAGCTCGTTATTTGTGCTATACGTAATATCAGCAGCATAAGCAGCTTGTTTCTCTTCACGTGACATACTATTTAAGTTAATCCCTACAGTTAAGCCAAGGAACTCATGAAGTTGTCCCATTTCGCTCGCATCACGTTGCGCTAAGTATTCATTGACTGTAACAACGTGAACACCTTTTCCTGTTAATGCGTTTAAATATACAGGTAAAGTAGATGTTAACGTTTTACCTTCACCTGTTTTCATCTCAGAGATATTTCCTTCATGTAAGGCGATACCACCCATTAGCTGTACGCCATATGGACGCATTCCAAGAACACGATTCGCTGCTTCACGAACAACCGCAAAAGCTTCAGGAAGTAGATCATCTACTGTCTCACCTTTTGTCAGACGTTCTTTAAATTCAATCGTCTTTCCTTTTAATTGTTCATCAGTTAGCGGCTTAATAGATGATTCTAATGCATCAATTTGCTCCACTGTCTTCTGCATACGTTTAATTTGGCGTTGGTTGACATCAAATACCTTTTTTAAAATACCGATCATAGGAAATACGCTCCTCTTTTATTAAAATAAAACTTCCGATTGCTTTCTTTTTCTCTTTACAATCAGTCGTTATAAAAATCAAATTTATGTTATGCCAATTTTTCTCCTAATTTAAAAAGCTAAAATGTATAAACCTAATGATAATTGTAACACTTGTCTTATAACTATGACAACAATCGTCCAAATGTCGAGCCATAGATTCAGAAAAAATTTTTATTTTATTTTATTTCTTCCAACAAACTACTATCTCTTCGTTACAAATTTTGTATTAAATCTAAGTAGTATTCTTTCAAGTTCTCTTTTAAAGAAGATGGCTCAATTATTTTTATAGTTTTACCAAAACTAGCTAGATATGAAATGATAAAGTTGATTTCAGCAGGCTCATAAGTTCCTATTAAATATGTATCTTCACATTCTTCCCATAATTTCATCGAAGGATATTGTTGTTGCTTGAATATCTCTATCCCCCTCGCAGTAATTGAGCATTTAAATTGAATAGCTTGTTCAGTTGCCTTCCAAAGACTATGTGCGTTATGTATATTTATATTTTCCAAATCCAGACTATCCTGAGCATCTACCATTTCTAACGACCTAATACGATCACAGCGAAACACTCGATAAGTCGCTTTATCTAAATCGTAAGCCTGACAATACCAATAACCTTTCATTGCATAAATCGAAATCGGCTGAATACGGCGCATTGTCGTTTGTTTCGGCGTTACATAGTTTATAGTTAAAGCCCTATTTTGAACAGCAGCTAACAAAATCTCTTCTAGATAACCACATTCATGTGCTTGTTCCAAATGAAAAAAGGATACTCTTTTTTGCAAGTTTTCAATTTGCTCACGCTGTTTTGACGAAACACTATCTAAAAATTTCTTATTAATGGAACGAAACGAGATTTGAAAAGGAATACTTACAAAACTACTTAGTGCCTGCATTGCAAAATAAAGTGCAAAAACTTCATGATTTGTAAATGAAATCGGTGGTAATGTCATCGTTTTTATTAAACGATACCCTCCATACCGACCATACTCTGCAAAAAGAGGTACACCCATTTCCTCTAATGATGCAATATCACGTAAAGCTGTCCTTTTTGAAATTTGAAATTCATCCATTAAATCTTTCAATGTGAATATTTGTTTTTGATTAATAAAACGTAGCATCTGATTTAAACGCTCAACTTTTTTCATAAACTCTCCCTATAGGTGCCACATATTGGCACCTTATATTTGTATAGTAATAAGTGTAAACATATATGAAGGAGGCAATACAATGAACTTTGAAGTAATCCCTTTTTTATCATTAAATGGGCAAGGTGCTAAAGCAATTGCATTTTACGAACAGTATTTAGACGCAAAAGTTTTATTTAAAAAGAATTATAAAGAAATGAAAGAAATAGATCCGAATTTCACGTATAAAGAAAGCCAAGAACATTATATTACCCATTCCGTTTTACAAATTGGCACTAATAAAATTATGATTGCAGAACAGGCAGTGGATTCCACACGCCCTTGGCAATTAAGTAATAGCTCATCATTATGCATTCAATCTAAAGATTTCCAAACCATTGAAGCACTCTATCACAATCTAATTCAACATGATGAGGTTTATATTTTAACACCTTTTGAAAAAAACTCCTTCAGCCCTGGTTACGCCATTGTGCGAGATCCTTTTGGAATAGTAATACAATTGACCGTTACAAAACATGACTTCTAAATTTCATTACGAATAAGCCATTTAAATTCATATCAATATTACAAGATAGGAAGGCAAAAACATATAAAAAAAGCGCAGCCATTTCGGCTGCGCTTTTGAATGATTATTTTGTTTCGATTAAACCATATTTCCCATCTTTACGGCCATATACAACATTAGTTTCATTTGTATCAGCATTTGTGAAGACGAAGAAATTATGTCCTAGCATATCCATTTGTAAGATCGCTTCTTCAACGTCCATCGGTTTTAAATCGAATCGTTTTGTACGTACAAGTTCTAATTCATCCTCTTCTACCGCATCCAGAACAGCTACTGCTTCTGGAAGGATAAAGTTAGTTTTCACAGAACCTTTTTCACGTAATTTACGGTTTACTTTTGTTTTATGTTTACGAATTTGTCGCTCAAGTTTATCAACTACTAAATCGATAGCAGCGTACATATCGCTATTTGTTTCTTCTGCACGAAGTAATAAATCTGTAAATGGAATTGTTACCTCGATACGTTGCTTGTCAGAGTATACTTTTAAATTAACTTTAATCTCTGGGAATGTATCAAAATAACGCTCTAATTTACTTAGTTTTTTCTCTACATATTCCTTTAATGCTGGAGTTACTTCAATATTTTCACCACGAATGTTGAATTTCATAGATGAATTCCTCCTTTCAAGCCTATGTACTATAATTTCGACATTGGCTTAAAAACTCCTTCTAATTTTTTTGAAAAATTAGTGGAATTGCGATTTTTTTATCGTTTTTTGTTGAAATGAAAAGATGCATCGTTTCTATCTTTATTTTATCCTATTAACATCATGAATAACGAATGTAACTGTGGACAATTAGTTACAGAAAAGAAACAACTTTTTGACAACTTACCCACAACAAAAAAGCCCTTGTTACGAGCAAGAGCTTTCGCCATCTATATAATGCTGCTAAAAATACAGCTCTATCTTTTCCAAAAACTTAATTTTTACAGTTTCACAACATTATCCGCTTGTGGCCCACGTGCTCCATCAACAATATCAAACTCCACTTGTTGACCTTCTTCTAACGACTTATACCCATCTTGTTGAATAGCAGAAAAATGAACAAACACATCGTCACCATCCTCACGCTCAATAAACCCAAATCCCTTTTCTGCATTGAACCATTTTACTCGTCCTTGCATGTTCATTCCATTCCCTTCACTCTTAAAATCAGGGCATTCGCCCCATATTCTGACTATAGCGAATGACAAGACTGTAAGTCAAAGAAGACCTGTCGTCTTTTTATTACCCCTTTCGACATTCACATATTAACCTCTACAAAGCGTCAAACAAGAAACCTCTCTCGCTCCTCGATCATACAAAAGGCTTCCAATTTGCCTAACAGTAATTCCTGTCGTATACACATCATCCACGATTAAAACATGTTGCTCATGAAACATCTCTTCTCCCTGAAAATAAAAAGGATTAACTCCTGATATCCTTTCTTTACGCTTCTTCTTACTTTGTTTTTCTGTTTCAATTCTTCTTAATGATGTACAAAACATTTTGATAGGCAAACAAGAAGCTAGTAACTCCGCTTGATTAAAACCACGCTCGTATTCTCGCGCTTCACTAAGAGGAACAGGAATGGCAACTGAAACATTCGCAAAATATTTTTGAAAAAGACTTCGAAAAGGCTGATGAAAAATACGCACTAATTCAGCATCTCCTCGAAATTTAAACTGTGCTAATATTTCTTTCATCGCTTCATCATACACATACAACGAACGATTTATGAGAGGCGGAAACCCCTGCTCGTTCGTCCACCTTATGCAGTCCATACAAATATCCCCGTTTTTATATTCAGCTGGTACAAGTTCTAAAGGCCGACCACACTCCTTGCAAATATCTCCTATAATATAGGAAAGTTTTTGTTCACATCTATCACATATATACTTTTTATGAAGCTTAACAAAAAAAGTGTACCAACTAATCGCATATGAAATATACTCATCACAAAGTAGACAATGCATCAATCTATCAATCCTTGTTCTTTAGCATTCTTATTCATACTTTGAATATGTTTTTTCGCACGCACCATCGCCTCTGTCTTTCCATAATGAAAATAGATAACATCTCCATGCGGTTCATCAGAGCTTCTGCCAGCACGCCCTGCAATTTGAACGAGAGCACTTTCTGAAAATATTTCTTCCTCAGCTCCTAAAACTGCAACTTGTAAATTTTTCACAGTTACTCCTCGTTCCAAAATCGTCGTTGTAACTAATAAAGGGATTTCTCCTTTTCTAAAAGCTGCTACCTTCTCTTTTCTCGCCGAATCTTCTGCATGCACACCGTCAATTTGATTGTTTAATGATTTTAATAACTGGCTAATTTCTTCTACATATCGCACATGAGGAACAAATAGAAAAATGGGGTATCGTTTCGATAAGTACAGATTTAACCATTGTAATAAAGCACGAGGAATTTTTTTACGTATAACACCCTTTTTCCAATTTCCGCACCACCGAAATATCGGAACTGGCAATGGATGACGATGGTATCGCCCTGAAATAATAACCCCTTTTTGCTTACCACTTCGCAACTTACGCTTCCACTTTTCATCTGGAGTTGCAGTTAAATAAATACGTGCTGCCTTCTCTTTCATCGCTTCGTTTACTGCATACTGCAACATCTTATCTGCATGATACGGAAAAGCATCTATCTCATCTACAATCATGACATGGAACGCCCTATAATAACGTAACAATTGATGTGTAGTTGCAACGATTAACGCCGCATCTTTTTCTCGGTCTAAACTCCCTCCATATAGAGCAGCTACATTTATATTTGGAAACACTTCTTGTAATCTTGGTGCTAATTCAAGTACAACGTCCGTTCTCGGCGTTGCAATACAAACCCTTTCTCCCTTTTGTAGTGCCTCTGCAATTCCACGAAACAACATTTCTGTTTTTCCAGCCCCGCACACCGCCCAAATAAAAAATGATTCTTTCTGCTTAACAGCGTCAACGACACTTTGCGCAGCTAACTCCTGACCGTCAGACAAAATGCTTTCCCACTGTAACGGATTCAAATAACTTTCTCCGCTTATTTCAGCAATCCCGCGAACAAGTACAGTACATTCACTTACCCTGCCCATCGTTATACATTTCCGGCAATACGTACATACTTTATTGCACCTTTTACATAGCAATGATGCAAATAGTCGCTGCTCTATATTTCCGCAGCGCTGACACATATATTTTGAAGACTTCTTAATTACCCCTTGCACACAAACGACGTCTCGATTCCTTTTCAGATGATCCAATTTATTCTGCAAATCTGAAGAGAGTTCTTCTAACAGTAACTGTCTACCAGCTAACATCATCAATAGCCACCTCCAGCACTACTATAAATCCTTCTCTTTATCTCGTAAAAACTCAAAAAAGCCGATAACCTACTTATAAAATAGTAAGCTATCGACTTTATACACGTTTTTTATTCAATTATAAATCCTATAATCTACCGTAACCTAAGAAATGTTTTTGGTTGTAAGAGCTATTTACACTACCGTAAGTAACACCTGTTGACTCATCAGCAGCATGAATTATTTGACCGCCACCGATGTAAATTCCAACGTGAGATACGCCTTCTCTGTAAGTACCTTGTAAGAAGATAAGATCTCCTGGCTTCGCTTCAGATGCACTAATTTTTTGTACAGAGCTCCATAAGCTTCTTGTATCTTGACGACCTAAACCGTAAACATAAGAGATTAGTCCACTGCAGTCAAAACCACCATTTGAAATTGACGCACTACCCCATACATATTTTAGGCCCACTAAACCTCTAGCTTTTTCAACAACATCCTGTCTGCCACCATCTTGAGTATCTTGAACTGGAACTGGAGTTGGAGCTGGCTTTTTCGCTTCTTCTTTTTTAGGTTCTTCTTTTTGAGCTTGTCCAGCATTGTTTGCTGGAGCAGCTTGTTCTGCAGGCGCTTGCGCTGGTGCAGCTTGTTGAGCTTGTGCTTCTTTAGCAGCTTGTTCTGCTTGTTTTTGAGCAGCAGCTTCTTGTGCAGCTTTTTCTTGCGCTTCTTTTTCAGCGATTTGTTGTAATTTTAATGCCTGTTGTTCAAGCTCTTTCAATTGACCTTCCGTACTTGTCATTGTGGTTACAACTGTATCCATTTTACCGCTTAAATCGTTTACTGCTGTTGCTTTTTTCTCTTTTTCAACGTCAAGTTCTTTCTTAGCAGTTTCAATTTGAGCTTGTGCTTCTTTTAATTCTTTTTGTTTTTCTTTTACTGTCTCAACATCTTTTTTCACGTTCGTTTGATCTTCTTGTTGTGTTTTCATGATATCTTCGTCAGATTCCATAATTTTAGACACAGAAGCTAAACGATCCACTAAATCTGCAACGTTTTTAGAGTTTACAAGAACTTCTGTTACAATGTTCGTATTTGGCTGTTCTTGTAGTGCAACTAAACGTTTTCTTAATAACTCTTCACGTTTTGCAATCTTTGTTTGTAGTTCTGCAATATCTTTATTTTTATTTTCGATTAATTGCTCAGTATCAGAAACTTTTTTTGTTGTTTCATCAAGTTTTGAAGCGTTCTCTTGAACAGACTTATCCAAACCTTGGATTGTTTTGTTTAAGTCATTCATTTGTTTTTGTAATTCATCACGTTCTTGTTGTTGTTTATGTAAAGTATCATTTTGTGTGTTAATTTGTGATTTCACGTCAGAAATTTTATCTTCTGCAAATACATTTGGTGTTAGCCCTGAAAACATTAACCCTGCAACTAATGCGCAAGATGCCATTTTTAGCTTTTTCATTTTATTTTTTACACCGCTTTCTTTTTTCATTTTCCGTATATAACCTATTAAAATTTATACCATAATTCGGGAGTTTTTTTGCTAATGTTACGGTTTTGTAAAATAAATGTAATATTACATTTATCTCTATAGCAAAGTATATCTAAATTTGTATATATATGTAGAATTTTAAGAGCCTTACACCGTTTTTTATAGGATTGAAAAAAACGTAAGGGAACCCCTTACGTTTTGAAAATACTCCAATATGAATGAAATAGAAACGTTACTTCATCCATTTCTCAGCCCAATTTTGGACCTCATCCATAACACTTTCCAACGCTTTCCCTTTATCAGTTACACCGTACTCGATTCTAACTGGTACTTCTGGGTAAACATTACGAACTACAATACCTTCGCCTTCTAATTCCTTTAAACGTTCTGACAACATACGATCGCTCATATTCGGTATAATATCTGCGATTTCTCTGAAACGTTTCGGCTCTTCAAGTAAAGATTTAATAATTAAGCCAGTCCATTTCTTACTAAGCATTGTAAAAGCTGACTCAAACTTTGGACATAAACAAGAATTATGCTCCATATGTTTCACCTCTCTTCTATTATAATATAGTTTCTTGTAAAAAGTAAGTAATAAAACTTTCCTCATTATTTAATTTTACATACATTTTACCATTTCCAAATATTAACTTGTCAAATCCCCGTAAAATACCCGTAAAAAAACCCTCTTCAAGTAAGAGAGCTTTTATATCTTTATCACTTCGTATACCAACCTAAACCAAGCGCACCTTCACCTAAATGCGTCCCAATTACAGCTCCGAAATAACTCGTACGAATTGTAACATGAGGGTATATCTCTTCTAATTCTTGTTTCCATTCATTAGCTTCCTCTTCACGATTCGCATGAATAATAACAGCTTCCATAGGCACACCTTTATTTGCCTGCTCATCAAAGATTTCAACGATACGCTTTAACGCTTTTTTACGCGTACGAATTTTTTCGAATGGAATAATTACTTTATCTCTAAAGTATAATACTGGTTTTACTTGTAACAAACTACCAATAAAAGCTTGTGCACTATTTAATCTTCCACCACGTTGTAAATGATGTAAATCATCCACTACAAAATAAGCATCCATCGTTTGCTTCATTTCATCAAAGCGAGCGATAATCTCTTCTGGGGCTTTCCCTTCACTTACTAATTTCGCCCCTTCACGCACGTAAAACCCTTGTACTTCACAACTAATTTCAGAGTCGTACGTATATACATCAATACCATCTACCATCTGTCCAGCTGCCGTTGCTGTTTGATATGTACCACTAATTCCACTGGAAAGGTGAATGCTAATAACTGCATCATATTCTTTAGATAACTCTTCATATAACTCTAAAAACTTTCCAATTGCTGGTTGCGAAGTTTTCGGAAGTTCTTCTTGTTCACGTACCTTTATATAAAAATCATTTGCTGAAACTTCAGCCTCTTCTTGATAAGATTCCGTTCCAAACACAACGTTTAATGGAATCATATATATATTGAGTTCGTCACGAATATGCTTCGGTATATATGCTGTACTATCGGTAACAATAGCTGTTTTCATTTTCGTACCTGCCTTATAAAAAATTTTTATCCCCTAATTTTACACGAAAACTAGAAAAGGTGCATCCATACATAAAAATGCCGGCTAGAAACTACAACCACTCGCTCGACAAATTACAACAAAAAGATAAAATACTCACCAAAAATTTCAACATATTTGTAAAAAATGTTTGAATATAAAAACGCTCGCTTTTAAAATGTAAAGTACTAGTTATTTTGAAAGATAGGGGCGTATACCATTGTTATTACAATATTTAACAATAAAAGGCTATGGAGAGCACGAAATTGTGATTCAAAAATCAAGATTCATTTGCTATGTGAATCGCGCCACAACGGAAGAGGAAGCTCAAGCATTTATACAAAAAATAAAAAAACAGCATTGGAATGCAACACATAATTGTTCCGCATATTTAATCGGTGAACAAGATCAAATTCAAAAGGCAAACGATGACGGCGAACCGAGCGGCACAGCTGGTGTACCTATGTTAGAAGTATTAAAAAAGCGAGGTCTAAAGGATACTGTCGTTGTCGTCACGCGCTATTTTGGTGGCATTAAACTTGGTGCTGGTGGATTAATTCGCGCATATGGAAAATGTACAAGTGAAGGACTTAATCACGTAGGCGTTGTTGAGCGAAAACTAATGCGCGTTATGGAAACAGAAATTGATTACACATTGCTTGGCAAAGTTGAAAATGAATTACGTAATTCAGAATATAACATTAAAGATATACATTATCTAGAAAACGTCACATTCGATACGTATGTAGAAGAAAATCGAAAACAAACATTTACAGATTGGATGATTGAATTAACAAACGGGAAGTGTACAATTAAAGAAGGAGATATGTTGTACTTAGAACAAGGTGTTATCTAAGAATAGCTAACGTCTCACCTTTAAAGATTAATGTAGTGAATTAATTCCCTACAAATGAACTAAGGAGATTATATATGGAAGAACGTTATTATCATCTCCAAAATAGCAGAATAAAAAAGAAACGTAGAAGAAAGTTTTTCTTCTTTCTTATTTTCGCATTTTTATTTGGTAGCGTAGGACTTTATATGTTAAATTCCTACACTTCTCTCATGGGGATGTACAGTGGATTTAGCCGTGAAAAATCTAAATTACGAGCAGAAGATGTGGAAATCACAAAAAAACCTTTCACAATACTAATTATGGGTATTGAGGATTACGCAACAGATGGTCAAAACGGCCGAACAGATTCACTCATGTTCGCGACAGTTAATCCCAACTCAAAAAAGGTTTCACTTATGAGTATCCCACGCGATTCTCGTGTTAAGATTGTTGGCAAAAATAAAGAAGACAAAATTAACGCTGCCCATGCTTACGGTGGAGAAAAAATGGCAATCGACACTGTCGAAGAGTTTTTAAAAGTTCCTGTTGATCATTATATTAAAATTGATTTCCAAGGATTTAAAGGTATCGTTGATGCTGTTGACGGTATTACCGTTGATGTCCCCTTCGATTTCTGGGAACGCTCTGACGTGGATTACTATAAAAAAATCCAATTTAAACAAGGTCAACAGAACTTAAATGGTGAAGAAGCACTCGCATACGTCCGTATGCGAAAGCAAGATCCTAACGGTGATTATGGTCGAGCTGCTAGACAAAGGCAAGTACTGGCTGCTGTTGCCCAAAAGCTAAACTCTGCTTCTACCGTATTTAAAATTAAAGATTTAACAAAGGTAGTTGGAAAATATATAAAAACCGATATTCCTATTTCAGACGGACTTGCTCTTTACAATAAAATCTCTGGATTCGACCCTTCTACAATACAAACGTTAAAACTTGAAGGAGAAGACAGAAAAATTGGCGGTATTTATTACTTCCTTCCAGATCCAATCAGTGTAGAGACTGTACGTAACGAAATTGAAAAGGAAATAGGAGAAAAAGCAAAAGTTCCAACAGAGACTACGAAAAATGAGAATACAAATTCCGATTCAAATTCTAACTCCAGCGCAAAAGCAAAGAAGGAACCGAGCGAGAACAAAACACCACCGCCTCCTCCCCCTTCTACAAATGCTCATGCAGAGTGGATTATGAGGAATCATGAATAAAAAAGAGCCAAATCGTATACGATTTGGCTCTTTTTATTTCACGCAATTGTTGTTACTTCTTAAAGTGTTGTAAAATCGCTTCTACAATACGCTCAGATGCACGACCATCGCCGTAAGGGTTAGATGCTTTCGTCATCTTATCATGAGCTTCTTTATCAGATAACAACTCATCAGCAAGACCAAAGATTGTCTCTTCATCTGTTCCTGCTAATTTCAGCGTACCTGCTTCGATACCTTCTGGGCGTTCCGTCGTATCACGAAGGACAAGGACTGGCACACCTAGTGATGGTGCTTCCTCTTGTACACCACCAGAATCAGTTAACATTAAGTATGAACGAGCTGCAACGTTATGGAAATCAATTACATCTAACGGCTCAATTAAATGAATACGGCTATGCTCGCCTAAAATATCATTCGCTATTTCGCGAACAACAGGATTCATATGAACAGGGTATACAACTTGTACATCTTCGTGCTTATCAACAAGACGCTTAATTGCACGGAACATATTGCGCATTGGTTCTCCTAAATTTTCACGACGGTGTGCTGTCATAAGTACAAGACGATCATTTCCAAGTTTCTCTAACACCGAATGGCTATAAGTTTCTTTTACAGTTGTCTTCAGTGCATCGATCGCTGTATTTCCTGTTACGAAAATGCGTGACTCATCTTTATTTTCTTTTTGTAAGTTCGTTGCTGATTTTGTTGTAGGTGAGAAATGAAGATCCGCCATTACACCTGTTAGTTGGCGATTCATCTCTTCTGGATATGGAGAATACTTATCCCATGTACGAAGTCCTGCTTCAACATGTCCTACTGGAATTTGATTATAAAAAGCAGCTAAGCTTGCAATAAATGTCGTCGTTGTATCACCATGCACAAGTACGATATCAGGCTTCGCTTCTTTCATTACTTTATCTAAACCTTCTAAACCACGTGTTGTAATATCGATTAACGTTTGACGATCTTTCATGATATTCAAATCGAAATCTGGCGTAATTCCAAAGATATTTAATACTTGATCTAACATTTGACGGTGTTGTGCTGTTACAGTCACAATTGATTCAATCTTTTCTGGGTGCTTTTGCAACTCTAATACAAGAGGTGCCATTTTAATTGCTTCTGGTCGTGTCCCGAAAATTGTCATTACTTTTAAACGTTCAGTCATTTCATTGCCTCTTTTCTTTCACTAGTTAAAACTTCTATTATCGCATATAAAAATATGCATGTGAAAATACATTTTTTAACGCGCCTGAGAAACATTACTATTACAGACGTCTTTTCGCCCAACTGAGTAATAATCTAATCCATGCTTCTCGGCATCCTCATTAGTATAACAATTTCTCCCATCAAATAGAATAGGTTCCCTCATAAGCTGTGCATACTTTTCTAGCGGATAATTTCGAATTGATTCCCATTCTGTTACGATAAAAACTGCATGCGCCTCTCTAATCGATTCATCTATACACTCAGTGTATCGTATCGTATTTCCAAATAAACTTCTTACATTTTGAATAGCTTGCGGGTCATATAAAACCACATCCGCACCTATATTAATTAATCCCTCTATTATAATAAGAGATGACGCTTCCCTAATATCGTCAGTATTCGGTTTGAATGCTGCACCAAGAACCGCAATTCGCTTCTTCTTCATATCTATAATTTTCTTCGCTTTTTCAACTAACAACAACTGTTGTTTATTATTCACTTCAATGACTGCTTTCAACAAGCGAAAATCATGAGAAACATTCCCTGCAATTTGCACAAGTGCTTTCGTATCTTTTGGAAAACAAGATCCTCCATATCCGATGCCTGCATTTAAAAAAGATGCACCAATTCTCTTATCCATCCCCATCCCTGTAGCTACATCTACTATATCTGCACCCACTTGCTCACATATATTAGCAATTTCATTAATAAAACTAATCTTCGTAGCTAAAAAAGCATTAGATGCATATTTAATCATCTCAGCACTTCGAATATCTGTAATATACGTTTGTAAGCTTAATTTGCTGTACAAATTCTCTACTTTCCTTGCCGCTTCTTCACTACATGATCCAATTACGATACGATCACCATGAAAAAAATCATAAATACCAGAACCTTCTCTTAAAAACTCTGGATTCGATACAATATATAATTCATGTCTACCTTGTAGTTTCCCCTCAATCCATTCTCTCATTACATCATTTGTCCCTACAGGAACCGTACTTTTCGTAACAACAATAATATCGTTATTCACATATGTTCCAATATCATCACAAGCACTACGAATATACGTTAAATCTGCTGTTCCATCTAATAAAGATGGCGTTCCAACTGCAATAAATATAAACTCTACATCATTAAATGCCGCTGATTTACTTGCTGTAAAAGTTAAATGATTATTCTCGTATGCTTCATTTATTAATTCATTTAATCCACATTCATAAATAGGTAACTCGCCTTGTTTAATCCGTTCAATTTTCCCACTATTTATATCGAAACATGTGACTGAATGTCCCAATCTCGCCAATCCTACTCCTGTAATCAATCCAACATATCCGGTACCTATTATCGTAATTTTCATTTTCTTTTCGCACAGGAATATACATAAGAAAATATACGAATACATAGAACTCCCCCTGTGCTTCCCCCTCTCACACTAAGAATGAGAAAACTCTTTCACTTCTTTATTATATGAATCGTTTTTTTATTATTTTTTAAGATTTTGTAAAGTTAAATGATGCAATATATACAAAATGTAAATTCCCACAATTTAACACGGAACTTACTCATTTTACGTGCAACACTTATAATACTGAAACAAAAGTCATCGCTATATGAGAGGAGAGTACAATGTCATATTACAAGCCACAATATGAAATCAACCTTCTCAAAGGAAACAACATTCCATATCCAATTGTCATATATTCTATTCACTCCCCTTTACAGTCAAAAGAAAAAAAGATTGAATTCTAATCTTTTTGTGATACCATATGTTATGAGCCTGTAAACAAACATCATAATTTTCAGATAAATACGATTGAAAAAATTACGTTAAACTATAAAGGGTGGGGTATTAATGGACTCACAAGTGATTTATGCCATTTTGGCATCTTTCATCACTGTACTCGTCGTTACTCCTTTAGTTATTAAATTAGCTTTCAAAATAGGAGCAACAGACAAGCCAAATGCGCGTAAAGTACACCAAAAAATTATGCCTCGTCTTGGCGGGTTAGCAATTTTCATCGGTGTAGCCGTAGGGTTTGTTGTCGGTGGATTGTACGAACAAAGAATGTTATCGATAACTTTAGGTGCTATCATCATTGTTATCATCGGGATTTTAGATGATATGTACGAACTATCTGCGAGGGTAAAATTCGGTGGACAACTATTAGTTGCCATCATGATTGTAAAAAGTGGATTATTAGTGCAAGTATTATATATTCCAATTCTTGGAGATACTGAACTCGGATGGCTTGCTTATCCAATTACTGTATTTTGGATTGTAGGTATTACAAATGCCATCAACTTAATTGATGGATTAGATGGATTATCCGCAGGGATTTCATCTATCGTACTTGCAACGCTAGCATATATGGCCTTCACTAGCCCATGGGGTACTGGAGCAGCTATTATATTACCTCTAGCACTGATTACATTAGCAAGTACAATTGGATTTTTATTCTACAACTTCCATCCAGCAAAAATTTTCATGGGAGATACAGGAGCACTATTTTTAGGATACTGTATTTCTGTTATATCGTTACTTGGATTATACAAAAGCGTAACGTTATTCAGTTTTATCGTTCCAATCATTATTTTAGGTGTACCTATATTTGATACGACATTTGCAATTATCCGCCGTATCGTAAATAAAAAGCCTATTTCAGCACCTGATAAATCGCATTTACATCACCGTTTGCTTGCAATGGGATTCTCTCATCGTAAAACGGTACTAATTATTTACGCATTGGGTATTTTCTTTAGTGTAAATGCAATTATTTTCAGTAGTGCAACATTATGGTTATCCATTATTCTTCTTTTCATTTTAATCTTCTTTACAGAAATCATTGCTGAAGTAATCGGTCTTGTACACGAACGTTACAAACCAATTATTTCCTTCTATAAAAAAGTGAAAAAACGCGAAGACTAATTGTAGTATAGCCTTTACTATTATGAAATATTCAAATAGCATCCTCTTTTCATAAGAGGATGCTATTTTTTATTTTTTAATCCTTATTCCCCATTTCCAAAATATAGATTGTTTGAGAGTGCCTCTATTGGAGAAAGATATACGTATAACGAAAAAAGTATCAAATTTTCATTTTTACATCTTGATTGTCAAACTGAGGGTGAATGTTATGATCAAGCGATTACTTCAATGTATAATTTTATTTTTAACTATTACTATGTACGCATCATCGAATACAAAAGCTACTACAGACATTCAAGTAAAAGATTACCAAAGTACTCAAACTACCTCTCCTACAACAAAAATTGCGTACTTAACATTTGATGACGGACCAAATAAATACACACCACAAATTTTAAATATTTTAAAAGAGAAGAACGGAAAAGCAACTTTCTTCGTTATTGGCGGAAAGGTGCCACATTATAAAAAAACGATGGAGCGATTGATTAAAGATGGACATTATATCGGTCTCCATAGTATGTCGCATGATGTAAAACGTCTTTATACTGGCGATCCATCTGTTTTAATTGCAGAAATGGAGCAAACCCAAAGCATTGTCCAGCAAGTTACACATTTAAATACACATCTCGTTCGGGTCCCATACGGTAGCATGCCTTACTTAAAAAAGAATTACCGTGACGCACTCGTATCGGCCCAGTATAAAATGTGGGATTGGACAATTGATACATATGACTGGAAAAGCTATGATAATCCTTCCGCAATACTAGAAAGAGTACGAAATCAAAGCGATGAACAAGTAGAGGTTATTTTAATGCATGATTCTAGTGTCACAGTGCAAATACTCCCAAAAGTAATTGATTATTTATACTCACAAGGATATAAACTACTTCCCTACAATCCATCTTCACATCTCGAAGTGAATTTTTGGAAAGACACAAGATTGTAACAGCTTTAGTGCCTATGTACTAAAGCTGTTTTACCCCGCGTTAACGGGCAATTGGTGAAGGCTAATAATCAGTGGGAATGAACAAAAACCCCACTGATTAAAGTTTCACTTTATTTTTCTCTTCCCACACTTCTCATTTTTGTGTAAAATTTTAAATAGTGATGAAGTTTCGAGGTGAATAGAAATGAAACGAATAGATCTCATTTTTAACGCAATACAAAAAGGGAATTATACAGAAGGTATAACAGCATCAGAAATCGCTACACTTCTACAGTTAGACCGTGCAAATGTTAGTAGCGATTTAAACAAGCTTGTGAAAGATAATCGTTTATTAAAAACGAGTACACGCCCTGTCCGTTTTCATATAGAAACGAACTCTTCATTGGAAACGCATTCAAAAAAAGGCACTTCATTAGATACATTTGCTATTGAAAATACAAGCCTAAAAATTGCAATTGAAAAAGCAAAAGCTTCTATTCTCTATCCTCCAAACGGTATGCATACTTTATTACTTGGAGAAACAGGTGTCGGAAAATCGATGTTCGCTTCTTTAATGCACGAATACGCAATTGAAGTGGAACAACTTCCAAAAGATGCACCTTTTATCGTCTTTAACTGTGCTGATTATGCAAACAATCCACAACTACTACTTGGACAGTTATTTGGGATAAAAAAAGGAGCTTACACAGGTGCCAGTGATCAAAAAGGGTTAATTGAAAAAGCACATGAAGGAATCCTCTTCTTAGATGAAGTACATCGCCTTCCTCCAGAAGGACAAGAGATGCTCTTCACATTTATTGATCGCGGAGTATACCGCCGCCTTGGAGAAACGGAAAATGAACGTAAGGCACGAGTGTTGATTATTACTGCAACAACCGAAGAACCGAATTCATTTTTATTAAAAACATTTACAAGACGTATTCCGATGACCGTTACGCTTCCACCACTTCGTGAGCGAACACATAAAGAACGGTTTGCTTTACTACAGCTATTTTTCACAAATGAAGCAATTCGTCTAAGGAAAGAGATTCATGTTAGTCCAAATACAATGCGTGCTTTCGTCTTTTACAATTGTCCAAATAACATCGGCCAATTGAAAACGGACGTACAAATTGCCTGTGCAAAAGCTTATTCTGATTTCGTAACAAAAAAACGTGATTCTGTCTGTGTTTCAAGTACAGATTTACCTTGGTATATGAAAGAAGGATTATTTATTGAAAGAAAGAGCCGTCATCTATATCAAATACCAAATGAAACATTTGTATTTACAGGTGATGAAGGTTGGAGTAAACATACAATAAAACCCGAAGGAAGTCGCTCTTCTATTTACGATTATATTGATTATAAATATGAAGAACTTCAAGCACGCGGCATTGAAGAGGAAGAATTAGAATTACTAATAGAAAATGATATTCAAAGCTTTTTCGTCCAATACTTTAACCAAATATCTAAAAAAACAAGTCATGAAAATGTTTTTAAAATTGTGGATCGTAATATCGTTTCCGTATGTGAAAAAATTGCGGAACTAGCTGAAAAATATTTATCTAAAACTTTCGATGAAAAAGTATTTCTCGCTTTAAGTTTACATGTACAGACAACTCTACAACGTTTGCAGGGTGGGAAACAAATTCACCACCCACAATTAAATCAAATTCGCACGAAATATAAAGAAGCTTTTTCCGTAGCTATGCAATGTATTCAGCTATTAGAAGAAGAATTACAAATAACAATACCTATTGATGAAGCTGGCTTTTTAACAATGTTCTTCGTTGTTGATCCAATTCCTGCCTCACAAACAGAAGTAAAAGTATTAATATTAGCACACGGTAATGGTATCGCAACAGAAATGGCAAACGTTGCAAACGAACTTCTCGGTATTGATGAAGTAACTGGTATCGATATGCCCTTGCATGAATCACCAAAAGACTTCTTAGAGCGTGTTAAAGTGTATATGAAAACACTTCAAAATGTAAACGGGCTTCTCTTACTTGTTGATATGGGGTCTCTCGCTTATATTGGTGATATATTAGAAACTGAATTCAAAATCCCTGTACGTGTTCTTTCCATGACGAGTACACCACACGCACTAGAAGCAGCTCGAAAAGCTCAACTTGGCTATTCATTAGATGCACTCTACGAAACAGTGAAGAACTTAACGCCGTTCTATTTAAACGTACAGGAAGAAAAGAAAAAGCCACTATCGCCAATGAAATCCGTGATTTTAACAGCTTGTTTAACCGGTGAAGGAAGTGCTTTAGCAATTCAAAAAATGTTAGAGAACTATTTACGCTTTGATAAAGACTTAATTGAAATTATTCCGATTAGCATCGTTCATGAAAAAGATTTAACGAAAATGATCGAGAACATAAAAAAAGAGCGTAATATCATTTGTATCGTCACGAATTTCGATATGCAAATACCTTGCTTAACATATCATTTCCAAGATATTGTGAACTACACAGCTATTCAACCAATTCAAGAATTGATTACGTATGAAGAAACCTATGCAAAAATGGCTGATATTCTTGAACAACAAATGCAGCGTAACGATGGAGCATTACTTATTAAAACAATTCGTTATGCATTAAATACAATTCAAGAATTGATTTCTTTACAGCTAACTCCCGACAGTTTAATGGGTGTGATTTTGCATATGAGCTGCATGGTTGACCGTCTTCAAAAAGGCGAAAGTCTCCTCCCTCATCCTGATAAAGAGAAACGAAGACAAGATGAGTACTGGATGTATATGAAAGTGAAAAAAGCATTGCAACCTATTGAAAATACATTTGAGATACAAATCCCAGATGACGAAGTATTTTATATAATGGACTTCTTCATTAAAAATCAACCTGTAAAAAATTAAACTAGGCAGTTTTTTAAATATATCGACCGTAACACGAATTATATCAGCGATTTTTTAAATATATCGGCGTAACCCGGATTATATCAGCGATTTTCAAAATATATCGATTTACTGACAATAATCGCTAAAATTTGCACCTTATAGCAGAAAAGGCTGTTCCAAAATGTTTTTTGGACAGCCTTTTCGCTTACTTCTTTACTTCCCTTATTCTCCCCCTTATTTCTCCCTTTTTATTAGATTTCGTATTAACATTTACATATACATTTGCTTGCATTATCTCTTGAAACAAGCTGTCAAATGCTCTCCCCTGTAAAGGCCCTTCAAAATCCTCTATTCTAGCTACACCAGTAACGACTCCTTCATTCACACTAATTCCTTGCTCTAACGGACCAAACAAACTTAAAATAACTGGACCAATTTGATTCGCTTTTCCTAAATGAATTTGGCATGACGTGATTTTTTTTATATTTTTTAATATGACCCGATATTGCAACTTCTTTAAATCTTCACTAAAAATGAGCTCTGTTACACCGTAAGCTTCTGTATTTACAGGAGGTACTTCCCTCTTTCCTGTTAACCTAGCAAAGAAATGTGTTGTCATACGGGCATTCTCCTCATATAAATTTCCCAGCACTACTTCTACTACTTTATGGTTTAGACATAATCATTTATGACTTTTTCAAATTTTAATTACGAAGAAAAGATTCACACAATCTTTACATTAAAATCGTTTCTTTTGCTTTACTCCCTCTTGTATAATGCACTTAGAAAAACAGTCTAGGAGGAAATTTTGAAAAATAATAACTACTCTTTCCAATCATTAATAGAGATTTTTCTCGTATCATTTAAATTAGGACTTACTTCATTTGGTGGTCCCGTCGCCCATCTTGGTTATTTTCATCATGAATACGTGCAAAAAAGAAAATGGATGGATGAACGAAGTTACGGAGACTTAGTAGCACTATGTCAATTCCTTCCTGGCCCTGCTAGCAGCCAAGTCGGTATGGGAGTTGGCTTATTGCGCGGCGGATTATTAGGAGCCATTATTTCATGGATCGGATTCACTCTCCCATCTGTGCTCGTTTTAGTTTTCTTCGCTTCATTTCTTAACCAATTCGAGCTTGGAAGTACTGGCTGGATTCACGGACTGAAACTTGTAGCGGTCGCAATTGTCGCTCATGCAATATGGGGAATGGCTCAAAAGTTAACACCAGACCGAAACCGTGCAACAATCGCAATTGCAACTGCCGCAATCGCCCTATTATGGCCAAGTAGCTGGACACAAGTAATTCTCATTATAGTATCTGGTTTCATCGGTTGGTTTTTATATCGCGATCAACCAGTTAGCCAAGCTCATAAAATAAACGTACCTATTTCAAAAATGGTAGCCATATCTTGTCTCGTCTTATTCTTCGGACTATTAATACTGTTACCGATGTTACGACCATACTCTTATTTCATCTCTTTATTTGACAGCTTCTATCGCTCTGGTGCACTTGTATTTGGCGGAGGGCACGTCGTACTTCCTCTTCTTGAAAGTGAGTTTGTACAAAACGGGATGATGACAAAAGAACAATTTCTTGCTGGATACGGATTAACACAAGCAGTGCCAGGGCCACTATTTACATTCGCTTCTTATATAGGAGCAGTGCTAAATGGAACCGCCGGAGCAGTTGTTGCAACGATCGCTATCTTTCTTCCTGCCTTCCTGCTCGTTGTTGGCGTTTTACCATTTTGGGACAGTGTAAGGAGATTATCTTACATACAAGGTGCACTACTTGGAGTAAACGCAGCCGTTGTCGGCATTTTACTTGCAGCTTTTTATGATCCAATTTGGACGAGTACAATTATGAATTCTGTAGATTTCGTTTTTGCTTCTCTTCTATTTTGCTTACTCGCTTTTTGGAAAACACCACCTTGGGTTATCGTTATACTCGGGGCCTTCGGTGGATATGTTCTATCCATTTTGTAAGCACAAAAAACGACGGCCCCATTTAGCCGTCGTTTGCCTATTAAAACTTCACAAGCTCCATTCCCTCAGGCAACTCACTCTCCGTTAAAATACGCAACTCTTTCACGCGATCCATTACGTAAGAAGAACGCTTCACAAGCTCTGGGTCAATATAAGCTGGATGCACCATAATTTCTACCGTTTGCTCATCCTGTACTCTTTCTTTTAACTGCACAAAGTAATCTTCCGTCACACCGTCAGCGTAAAAGTCACTGTAAAACACATCTGAAAATGGGCGCACCGCTCGCTCTTCTTCACAACGACGAATTGGAACATTATACTTAGCCGCTAATCTCTCAAGAACGTCATGTAAAAGCGGTAATCCATGCACGTGATGATGACTATCTAAATGAGTTGGTGTTAATCCGTAAGATAAAAACTTCTCAATTTGAGCAGTCCATTCTTTTTCTACCTCTTCTGGATTTATATTTCCTTCCCATACAACACTTTGTTTATGAAACAATCCATCGCTACTTACAAGTGATGGAACGTCTTTAAGAAGCGGTTCTCCTGCCGTTAATACGAGATGAACTCCTACTCCTAACGTTTTATACTCTTTCGCTAAGCGTACGGCATGCTCTGTCCCTGGCATATTCATCATCATCGTCGTTGAATTTACAATCCCGTTTTTATGTCCATCAATAATTCCGTAATTTGTACCTTCCGTAAGACCGAAATCATCTGCATTTACAATTAGTTTAATCATCGCAATACCTCCTACTAGAATTAAAAAAAGCGGGCTAAACAGCGCCGCTTTTTATTTCTCTATCTTCTTAAAGAATTGTGGAAGATGTTCTTTATGTGCTTCCAACATTTCATCTAAAATTTGTTTTGCAACTTTATCTGATGGTACAAGTGGGTTAATTGTCATAGCAAGCAGCGCCTTATGATAATCCCCTGTAACAGCAGCTTCAATTGTTGTGCGCTCAAATGATTTAATTTGCTGTACTAAACCGCGAACTGGTACCGGTAAGTCTCCGACCGCAATTGGTTTTGGACCTTCTTTCGTAATAATACAGTTCACTTCAACAGCCGAATCATGTGGCAAGCTTGCAATTGTTCCGTTGTTTCGTGTATTAACAGGCTGGATATCACCTTTATTATTGTAAATAGACGTAATTAAGCTACATGCTGCGTCACTATAATAAGCTCCGC
Organism: Bacillus sp. RC240; assembly: GCF_044907945.1. Taxonomy (NCBI): domain Bacteria; kingdom Bacillati; phylum Bacillota; class Bacilli; order Caryophanales; family Bacillaceae; genus Bacillus; species Bacillus sp. RC240. Next base: position 302,749 of record NZ_JBIYCT010000005.1, on the reverse strand, counting down.
CGCGCTTTTCTAATTGTGGTGGCTTAATATCTAAATTCGGGTCTTTATATAGCTCGAATAAATCATCTTCTAATTGTTTTACTACTTCTGCACGTGTACCTTTTTCAATCGAAGCTGCTTTCTCTTCTTCCAACATTTCACGTGTTTTATAGTAGTAACGATGATATGGACACGGAATTGCACGAAGACCGCGAATAAAGTCTGGCTCCCAGTTAAGCGCAGCAATGTTTTCCATCGTAATTTGCTTTTCTGGATCTGTTACAAGTTCTAATACACGATCCATTACGCTTACGCCATCCAAGTATACATCTAATCCGTATACCATATGATTTAAACCAGCGAAATCAACGTGTACCCGGCTTGCATCTACTTCAAGTAATCTCGCAAGACCCATACGAATTCCAATTGGAACGTTACACAGACCAACTACTCTTTGAATGTTTGTATAACGAAGGACAGCTTCTGTTACCATACCAGCCGGATTCGCAAAGTTAATTAACCATGCATTCGGACAAAGTTCCTCCATATCCTTACAAATATCTAAAATAACAGGAATCGTTCTCAGCGCTTTGAACAAACCACCAGGACCATTCGTTTCCTGACCAATTACATCATATTTTAATGGAATTGCTTCATCTTTTGCACGTGCTTCTAACAAACCAACGCGAAGCTGCGTTGTTACGAAGTCAGCATCTTTTAATGCCTCACGGCGATCAAGTGTTAAATGAATATCAATTGGTAAACCTGATTTTTTCACCATACGTTTCGCTAAGTCACCAACGATTTCTAACTTCTCTTTTCCTGCCTCAATATCTACTAACCAAATTTCACGAACAGGAAGCTCGTCATAACGTTTAATAAACCCTTCAATTAACTCTGGTGTATAACTAGAGCCACCGCCGATTGTAGCAATTTTAATTCCAGTCATGCTTTATTCCCCTTTCGCTTCTAGCTTTTTATAAAGGTCAATAAATTCTGCCGCTAATTCTTTTACCGTAATAGAATTCATTAAATGATCTTGCGCATGAATTAAGAGAACACTAATCTCTGTTTTTTCCCCTCTTGCTTCTGATTGTATGAGCTCTGTTTGGAAATGATGCGCTTCATTAATCGCTTCTTTCGCCTTTACCATCGCTTCATCAGCTTCTGCCATTTTCCCCTGTTTGGCGAATTGCAGTGCCTCCATTGCAAAGCTTCGTGCATTACCACTATTTAAAATTAATTGGAATGGAATTTGTTCTGCTGTAGTCATCATAATTACCGCCCTCTCTATTATGGTTCAACCGATTTAAATACCCCTTCAGTTTGAACATTTCTATTAAATTATTATTTTATTAATGATAGTTTGGTGTTCTTGTAGATGGGTTTCATCTTTCTGAACATGATATAAAGGTAATTGTTCTCACAGACAATATCGTCTGTGAGAACAATCTTTATGTTACATAGGTACAGAGTTGTTATTTCCTTGTGCTGCTGCTTTTTCAGTACGAACAACAGAACGGTCAGATAATACAACGAATGGATAGTAGATTACCATCGCAATTACAAAGTTGAATAACTGTAGAATTGCACCTGAAAGATGTCCACCTGTTACAAGATAACCACTAATAATTGGTGGTGTTGCCCATGGAATCATCACAACTGTTTTTGGTACCCAACCAATAGATAGAGCTGTATAAGAAGTAATTACTAATACAATTGGTGTTAGGATAAACGGTAAGAATAAAATTGGATTTAAAATAATTGGTGTACCAAAGATTACTGGTTCGTTAATATTGAATGCACCTGGTCCAATTGATAAGCGAGATACACCGCGTAATTGTGCACTTTTTGCTACAAGTAATACGACCACTAAGAACGCTAATGTTGCACCAGAACCACCAAGATATACAAAAGTATCAAAGAATGGTTTTGTAATAATGTTTGGAACATCAAATGCAGATGTACCACCTTGGAATAACTTCATATTTTTCTCTAATGCCGGTAAGTATAATGGCTCAATAATACCACCAACGATATTTGGCCCATGTAAACCGAAGAACCAAAGAAGATGAACAAGGAGTACAATGACAATTGCACTTGGTAATGTCCCTGCTAAACTTTGCAGTGGTGATTGAATCGTATTAAAGATAAATTCATGAACACTTGTACCAGCTAATTTCACTGCTAATTGAATACCTGCAACTGCTGTTAAGATAACAAATGCTGGAACTATAGCTGCGAAAGATCTTAAAACTGCTGGTGGTACTCCATCAGGCATTTTAAAAGTAATGTTTCTTTGTACAAAGAAACGGAATACCTCAGTAACAAGGAGTGCCACGATAATTGCTACAAATAGCCCTTGTGCCCCTGTCCAAGCTAAGTTCAATCCGCCTTCTTTCGGTGTTGTTGGCGTAAGAATAATTAACGCACCAAATGAAATAATACCTGCTGACAAACCATCAACGCCGTAAGATTTTGCTAAGTTATAACTTGTTGTAAATGCTATGATTAGTGCTAGAATTGCGAAAGAACCAGTCCACATTCCACCGCCAACTTGTTTCCACGTTTCACCAAACAAACCTTTCATGAACTCTTGGAAAGCTTCAGACGGAAAACCATTAATTAGTGATGCCAATGCACCAACTAAAATAAGTGGCATAACTGCAATAAATCCATCACGGATCGCAGCTAAGTGACGTTGCGATCCGATTTTACCAGCGACAGGAACAATATACTTCTCCATAAATGCAATAAATTTTTGCATTTCGCTTCCCCCCTAATTATTTTTTAAGTGTTAATGCGTGATCTAAAACTGCTTCTCCATTCATCATGCCGTAGTGCATTGAGTTAATAACATCGACTCCAACATTTTTCTCATCGGCAAGCGTTTTCATTGTAGAAAGCATGTAACGAACTTGTGGTCCTAGTAATAATACATCTGCTTGATCGATATTGTTTTTTACTGCATCCCCAGATACAGCCCAAATTTTACCTTCTAGACCACGAGCTTTTGCAGCCGCTTCCATTTTTGTAACTAGTAAACTTGTAGACATCCCTGCTGAACAACATAATAAAATATTCATTTATAAATCCCCCTTGTGTAGTATAAAAATTTTATGTTTTATTTATTTTTCTTTACGCTATTTATTATTGCAATTAGCGTGCCAACTTTTCAAAACGCCTAAAATCAGCGTTTTTTCGAGTGATTTCTTTGTGTGTTACCGCTTTCAATCAGTGTGTCCCCCAGAAAACACACAGTGTGTTATAAAACACCTCACTTTTAACACATAACTGTATGAAAATAGATTAGTGTTTAGTTGTCTAGTTGTGTTTAAACAAAAAAACACTAAATTATTTTTTAACACATAAAAAAACCTTGCCTAAGCAAGGTTCATTCATCCACCGACATCTTCCTATATAATTCTACAAACTCACTCGCCAATTCCTTCACCGTAATTGCGTTCATTAAATGATCTTGTGCATGCACCATCAGAAGGGTAACTTCGGTTTTTTCCCCGGCAGCCTCTTTCTGTATGAGCTCTGTTTGTAAGCGATGCGCCTCTTGCAATTCATTTAAAGCTTCTTGTAGTTTCGCTTCTGCTTCCTGAAATTCACCGCGCTTTGCACAATCAATTGCTTCCATTGAGCAGCTTCTCGCATTACCACCATGCAAAATTAAGTGAAAAGCTTTCGTCTCTATCGTATCCATTTTAGTTCTTTACTCCCCCTTTTCTTCCGCTACTTTTTGTTTATCCCATATTTTTAAGAACGGTAAGTAAATAAAGAATGCAAGTGCAAAGTTAACAAGTTGTAAAACAACACCTGAAATTTTCCCGCCTGATCCTAAATATCCACTAAAAAGAATAGGTGTCGTCCAAGGTACAGCCGCTCCGCTCGGACGTGCGACCCATCCCCATTCCATTGCAAAGTAAGAAACAACCGTTAACACAACTGGAACCAGTATAAATGGAATAAGTAAAATTGGATTCATTACAATCGGCATACCAAAAGTTACCATTTCATTAATATTAAATATACCAGGCGCAATTGACAATCGCCCTAAACTTTTTAATTGCTGACTTCGCGCAAATAGTAACATTCCTACAACTAAAGCGAGTGTTGCACCAGAACCACCCATATAAATCCATAAATCAAAAAACTGTGCGGTAATTGTATTCGGTACATCTTGCCCTGCTTGGAAAGCAACTCGGTTTTGATCCATTAACGACAACCAAACAGGGCTCATTACACCACCAACAATAGTAGCACCATGAATTCCACACGACCAAAGAACATGAACGAGAATAACTGCTATTATTGCGCCCCAAAGACTAGCACCAAGTACACTAAGTGGTTCCTGTAAAATTTGCCCCACAATATTATGGATACTGCCAAAAGAAGTATTTTCTATAATTAAGCGCAAAATCCAAATAACCGTTACAACAATAAAACCTGGAACAAGTGCCGCAAATGAACGTGTCACAGCTGGTGGAACTGTCTCCGGCATCTTTATAATCATCTTTTTTTGTACAATAAACCGATAAAGTTCAGTAGATATAATTGCAATAATCATCGCTACAAATAAACCTTGGCTTCCCATTAGCGCCGCTGGGATTGCTCCATCTACAATCACACTTTCCTTCGTGCCTGGTATAATATATGCAACTTGAAATGGAGTTGCAAGTAAAAACGTCACAAGCGACAATGCTCCAGATGCTAAAGCGTCCACTTTATAATATTCTCCAAGTCTGTAAGCGATTCCAAAAACGGCTATTAAAGCCATTATATTAAAAGTTGCACTAACTGGATACCCTAAAGCCCTCTGCCAATTCTCACCAAATAAACCTGCCATAAAATCATTATATCCTGGTATTGGTAATGCACTAATAATAAGGAAAAATGATCCAATAATTAAGAAAGGCATCGTTAAAACAATTCCATCACGAATCGCTTGCAAATGCCTCTGCTCTGCAACCTTCCCTGCCACTGGCATCACATATTTCTCTAAAAACTTTATCATCTATCCCACTCTCCTCATGGTTTCATGGACAAAGCTGCTTGTAAGATAGCCTCTCCATTACAAAGTCCGTAATGGACGGATTGAATGACATCAACAGGTATTCCCTTCTCCTTACATAATTCCTTCATTTTCGGTAATAAATAACGTACTTGCGGTCCAAGTAAAAGTACATCTGCAGTATCAATATGATTTCGCACTTCTGAACCTGATACTGCCCAAATCTTTACCTCTATCCCTCTTGCCTCTGCTGCTTTCTCCATTTTTGTAACAATCAAACTGGAAGACATTCCCGCTGCACAGCAAAGTAAAATATTCATCTCGCTCCCCTCCCCCTTTTTCCAAACCTAAGTTATGGTGTAGCCCTTGCCACCACTAGGTTACAAATATATATGTCTAGATTTCTAACTGTATGCCGAGCTTAAAAACAAAAATTTCTCGGTTTTCACGCTATTCCATCTATCCGTATTTTCCTAGTAAAGAAGTCTCTAACTCGCTATAATGATTCAGTATGATTTTTTATAATCGATAGGAGGATATATTTATGAAGGCATATCGCTTTCCGCTTATTTTATTATCTTCTATCCTAATTGGTGGTTTCATTGGTTATTTCATGGGTGCCGATGCAGTTGCTTTAAAGCCGCTTGGTGACATTTTCTTAAACTTAATGTTTACGATTGTTGTACCGTTAGTGTTCTTTAGCATCGCGTCATCTATTGCTAATATGGATGGATTAAAACGTTTCGGTAAAATTATGTCTAGTATGGCTGGAACTTTCTTATTTACAAGTATTTTAGCTGCTATTTTTATGATTATTATCGTGAAAGTATTCCCGCCAGCACAAGGTGTTGTATTAGAACTAACGCAGCCTGATAAAGCTGAAAAAGCAGTTAGTGTTGCTGATCAAATTGTTGGTATCATAACAGTATCAGACTTTTCAAAGTTACTATCTCGCGAGAACATGCTAGCTCTTATTTTCTTCTCTATCTTAATGGGGGTTGCAACTTCAGCAGTTGGTGAAAAAGGGAAACCATTCGCTACATTCCTACAAGCTGGTGCAGAAATTTCAATGAAAGTCGTATCTTTCATTATGTACTACGCTCCAATCGGACTAGCTGCCTACTTCGCAGCATTAGTTGGTGAATTCGGACCACAACTTCTTGGAACTTACTTCCGAGCTGCAATGGTATACTATCCAGCTTCTCTTATTTACTTCTTTGTATTCTTTACATTCTATGCGTACCTTGCAGGTCGCAAACAAGGTGTACAAATATTTTGGAAGAACATGGTCTCTCCTACAGTTACATCACTTGCAACTTGTAGTAGTGCCGCAAGTATTCCATCGAACTTAGAAGCAACGAAGAAAATGGGTATTTCTTCTGACGTTCGTGAAACAGTTGTCCTTCTTGGATCTACACTTCATAAAGACGGATCTGTTTTAGGCGGCGTATTAAAAATTGCTTTCTTATTCGGTATTTTCAACATGGAATTCGAAGGACCGAAAACATTAGCAATTGCACTTGTTGTTTCTCTATTAGTAGGAACAGTAATGGGTGCTATTCCGGGCGGGGGTATGATTGGTGAAATGTTAATCGTTTCTCTATACGGATTCCCACCAGAAGCATTGCCAATTATCGCAGCAATTAGTACAATCATCGATCCTCCTGCAACAGTGTTAAACGTAACAGGAGATAACGCTTGTGCCGTAATGACAGCTCGCCTTGTAGAAGGTAAAAACTGGATCAAAAATAAATTTGCTTAATATATAGAAAGAGGATGCTCGCTTTGAGCATCCTCTTTTTTGTTGTTATTTGTCGAAACGTCGATATAATCCCATCCCGCCACAATTTTGTTATAATCTTCACAAATATTCCACATCCATTATCCATTCTCCGTACTATAATCATGTATGGAAAAGGAGATGGATACAATGACTCAAAGCGCACCAGAATTCAAAGTTTTGCAAAGCATTGCATTTCTTGCTGTCGTTTTGCAAAGTTCCTTATTATATACAATGAATCAAGGAAATGTCTTACTCGAGCAATCCCTCATTATGGGCATGCTATTTAATCTTGCAAAATTTTCAGCACCTGCATTCATATTTATCGTCGGCTTCCATTTAATTCGGCAATATACGAAGAAACTCGTTTATACAGAGTATATTTATGAAAAATCCACACATTTACTCATCCCTTATTTCTTTTGGTCTATTCTTTATCTATTAACAACAAACGATGTCATTACACTACAAGGCGGAATAAAAAGTTTATTACTCGGAACAGCTGCACCTCATCTTTGGTACGTTATTATGATGTTCCAAATTCACTTATTGTTCCCGTTACTATGCACACTATTTTATTGGTTTCAAAAACGAACAGAAAATAAAAAAGACATATATAAATATATGACCATTTTCGCTTGTCTATATTTCTTCTTAATGTGGTATTCTTCCCACTACATTTTTAATGGAGAGAAACTGACTAGTTCAACCATTTTACATTATACAGATCGTTCCTTCTTCTTCTACTCATTCTATTTCGTCATGGGAGGAATAGCTGCTGTATCATTAAAAACTTGGCGTATATTTGTCATGAAACATATTCCGCTTATCACAATACTATTTTTCATCTTATTTTTATTCATCAATTATGAGTTATTTAGTTTTTACGGCGCCAATTCTATTCATTTAACGGTTTCTACTTATATAAAACCGTCCATGTTTTTATATATTGTTTGTGAAATTATGATACTGTACGTGTTATCTATTACAATTGTACAGCGACGTGGTTTCTTATATAAAGCTTTACGCTTTATCGGGAATTACACGTATGGCGCTTATTTAGCTCATTTTTTCTTCTTACAACTATGTACAAAATTTCTTTCTTTATTTACATTGCAAGAAAACACAATATTATATAGCCTATTATTATTTATATTAACGACCACAACCTCTATTTCAGCAATGGTCATTGGTAGCATACTACCATTTCACACGTGGGTTACAGGGCCTTCCCCTACGACAAATATGAAATGGGCGAAGATTGTACTTCGGAAAAATCACGAAAAGGTATTCAAACCATATCTTTGATATAATAAAGTGAAACTTTAATCAGTGGAGGGGTTCTTCATCCCCCACTGATTATCAGCCCTCACCAATCGGGCATTAACGGGCAGCCCGATCCCCACTTAACTTCTTTTCTTTTGCTGAATTTTGAGGTAGGGGTCTTACTGCCCGTTAATGCGGGATAGTATTTCATATAAGAAAAGAAAGTAGGACACACCTATGATTAATCAAATTGGACAAATTATGTTATATGTAAATAACCAAGATGAATCAGTACAATTTTGGACAGAAACAGTAGGATTCCAAATCGTTGCGGAAGAAAATAACGGTCAAGGATTTCGCTGGATTGAAATTGCGCCGGCAAAAGAAGCTGGAACAAGCATCGTCCTTCACGATAAGGCGTTAATTGCGAAGATGCAACCTGAATTAAACTTAAATACACCTTCACTTATGTTCTTCTCTAATAACTTAGATCAACTGTATAAAGATCTTTCTGAGAAAAACGTTACAGTTGGACAAGTTGTAGATTTACCTACTGGTAGAGCATTCAACTTTGCTGATAATGAAAATAATTACTTTGCGGTAATGGAACGTAAATAAAAAAGAAGCTATCCTAAAAAAACGGATAGCTTCTTTCATTTTAAGAAACTTGTTCTGCATTCGTTTCCCTATGTTGTATATGACTCGTAATCCAAGCAATTCCGCCAGCAACAACGAGATAGCATAACAATATTAAAATTTGCATTTTTAATTGTGACCAATCTCCTAAAGAGATAACATCTTGTAATCCTCTAAGAGAATGGGACATTGGGAGAAACTGTCCAATTTTGCTAAGAACAGCTATATTTAATTCTCCTGGGAAAGTCCCCCCGCTCGCCGCTAATTGCAGGACGAGAAGCGTTACTGCTAAGAACTTTCCAACAAGACCAAATACCGTTACTAGCATAAGAATAAATGTCATGAACGTAAAGGAAATAACGATACTTGATAAAACAAAGAGTGGCACACTTGCAACTTCTAATTTCATAACTCCTAGCACAGCCACATCCACAAGTAATGCTTGAATAAGTCCAATTAAATATACCAATCCTAGTTTATTAATAAAATGTACTGTTCCGCTTACCTTCATATTTTGTCTACGGCCAAGAGGTAAAATATTCGATGCCATAATTCCGCCAACATAAAATGCCAGTGATAAAAAGTATGGTGCAATACCTGAACCGTAGTTAGGCACATCAGAAACTGTCGACTTCACTAATTGAACCGGCTCTGAGAACATCGTATTGCGTGCATCATCATTGCGAACATCCGCTATCTTCTCTGCGCCCTCTCCCAATTTCGTAGAAAGTTCTTTCGTACCATCGTCAAGTTTAACAAGTCCGTTCGTTAACTTATCAGCACCATGATTCAGCTCTGTTCCGCCACTCGCAAGGTGATTTACACCTTCTTGTAATGATGTAAATCCATTTCCCCACTTCGTAAATCCATCAGCTAAATTCGAAGTACCATCTGCTATCTTTTTCGTTCCAGCGGTAGCTTCGTTTAACTTAACTCCGAATGTATTCATGCCTTCCTCAATCTTATGCTGACCATCAGTAAGCTTCCGCGCACCTTGTGTCAATTGTTGTTGGCTATTATTTAAAGTGTTTGTTGCTTTAGCTAATCCGTTAGAAGTAGCAATGATCTTTTGAAAAGCAGGATCTTGCTGCACTTCTGGATGACTTTTCACGTACTCTTCTAATTGTTGTTTTACACTATTTGCTGCATTGTCCGCTTTCACTTGCCCTTCAGCAAGTTTCTCACTTCCGTTCACCCATTCATTTGTACCAGCACTTAATTCACTAACTCCTGATTGTAAAGACTTCTCACCTTGTGCTAGCAGCTCCATACCATTATGAAGTGATGTCGCTCCTTGACTAAGCTCATTTGCTCCCCCAGTTAAGGCCGATTGACTAGAGGCAAGCTTATCACTTCCTTCTTTTAACTTCACTGTTCCATCATTTAAACGATGAATACCATCTGCAAGCTGATTCGCCCCATTTTTCGCATCCGTCGTTCCTTCGTGCAACTTCTCAGCGCCATTTCTTGCATCACCCAACCCTTGTGCCAAATCTTGAAACTTTGAAAAGACACCTTCTGTATAAGATTTCGTAATACTATTTGAAATTTTTGTTTTCATATTTTCAACAGCTGTCGTTCCAATTTGAGCTGCTACAAAGTTTTTCCCTGGATTTACTTTGTACTGCAGCCTCGCCGGCTCTGGTTTCTCATCCATTAGTGTACTTACCTTTTTAGAGAACTCCTCCGGAATCGTAACCACCATATAATACTTATCTTCTTTTAGCCCTTCATCAGCATCTTTTTCTGATACGAAATGAAACGCCAATTCCTTATTCTCTTTTAAATTTTCAACAAAATCGTCTCCAGCCTGGATTGTTTTTTCATCCATCACAGCACCCTTATCTAAATTAACAACTGCAACAGGTAATTTATCTAATTTTCCGTACGGATCCCAATATCCAGCTAAGAAGAATCCTGAATAAATTAAAGGAACGATTAATAAAAAAATTAAAGCGATACGTCCATGTTTATGGTTCCACATCGCCTTCCAATCTTTAAATATAAGTTGAATTCCCTTCATGAAACATACTCCTTCTCCTAATTTAACACCCTTCGAATGGTTTAACAGATTTACTATACACGTCACTTTCCATACTGTATAATACATCTTTAATTATCAATTCATTCCTTTTGGTCTATAGAAAGGAGATTCGAAGTGGAACTTCTTCAATTAAAATACTTTCAGACAGTCGCACGACTAGAACATATGACAAAAGCAGCTGAAGAATTGCATATCGCGCAGCCTTCACTCAGTAAAACAATCGCTAGACTAGAAAAGGACTTAGGCGTCCCCTTATTTGATCGCCAAGGTCGACAGATTACATTAAACTCTTTCGGCAAAGTATTTTTAAAACGAGTAGAACGCATTTTTCATGAATTAAGTGAAGGGGAACGCGAAATTAAAGATTTAGCTGAATTACAACAAGGCTCTATTACACTTGCAGTTTCTATTCCAAGAATACTACCCGAGTTACTCGGTTCTTTTTTACTAGAACACCCTAACGTTCGATTCCAACAATTTCTCGCATCTACTCCTTCTATGAAACGGCAACTAGATAATATGGAAATTGATTTTTGTATCTCCTCTGTACCAATTGAAGGCGAGGAAATGGTTTGGGAACCACTTATCACAGAAGAAATTTTCTTAGCTGTTCCTTCAGGACATCGGTTATCAAACCGCGAAAGTATCTATTTGCATGAAGTAAAAGACGAATCGTTTATTAGTATGAACACTGGTTACGGATTTCGGCACTTAACAGATGAATTTTGTAAAAAAGCTGGTTTCACTCCACATATCGCTTTTGAAGTAGATGAACCAACCGTGATTAGCGATCTCATTAAGCAAGGTCTTGGCATCGCCTTTGTCCCAAGTTTAACTTTATTAAAAAACTCTACTTTAGCATCAAATAAGTTACGTATCATTGAACCTAATTGCGAACGAACTATCGGCTTAAGTTGGTCGAAGAAGCGCTATTTATCAAACACCGCCCAGCAATTTCGTGAATTCGTGATTGATTACTTCTCCAATATTAGGGCGTAAAATTATATCGCTTTACAAACAAATAACGACACAAATAAAAGGTACCATCCCCATAGGGTGGCACCTTCTATTTTTTACTCTTATCCAATTCCATTTCCGCTAAAAGCGGCAATACGTTATCGAAAATATGTGTATTATTATTCTCACCTGTTACATATCCACCATAATATCTACTAAATACATTATCATTTCGGAATGTATTCATCCGCTCATACAATTCCTTCGCAAACTTTGTATCACCTGTTTGTAGTACGTACAAAATTGTTAATCCGTAAGATGCTGGTGATTCATAGTTCACAGCTTGTTTTCCCGTTTCTAAGTTATAACGACCATATAACTTTTCGTCTTCGCGAAATTTCTTCTTTATAAATTCCAAATAAGCATCTGATGAAAGACCGCCTAAACTACGATGATAAGCAACGTATGATTGATCAATAAGATTCACTTCTTTATCGTACGTAAATGTCCCATCATCTTTATACTCTTTCGGGAATGCCCAGCCCTGCCTTGGATAATCCGCTAAAAACTGAACAACTTCCTGATACTGCTGTGCAGAAATTTTTCCATACTTTTTCATATAAGAGAATGCATGCGGATTTATGTAAGATGTTGTTGCAAAGTTATTTTGTTTCCCTGTATCTGCATCGTAATAATCAACGTAATAATTACCTTTTTTATTATAACGAAGTACAGAATCACTCAATTGATCTGCAAGGTTTTTATAGCGATCTTCCTTGTACATTTCATAAGCACGATATAATTGTTCTATAATACGAAGATCATCGATAAGTGCATTAGTAGCTGACTGCATTTCTCCCTTTTCAGAGATTTTCCATATAACGATGCGATCCTTGTGTACAAAGTTATTTTGAATAACCTTCACTTGTTCATCAAATAAAGCTTGATCATCTTTATCAAGTGTATATTGTAGCCATAACCCTGCAGATTCTGATAAAGCTTCACGGCCCTTCGCTTCACCCTTACCTACCTTTGTATCCTCTAAGCGATACGTTGCAAGTGTTCCATTTTCATTCACCATATGTCGTAAAATAAAATGCTCGGTACGATTTCCTTGTAAAGCTGACCAAAATACAACTCCACCTAAAGCGATTAAGAGAATAACCCCAATCCCTATATATAAACGTTTTCGCAAGCTTTTCACCTCCTTTTAAGGCTAACCTTAATTTTACCAGAACATACGCAAATATAAAAAAGACAATCCTTTAGATTGTCTCTCCCACCTTATCCTTCGCAAGCCTCTTTAGAAGGTCTATATAGCGATTCCACAAGTCGATCATATTCACGACGCGTAATTTCTTTATTATACAACTTTAATAATAAATCTCTATGCCCTCTTGAAAATGCCATCTTTTTAATGACTTCAGGATACATAAAACACCCTCTCCATTTCACATAAACTTCTTCATCCCGGAAACAGAACTTACGTTCGCATAAAAGATTATAAAAGATTCAGCCCTAAAAAACAAATAAAATATTACCAAATATCAATTTCTTTTTCTTTAGAATATTTAAACATTAAATTATCGTACTCATTTTTTAAATACATATATATTTTTGGTAGTTTTTTGAATAAATTTTCCAATTAAATCAGAAAATAATGGCAAAAAGAAGAGGAGTATACATATGGATACCGTAACATTAGCAAGGGCATTTTTTGGTTCTTCATTAGCATTCCACATTATCTTTGCAACGCTTGGAGTCGGGCTTTCTTTAATGATTTTTATAAGTGAAATACTCTATCACTGGAAGAAAGATTCCGACTATGCCATTATGGCAAAAAGATGGACAAAGGCTTTTGCTATCCTTCTCGGTGTAGCAATTCCAACTGGAACAATTGTTGGTGTACAAATTTCACTTCTTTGGCCTGGTTTCGCCAAAATTGTTGGGCAAGTTATTTCCGTTCCGTTTCAAATTGAGATTTTCGCCTTCTTTTTAGAGGCTTTATTCATGTCTATTTACGTATATGCGGCTGATAAACTCCCTCCAGTTATGAGATTAATCTCGCTATTTTTCGTTATGATTGGCGCCACTGCATCCGCCGTGCTTATTACATCGGCAAACACATGGATGAATACACCTGCGGGCTTTTCAATGAATCCAGATGGCTCAGTCTTTAACGTTGATCCGTGGAAAGCTTTCTTTAATCCGAGCTTTGGCACAAGTGCATTCCACGTCGTTATTACGGCCTATACAACTGGAGCTGCTGTTATCGCTTCTATCGCTGGATTTAAATTATTAAAGAAAAATTTAAGCGCTCGTGAAATTGCTTACCATAAAAAAGGATTACTGTTAGGGCTTGTCGTTACATTTATCACAGGTGCTACGATGTGGCTTTCAGGACACGAATCTGCTATTGCCTTACATAAACATTCACCTGAAAAACTAGCATCTGCTGAAGCTTTGTTTGAAACGACATCACACGCGCCTTTATCGATTGGCGGGGTTGTGGACCCTAACACACTTGAACTAAACTATGCCCTTGAAATTCCGAACATGCTTAGCTTATTAGTGGGACTAGACCCTAACACCGTTGTAAAAGGTCTAAAGGAATTCCCGCAAGAAACATGGCCACCATTTTACACACATACACTGTTCAATTTAATGGTTGGCACCGCTGCCTTTACCTTTGCAGTTGCAGCTATTGCCCTCTTATATTGGTACTTTGTTTACCGAAAAAAAGGAGTAGAGTTACCGAAGTGGCTTCTTTGGGGAGCTGCCGCCTGTGGACCCGTTATGTTGCTCGGTATTGAATTCGGATGGATTTTTAGTTGTAGTGGTCGTCAGCCATGGACAATTTATGGCATGCAACGCACGGTAGATGCTTCTACGCGCGCTGATTTCGTCGGTCCTTTATTTGTTTTATTCATCATTTTATATATCGGACTCGGTATTTTAACAGTCTTTGTACTACGGACATTCTTTAAGAAACATCCATTAAAGAATGATTTACATCACGAAGGAGGCGATTCTCGTGCATGAGGAAAGCATTGCAATCATCATCTTATGGGCTCTTATTTTCGTATATAGCATACTAGGTTCTATTGATTTTGGAGCTGGTTTTTGGGGCATGGTATACGCTAAACACCCGACACTTGCTGCCAAGCTTGCTAATCGGTACTTATCACCAACTTGGGAAGTAACAAATACGTTTCTTGTCTTTGTCGTCGTTGCTTTTCTCGGTTTCTTCCCAAAAGCGGCCTTTACCCTTGCAACCGTTATGTTTGTACCAGTTATGTTAATTTTAGTACTCGTTGCGATTCGTAGTACTTTTATGGTATTTGCTTACTCCCTGCCAAAATACCAACACCTTCTTCGGATTATTTCAGGTATTACTGGGCTCTTAATCCCAGCTCTATTAATTACCGTTCTGCCAGTTACAGAAGGTGCCTATATTACGATGTCTGAAGGAAAAGAAGTGCTCCTTTATGGAAAACTTCTTTCTAGTCCCGTTATTTATTGTTATATGCTCTTCGGACTAACTTCGGAACTATTTCTATCATCTCTCTTTCTTACTGATTTTGCTAGGGAACAAGGTTCTGAAGATACGTACCGAATTTATAGAAGAAATGCCATCATACTTGGTCCTGCAACGCTCGTGACTGCTATTATCGCTCTCGTTGTAATGGACCCTGAAACACACTGGCTTATGCAAGGACTCATAAAGCAATTCCCATGGTTTACAGTCTCTATCATTTTATTTGTTATCGGATACTCTTCCCTTTGGTGGACAAATAAGAAATATGGCACACTAGGCTTTCCTCGCATTGCAGTTTTAGCTGTCGTCGCTCAATATGCATTTGCAAGCTACGCTTACGGCGTCGCCCATTTACCTTATATCATTTACCCGGACGTAACTGTATTTACAAGCTTTACGACGGTCGAAACATTCTATGCACTTCTTATTCTTTACGCAATCGGGATTGCAATTTTACTACCAGGATTTATTTTCTTCTGGAATTTATTCTTAAAAGATCGAACATTTTTAAAGGAAAAATAGTAAATGAGGGGCATTCACACATTGAATGCCCCTCATTTATTAGACTCCTCTCCTAATAGTTATTACACTACTACTTATACTTGCCTTATTGCTCAAAATACACATATTCACTAGATTCAGGTAGATGCCTAGTTCTTCTTATTTTCTTTTGAATATAATGCTATATAAACTTGAGACAAGCTACATTTGTTCAAGGGAAAATAGAAAGGTAGGTTAAATATGAGCATTGAAATATGGATTACTATTATTGTATTCTTCTTAACGATGATTGTTATCTTTTGGCGCCCTCGTGGTATAAATGAGGCGTGGCCGGCAGCAGTCGGCGCCGGCATTATCCTCATTACTGGACTTGTATCAAAACCAGACGTCATAGACATTATAAGTAAAATTGGAGGCGCCTCCATAACGATATTAGCGACCATCGTTATGGCAGTTATATTAGAAAGCTTCGGCTTCTTCCACTGGTCCGCAGCAAAACTCGCAAATTTAGCGAAAGGTTCCGGACACCGCCTATACTGGTACATTCAATTACTATGTTTTCTTATGACTCTTTTATTTAATAATGACGGTAGTATTTTAATTACAACTCCAATTTTAATCCTTCTTCTGAAAAATCTTCAATTAAAACCTCATCAACAAATCCCTTATTTATTAAGTGGCGCTCTAATTGCCACTGCATCTAGTGCACCAATCGGTGTAAGTAATATCGTAAACTTAATCGCATTAAACATCGTCCATATGACTCTTTATATGCATACTGCTATGATGTTTGTACCTGCAACATTAGGACTACTGTTTATGTCATGGCTTATGTATACAGTTTTAAAGAAAAAGCTACCAGAAAGATTACCTGTTTCTTCATATGATATTGAAGAAATTTTCTTCACGAAAAACTTCCATCCGTTAAAAGGACAAAATTCTGTTAATACGAAACAAAAACGTACGAAATTCATGTTAAAAGTATTAGGCTTCGTCTTCCTTATGCGCTGCCTTCTATTCGTTGCATCCTTCTTATCGATTCCAATCGAAATTGTTGCCGTACTCGGTTCACTCGTTCTTCTCATCTGGAGATGGTACTACTTACGAACAAACCCAGTCGATATTTTGAAAAAGACACCGTGGCACATTTTAATTTTCGCCTTCTCTATGTACGTAATTATTTACGGGCTTCATAACGCAGGATTAACAGCGGCGCTTGTCCATTGGCTCGAACCAGTTGTAAGTCAGCATCTACTCTATGCCAGCTTTGCAATGGGCGGACTCGTTTCCCTCCTCTCTAACGTCTTCAATAACCACCCTGCACTTATGATTGGTACAATCACATTAACAGAAATGGGACTAGATCCAGTCACATTAAAAACGATCTACCTCGCAAATATCATCGGTAGTGACATCGGTTCACTATTATTACCAATCGGTACACTAGCTTCCCTCATTTGGATGTATATCTTAAGACAAAACAAAATTAAAGTGAAATGGAAAGATTATTTAAGCGTATCTCTCATCGTAATCCCACTCACAACAGTCGTCACATTATTCCTCTTATACTACTGGGTACAATTATTCTTCGCCTTATAGACGACAGAAGCCCCCTTTGCTACCGTCTTAGCAAAGGGGGCTTCTTCTATATTTAAGTTAGGTACAGTGTGATCAATCAAGTAAAGAGGTGTGACGTGTTATTGATATAAGTGACTACCAGTTTCTTTGAATTCTACCGCTTTCTCTTTCATTCCTTTTTCAATTGCTTCTGTCGTTTCTAAGTCATTTTCTTTCGCATATTCACGAATATCATGTGAAATTCTCATACTACAAAACTTTGGGCCACACATTGAACAGAAATGCGCTGTTTTCGCCCCTTCTGCTGGCAACGTTTCATCATGGTACTCCATCGCGCGTTCAGGATCTAAAGATAAATTAAATTGGTCGCGCCAACGGAATTCAAATCGTGCTTTTGAAAGTGCATCATCACGCTGATGAGCCGTTTTATGCCCTTTCGCAAGATCGGCTGCATGCGCAGCGATTTTGTACGTAATAACCCCTTCGCGAACATCATCTTTGTTCGGTAAACCTAAATGTTCTTTCGGTGTTACATAACAAAGCATCGCCGTTCCAAACCAGCCGATCATCGCAGCACCAATCGCTGAAGTAATATGATCATAACCTGGTGCAATATCTGTCGTTAACGGCCCAAGTGTATAGAACGGCGCACCCTGACAAATATCAAGTTCTTTCTCCATATTTTCTTTAATTAAATGCATCGGTACATGCCCAGGTCCTTCAATCATAACTTGCACATCATGTTTCCAAGCGATTTTTGTTAATTCACCAAGTGTTTCAAGCTCAGAAAACTGCGCTTCGTCATTTGCATCTGCAATAGAACCTGGACGTAATCCATCTCCAAGAGAGAACGAAACATCGTACTGCTTCATAATTTCACAAATCTCTTCAAAGTGAGTATATAGGAAGTTTTCTTTATGATGGAATAAACACCACTGTGCCATAATCGAACCACCACGCGAAACAATACCTGTCATACGCTTTGCAGTAATTGGAATGTAACGAAGTAATACACCAGCGTGAATCGTGAAGTAATCAACGCCTTGCTCCGCCTGCTCAATTAACGTATCACGATACACTTCCCACGTTAAATCCTCTGCAATTCCGTTTACCTTTTCAAGCGCTTGATAAATTGGCACAGTTCCAACTGGTACCGGAGCATTACGAATAATCCACTCACGTGTTGTATGAATGTTTTTACCTGTAGATAAATCCATAATCGTATCTGCACCCCAGCGAGTCGCCCACGTCATCTTCTCTACTTCTTCTGCAATAGAAGACGATACAGCAGAGTTTCCGATATTTGCATTTACCTTCACGTGAAAATTACGTCCAATTATCATCGGTTCCGCTTCAGGATGGTTAATGTTCGCCGGCAAAATCGCACGACCTTCTGCAATCTCCTTACGAACAAATTCAGGCTCTACCCCTTCACGAATCGCAACATATTCCATCTCAGACGTAATAATGCCATTACGCGCATAATGCATTTGCGAAACATTTGCACCTTGCTTCGCTCTAAGCGGCTTACGATCCATTTGCGGGAAAACAGGTGTATGTTTTGAAGCCACTTTCACACCGTCATCCTCTGGTTTCACTTCGCGCCCTTCGTATGCTTCTACATCACCACGCCCCACAGTCCAAGAGTGGCGCGGCGCCTGCAACCCTTTTTCCAGCTCCACTTTATACTCTGGATCTGTATAAGGTCCACTCGTATCATACACACGGATTGGCGGATTTTGAACACCGTTCGTATCGCTTTGTTCAATCTCGCGCATTGGTACTTTCATACCTTCACGTGTTCCATCCACATACACTTTCTTACTTCCTGGTAAACTCGATTTCAATTCAATTTGCTCAGCTGAAACAGACTGTTTCATAACCTTTGTTGCCCCCCCTGTTCGTGACAAGGACAAGATATGGCCAGCGCATGCCAAAATAAAAAGAGCCAGGTCCATAAAAGAATAAGGACCTGGCTCATAAAGACATAATTATGTAAAGCCGTTAACTTCCCTACGCTGGTACGAGCCAGATCAGGTCCAAAGGGTTAAGAAGTTCACACGCTTCTCTCTCAGCCTACGCATACGTTAGGCACCCCTAGTTTATCACTGATTTAATTTTCAATACTTTCCCATCATACACTATAATCTGAAAAATGCAAAGTTTATTTCTTTTGTTGTTTACGGAATCATCCAAGTTAAATAATAAGCCTGCACATACGTCATAATCCCAACAATAGTAACGAAGAATAAACTATGCTTCAATGTAAAGCGGAACAAATCTGACTCTTTCCCAGCAAGTCCAACTGCCGCACAAGCAATCGCAATTGATTGCGGAGAAATCATTTTACCTGTTACACCGCCCGTTGTATTTGCTGCAACGAGAAGTACTTCAGATACACCGACTTGCTGCGCTGTAATTGCTTGTAAATTCGAGAACAGTGCGTTCGCTGACGTATCTGATCCTGTTAAGAATACGCCAATCCATCCTAAGAATGGTGAGAAGAACGGGAATAGTCCGCCAGTTCCTGCAAGTGCTAACGCTAATGTAGAAGATAGACCAGAATAGTTTGCGATAAATGCGAATCCTAATACGAATCCAATAGATAGAATTGGCATTTTTAGTTCATTTAACGTTTCTTTAAATGTTGCTACTGCATCTTTTGCACTCATTTTCAAAATAAAGATAGAAATGATACAAGCAATTAAAATTGCTGTTCCAGTCGCTGATAAAACATCTAATTTCAAGATTGCTTCATAAGGTGTTGGTTTATTTACAATAGGCTCTGCTTTCATTACTAAATTGTGCAAGCTTGGAACTTCAAATTTAAATACGAGACTTTCTAAAGCGCCGCCCGGGGCGAATAACGCTTTAAAGAAACTCTGGCTCCAGATGACTACCATCACAGTCAAAATAATGAACGGAGACCACGCTTTTACTACTTTTCCTACCGTTAGTTTCGGCATAGATGTCGTTGTCGTCGCCGCGGCTACTTCACTATTCGCTTGCTTAGTTTGATAAATTTCTTTCGGCTGCCAAACTTTTAAGAATAGCGATAAACTTACTAAACTTACAAGCGCTGACGTAATATCCGGAAGTTCTGGTCCTAAAAACGTCGCTGTAATAAACTGTGTAATTGCAAATGAACTACCCGCTACAAATAAAGCAGGCCACGTTTGTTTTACTCCTTTAAAGCCATCCATTAAAAATACGATAAAGAACGGAACAAATAAAGATAAGAACGGTAATTGATGCCCAGCCATTTGTCCAATTTTATGCGGATCAATGCCTGTTACTTGTCCAGCAACTGTAATCGGAATCCCCATCGCTCCGAACGCTACTGGTGCAGTATTTGCGATTAAACAAAGACCTGCTGCATATAAAGGATTTAGCCCAAGGCCTGCCAGAAGCGCTGCCGTAATCGCTACTGGTGCACCAAATCCTGCTGCCCCTTCCAAAAATGCTCCAAATGAAAATCCGATTAAAATAACGAGTAAACGATGGTCATTCGTAATGGATAATACAGATGCACGAATGACATCAAATTGACCTGTTTTCACAGAAATTTTATATAAAAATACTGACATAATGATAATCCACGCAATTGGCCATAATCCGTATAAGAAACCGTATCCGGTCGCTGCCATTGCCATTGCGAATGGCATTTTATACGCAAATAACGCCACCAAAATCGTTAATACAACTGTAATAAATCCTGCCACATACCCCTTCATGCGGAAAACTGCTAAAGCTAAGAAAAAAAAGATGATTGGAATAAGTGCGACTGCTGCCGAAATCCAAATGTTACCGAACGGATCGTAAACTTGTGTCCATGTGTTCATTGTTCTC
This sequence comes from Bacillus sp. RC240, assembly GCF_044907945.1. Lineage (NCBI taxonomy): Bacteria > Bacillati > Bacillota > Bacilli > Caryophanales > Bacillaceae > Bacillus > Bacillus sp. RC240. The sequence goes on along the minus strand of NZ_JBIYCT010000005.1, from coordinate 281,601 downwards.
TCCCCCTAAAGAATCCCCTTTTAAATAAGATATAACCTTATCAATAGACTACCAGGTCATCATACCTTTGAGTCTAAAAAATATAAAACGTTTAAGAAAACGTTTTCAATAATTTTATCACAACAATTTTCATTTAAAAAGATTTTTTTGAAAATTTTATCATTTAAAAAGGAAATCTTACAAAAGCGTCACGTTCTTGTAATGTTAATCGATAGGAAGCTCGCCAAATCTACTGCATACTAAAGGTATAACAACGAACATTACTTATGAGGTGATATATATGAACGGAAACAAAATATTAGCAGCTTTATCATACTTTAGTGTATTATTTGCGCCTATCTTATTCCCTATTATCGTGTGGATTGTGGGCGATTCTGAAACGAAACCACATGCAAAACGTGCTCTGTGGACACATATCGTTCCAAGTATCGCAACATTTATTGGATTAGTTATTTTAGGAATTATGGGCATCGGATCTGATCAACCAGACGTAACACTTGGAATTGGAGCAATCATCGTCTTATGCATTTGCGGAATCATTAGCTTATACTACTTCATTTGGAATATCGTGAAAGGTATTAAGATACTGAAAGCTTAGTTTTAAACAAACGTTTGATTAAAAAGAAACTGTCCAAAAATTAATGTCGCATGATCGTAAATGAAATTTTATCGGCGATTCGACAAGGAATATCGACTTAACTACAAAATACGACAAGAATAACCTACCTATTAATAAGAAAAAACCGTCCCAAAATACCTTTTGGGACGGTTTTTTTATCTTCTGCGTTTCTTCTTTTTTCTCATCATTTTCTTTCGGCGCGTATTCGCTTTATCCGCTATAATGTGGAGCGTACTCGCCACAACAATCCCCATTACAAACGTTACAATTTCAACCTCGTGTTCCTTCGCAATTTCTATTAAATTTCCACCGAATGCGATTATATTTAATAGGAATAAAAACGGAGAAAACACGATTAACATGTATGCAATACGAATAATATCACCAATTATAATCGTATGTGTGAAGAAGGAACGATGGGGCATTACGCTCCTATATGGATACCAAAAAATACGGAGGAATCCCCATTTATTATACGCATTACTGTACGTATCTAAATCCGGTGTTAGAAATGAAGTACCTACTAAAAAGCCAATTGCAAAAGTTAATAAAAAATCAAAACTTGTTAATCCATACGAAAAGAGCATAAACAAAACAACCGGAAGGGATATTAAGTTTATTTTCGTATGCGTTCTTCCTGATGGCATAATGCACTTCCTCGCTTACGTTCGCCCTGTCATCCTATGACAGTTCTCACCTATTGATCTAATTTTTGATCGATAAATGATGTGTCTATATCCGAACCAAACCATTCTGCCAACTTCACTCGTGCCTTATCTTTCACATCTTCATTTACGTATATCGATGCTTGTAATAGTGCGGCCATTAACGCACCTAAATCATCCGTATAACCGACTCCAGCAATGAAATCTGGAATGGCATCAATCGGTGCAATGAAATAAGCAAGTGCTCCGATTACAATAATTTTCACTCGTTTTGGAACATCCGGTCTTTGCAACACGTAAAACAACAATAAACTCGCATAGATTACCGACTGCCCTGCCTGCTTCGCAACATGTTTTATTTTCTTCCAAAACGCTTCAACTGAAAATTTTTGTTTCATTCAAAAGCCTCCCTATTTTCAAAAGAAATAAGCTACAATATGTTATGTTATCAGTAAAAGTTCATCAAAATTACACATAATCTATCAATGAAATTTCATTGTAACAAACAAAACCAAAAAGAACAAGTGTTCGTTAATTTTTTCATATTTTCCTTCATATAATAGTTTTCTAGACAACCACTTAAAGATTTCTATTCCATATTTCTCAACCAAAAAACTTTCAATTCCGCTTAACATTCTTTTCTATTTTTGTTATATTTTCTAGTTGACGGGCATATAAACGAATGTTAAAGTTTTCTCTGGTAGTGACAAATCACATACAAAAAATGTAAAATGTTATAGTGTTTCTCAGAAATGAATTTTGTTGTATAATACAGAAATGACGTTATGCTTATGAGCAGCACAAGAAACCAAAAAGGGTATGCATAGTTAAAGTCGTATATGGGTGAATATAGAAACTCTAATTATGGCCAAGAAAACTATGTATTTTTTATTTTAGCATTTTTCGCTCCAAAATCGACCAAGCCTGATAGAGAAAGGGTGGAAATGAATGAAAGAAACCATGAAATCACAATTTCAAAATGTGCGTTTCACTTTATTCGTAGCTTTGGCCGTATGGCTAAAATCCTACATCATTACACGCACTAGCTTCGATTTAAAACTTGAATCTTTCATGCAAGAATTCATTTTATTCATTAGTCCATTAGCAGCATCATTACTGTTTGTGGGTCTTGCATTATTTGCAAAAGGGAAAAAACGTAACTATATAGCACTAGGAATTAACTTTATCTTAACGTTCATTCTTGTTGGTAACGTAATGTTCTACGGATTCTACAATGACTTCGTTACTTTACCAGTACTAGGACAAACGTCTAATTTCGGAAGTTTAGGTTCTAGTGTGAAAGAATTATTTAACTTCAAAATCATCCTTGCATTTGCGGATATTATCGTATTCTTCGTTCTATTGAAGAAGAAGAAAAATTTTGCACCGACAGAGCGTGTAGCACGTCCGATGCGTTCTCTATACTTCGTGTCAACAGTTGCTATTTTCTGCGTAAACCTAGGATTTGCAGAAGCTGAGCGTCCAGAACTATTAACACGTTCATTCGACCGCGTTATGCTTGTTAAAAACTTAGGATTATATGTACACCAAGCATACGATCTTGGCCTACAAGCAAAATCAAGTTCACAAAAAGCGTTTGCTGATAGTAGTAAATTACAAGAAGCAGAAAACTATGTGAAAACAACACAAAGTAAACCAGATCCAAATATGTATGGTACTGCAAAAGGGAAAAACGTAATTGTTGTCTCTCTTGAATCATTACAAACATTCTTAATTGGTGCGCAAGTTAATGGACAAGAAGTTACACCATTCCTAAACCAATTTGCGAAAGAAAGTTATTACTTCGATAACTTCTTCCATCAAACTGGGCAAGGTAAAACATCTGATGCTGAATTCTTAGTAGATACTTCGTTATATCCACTAGACCGTGGTGCTGTATTCTTCACACACGGTAACAACGAATATACAGCAACTCCAGAAATTTTGCGTGAGCAAGGGTATCACACATCAGTATTCCACGCAAACAACGCAACATTCTGGAACCGTAATATTATGTATCCGGCACTTGGTTATGATCGTTACTACAACGAACTTGACTACAAGATTACGCCAGAAACAAAATTAAACTGGGGACTAAAGGATATCGAATACTTCGATCAGTCTATCGATATGTTAAAACAAGTGAAGCAGCCGTTCTATACTCGCTTCCTTACTTTAACAAATCATTACCCATTCACTTATGATGACAGTACGAAATTAATCGACGAGTACAATTCTGGTGATGGAGTATTTGACCGCTATATGGTAACAGCTCGCTACTTAGACGAAGCAATGAAGCACTTTATTGAGCGTCTAAAAGCTGAAGGTATTTACGACAACTCTGTTATCGTATTCTACGGTGACCATTATGGTATTTCTGAGAATCATAACCGTGCAATGGCACAGTTCTTAGGAAAAGAAGAAATCACTACATTTGACCATATGAACTTACAAAAAACACCGATGTTTATTCACGTTCCAGGTCAAAAAGAGGGTAAAACAATTTCAAAACCAACTGGTGAAATTGACATTAAACCAACAATTCTAAACCTACTTGGTGTAGATTCTTCGAATCAAATCCAATTCGGTCATGATGTATTCTCACCAGACAATAAAGGATTCGTTGTTCTTCGTGACGGTAGCTTCATTACAGATAAGTACATGTACACAAACAGTACATTCTACGATCGTAACACAGGTGAAGTTGTACAATTACCGAAAGAAGAAGCTCAACCACTTATTGATCGTGCACAAAATGAATTGCACATGTCTGACAAAATCATTGAAGGCGACTTACTTCGCTTCTCTGAAAGCAATAAGATCAAAACTGGTGAAGTAAAAACGGTTATTAAAGAAGAAAAGAAGAGCGCTGAGTAACCTCAGCCTCTTTTTTATTTTCCTCTCTACACATTCTTCTATACATTAACTTTAAAATTACATAACCTTCACCTAATATTTACACCACATTAACGAAACATCTTTATAATAAAATATGTAAACAAGGTTCTACATATTTCTTATCTCTCATCTTCAATAAGATCCCTTAAAGAAATATGTTCATCATTTGTTTTCAACTTTCTTATAATTGTCTTTCCAAGTGTTTTGTTTGCATAAATGAAACCTTTAAAGACGATGTCCCTATGAAAGATAGCTACCCTCCTTGTGCAGCATTCCATACGAATGTTGCTTTTTTTTTCAAAAAGCAGGATTCTTATTTCTCATTTCCGAATTTGTATATACAAAATGCTATAAAGTGAAACTTTAATCAGCGGGGGGTTTGTTCATTCCCACTAATTATTCGCCCTCACCAATCGGGCGTTTACGGGCAGTTAATGCGGGATAAATCACCACCACTTCTCTGTGATTTACAAAATACATATACGTCATATGTATAGAATTGCTTACATAAAAATTACTATAGTGATTTTTATTCATGTACTAACGAAAGGATGGGACGAAAATTGGCATACGAAAGATTTGTACTATGGAATGATGCAGTTATTGATACAACAAAACATCGCGCGTACATAGAACTTGAAGAAAGAGGTTTACAATTTGGCGATGGCGTCTATGAAGTTATTCGCCTTTATAACGGAAACTTTCACTTATTAGACCCACATTTAACAAGATTATATCGATCCCTTGAAGAAATAGAATTATCACTTCCTTTCTCAAAAGCCGAACTTATCATCTTACTCTACAAATTAATTGAAAACAATAATTTCCACGAAGACGGAACAATTTACTTACAAGTATCTCGTGGTGTACAAGCTCGAGCACATGCATTTTCATATGACACATCTCCGACAATCTATGCTTATATTTCAAAAAAAGAAAGACCATCTTTATGGATTGAATACGGTGTACGTGCTATATCAGAACCTGATACACGCTGGCTCCGCTGTGATATTAAATCGCTAAATTTATTACCAAATGTATTAGCTTATACGAAAGCTGAACGCAAAGGTTGTAAAGAAGCACTTCTCGTACGAAATGGTATTGTAACTGAAGGTAGCCACTCTAACTTCTTTCTCATAAAAAACGGAACACTGTATACGCATCCAGCCAATCACCTTATTTTAAACGGCATTATTCGTCAGTACGTCCTTTCTTTAGCTAACACTCTTCAACTTCCTGTACAGGAAGAGCTTTTCAGCGTTCGCGATGTTTATCAAGCAGATGAATGCTTCTTTACGGGAACGACTATTGAAATTTTACCGATGACCCATCTCGATGGAACTGCGATTCAAGATGGTCAAGTTGGCCCTATCACCAAATTACTACAAAGGTCATTTTCTCAAAGCCTTTTAAAATCCAACAGCACATCTTCCTAAATACGAATAATCTTCTCATTTTCCACATCAAATATATGTATTTAAATGGACATCAAGGTGCAGGTTTATACCTTGATTTTTTTTTGTAACCTTTTTGTCATATTCAGATTACCACATAAGTCTTGACAGTAATCGACATGCTCTTTAGAATTTTTAACAGTTGGTAAATATTTCTTCACTACATTACAGACAGAAAGGAATCGACAAATTATGAAAAAATACCTTGCCGGTCTTGCGGCAGTGTCTGTAGCAGGAGGAGCAGCCCCTACACTTGATAGTGTTCAAGCTGCCCCTGAACAAAATACACAAAAAGCTGCTACACAAACTGTCCAAGCTTCCGCATCAAACAGTTCATCATATACGGTGAATGCTAGCGTACTACATGTTCGTACAGGATCAAGTACTTCTCACGACATCATCTCTCGCGTTTATAATGGTCAGTCATTAAACGTAATTGGAGAAGAAAATGGTTGGTTCAAAATTAACCATAACGGTCAAACAGGCTATGTTAGTGGCGAATTTGTATCAAAAAATGGTGCAAAAACAAATAACAATGTAAGTACAGGTGGAAACAATAAAGTTACTGCTGATGTATTACGTGTACGTACAGCTCCTAACACTTCTAGTTCTGTTTCAGGACGTGTATATGAAGGACAAACTTTAAACGTAATTGGAGAAGAAAATGGTTGGGTGAAAATCAACCATAACGGACAAACTGGTTATGTTAGTAGCCAATTTGTATCAGGCACTTCTTCAAATACTGGCTCTACAAGCAATAACAACAATAACAATGAAACAACTGTTCAACCAGCAAGTGGAAACTATACAGTAAATGTATCTTCCCTTCGCGTTCGTACAGGTCCTAGCACTTCTCATCCAACTGTAGGTTCTGTTAAACAAGGACAAGTAGTACAAGTTGTAGGCGAAGTTCAAGATTGGTTCAAAATCAATTACGCAGGACAAACAGCTTACTTAAGCAAAGACTACGTAACAAAAGGCGGTTCTAACGAAAACGTCACTCAAGGTAACAACCAAGAGCAAAATAATAATGGAACTGTTCAAACTGGCGGTACTTACGTTGTTAACGCAACATCTCTACGTGTTCGTACAGGCCCTGCTGCTTACCATAGTGTAATTGGCGGCGTGTTAAATGGTACAACATTAAACGTAGTTGGATCTGAAAACGGCTGGTTTAAAGTAAGCTACCAAGGAAAAACAGGCTATGTTAGTAGCGAATTTGTAAAATTCGTTAAAGGTGGCACTGCTACTCCTGAACAACCGAAACAACCTGATCAAGGTGCAATTGGCGACTACTACATTAATGCTTCTGCACTAAATGTACGTAGCGGCGAAGGTACAAATTATAGAATCATAGGCGCACTTCCACAAGGACAGAAGGTTCAAGTAATCTCTGAAAACTCTGGATGGAGCAAAATTAACTACAACGGTCAAACTGGTTACATCGGAACACGTTTCCTATCTAAAACACCAGTTGGCGGCGCAGTAGATAATAAGCCTAACGACAACCAAAATAACAATCAAAACAATAACAACAATAATAACACTAATAATAGCGGTGACAGTTCTTCTCTACTTGCATACGCGAAATCTATGCAAGGCGTACCATACGTTTGGGGCGGTACTTCTGCTAATGGTGTTGACTGCAGTGGTTACATCTACCACGTATTTAAGAAATTTGGTCATAACATTAGCCGCCAAAGTGTTGCTGGATATTGGAGCAGCTTACCACAAACTTCAAGTCCACAACCTGGAGACTTAATTTATTTCAAAGATACTTATAAAGCAGGTCCTTCTCACATGGGTATCTACCTTGGCGGGGGATCATTCATCCAATCTGGAGATAAAGGTGTAGCAATCGCTTCATTAAACAATTCTTATTGGAAAAGCCATTTCTTAGGGTATACGAAAGCACCTTAATTTATAGTTTCAGAGCCTTCTAGTTTACTAGAAGGCTCTTTTTAAAAGACTCAACATAGTAATCCCCTTTCATTCTCTCTACGAAAAAATTATGCGTTCATTCTCCTATTTCATACACTATATTCTATAAAAATTGTCCAAAACGTTATCATAATGAATATATTTCAACAAAAAACATAACATATTTCATGTCTATTCATTTTATATGTGTTTTTTCAAAGAATTTTCTTTTTATTTAAACTTTTCGTTAGACGTTTGACCTCCGATGTCCATTATGATAAGTTACTTAAGATGTTATATTCGCAAAAGTATAGACAACTGGTTTATACACTTTTTTACTATGAGGAAGGAGCATACACTGCATGAATGTTTTATGGGGAATTGGCGGCGTGATTGGAGTATTAGCAATTGCTTTCTTACTATCTTCCAACCGCAAAGCTATTAATTGGCGCACAATTTTAATCGCGCTAGCATTACAAATGACATTTTCATTTATCGTATTACGATGGGATGCTGGAAAAGCAGGCTTAAAAGTTGCTGCTGATGGCGTTCAAGGATTAATTAATTTTTCTTACGAGGGAATTAGGTTCGTTGCTGGGGATTTAGTCAACGCAAAAGGCCCTTGGGGATTTGTTTTCGTTATTCAAGCACTACTTCCAATTGTATTTATTAGTTCATTAGTTGCAATCTTATATTACTTAGGTATTATGCAGAAATTTGTTAGTATCGTTGGTGGTGCATTAAGTAAACTTCTTGGAACTTCTAAGGCAGAAAGCTTAAATGCAGTAACAACTGTATTTTTAGGACAAACAGAAGCACCAATTTTAATTAAACCATACTTAGCACGTTTAACTAACAGTGAATTCTTCACTATTATGGTAAGTGGTATGACAGCTGTTGCCGGATCAGTTCTTGTCGGATATGCAGCAATGGGAATTCCATTAGAACATTTATTAGCAGCAGCAATTATGGCAGCTCCATCAAGTTTATTAATTGCAAAACTAATTATGCCAGAAACAGAAAAAGTAGATAATAATGTTCAACTTTCAACAGAGCGTGAAGACGCAAACGTTATCGATGCAGCTGCACGCGGTGCATCTGAAGGTATACAACTTGTTATTAACGTAGCTGCAATGCTAATGGCCTTCATTGCATTAATCGCTTTATTAAATGGCTTATTAGGATGGGTTGGTTCTTGGTTCGATATTAAACTTAGCCTTGATTTAATCTTCGGTTACTTATTATCACCATTTGCAATCTTAATCGGGGTTTCTCCAGGTGAAGCTATCCAAGCAGCAAGCTTTATCGGTCAAAAACTTGCAATCAACGAATTCGTTGCATACGCAAACTTAGGACCACACATGGCAGAGTTCTCTGCAAAAACAAATATGATTTTAACATTTGCAATCTGTGGTTTTGCAAACTTCTCTTCTATCGCAATTCAATTAGGTGTAACAGGAACGTTAGCTCCTACTCGCCGTAAACAAATTGCACAATTAGGGATTAAAGCAGTTATCGCTGGTACACTAGCGAACTTCTTAAACGCAGCAGTCGCAGGTATGATGTTCCTATAAACTCATGTAAAGTCTCCTCTTTTAAAGAGGAGGCTTTTTTATATAACATAAATATAATTTTCATATATATTAAATACTTTATATATAGATGTGAAGACGCTATGTTGCAATAATTAGTATGTCTGTTTATTTTTTCTTATAAAAGAGGGATACTACTTGATGTATCTCGCCCCAAAAAACTTCCAGCTACATGGTCATTTCTTAATAATTGTGCATACTACAAATATCCAGCACGAATTATTTTTAAGGAGGAAAGTTTCGTGAAAGATAAGTCCTATAAAGTCCTCTCTATGTGGATTTTACAAATTTTATTTTATTTTACTACTGTACATGTGACGAAATATGAGCACGCGCTCATTTTTACAATTATATATGTCATCATAAATGTACTATTCTTATTTTTACCTGATAAAACAGCATTTATTTTCTTCATACTGGGAACAATCATTTCAGTATTCTATTTATTTTATCAAGCGTGGCTTCACTTATGGAGTACATCAGATCAATGGGAATATATTATTACCCACTTCCTGATGGCAGCTAACTTCTTCATTGTTTATATTTCAACCCATCTATTAAAAAAGGTTATCCTTAAAAATAAAGAGTTAACTGAACGGGTAAGAGTGCTTGAGCAATACATTGGAGAATCAAAATTATTAACAAGACAAGAATTCGAAAGACGACAAGCTTTATTAACAACTGCGATGAATCGTCGTAATGAAACAGGCATTATCATTTTCTTTGATTTCACTTCCTTTAGTAAATATACGAAAGAAAGTGTCATGGATCGTGTAGCTTCATTATTAGTTGATACAGTCAGAGCTGACTTTGACCTTGCTGCTGAATATGACAGCAACACATTAGTTATTTTATTACAAAATACAAATGAAGCCGGTGCTGACATTGTAATGAACCGTCTACATCCAAAAATGGCACAATGGCTTGCTGCTGAAGCAATTCAAGATATTAAAATAAAACGAGAACAAATCAATACAAAAGGACATATCACATTATGATGACACTCGTTATGCTTCTTTTATTTATTTTGTTTTGTGTACTTGTTTTCTGGATCAGCATCACATTTTCAATTAAATATGTATTGATTTTTACGGCCTTTCTATTCTCTGGTTTACTCGTTTATTACTCTTTCTTAACAATTGCGGGTTTAATTCATCGAAATAGTAAACGAAAAGATCGTACGCTAGAACATTATCCAAGTGTAGATATTTTAATACCTGCCCATAATGAAGGGGTTGTTATTAAAGATACATTAGAAGCAATGGCAAAGATTGAATACCCAGGCAAACTAAACGTTTATTTATTAAACGATAACTCTCAAGATGAAACACCTGAAATTGGAGATGATTTCGACAAAGCTTATGCTCATATTCATCACATTCGTGTACCACCTGGCGAACCGAAAGGAAAATCGCGTGTATTAAACTACGGCCTTAGCATTTCGGATGGTGAATATTTCTGTGTTTACGATGCAGATAATCAACCTGAACCACATGCACTGCGAATGCTCGTAGAACATGCTGAAACAACAAAGGATGCCGTTGGAGCAGTTGGACACGTTCGTACAGTAAATGAGAAAAGAAACTGGCTTACACGAATGATTTCATTAGAATTTCAGATTTTCCAGCTCCTTATGCAATCTGGACGCTGGCTATTATTCCAAACAGGTTCACTAACCGGAACAAACATGCTTCTTCGTCGTTCCGCATTAGAAGAACTTGGCGGCTATGATCCTTATGCAATTGCAGAGGATGCCGAATTAACATTAAGAATTACCCAAAAGGGCTATCTCTTACCAATCGTCCCGGAATCGATTACATGGGAACAAGAACCTGAACATTTAAAAATCCTTATAAAACAGCGGACACGTTGGCTTCAAGGAAACTTATACATTTTAGAAAAAATGTTTTCTTCGTTAAGCTTCTTTAAAGGAAAACTTCTCGTCCATTCCTTACAACAAGTTTTAGTGTATGTCGTATTTTGGCTATTCCTAATCATTTCAAACGTTTGGTTTGTAATTGGACTGCTCGGCATATTCCAAATTCAATATAGCATTCCATTACTATTTATGTGGTATGTCGCATATATTACATATGTTTCTCAATTATTTAGTGCCCAGAGCGTCGAACGAACCTTTACACCGACCAATATTTTCATAAGCGTCATTATGTACTTTACGTACGCACAGCTCTTTACGTATTTGTTTATTCGCAGTCTCATTCTTTACTTACGTGCAAAGAGCAAGAAACAAGTAATTGGTTGGGATAAAACGGTACGATTTAAAAAAGAAAAATAGATTTCATTAAAAAATAAGCACAGAGCGCCGTATGCTCTGTGCTTATTTTTTACCGTAATACTATATATATCAGACAATACCCCTTAGCTGAAAGTTATTTCACGTCCATCCCCCAACGAACGATCGACCTTCATTTATATACGAAAAAGTGATTGCTATTTTTGTAGAACCAATTGCTTCTCTTGATGCTCTTTACGAGTTTCAGTCTTTGGTTCCGTGCTTTCTTGGGCATTTCGATGTGCCACACGTTTCAAACAAATATGCTTCCACTTTCTTTCGTAACGTTTCATTATTCTAGTTGTCCCCCTTGAATGCGCTTTAAAACTATTTGAAATCGCTTACAGGAAATAATATAGCACATATACATAAAAGTAACAACACATTTCCGACATATTTTTGTCAAAAATATGAATATAATGTGTAAAATATCGGATATTGTCGAACTATATCGATTTTTCTTTTTAAATTACCGATATCTATTCCGCAACAAAGTAATGCTTTTCCTACAATAGTATAGAACAGTGAAAAAGGACTGCCGAATGTCGGCAGTCCTAATACTATTTATATATACAGAATTTTTTTCTTCTATTATTAATGTTGTTTCATACGTCCTTCTTTTTGCAACTCTTTAAATAGTGCTGCAATCATAAAGAAAATAACAAATACGAACGGGAAGGCCGCAATAATCGACGCAGTTTGCAGCGCCTCTAATCCTCCGACATACAATAAAATCGAAGCTAACGCCGCTAGAACAATACCCCAAACCATTTTAATACGATTTGGTGGGTTTAAGCTACCATGTGTCGTTAACATCGCTAGAACAAACGTAGCAGAGTCTGCCGATGTAATAAAGAATGTTGAAATAAGTAAAATAGCTAACACACATAAAGCCGGTCCTATACTACCCATTTGGTCTAACATAGCAAACAATCCTACTTCTGTGCCCATTTCTTTAATTTGTCCATATATATTTGCACCATCAAATAGCTCCATGTGAATACCTGTTCCTCCGAAAACAGAGAACCAAAGCGCACCAATTACTGTTGGTACGAGTAACACACCAACAACAAATTCACGAATTGTACGCCCGCGTGACACACGAGCAATAAACGTACCTACGAATGGTGACCATGCAATCCACCATGCCCAGTAGAAAATTGTCCATGACTGAATCCATTGATTTCCGCCTTCATTTAATGGACTTAAACGGAAACTCATACTTGGCAATTCTTGAATGTATGAACCGATTGTTGAAGTGAAATAATTCATAATAAAGTTTGTTGGACCTGCAAATAATACAATTATCATAAGTGCAAACGCTAAAATAATATTCGCATTACTTAAATATTTAATTCCTTTATCGAGTCCCGTTTGCGCAGATAGCATATAAAGAACAGTTACAATTCCGATGATTACTAGCTGTGTCGGTAATGAGTTTGGAATGGATGTTAAATAACTAACACCACCCGCAATTTGCTTTGCCCCAAGTCCTAATGATGTCGCCACACCAAATACTGTTGCAAACACAGCTAGAACATCAAACATATGGGCAATACGGCCATGTTCACCGCCTTTAAATAGCGGACCGACCGCCGCACTAATTGTACTTGCTCTTCCTTTTCTAAATGTAAAATACGCAATACATAATGCTACAAGTGCATATAATCCCCACGGATGTAATCCCCAATGGAAAAATGAGAAACGAAGTGCAAGGCGTGCACTCTCTTCAGTCGCACTCTCTCCAAACGGAGGTGTGTATAAATGGTTCATCGGTTCTGCGACGCCCCAGAAAACCAAACCGATTCCCATACCGGCACTAAATAACATAGCAAACCATGTCATATAACTATAATCAGGTTCATCATCATCTTTACCTAAACGAATCGAACCGTACTTAGAAACAATTAAGAAAATAGCAATTCCTAAGAAAATAGAAACGGAAATAATATAGAACCATCCAAACTTACTAACTAACGCAGCTTGAATTATAGTCGTTACATTTCCTAAGCTACCTTTTCCAATAATAGATTCGGGAATAATCCCCCAAAGTGTAAATGCAATACATAATGTTAATGAGACAATAAATGTTTTCGTCAGTTTCCTCATCAAATCCCCCTTCGTATGTTTCATTTCTTGTAAAAATCATAAATTCCGATATGTTAAATCGGATAGAAAACCATAGTTTTTTGTGGTGATTTTCTTTCGGCTCTCTCAAGTTTGCCTTCACCAATTAGAGTTCTTATGGACAGCCTTACCTTCCGTACAACCTTTCCACTCTGCAAGAGCTACAAGATTGGAATACTACTGTCAAATTGTGTGAGAAAAATGCGGATGGGAAGAGATTTTCCCAAAAAAGGATGTGTTACAGTTTTAAAAAAGGGCAGATTTATTCTTTACAACCCTTTCTTCTTGTAACAATTATGCGGTTTTTTGCTAGTATATAGCGCGTGTTTATAACTTCACAAACGAGATGTTTATGTTTATATAACTATATTACCCATAAAACGGTAAAATACTCAAGGAATGTAACTGTATAGTAATCATTATGTAACACCCTTGTAATATTTTTATTTACGCCGAAAAAAATACGTTGTATTAAATATTTTGAATATAACTAGAAACCTACTAATTATATGGAATGAAAAACGCTTTCCTCTCATTCTAGCTATATTACAAAGTGTTAACGACTTATTACGAATGGTTTGTAATTGTGTGTTTTCCCAAAATCCGAAAAAATCTGTTGCTATAATGAGGACACGAAAACAAACGCAATGGAGGCTATCATGAAAAAATTAATTGGAATAGCAACAGCAGCAGTTTTTGGTCTTGGGATTTTCACCGCATCTGCTAATGCAGAAACTGTTGTAACAACAGACGTACTAAACGTACGAGAAAACCCTACTACTGAATCAAAAGTTGTCGGTAAATTACAGAATGGTCATAAATTAGATGTTCTAAATACAGAAAACGGATGGTCACAAATCAAATTAGATGGTAAAGACGCATTCGTAAGTGCAGAGTTTACAAAGAACTCTTACTATGTAACAGCTAACGTATTAAATGTACGTGCTGAAGCGAACACAAACTCAGAAATTCTTGGAACGCTTAAGAAAGACGATATGATCGAAACAACGAACCAAGTACAAAATGAGTGGTTACAATTTGAATATAACGGGAAAACGGCTTATGTTCATGTTCCTTTCTTAACAGGTACAGCACCTGTTATTGAGAAACAAGAAACACCTGCTCCTGCTAAAGCTCAAGCACCAGCTAAGGCTCAAGCAGCAGCTAAGGCTCAAGCACCTGCACCAGTAAAAACAGCTGCTAAGCCTGCTGTGAAAGCTGCTGAAACTAGCGAACCTTCTAATGGTCGTGAGTTAACAGTTGTAGCTACAGCATATACAGCTCATCCGAGCGAAAACGGTGGCACATACGGCGGCCGTGTATTAACTGCAATGGGTCATGACCTAACAGCGAACCCAAACATGAAAATGATCGCTGTTGACCCGAAAGTAATCCCATTAGGATCTAAAGTATGGGTAGAAGGTTATGGAGAAGCAATCGCTGGTGATACTGGCGGTGCAATTAAAGGTAACCGTATCGACATTCTACTTGGATCAGATAGCGCTGCTAACAAATGGGGACGCAAAACTGTTAAAGTGAAAATTTTAAAATAACCAATGACTGCTAAGTTACAGCCGGTTCTCTTTATTGAGAGCTGGCTTTTATTTTTTATATAATACATATAAGGAGGTGACGTCCATGAATTTACAAGCTAAGGTAGACTGGGTCGGTACACCAAAACCGTACATATATAAAGATGATATAACATATGATGCTATCGCAATTGACTTCTCACTCGCAAGTGATGACAATCGCTATAAATTAATTGTGCTCAAGTCTGAAGAAAATACACATTACAAACTCGTACAATACGGAATAAAACCAGGCTCTCAAAAGCCATTCCCTATTGATATTCCATTCGAGCAAAACATGTTACCAATTATAAAACAAATATTACATGATCCATATGTAAAAGCGGTATTACAAGAATCACGCTCTTAATTCCCAAAAAGGATGCTACCTAGTAGGAAAGTTCAACTAGGCAACATCCTTTTTTGTAATCCAAATTTCATTTTTTCTGTTTTGAGCATTTTTTGTTTATAATGGTAAAGGAAAGAAATCTGTGTACGGAGGAATATTATGCTGCAAGACTCAATTACGAAAGATGAAATTATGATGATTGCGAATGAGTTCGTTCAAGGGCTTGATCCACAGCAAGTTGCTGATCAAGAGCATGTCGCTACAGCTCGGCAACTATATCGTAGTGGTGTTGTCTATAACGTTGACTTTGATGGCTATACGCTATCCGGAACTGTAAATGCTGAAGGCAGTGTATATAGCGTTCACATCCCGATTCGTAATGTCACTGAAAGCTATTGCGATTGCTTCGCGCCAACGCAATGTCAGCATATGCTTGCTGTGTTACTATCTGCAGCTTCTAGTTTTGGGCAAGTAGGAGATGTATTAACTTTATTCAAAAATAATACAAAACCTTCTCTTCCTCCTATTCGAACTGCACGACAAGTATTGCAATCATCAGCTTTTGAAGAAATGGATTATAAAAGTTGGCAAACATACTTTGAAAATGAATATGAATCATTTAAAAAAGAACAAGCGCGGCTCACTTATAAACAAATGTATTTTCTTATGAGTCTTTTTACAGACTTCTATACAAAATTAGAACGGAAAGCTCCGCGCATCGTTGCTATTCATGAATTATTTAAGTTGCACGCGGCACTTTATTGCTTTCAAAAATTATTAGAAGAAATTCAAGAATTTGAAGCAAACAAACTATATTCTTATCACCAACCAGTTAACGTCGTTCGCCTATTCGTTGATAAAGTTGAATCTACCGTTAGGGACCTAAAAACAGAGGCGATTCCAGAAGAATCCAAACCGATTTTAGAAGAAACAGCGCGGCTCATACATGAATCATTCTTCTCTACCGATGCCTATACACAAGAGCGATTCTTCATTTATCGTCACGTATGGGGTGAACTGTTAAGAACAGAAGAGCAGCTACAAGAAGAAAAAAAACGAATCGATACTAAAATCAATCCACTTTCCAAAGCATTAGCATCTTCTCACCTGCTCTTTTTAAACGGTGAAGATGTATCGGCAATGGAATTACTGGAAAAACAGCCTTCTTCTGTTGTGAGCCTTTACTTCTATTGGTTAGAAGAGTTATTAAGTGCGATGGAGTGGGACCGCGCTAAAGATTGGCTTTCCTTTACTTATAAACAAGTAAAAGAAACGATAACGGAACAAGAAAATACCGTCTTCATACAAGATATCGTTCGATTATTTGTGATGATGTATGAGACATATGCAACGCATACGAATGAACAAGCGGGATTAGAAATGATTTTACAAGAACTATTACCGTATAGTTTCACAAATTATGAACAATATGTACTTGCGAAGAAACAATACCATGCATGGACAGAACTTCAGCTCTTATATGGATTCGAAGTAATCGAACTTTTGAAAGAACCATTGAAAGATATTGAAAAAGAAGCGCCCGAAGCAGCACTTCCTCTCTATCACCATGCCGCAATGGAAGCAATTGAAGAGCGAAATCGCAAATCATATAAACGTGCCGTTCGTTACTTAAAGAAATTACGTATGCTTTATAAACGACTGAAGCGAACTGATGAATGGGATGCTTTCATTATTCATATCGCTAACTTACATTCACGTCTGCGTGCACTACAAGAGGAATTACGGAGAGGAAAATTAATCGATGATCATACAAACTGAAGTAACAATTAGGCTCCAGCACGTTAGTCAAGGTTGGTTCCTTTGGGGAGAAGATGATAGCGGTACTCTCTTATCCGTAGCAACTTGGAAAAAAAATGCATTCGCATGGCACTCTACTTCTTTCTACGGAACGTTTTTAAAAGAAGCAACGTACGAGGGAAAACAAGGCGTTATGTTAACGAATGCCCAGGCATTTGAATACATCGCAAATAAACCGATGAATTCATTTGCAAATATGCAAATGAACGGTCCTATTACGGCACTTACAAAGGACGCAAGTGAATTATGGGACGCTTTCGTCAGCGGCAGCTTCGCACCTGACATGAAGCATTGGTCTCAGCAGCCATCTTGGAAAGTTCAGAATACCTCAATTGAAGATGACATGTTAGCATCTCTTTTCTCTGCCGCTGTGAACGAAAGTATTTTGCAAGATGCTCGCTCAAATGACGGATGGGAAGATGCAAAGAGACTATATGAACATTACGACTTTACGAAAAGGCAATTGGAAGCAGCACTACATGAAGAAGATTGGCTTCGAAAAATTGGTTACATTGAAGATGACCTTCCATTTACAGTCGGCTTAAGACTACAAGAACCGCAAGAAGAACTTGAAATGTGGAAGCTTGAAACAATCGTTACACCAAAACGTGGTGCGCATCGCATATATGTATATGAAAGTATCGATTCCTTGCCAAAACGATGGCACGATTACGAAGAACGTATCCTTGAAACACAAGAAGGATTCAGTAAGCTCGTACCGTGGATAAAAGAGGACGACAAGTTCCGGGAAGAACTCTTTGAAACGGAAGCTTGGAACTTCTTAACCGAAGCAAGTAATGAATTACTGGCAGCAGGTATTACAATTTTACTACCATCATGGTGGCAAAATTTAAAAGCAACAAAACCGAGGTTGCGTGTACAGCTGAAGCAAAGTACAGCACAAACACAGTCTTTCTTCGGCATGAATACGCTCGTTAATTTCGACTGGCGCATTTCAACGGACGGAATTGATTTATCAGAAAGCGAATTTTTCGAACTCGTTGAACAAAACAAACGTCTTTTCAATTTAAATGGTCAATGGATGAGACTTGATCCTGCCTTTATTGAAGAAGTAAAAAAACTAATGCACCGTGCCGATAAATATGGACTTGAAATGAAAGATGTGTTGCAGCAACATTTATCTAATACGGCAGAAACAGAAATTGTAGAAGACGATAGTCCGTTTACCGATATTGAAATCGAGCTAGATGGATATTACGAAGAGCTTTTCCAAAAACTTCTGCACATTGGAGATATTCCAAAAGTAGATGTACCATCTTCACTACAAGCAACACTCCGCCCGTATCAACAACACGGTGTTGAGTGGTTGCTATACTTACGAAAGCTTGGATTTGGAGCGTTATTAGCCGATGATATGGGACTCGGAAAAAGTATTCAAACGATAACTTACTTACTATACGCTAAAGAAAACAATCTCCAAACAGGTCCTGCATTAATTGTGGCACCAACATCAGTCCTTGGAAATTGGCAAAAAGAGTTTGAGCGTTTCGCACCAAGCTTACGTGTTCAGTTACACTATGGTAGTAACCGAGCTAAGGATGAGTCATTTAAAGATTTTCTTCAATCAGCAGATGTTATATTAACTTCTTATGCATTAGCTCAGCTTGATGAAGAAGAACTTAGTACGTTATGCTGGGACGCTGTTATTTTAGACGAAGCACAAAATATAAAAAACCCACATACGAAACAGTCGAAAGCAGTAAGAAACCTACAAGCAAATCACAAAATTGCTTTAACCGGTACACCGATGGAAAACCGACTTGCTGAGCTTTGGTCTATTTTCGACTTTATCAATCATGGGTATCTCGGAAGCTTAGGACAATTCCAGCGCCGCTTCGTCACACCGATTGAAAAGGACCGCGATGAAGGAAAAATCCAGCAAGTTCAGCGGTTTATCTCGCCGTTTTTACTGCGTCGTACGAAGAAAGATCAAACGGTCGCATTAAACTTACCAGATAAACAAGAACAGAAAGCTTATTGTCCACTAACTGGTGAACAAGCTTCCTTATATGAACAACTTGTTCAAGACACATTACAAAATGTAGAAGGATTAAGCGGAATTGAAAGACGCGGATTTATATTACTTATGCTGAACAAGCTAAAACAAATTTGTAATCACCCAGCCCTTTATTTGAAAGAAGAAGAACCACAAAATATCATCGAGCGCTCTATGAAAACAAAAACGGTAATGGAGCTCATCGAAAATATAAAAGACCAAAATGAAAGTTGCTTAATCTTCACTCAGTACATTGGCATGGGGAACATGCTAAAAAGTATGTTAGAAGAAACATTTGGTCAGCGCGTCCTCTTCTTAAACGGGAGCGTACCGAAGAAAGAGCGTGACAAGATGATTGAGCAGTTCCAAAACGGAACGTATGACATCTTCATCTTATCGTTAAAGGCCGGCGGAACAGGATTAAACTTAACTGCCGCCAACCATGTCATTCACTATGATCGTTGGTGGAATCCAGCTGTAGAAAACCAAGCAACAGACCGTGCTTATCGCATCGGTCAAAAACGCTTCGTTCACGTTCATAAGCTTATTACAACGGGAACACTTGAAGAGAAGATTGATGAAATGTTAGAACGAAAACAATCATTAAACAACGCCGTCATTACAAGCGATAGTTGGATGACCGAACTATCAACCGACGAACTAAAAGAATTACTTGGCGTATAAGGTGGATAAATGAAAAAGGAGCAAATCTCTAACTGAGATTAGCTCCTTTTTCTATGCCAAAACCAATTGCTTATTATAATTCCTGTTAACCCGCCGCACGTATCAAGCAATGAATCTTGCCACATCGGTGTACGGTCTCCTGTAAACCATTGATGAATTTCATCAAATGTTGCATACCCCGCAACGAAAAGGAGGGCGTATGCAAAGCACCTTTTTCTCGAATAACCCGATCGATGAAAAGCATAATACGTCAATGAACCGAGCATAAAGAACACCATAAAATGAGCACCTTTACGAAGGAAAAACTCAACAAATCCACCTACACCTTTATTTGCGATACTAACAGGCGTACCTCCACCATAATCAATAGATACCCATGAAAAATGCTCTTTCACAAACTCAACATTTACATATTGCTCAATATCCGAGCGCATATCCTGTTTTTTATATGGCTGTGCTGAAGAATAGAAAATAATCCCCATCCATAGTAATACAGGAATCCAAAATAACCATTTACGATTCATTCTCCCGAAAGCTCCTCTCTTAGTCTTTTAAGAGTACCAAAAAAAAGAAAAAATTTCACGCCAAAACATGACATTTACACCCTATTTATAAAGTGAAAGGGGGTGATAAACATGGCAGTTGAAACAATCGTAATGGATTTAACTTTACGCCTTGTATTAAACGGAGGATTAGACAAAAACGGTAAAACAGTTTTTAAGAACAAGCAATTCAAACGTGTAAAAACAAATGCAGATTTAGGAAAAGTACATGAAGTAACACGTGCTCTTGCTTCACTACAACAATCATCACTTCACGCTGTACAACTTGTAAGCACGTCAGATCTTTCTAATCTATAATTAAAAGGAGGGAATAAAACATGCAAGTACTAGAGTTAGTTTTCGTGAAAGAAGATGGGAAAACAGTTGTCTTGTCTATCGATAATCCCATTACACCAGTAAATGAACTAGTCGTAAATCAAGTAATGGATACCATTCTTGCTTCATCTGTATTTTCATCAATTAGTGAAAATACTCGTAAAAAAGGGGCTCGCCTCATAGAAAAAAACGTATCTGAAGTTCAAATCACTCCGTAAATCAAAAAGACGAATCTGCATTATTTTGCAGATTCGTCTTTTTTCTTCGGCATTTCAATTGGAATAAAGATGTTTGAAAAACCAACACAAACATACTTATAATTCTCTCCGCCTAAATCAAACTCTGTCGTATATGTTGAGAAGAAAATATAATCATTTCGCTTTGTATAATGCTCAATTAATAATCCAACTTGTGGTTCAACATACTTATTTGCCAATTTTTTTCCCGCCGATGCTAAGTCGCCAAGTATACCCTCTTTGTTTTCTTTCTCAACCTCTTCTAGCTTCTTACTCACATCATTACGCTTCATAAATTGTTTTGCTGCCCAATCCGTATATTCTCCCTTACCCGGATTACTGTTTGCTAAATAAACTAAGAGAACAACAGCTAGAGCCATAATAATATACTTTTTCTTCATGCTATATCACCGCCTACTCTTTTCTATTTTCATATATATGTACAAGCGATGCAAATTAGAAAGACTATCATCTATTGATTGTAAACGAACCGTAAAAATTTACAATACGAAACAAAAGATTATAATAATTTTACATAATTCGTATATAATTATATTCAGAATAACAATTTTTATAAGGGAGGATTTTAGAATCATGGATAATGAGAATGATATTTTTATTTCTAGTTCTACAATGATGCTCGAACCTTGCAAACACCCTTATTACCGGACAAAAATTATCGACAGTAGCAGAAACCCTCTGTACTCTTGCCAAACAGCTATCCAACTCATAAAGAAATCTTGTCTAACACATGTTCATTCTACTTATCAAGGTAGACGTCATGCAGTCCAAATAAACTTTAAGCTCAAACAAAATGTTCCAATTCCGATTAATCACAAAGAATATATTTGCGTTTTCCCTACAGAATCTCCTTCTTCTCCAAACTGCATTTGGTTGTTCTATAACCATATAGAGGAGATAGAGTTTCCCAAAAAAACTAACAAAGCAAACATTCATTTTTTTAACGGAACTACCATAACAATACAAATAGGCTCTCATAAGTTACAGCAACAATTTTTGAAAGCTGGACATATATTATCCCGAATGAACATAAAAGATTCACTACACTTAAAAAACCCCTTGCCACATTTACTGCCTTAAAATAAATAGAATGGAACGCAATATTTCCTTTGCCTTCCATTCTACTTATTATTCTTATCCCCTTACACTATCTCTCATTTTCTCAAGTGCTTGTCGATATACCCATCTCACTTGATAGTACGTCATCCCCATTTCAGAAGCTATCTCTCCCATATTTTCCCCTGTAAAAAATCGCTCTGAAATGATATGCTTCTCCCTCTCATCTAACACACTCATAAAGTCCTTCGCCCTCGTTCCAGCATCGTCACACTCAAATCGTTCCTCATACTCGTCCGTGCATACATAGCGCTCTTGCACTACGCATTCTTTCTTCAACCTCTCCAATATATAACCACGTACCGTTACAACCGCATAAGCAGGAAAACTCCCTTTCTCCTCCTCATACCTTTCATACGCATGCCAAAGACCAATTAAACCACATTGATAATACTCTTCATAATCCTGGTAAATATTTAACCTCTTTATTTGATTTACAATCATACCTTCATACAAAACAACCGTATCTGCAAAAGTTGCTGGCTTCACACAGTGCCCGTTTCTAAAAGGTATACCTCTTAAGTATTCCGCGGTACCTCTACAATATAAAATGAGAAAGGAAATTTCATTGTGGGTAATTTTAAATACTGCTGCCGTAATTTGAAATTACACTAGGCAGTATTTGAAATTCTAATAGGGGTATTTGAAATAGGGGTAAAAATAAAAAAGGTTCCTCCTATACATTAGAAGCAACCTTTTGTTTATATATTGGCAAACTATATTACTCTTTAGCTACGCTTTTGAAAAATCTATCGATCGCATATAAACCAGTAGCTAAAATACAGCTTGTAACCCCAACAAATATATAAGGATTTTTATTCGGCATATATTCTACAGCTAACAACGTTACGACTAACATAAACAAAACATTTGCTAAAAACTTCTTAAGCATATTTATCTCTCCTTACAAAAATAATGCAGCAATTATAAAAATAATTGCTGCATTATTTTCTAGTGACGTAAAACATCACTATTATTGGAACATTCCTTTTACTGCGCCAAATCCAATAGTTAAGATAAAGAAGACAACCATAAGAATTGTTGCTTTCTTTTTACTTAAACCAGCCGTAATTTGAAGACCTAACCATGTAATAACAAATCCCCAAATCGTGAACACTTCAATGCTATTTGCAATACCTTTTGCAACACCACCACTTGAAGCAAAAATCGGTCCTAAACCAGTATACATTTCTTTCCCTGATCCGCCTAAAACAAGTGCTAATACTGTGTTTATTAATAAACCAAGTAATGAAATAATGCTTGAATACACACTAATCGTTAATAATTTCTTATAAGAAGTATCATTGCTCATAAACATCATTAATACTTTATACACCGCTGCACTAATGAAGAAACTTATCCCCATACCTAAAGCACCAATTCCGAATCCCATACCAAACGTCACTGCAGGTGGAACGTCAAAACCTAACTCCTTATTAAGCTTAATAGCTTCTGGGGTTAAGGAGCCTACATAAGCAGCAAGTCCACCAATAACTGCTCCTAATAAAACAAGTATCCAAAACGCACCCCATACAGCATTACTCGTTTTCATTCTCTCAAACTGCAAACCTGGAGATGTAATCATTCCAAATAATGACGGCTTCTCTCCACCAACTTTTTGCGTATTCAAATTCGCTTCCATCATAACGCCTCCTTCTATTTATATAACCCGTTCTAACGGGCGGTTCACATCCTCATGCAAGAGGCTACGAACCGCCCACTAGAACGGTAATGTGTATTAGAGAGTTTTCTCTCTAATACACTAGTAAATTACTCATAACGCAGTGCTTCAATCGGATCTAACTTCGCAGCTTTGTTCGCTGGAATTAATCCGAAGATAATACCTAGTGTCATAGAGAACAATACGCCCCCAACGACAACTTCCCATGAAACGAGCGGTGGCCACTTCGCAAATGTGGAAACGATATATGCCCCGCCATACCCAAGACCAATTCCGATTAAACCACCTAGAAGCGTTAACATAACTGCTTCAATTAAAAACTGTAATAAAATTTTACTACGCGTTGCTCCAAGTGCTTTACGTACCCCAATTTCACGCGTACGCTCCGTTACAGATACGAGCATGATGTTCATAACTCCAATACCACCAACGACTAATGAAATACCAGCGATACCGCCGATGATCATCGTCATGATATTAGTAACTTTAGAAACATTTTCTTGGAACTCTTTTAAATTCACCAGCTCATATTTACCTGGAATTTCACTTGGCTTACGACTATTTAATACATCAACAGCTTGTTTCCCTGCTGATTCTAAATTGTCTACATTTTTAGATTGAATTGCTATACTTTGAATCTCATCTGTTCCGTATAAAACAGGCCATAAAGTAAGGGGAATTAACGCTTCCTCCATTTCAAATCCCATAAACTCATTGTCAGATGTATACACACCAATAATTTGCATTGGCTGCCCCTTCATCTCAATAATTTGTCCAACTGGGTTTACGTCCTTAAATAACGTCTCTTCTGTTTTTGTACTAATCATCACAACGTTATTTGCATGAGAAATATCGGATTCATTTAAAGTACGTCCCTTTACGACCTTTACTTTATTAACCGCAAAATATTCATTATCAAGACCAATAACATTTAGATTTGCTTTTTTATCATTTACATCAAGTACCTCTGAATTCTGGTTTGTCGTAATAACGTGTGAAACATCTTTCACTTGTTTTACTTCCAAAATATCCTCTTCAGTTAACTTCGGTATTTGAAATCCACCTATAGCAAACTCATCATTAATATCTGGTTTAAATTGAATTGGCATAAGGTTATTACCACCAGAACCTGCGAATTTCGACTTCAGCATCGCTTCCCCGCCTTGCCCAATCGCAACGACAGTAATAATAGAACCAACACCAATAATAATACCGAGCATCGTAAGAGCTGAACGCAGTTTATGAGCTAAAATAGAAGATAGGGCAATTTTTATACTATCTAGTAAACTCATACTGCACACCTTCTATCTTCTGTAATTTTCCCGTCTCGCAGTACAATGCGGCGGGAAGAATACGCCGCTACCTCTTCTTCATGCGTAACCATAACAATCGTCGTACCTTCTGCATTGAGCTTCGTGAAAATATCCATAACTTGTGCACCAGACTTCGTATCAAGCGCACCTGTCGGCTCATCGGCCATAATGAACGTTGGATTATTCGCAATCGACCTCGCAATAGCGACACGTTGCTTCTGTCCACCTGATAATTCACTAGGTAAATGGTCTACTCTATCTGATAATCCAACTTTTCCAAGCGCTTCAAGAGCTCTTTGACGACGCTCTGCTTTCTTCACTCCACCGTAGATGAGCGGAAGTTCAACGTTTTCCACTGCGGAAAGACGCGGCAGCAAATTAAAGTGCTGGAATACAAAACCGATATATTCATTACGAATTAAAGCTAGTTTTGACTCGTCTGCTGTTAAGATATTCACATCATTCAACATATATTCACCTTCTGTTGGACGATCTAAACAACCGATAATATTCATAAGCGTTGATTTACCAGAACCAGACGGTCCCATAATAGAAACGAACTCACCGCTTTGAATTGTTAAACTAATACCATGTAAAATCGGAACTGCCAATTTTCCTTGATAATATGTTTTAGCAATATTATTTAACGTAATCATTTCTCTTTCACTTCCATTCCGTCATACACGTCGTCGGAAGGATTTTTAACCACCTTTTGCCCCACTGTTGCGCCTTCAACAATCTCTGTCCAGTCTCCATCAGTAGAACCTTTTTTCACATTTTGTTTACGAAGCTTTCCTTTCTCTTCAATATAAACAAATGCATCTTCGCCTTTTTCTACAATGCTCTTACTTGGAACAGCAATCATCGTCTTATTCTCTAAATTTACTTGCAGAGAAACGTGATAACCTGGAGATAAACCATCTTGGCTATCAAGACTTGCTTTATATGTATATTGAGACATATTTTGAGTTCCCTCACCAGCAGCTTGAGCCATCTCTGCACTCGTTGGGAATTCACTTACTTCCGTAATCTTACCTGTCCACTTTTTCTTATTATTTGCTTTCGCAGTTACAGTGAACGTTTGATCTTTTTGAATTTGTGACTTTTGAAGCTCTGTTAAAGTCCCTTGAACTTGGAACGGATCTTTAGAAGCAACTTGTAAA
This sequence comes from Bacillus sp. RC240, assembly GCF_044907945.1. Classification (NCBI taxonomy): domain Bacteria; kingdom Bacillati; phylum Bacillota; class Bacilli; order Caryophanales; family Bacillaceae; genus Bacillus; species Bacillus sp. RC240. Next base: position 255,186 of record NZ_JBIYCT010000005.1, on the reverse strand, counting down.
AATGCTTTCCCTTGACCACCTAATGCCTGAGATGAACTTTGCGCTGCATCCTTATCTAATTTCTGTACAACACCAGTGAAATTACTATAAATCGTAAGTTCTTTCTGTTTTTTACTTAACTCTTCTTTTTGTAACTTCCCTTTTTCTTTCTCAAGATCAGTTGTCTTTTGTGCCATTTCTAACTCACTTACTTGCTCTTCCATTGGGTCTGTTACTTCTTTCCCAGCCCCACTATCTTTTACCTTCTTAATTTCTTTCTTCAATGAATCAATCTTCTTTTTCCCTTGATCATAACGCATATCAGCCATCTTCTGATCAAGATCAGCTTGCTTCATTTGAAGATTAATTTCTTCATTATCATAAGAGAATAATTTCGTTCCCTTTTCTACCTCTTGTCCTTCTTTCACCGCAATATCTTTCACTTTTCCTTTAGTCGGATCCGCATAGAAACTTTCAATATTTCCTGGCTTCACTTGACCAGAAATTAATTTCGTATTATTAAGCTTACGCTCTGTCACTTTCTCAAAACTTACAGCATCTGTCTTCGCCGTACCTTTCTTCTTACCTTGCATAACAAAAATATTAACTGCTGCTACAATAACAATTAGTGCAATAACTCCGATGATAATCCATTTCTTCTTCTTGTTTGGAGTACGAACCGTATTTGGTAACATATTCTCTCTCCTTTTATATCTTAATAGTTTAATAGATATTTAATTATATAAAACTTTCGGAAAATTTCATGCCCACTTACATTGTTACACTCATTTTACAAAGTTTTACACAATCATTTATATTGTAACAAAAATACCAATGATTAGAAATATGACATCCTATCTTTTAAGATAGTTTTAAGGAAAGATTATATTATATAGAAAAAGCCATCCAAAATAATAATTGGATAGCTTTTCTATATAAACTATTACGCCACTTTAGGACCTTTTCTCTCATGCCCACGTTGAACGATAAATAAGAATACTGTTGATAAAATACCGCCTGCTAATAGTAAGATGAAGCAGCCATCCCAGCCAGAACGGTCAACAATAACACCAATTGCTGCGTTTGCTACAAGACTTCCGCCTACATAACCGAACAGACCACACATACCAACTGTTGTACCTACTGCAAATTTCGGTACTAATTCCATCGCACTTAAACCGATTAAGAACTGTGGTACGTAAATTAAACATCCGATAATAGAAACTGCAATACTTACAACAAGTACGCTAGATGCTTGCCAATATACAACTGTACCAACAACAACACCAGCCATACTCATAATACATAATGGCATACGTTTTCCTTTAAATAACTTATCACTTAAAAGACCAACGATTAATGAACTTGGAATCGCCATCCCTTCAAAAATCGCGTATGCAGCATGTGCTTCATTTTTTGAAAAACCTTTAACTGTTGTTAAATACAGCGGAACCCAGTTAATAACACCGAAACGAATTAAATAAACAAATGCATTTGCAATACATAAATACCAAACGAACTTATTTGTCACTACATATTTCATCAAAATTTCTTTTGGTGACATCTTATTAGCATTATCTGCTTTTTCAAGATTTTCATAATCATTACGATACTCATCAATTGGAGGAAGACCTTCAGATTCTGGTGTATCCTTCGCATTAATCCAAACAAGAACTGAAATTACCATTGCGATAATCGCTGGGAAAATAAACACGCCGCCTTGCCAATGATTTTCACCAAAAATACCTACACCAATTCCAACAAGTGGTGGCACTAGCATTCCACCAACGTTATGTGAAATATTCCAAATACCTGTTTTCGTACCACGTTCTTTCTTCGAGAACCATTTCGTCATAACGATACTACAAGGTGGTGCTCCCATACCTTGTACAATACCATTTAAGACAAGTAATGTAACAATCATCCCAAATGAAGATGCAAAACCGAAGCAAATATTTACAAGCCCTGATAAGAATAATCCGACTGCGATAAAGCGCTGGGCGAAAGCTTTATCGGATAAATTCCCCATAAAGAACTTACTGAACCCATAAACAATTGCCATTACTGAACCTAGCAATCCAATTTCAGCTGTACTAAAACCATATTCTTGTACTAAATACGTACTTGATAACGTAAAGTTACTGCGCACTAAATAATAAGCAGCATACCCAACTGAAATTCCCATTAGCACACGAATACGCAGTAATGTATATACTTTAGCGATCATATCCGCTGGTAATCTCTCAATTGCAGGTGCTGGCTTAAGCCATTTAAACATATATTTCCGTCTCCTTTTCTCACTTCTGAGAGAGACGCTGTCTATTCCATATCTCGATTATTCCGCTATTTGATATATTTTGGTTTGCCCTTCTAACCGGCTGTCCTTCTATTTCTTTCTCATTCTTCGCAAACATCGTCGGTACGCCAAACGAAACTTTTTCTAAAATATGCCCCGCTTCTTCCGATAAACAATAATCAATAAATAAATCCGCAATAATACCACTCGGTGCACGCTTTAGTTTCGAAATCGCATTAACGGACAACCCTGTTTGCTCAGGTTCGTTACTTAAAATAGGAAAGCCTCGTTTTTGAAGCATTCTCTGATCTCCCATAAAATTGATGCCTACCATATATTCACCGCTCGCAACTAGTTCTGCGGGCATATAACCATTCACCGTTACTTCACCAACTTGCCTTGCAAGATTCTTAACATACTCTTTCGCTTCTCTTTCACCTAAAGTATCAATAAGTGCTTGAAACAAAGTATATGCTGTACCAGAAACATTCGGATCAGGCATTGCAATCTTACCCGTATATACCGGATCTAATAAATCTTGCCACCTTGATGGATACGGAAGACCGAGCGGCGCTATTTCTTCATTCCACCGCTCTTTATTAATCGCAATTGCTAGTTTCTCCACTTCATAACCGTACCAATAACCATCTTTATCTTTAACAGTCTTTGAAATACGATTCGCATGCTGGGTCGTAACAGGAATAGAAAGGTTCTTTTGCTTCATCATTTGATGCGCATCTACTGTACCGCCAATAATAATATCCGCCTTCGGATTTCCAGCTTCCTCTTCAACTCTCCGAAGAAGTTCTTCTGTCGATAGGCGAATAAATTCATATGTACACCCGCGTTGTTTACAAAATGACGAAAGCAAAGCTTCACCAACTTCCTCGCGGGCTGCTACATACGCAACGAGATGACGATCATCCAAAATAGGGAGACCACTTTTATTATATTTAATAGAGGTTGTATCTCGAGAGCAACTAGACATCGCTCCTCCGATTACTAGCAAAAAGAAGAAAAAGGCTATCTTTCTCATGACACATTCTCCTTTACAAGGAATTCTGCTAGGGAGCCCTTCATATACATGACATTCCCGTTATTATCACCGAGATATTGCACAACAAAATACGATGGATACACAGAAATAGTTAGAATATCCTCCCGCTCATTCTTTACACGTTTGCCTGTTTTATAGGCAGTAATATAAGCAATCGGCTCATTCTGTGATTGTAATAATTTCTGAATTTCTCCGTAATCTGTAATTTGCTTTGCGTATCGAATAGAATCAAATATTTGCGTAAGATCTATAGTACGTATTACATCCCCTTGCCTCACTACAACTTCCTTTGCCTCCGCAAAGAAATTACTAATGCGCTCTGGTGTATAATACAGACTTAACAAATACGTTTGAAATGCTGAGATCATCGGATCCGTACCATTCTTTCCGTATACATTAGCCTCGTACTGGAACAAGTCACCTACTGCAAAAGTACGTTTATGTCCATTCAAGTACGTTACTTCTCCAGTAAATACTTGTTCTTGATTCCTCGCTTCTCTCGGTTCTATTCGAATTCGGTCAAAGAATGAAACAATCGTATGCAAACGAACTTCATCCGTTACAACAATTTCTCCCCACTTCTCATGCCTTACTTTCACTTCAGTAGGAAGGGATTCATTCACTCTTTGTAAAACGGCTTGTTTGTCATCCACAATTGTAATTCGATTATATATTTGCTTCTCAATAACATAAAACAAAATAAGAGAAACGATCATACAAAAGACAAACATAAGAATTTGAAATGATAGCCTTTTCATTTCTGCCTACCTCCAAGATAAAAAAACGTTGTTTCGAAAATACCGCATAATTGTTTCATAAATGTATCATTTAACCGCTTTCAAGTTTTTTATGTCTTCCATCCGTCTCGGAAGTAAAAATGTAATGCATATTGTAGTTCCCATTTCTTCACTACTCTCAATTCGCATACTTCCGCCTTGCTTCTTCATAATCTCCTGACAAATGTATAAGCCATAGCCATTCCCGTAACTTGAAGGAAGCACCTTACCTTCCGAAGACTCATTCCATTCTGCAAGCACACCTTCATCCATACCAATACCGTCATCATGAACAAAAACTTTCGCTTCCTGCTCATTTATAATTACATTCATACGAACTTGCGTAGCATCACTATATTTAATCGCATTATCAAGTACATTCAAGAATATTTGCTTCGTCTTATCAAAATCCGCAACGACGTGTACTTCCATTAACTCATTCATAACTTCAATTTCAAACTGCTGCAACCTGAGTTTCACAATCGAAACCGCTTCTTCTGCCAATTCTTTAATATTCACGACTGTAGGTGACACTTCAAACGTACTCTTCCCGTACTTTGAAGACTTAAGTAATTCCTCTACAAGTGATAATAGACGCTCACTTTCTACAGACACATAACGGAGGCTCTCCTGCACATCCTCCTTCGACTGCAACTTCGGAATTAAATCTACATAACCGATAATTGCCGTAAGCGGTGTTTTCAGCTCATGCGTAATGCGGTCCAAGAAATCTTTCTGTTTCTCTTTCTCTTCCTTCAGCTGCTTAATATGCAGCTCAATCCCATCAGCCATCGCATTAAAGGACGCTGAAAGCTGCGCAATTTCCACATACTCATTCAACTCAATCTTACTTTCATAATCTCCATTCGCAAGCCGATATGCCATTTGCCTTAACTGATCAATTGGTTTATGAAGAGACTTCGCCAAACGAATCGCAAAGAAAATACCAGCAGCTACTAAACAAAGCGACGTCATTAAAAACGTCCAACTCACATTTGTTAAAACTTCCTTCTCATCCGTTAACTCATTTATAAAACGAATACTTCCAATGACATCGTTTCCATAATAAACCGGACTTGAAAACAAAAGAATTGGAGCTGGGTCTCCCTCCTCGAAAACATACGATTTCTTTCCCTTCAAAGAACTCTCAATGTCAATATTCCGATGAAGTAACGCTCCCTTTTGTGTATCTGCAACAACATCTCCATTCTTCCCAATCATCTGCACCCGGACATCCATTCGCTTCGCTAAATACGAAGCAATTAAAAGCGAATTAGGACCTAACGTCTCTACTTCTGCTTCCTTCTCTAAATAATTCATCGTATAAATTTGTGCTTCCACACTTAACTTTTCTAAGGAATCTGCCGCATTATGATACACATTCTTCTCCAGTGCAATATAAACAACCGCATATAAAAGAACAAGAATTGGAATCAACAATCCGACTATTCCAAACACCATATTTCGTTTTAAAGACATATCATCACCTTTTAGCAATCAAGCTTATAACCTACACCATAAATTGTCTTAATATACTCTCCGCTCGCACCGAGCTTCTTTCGCAGTCTCTGCACCATAATATCAACCGCTCTCGTATTTCCGATATACTCAAACCCCCATACCTTCTCGAGTAACTCATCCCTCATAAATACACGCTGCGGATTCGAAACAAACAACTGACATAAATTGAACTCTCGGTACGTTAACTGAATCTCCTGCCCACTCACATGAAGCTTTCGTTCCTTTGGACAAATAAGTAAATCACCAGCCCCAATCACCTCATGATTTAAAGGAACCTCCTTCTTCTTCACGCGCCGCGCCATATTCTTCACCCGAAGAATAAGCTCCGCATAATTAAAAGGCTTCGTCACATAATCATCAGCTCCAAGCTGAAGACCAAGTAACTTATCATTCATCTGACTCTTCGCTGTCAACATAAGCACCGGAATATCACGCTCCTTCTCTCTGAATAAACGTAACAACTCATACCCATCCGTATCAGGAAGCATCACATCTAAAATAAGTACATCCGGCTGCTCATTCCATCTCTCTAAAGCTTCTCTCCCATCAGCCGCCGTCAATACTTCATACCCTTCCATCTCTAACTGCATCCGAATCAAATTACGAATACTCGATTCATCATCTACTACAAGTATTTTCATCATTCTCCTCCTTCCATCCTGTATTATAGTACAGTTTAGTATAGCAAAAATAAGACAAAAAAAGAGAGGGTATTGTCGAACATATGTTGAACGACAGTACCCTCTCTCATTTATTAAACTTATTTCTCATACCCATTAGGTTTCTTCTGATGCCAATCCCACGCATGCTCGATAATTGTCTTCACATTTACATACTCAGGATTCCATCCTAACTTTTCTTTCGCCTTTTGAGAAGAAGCTACTAAGCGTGCTGGATCTCCCGCACGGCGTGGTGCCATCTCCGCTGGAATCTCATGATTCGTAACTTCACGAACTGCATCAACGATTTCTTTTACACTAAAGCCATTACCATTTCCTAAGTTGTAGAAATCACTCTCTCCACCATTTTGCAGGTCCTTAAGCCCTAAGAAATGAGCTGCCACTAAATCTTCAACATGAATATAATCACGGATACAAGTACCATCTGGTGTATTATAATCATCACCAAACATCATAATCTTCTCACGTTGACCTAGCGCCACTTGTAGCACAAGAGGAATTAAATGTGTCTCTGGACGGTGATCTTCCCCAATAATACCACTTGGCGTTGCGCCAGCTACATTAAAGTATCTGAAAATCTTATATCTTAAATTTGAAGCTTGGCTATACCAATGAAGCATCTTCTCAATCGCTAACTTCGTCTCTCCGTACGTATTCGTCGGATTTGTCATCGTTTCCTCAGTAATAAGGTCTACATCTACCTCACCATAAGTTGCCGCAGTAGAAGAGAAAATAAACTTATCTACTTTAAACTCATCCATTACTTCTAGCAGGCAAAGTGCACCATACACATTGTTATTATAATATTGAAGAGGCTTCTCCATACTAACTCCAACTAAAGAATCAGCTGCAAAATGCATAACCGCCTCGATATTCTCTTGTTTAAAAACATCTCTTAAAAATGCTTTATCACGAAGGTCGCCATTATAAAACTTCGCACCTTCCGTAATTGCATCTTCATGACCAGTTTGTAAGTTATCTACTACTACAACAGATAAACCTTCATCCACTAGTTTTTTAACAGCGTGAGAACCGATATAGCCCGCTCCGCCGCAGATTAAGATTGAATTCATTGTTTTCCTCCCACATATTTACTAGGGTTTCTTAATTACTTTACTAATATAAAAGGTATACGATTACTCGTATACCTTTTATATACCCTTCATTACTTAGCTACAAAATAATCCGTTACATACTGCGCCCAAACTTCATGCCCTTTTGCACTTGGGAAACCGAACTCTGTTTGTAAGTATGGTAAAATTGCTTTCGTTGCTGCATCAGGCCAAGCTGTCCAATGATCAACATATGTATAACTATTTTGCGTAGCGAACTGCTTTAATGCTTCAATTGCTTTCGGATAATTCTTCGCACCATACACCGGGTTTGATGGTTGAATCATAATTGTAGCGCCTTTTGCACTAGTAGAAAGTGCTTGCACAAACTTCTGTGTACTCGCTACAGAATTTCCATTACCAGTTTTTCCATTATCAGTAATAAATGGTGGCTCAAATAAAATTACATCTGGATTTTCTTTAGCAATCTCTTTATCACGTTTATTCGTGATTAATTCCTCTGTACTTTCACCCTTATATTCCTTTACCGTCACATTCCATAAACCTTTACCGTAAGCAGCTTCTAAATTAGCCGTAAACTTAGCTGCCCAAGCATCTTTTTCAGATGAAGAAGCTTCATCACCAACAATAACAAGATTTACTGCCTTTTTATCCTGAGCAGCTTTCTTTAACTTCTCTTTCACTGCATCTGGCAAGTTCTTTGCGTACGCTTCATTAAAAGATGCCTTTGCATCTTCTTTTTTCTCTTCTTTCTTCGCTCCGCTATCTTTCACTTCAGCCTTTGTCTTCGTTACTTCACTCGTTTGCCCTGTTGCATTCGCAATCTTCTTATTCCAATACAATTTACCGCTCACAACCGAAGCAACAAACAGTACAAAAATAAACAGGACAAGAACTGATTTCTTATTCATCGATTCACCTCATCTATTAATCTCACAATATATAATACTAATATAAATTCATGCAAAAATAAACCCAACTCCTTCCAAAGGAGTTGGGTCATTACATATTACTTAGTCACTTCAAGATGTGCTCTTAACTTATTCGTTAAATCTTGCTTTGCTGCATCTGGAACATAGTAGTACCAAATACCATCAGCGGCTTTGTGACCGTCACCTGGGATTTGGATATCCTCACTGTTCTGCAGACAATTTTTATAATTCTTTTGCATATCAAACATTTGATCTTGCGTTAAGTTTGTCTTCACGTTCTTTTGAATTGCTGTAAGTACATCTCCATAGCTAGCTAGAGAAGAGAAGCTTGCGCCTTTCTTAATAACAGCCTGCATCACTTGACGTTGACGCATTTGGCGTCCGAAGTCGCCTCGTGGATCCTCATAGCGCATACGTGTGAATGATAGTGCTTCTTCACCTGTTAAATGAATATTACCTTTAGCAAAATGATGCTTATCTTGTGTAAATTCTAAATCATTATTTACATCTACACCGCCAACTGCATCGACAATATCTTTAAAACCTTCCATATTCACTTCAACATAGTAATTAATAGGAACATTCAAGAATTTTTCTACTGTCGCTACAGACATGTCTACACCACCAAATGCGTAAGCATGGTTGATTTTATCACTTTTACCTTTTCCAACGATTTCCGTATACGTATCACGAGGAATACTTACAGTCTTCATAGAATTATTTTTAGGATTTAAAGTAATAACCATTAAAGAATCTGAACGGCCTTTATCATCACCACGTTCATCTGCTCCTAGTAATAGGATTGAAACCGGTTCAGATTTATTAATTTTTTCTTCTTGTTTATTATTTCCATCACGTTTCAACGGCTTATGAACTTCATCTAACGTTTTTGAAACAGAAGAATATATATTATAAGCGTAGACTCCCCCACCTATAATTAACACTCCTATGATTCCTAATATCCAAAACAGGATTTTCTTTTTCATCATTTATCCTTCTTTCCACTTAGCCACCTATTTTTTCTACATGCCCTTTTTAAATTGACTATATTAAAATACGTTACTAAGTTTACCTAAAAATACCCTAGGTAAGGTTTTTGTAATCAAAGATTTTCTGAAAATCTGATTTATTATTTAGATTTAATGAGTATTTTAATATTACGCCATACATCAATTATATCATTTTTCTTAATCATTAAGTAAATTGCATATACTGCCAAATAAATAAATAAGGCTGATATAACACTTAAATACCACGATATAACAATGAAAATTATTGTTATAATTACCTCTAATATAATATCTTTCTTAACTTTAATGTTCAAAAACCTTGCTAAATAAATTTCAGCAATAATACATCTAAATGCTAATAACAATATTATACATAAAATTGTTAAATTTAAACTATTTAATAGAAATACACTTATACATGTTAATACTAAACTCATAGCTACAGTAATTAAATTTATTATTAACATCCATTTCTCTTTACGAAGTGTCTTTAAATATGTATTAATTAGCAATAACATTTTACTTTCATACAAACACATCGGAAATAGTAAGGCCATATAATCTAAACTATCAGTGTATTGTGGTAACCACGCTGATAGGATTACCTTGGCTGGATAATAAAAAACTAAAAGTCCTACTAATGGTATCATAATTGTAGTTCTCATAGTTTTATAAATAAAAGGTAGATTTTCTTGCGATGTACGACGTAAAACAGGGAATAAAACTACTGCTATTGCATTAATGAACAGCAGCAACATATTGGCGATACTTAAAGTTAATGACACTTTACCGAATATTTCAATGCTCCAATTACTCTCAATAAAAAAACGTACAATACCAATAATAAGCAGGCTCGCAAAATTAGCAAATAATAATTTACTCCCAACAGATATATTTACATATATCTCTCTAGTACTTATTTTAATAGATTCAAACTTCCCAAACACTAACTCCCTACAAACGAAAAATGAATAAATTATTGAAGAAACCTTTCCAATAATATCCGCAAAAATAAGATATTCAAACTGTTTAATTCCATTCATTAGAAATACTATAACTAATACAAAATAAATAATTCGTTCTAAAATAATAATAATAGAAAACTCTTTAATTCGATTTGTCGCTTGTAGCATAAATGTCAACAATGAACGTGGAACCACTAATACTCCAGTTAAACAAGTTAATGCTACGACAACAGTTTTACTTGTATCTGTTGCAACTGAAATGTAATATAAGAAGATTGCAGAATTCACAATAAGATCAAAAACAACTAGAAACCAATACTGTGAAACAAAAATAGGCTTACGTAAATCGCTATACTCCCAGCCTCCATAACGTAGATATGCACCATCTGTTAAACCTAAAGACATATATGAGATATATGAAGAATAAAAAATATACAGTTGCCAATATCCATAATCACTAATACCAATAAATCTGGGAACAATTAAAAGCAGCACAGTGGAAATAATTATGGACAAAATATTAGCAATAAATGTATAAGAAAAATTACGAGCAATTTTTTTCACTTTGTAGTTCATTTGATTACCTCTTTAATCCTACGCAATAGCGTATATAGCTGAACATTACCTAAATTGTTTAATTCCTAAAATCCACTAAATAGTTAATTTGAATTATTTTCTAAATATATTCAGCAAAACATATTGAACCCTGAAATCATAAAACAGTAGCCCTCTAAAGGACTACTATTCAAAAAAATCTTAAAATCAATTCAAATATTGTATTATTGACTGAATTTCTATATTTTATTTGTTTGTTTTAACATTCTTCCAAATAAAATAATATAGATTAAGATTTAATCTAGCAAGTACACAAGAAAACTTAACAAATTTACTAGTTAAATCACTAATTTCAAATTTAAAAAGATTTTTCTTCAATCTTTCTTTGTCTTGCCTTCTAATCTTTCCTTCGTGAATACCATTCATTAATAAACTAATATTTAAATGCATATAGTAATTTTTATATTGCTCTAATTCAATGCCCTTTTGATCATTAAGTAAGTTTACAATATCCTCCAAAGAATCAAGAGCCGTTAGCTTTTTCAGACTAAAATTTGATTTAGAAGCATTACTATTGTGAATTATATAATGATAATATGGAGTAGAATCATATACAACTTGTTTAGAGTTTAAAATTGCTTGACAACAAAATAATAAATCTTCACAAAAATGTATATCTTCATCAAAGTATATTGTTTTTTTATGAAATAAATCTGCTGAAAAAAGTTTATTACATAAAAAACCTCTAAAACCATTTGGATTAAGAATAGAATTTAATGTTTCTTCCTTATTTAAAATTTTTGTGCTTAATTCACCAGGTCTGCTTAGTGGTAGGCCATGTACATCTTCTTTAACATAACCACACATGGCGATATCTGCTTTGTGCTGAATAATTAATTCATATAGCTTACTAATCATATTGGGCCCTATCCAATCATCTGGATCTACAAAACCAATATAATTTCCATTTGCCTTATTTAATCCTACATTTCTCGCAGAGGAAACTCCTCCATTATCTTTATGAAAAACAATAAAACGCTCATCTTTTTCCACATATTGGTCGCAAATCAATCCACTCCGATCTGTAGATCCATCATTCACCAATACAATTTCTAAATTTTGATATTCTTGTTTTATAATGCTATCTAAGCATCTTGGTAAGAACCCTTCAACATTATATATAGGAACGATAAGAGAAATTAACATTTTAAACCTCTTTCCTATGAATTTTACCCAAAGTTCATATCTGATACTACTACATTGTCGTTTGGGCTCTTTTTTGCTTTTTACCAGATAGTATTATTGACCCTAATAAAATTAAGCATACAGTTAAAATATTTATTAAACTAAATGTGGATACAATAAATGATGTAAAAGTATCTCGTGGTGCATAAAGTAGTAATCGAGTCATAGATAGACACATCCAGGCACCTAAGATACCCGTTCTAAACAATTTATTCATCAATCCTAAAATAATCCCTAAAACAAAGTTCCCGATAATTATACCGAGATAACTAAAATCTTTATATAGTTCGGATACGTAACTTGATCCGTATCCCCATCCGTTCAAGTATCTATTAGGACTTAAAATGTATGAAACTCTTTCCGCAAGGTTATTACCATATAATGCGGAGTCCAGGCTTTGAGGTACATATTTTGGTACATCTATCAAAAATTGAGTTATGGCGTTACTATTAATAAAATCTATAAGTCTCCCAATAGTATATATTTTCCCCTCAGGCAGTTGACTAGCTAACGTTTGAGCATAACCAATCAAATTGACACTTACACCTTGAGCATAGAAAAATTCAATTATACCATCTGAAAATGAGTGTTCTACCGAATTGTCCATGCGTAAATACGAAACTGCATTTAATAACAAAATCATAAAAGGCAACGCACAAATACAAGCAGTTATCTCTTTTTTCCCAAACCATTTTTCCTTTTTATCAGTATAATTTCGCAGACAAAGATATACTAGAACTATCAATATATTTAGAACAAAATTATTTCTCTGCCCTACTGCTAATGATAAGCACCCTAATAGAACGTATAAAATTAAAGGAATAAAAGATTTCTTTTTTGTAGGTAGTGTACCTAGATATATAAATAATGCAGTCGGACACATTTCAGCTAACTTAGTAATCCATATTGGAAATGAAGATGTGTATGAAGCATATAGTTCAGTATAACCAACATTATTTGTAAATTTTGCTTTATCCCATAGCACTAAAACATTAAAAATATACGTAATGTAAAATAATGATTTACTTACTAGAGCTATATTTTTAATGTTATTCTCAGAAAAAAACCTAGACCTTTTACCTTTATAAGCCCTATTATTCTTCACTAGTGCATATCCCAAAAAGAGAAACAGCAAACAGAAAAATAAACTAATAAAAATATTCCATATTACCTTTTCATCATCGAAGTCTAAACCATAATAATTATTATTATATTTATCATAATAACCAAATAATGGCTTAACTACTAACCTAGCTACTAAAAAAGTAAAAAATGTGCTATTAAAAGCAAAAAATATAATTCTCTCACTAAATTTCTCACAAGAATATAATAAATTATGGAGTAACATACCACAAATAGCTATTAAAAGAATATTAAGATTTGAAAATAGGGCCCCTATGCCAAACATACTTACAGCAAAAAACAAAATTATATAACGAATAATTTTTTGCAAGTCCTATTACCCTCCTATAAAATTTATACATAATCATTTTAGATAACATCTACCGGGACCCAGAACTAGACTTCCCAAGCTTAATAGCAAATTCAGAATAAAGAACCTCAGCGTTACTTCTGTCCTTCCAAATCTCTAATGCATTATCGCACATTTTCTTATATTGCTCACTATCCATTCTATGGAGTTCATTAAACGATTCAACTATTTCTGTAATCGTACAATCTTTATCTAATAGATATCCGTTTTCACCACTTTCAACAATTTCCCTCGTACCTCCAACGTCCGTAGCAATAACCGGAAGACCCATAGATATTGCCTCCATAATTGCCACAGGTACCCCTTCAGAGGCTGATAAATTAACAAAAACAGTAGCTGGATTCTCTTTATACCAGTTTAAAACTTCCTGATTTTTAACAAAACCTGTAAACTTAACTTGTTCCATATTAAGTTTACTTTGTGCTAATTTTTTAATACGTTCAAATTCTGGACCTCCACCAATATGAGTCCAAAAATATGGAATATTCTTTTTCTCTAATTCTACTAACGCTTGTATTAGTAAATCAATTCGTTTTACCTTGCGTACTACAGAACAGCTCACAATATATAACTTATCATTCATAGTGTTACTAAGTACATTAGTTGAGATTGTCCCTAATCTTTCTACACTAACCTTTTCTTTATATGCAGGATACGTCTTATTTAAAGCATCTACACCATCTTGTGAACACGGATAAATTGCATCCAAGGATTTTAATAAGTAATCCCGTTCTGGTAAATACTTTAATGGAGCTGCATCTTCGTATAAATCATATCTATGTGCACGTGAAATAGTATATGGATTGTTTTCTTTAAAATATTTATTTTTTAGTTCTACTGCTACTCTTGCAGTAATATATAGCCAGTAACTATACACTGTAATTGAATCATACTGTTCAAAATCATACTCATTCAATTGGTTCTCTACGCGATCGTAAACATCCATTGCACGACTTTCAAAATAATAGCAGTACAATTTATGTGAAAGATTTCCTTTTGAATCTTCTTTAATCATTTTTGTTTTTACTTTGTCTTTACTAATAGTTCTAAATTGTCTTAGAACCATTTTTGCTTTTCCATTAATGGAATGTTTGATTCCTATTGGCAAAACTACAGCATTCTCCGGAACTGATCTAGTTTGCTGCATTTCATTAGATACCATCGTGGAAATGATATAAATCTTTTTATAATTTTTAGATAGGTACTCTATTTCCGATTCTAAATATTCTTCTCCTTTATGAAAAGGATAGTAGTTGGTTAAGAGTATCAAGCAATTATTCACTAATTTCCCGCCTTTTGTTTTCCATCGTTATTTCGGTTTATATTTTTCGAATTCACTACAGAAACCGCTGTTAAAAATATAATCTTAACATCCAACATAAATGATAAATTTTCTACATAATGAACATCATTCTTTACACGCTGCTCCATTGTAGAATTATTTCTTAATATTGCTTGATTATAGCCAGTGATACCAGGACGGACATCAAATTTTTTGAAAAATTCTTTTGGATAAATATCTTTATTCCCTAATGGGCTTGGTCTTGGTCCTACAAAACTCATATCACCCTTCAATACATTAAGTAGTTGTGGGAGTTCGTCTATACTTGTTTTTCTTAAAATATGTCCTATTTTAGTTACCCTCGGATCATTATCAGAGTTAAATGTACTACCATCTTCATTACGAATATCCGGTGCATTTACTTTCATAGAACGAAATTTATACATCGGAAATTCTTTCATACCTTTTCCTAATCTAGGAGCATTATAAAATACAGGTCCTTTATCTTCCAACTTAATCATGATAACAACTGGTATCATAATCAATAGTAAAAAAGGAAGTACTAACAAAGAACCTATTATGTCAAAAATACGTTTAATACCATAACGGTACATCATCTAACCTCCGCATTAATGTATATATTTCTTCTACAGCTGTAGCAAAAGTATAATCTGGTGAAAAATTCAACATTTTCTTCGCCTTATTACTATCCATATAAGAAGAATGTATCCCTTCATTGGCATTAGGATCTTTCACTAATAAGTTATCTTCATTTCCAAATACATTATTAATTGTATTTGCAACTTCATAATTTGTTAAAGCATCCCCGCTACCTATATTAAAAGTCCCTGAAAGCTTTTCCTGCTTTAGTGCATAAATTACAGCTTTCGCTGCATCTTTTGCATATAAAAATTCCCTTTTTGCAACACCATTAGCATGTAAAGTTAATTGTTCACGGTGAAACGCTTGTCTAAAAAATCTATTAATCATATAATTATTTTTCTCATTAAAACCATATAGATGGGCAAATCTTAAATTTTTAATATACAGCCCTTTTTTCCTGGAATAAATATTTCCAATATGTTCACAAGCTAACTTACTCACACCATACATCAAGTCAGGTAAAGGTAGTTCCATCTCATTCCATGGGAGCGATTTTTCATCAGAGTACGTTGATATCGTAGATGCATACACAATATTACCAATATTATTTTCATAACAAGCATCGTATAAATTTTGTGTTAAAATTTCATTATCATGAAACTCAGATACCTTTCCCTGACTACCTCTTGTAGCCGCAAGATGTACCACTGCATCTATATCATTCAACTGTTTTATCAAATCTTCCTTAGTATAGTCTGAAACACGACATTCGTAGTCTCCTATCACCTTACTATTAATACTTCTCGTTAAAATGATAGGAGTATTCCCATCATTTTTTATACTCTCAACAACATACTGACCTAAAAAACCAGTTCCACCTGTAACAGCTACTTTCATTTTAATCTCCATCTCTCTATATCATGTTTTAAAAATGAAAAATAATATTTCCGTAGTATTTAATTACTTTATAAAAATTTATTTAGTCCCTATAAATAAAGTAACCAATTTTATCTAACTTCCCATTTACTGGGCGGATATTATCTCCTTGTTTATAATAGTTGAAACTGTGTAGAGAGTTCTGTATTTGATCTTCAAATGTTGAATACTCTGCTGCAGTATTAGGTTTTTGACAAATAAATTCCAAAACATATTTATCATTTGAATTATTTTTGAATTTTTCTAATTCAGAGGTATCTCCATTTAATAAATGCTCGAATGTAAGTTTCATTAAATTAATTTCATTATAATAGGATAGTAAACTCCACATATGACACCCATCTAAACGAGGGGTTATTTCAATAATATATGGTATTCCCTCTTCCAATTTCATTTGGGCATAAACAGGGCCATTCTTTATTTCCAATTTAGCACATGCTGTTTCTACAATATCATTTAATAAATCTGTAGCATTAGAAGTAAGGTTTATTGTTGGGACAATATGTTTATGAATTAACCCCGTATATTCAAGCCAAGTCTCTCGGTCTGAGGCAACTAAATACTTTACCTTTCCATTTACAAGATAACCATTTACAGAAAGTTCTGGGCCAGAAATATATTGTTCTAATATTACTAATCCTGAACGAGAATATTCTTTGGCAATTTTATAGCTTTCTAAATATTCATCTTGACTTTCAACTAATTTTACTCCCCTTTGCCCTTGTGAGTCAGCTGGTTTTAAAATAAAAGGAAATTCTAATTCTAGTTCATCTTCCTCACTCTTTATAACTTGGAACCTTACATTTCCTTTAAAATTATTACCCAGGGTTTTTCTCATTAAATCTTTATTATTACATATACGAGCCGTTTCTTCTGATACAAAATATGGAATTTGTAATTTTTCACTAATTGAAGATGCTACCGGCATAGCTAAGTCTGAACCTGTAGAGTAAACTACAGAAATTTGATTTTCCTGAATATAATTAATGATTGCTTCTGAATCTAAAATATTTATTTCAACAAAGTGATCAGCTACTTCCGCACCAGGTCCATCTTGAGCCATCGCGCAAGCATAAGTTTCATATCCCATTTTTTTTAGTTCTAAGATTGCATCCATCTGAACAGCCGCAACACCTAAAATTAGAACTCTTTTTTTCATATATTTACAGCTCCCTTTTATCTATTCTTTAAAATTTCTTTAAAAATACCCGTAATATAATCCACCTCTTCATTTTTTAAGCTCGTGTGCAGAGGTAGTGTAATTTCATTTTTATACATATCGAATGCATTAGGATAATCTTTGATATCAAATCCTAGATTTTTATATGCTGTAAACATAGGTAATGGCTTATAATGTACATTACTTGCAATTCCCATCTCCGCTAGCTTAATAATAATTTCATTTCTCTCAGACTCTTCAATTCCAGGTATTCTTACTAAATAAAGATGCCCTGATGAGGCGAAATCATTTCCATAATGTTGTAAAATTTGAACCCCATAAGGTAGCAATTCTTTATCATACATTCCGATGATTTCCCTACGTCTGTTCATAAGTGATTCATATCTATCCAACTGAACTAATCCAATTGCTGCCATAATATCCGTCATATTACATTTATAAGCTGGATAAACAATATCATACTCCCATGAACCCTTCTGAGTTTTCGCTAAGGCATCCTTAGATTGTCCATGGAGGCTATATAACATAAATTGTTGATATACCCACTCATCATCCATACCTAAATCATTTCGCCACACAACGCCTCCACCTTCTGCAGTTGTTAAATTCTTCACAGCATGGAAAGAGTAACATGTGAAATCAGCAACTTGTCCACATTTCAGACCTTGTCTTTTAGCACCAAACGCGTGAGCTGCATCAGTCATTACAATTATTCTATCAAATAGACCTTGAATTATATTATTAGGTTTAAACAACCCTCTCTTACTTTCTACTACACTATATATCGCATCGTAATCACACATTTTCCCCGCAATATCAACAGGAATAATTACTTTTGTTTTTTCAGTAATTGCATCTGCAAGTTTTTCGTAATCCATCTCAAAAGAATCTGGAGCTGTATCAACTAAAATAATTTTCGCCCCCACATGCTCTATAATAGAAGCTGAAGCTGTATATGTATAAGCTGAAGTAATTACCTCATCACCCGGTCCAACTCCTAAAATACGTAGGGTTAATTCCATTGCAGCTGTAGCGGAGTTTAAACAAACGGCTTTATTTACACCAATGTATTCAGCAATTCTCTTTTCTAATTCTTTTGTTCTAGGTCCTGTTGTAATCCAACCCGATTGCATTGCCTTTATAACTTCTTCTATTTCTACCTCTGTAATGTCTGGTGGAGAAAACGGGATATTTCTTACCTTAGTATCAATCATTTAATTTCCCTCACTTCATTTATTAAATTTCTATAAAATACATATCATATCTTCAAAAATCATCCATCTCATTTTAAATATTTGGCACAAAACTCATACTCTACCTCATATTTAAAATCTAACTATTCACTTCAACTTTATTATTCGCGAAATCTAATAAAGTTTCTCTAATACTCTCTTTACTCATCTGTTCGAACTCATCTATAAATTGTTGAATGACTTCAAAATCTTTTAAAACAGCTTTTCCTATATGAATTTTAGGGAATACTTGTTCCTTATGGATTTCATTATCATTCAATAGCTCTTCATACATCTTCTCTCCTGGTCTTAAGCCACTAAACTCAATCCCAATTTCTTCAACAGAGTAACCTGATAGCTGAATTAAATTCTTTGCTAAATCTGCAATTTTAACAGGCTCCCCCATATCGAGTACAAATAGCTCTCCACCTCTTGCCAAAGATCCTGCCTGAATCACAAGTCGTGATGCCTCTGGAATTGTCATAAAATAACGAGTAATCTCTGGGTGTGTAACTGTAACTGGCCCACCTCTTTGAATTTGTTTTTTAAATAAAGGAATTACACTCCCCCTACTCCCTAAAACATTTCCGAATCGAACTACTACAAATCTTGTTTTACTTACCATAGCCATGTGCTGAACAATCATTTCTGCAACACGTTTTGTTGCACCCATTACATTTGTTGGATTTACTGCTTTATCTGTCGACACCATAACAAATGTATTTACTTTAAATGTATCCGCAGCCTCTGCAATATTCCTTGTACCGATAATATTATTTTTCACAGCTTCTTCTGGGTTACGCTCCATCAGTGGCACATGTTTATGTGCAGCAGCATGATACACAATAAAAGGTTGATGTTTTTTTACTACCTCAAACATTTTATTTCTATCTTGTACATCAGCAATTTCTGTTACAATTTCTATGTTATCTTTATATTTTGTTCGCAATTCCATTTCAATATGGTAAATACTATTTTCCCCATGCCCTAAAAGTACTATTTTAGCTGGCTTATACTTTAAAATTTGACGACAAATCTCCGATCCAATCGAACCACCCGCACCTGTTACCAAGATTGTTTTATCATTAATTTTCTCCCCTATTCCAGCATCATCTAACTGAACAGGTTCTCTTCCTAATAAATCTTCCACTTGTACATCACGGAATTCGTTAACAGAAACTTTACCATCTAAAAGATCTTCGAGCATCGGTACAATTTGAGTCTTCGCCTTCGTTTTTGTACACTTCTCAAAAATCTCGTTTATTTGATTTCTATTTAAAGAAGGAATAGCAATAATAATATGTTCTATGTCATTGTCTTCAACAACTTCTTTAATATGATTTGTCGTACCAACAACTGGCACATTATAAATTTCTAATTTTTGCTTATTTCTATCATCATCAACAAACGCAATTGGATATAAATCTGCTTCCTTATTATGCTGCAATTGTCTTACCACCATAGTTCCTGCTGAACCTGCCCCAACAATCAGTGTACGCTTTTTATCGATAGCTTTAGTAGTATACGTATCATGAAGCATACGCCATATAAAGCGAGAGCCACCGATTAGCAATATATGTAGCATCCATGCAATGGCTAAAATACGCACATAAATGTCATGACTAATAATTTGTTGAACAATTGCTGTTACTAAAATCGATAACGTAATTGCTTTAAATATTTGTTTTAATTCTCCAATGCTCGCGTACTCCCAAGCCTTGTTATATAACTTATAAATAGATGCAAAAATATGATGACTACACAATAATGTAATAGAACTTATAACTACTGTCGTAGGAATTTTATTTAATATATTAGGATGTATAAACCAATAACTTAAGTACACGGCAGTTAATACAATAAATGAATCTAATAAAATTAATAATGGAAGCCGTCTTCGATAACTCAATATACCTGTTCCCTTCTTTATATAACTAGTATCTTGTTGGTAATAAAAAATGAAATTCTCTTATGAATGCGCCTCTTCTTTTTTTACGATTTTTTCCATATATCTCATCAAATCTGCTTTCAATTCTTCATTTTGAAGTGCCATCTCAATCGTCGTCTTAATAAACCCAAACTTCTCTCCAACATCATAACGAGTTCCTTCAAAATCATACGCGAATACTCGTTGAATTTCATTTAATCGTTGAATCGCATCTGTTAATTGAATTTCTCCACCTGCACCTGTTTGTTGGTTCTCCAGGAACATAAAAATTTCTGGTGTTAATACATAACGACCCATAATCGCTAAATTAGATGGTGCTGTGCCTTGTGCTGGTTTTTCAACAAATTGACGCACTTGATAACGACGGTCATTTTGTTCAGTTGGATCGATAATACCGTAACGATGTGTCTCATTTTCTGGCACCGTTTGTACACCAATTACAGATGATTGCGTTCCTTCATATTGATCCATTAATTGACGTAAACATGGCGTTTCTGCTTGAACAATATCATCACCAAGTAATACCGCAAATGGTTCATTCCCAATAAATTTACGCGCACACCATACCGCATGTCCTAAACCTTTTGGCTCTTTTTGTCTTATGTAATGAATATTAATTCTTGAAGAAGCTTGTACTTTCTCAAGCATGTCGTGCTTCCCTTTTTCTAAAAGGCTTTGTTCTAATTCAAAAGAATGATCAAAATGATCTTCAATTGCACGCTTTCCTTTTCCAGTAACAATAATAATGTCTTCAATTCCTGATTCTATCGCTTCTTCTACTATGTATTGAATTGTCGGTTTATCGACGATAGGTAACATTTCTTTCGGCATTGCTTTCGTTGCTGGTAAAAACCTTGTCCCAAGACCAGCAGCTGGAATAATCGCTTTTCTTACTTTTTTCAAATTTTGCCCTCCAAAATAATATTATTTTATCTATATGTAGCAATAACAAAAACCCTACCTATAGAGTCATTTTTATAACTCCATAGGTAGAGTTTCTGGCATACATAAAATTATGGGCATCTAACCCATCCTCACGTCATACTCCCGACGACAAGCATCTAAGGTAGGTTGAAATATAATTTCTACCCACAGCACAACCGAGTGCCCCCATTGATAACGGTTAGGAGACATCACCAGAGCTCTTCAATTAAAAAATACCAAACAATTTTTTACGACGAATTAGTTCTGGATCTTCTTTATAAATCGCTCTCCCACTAATTAATAAATACGGATTTTCTCTTAAATCACTCATCACGTTCATTCCGAATTCTTTCCCGATCAATTCGTAGCTTTCCACTAAATGAAATCCCCTTGATGTTGTGTTATGTGCATCTGATGCGATCATATGTGTTAAATTATGTTCAACAAGTTGTAGTGAGAATTTTTTTATCTTTTTGCCGAATTTCCCTAGCAAACTTCCTGCCGTCACTTGTGTTAATGCACCTTTACTTACAAGGCTGTATAACTTATCTGGCCGCTCGATTAACTCGGCATTGCGTTCTGGATGAACGATAATTGGAATCATTCCTTTAACACGTAGTTCATATAATAGTTGTTCTGCATAACGAGGTACATGATTAGATGGAAACTCAATTAATATGTATTTATTCGTTTCGTTTAAAGTAACGATTTTACCAGCCTCATAGTCTTCAAGTAAGTCACCATATAATCTGACCTCTTGCCCCGGTAAAATTTTGAGTGGAATTTCATTTTGTTGTAGTTCATCATTTAATTGTTTCACTTGATGAATAATAGACGTACGTTCGTTTACATATTTTCCATTTTGATGATGTGGTGTGGCAACGATTGTATGAATCCCTTCTTGGACAGCCTTTTGTGCCATCGCTAAACTATCTGTTACTGTTTGCGCACCATCATCGATGCCATGTAAAATGTGACAATGTAAATCAATCATTCTTCTCACCCTCCCTCTCGTATAAAAATCTTTTTTCCCTTGAATATGAGATGTATCTCATATTCAAGGGAAAAAAGGAGATATGTTCTGGCCATATCTCACTTTTTACTTAGTTAGCACCATAGTAATAATATAGGCCATGTTCACGTTCACGGTCATTCAGAACAACACCTAACAATTTACCTTTTGCAGATTCTAATAATCCTTTTGCTTTTACCGCTGTTTCCTTTTCTGTCGATTCACTACGAACGACAAGAATAGATGCATCACATACATTTGCCATAATTTGCGCGTCTGTTACAGCTAAAATTGGTGGTAAATCGAAAATAACTAAATCGTACATACTATATACTTGAGCAAGAAGTTCTTGCATTGATTTCGAACCTAACAATTCCGCTGGATTCGGCGGAATTGGGCCACACGCTAAAAAGTGTAAATTATCTACATTTGTCGTTTGTATACACTTCTCTAAACGTTGACTATGCGTTAATACATTCGTTAATCCAACAATATTGTCTACTTGGAACATTTGATGCATCGCTGGTTTACGCATATCTGCATCAATTAATAATACTTTCTTTCCTTGTTGAGCAAACACAACCGCCATATTCGCTGTCGTTGTCGTTTTCCCTTCACTTGGGTTCGCAGACGTTATCATTAATGAATGTATATTTTTATCAACAGATGCAAACTCAATATTCGTTCGAATATTACGATACTGTTCTGAAATTGGTGATTTCGGTTGTTGATGAGCAATTAGTTGACGACGTTGACGATGATTTTTTTTCTTTTTAAATAAACTATTAAGAACCAATTGTCTGTCCCCTCACTTTTCTTGATGATGGAGCATGTGATTTCACGTTCGTTGTTTCTTCATCCATACGAGCGACAATACCTAATACTGGTAAGCCAAGTAAGTTTTCTACATCTTCTTCTTTTTTCACTGTGTTATCTAAGTATTCTAGTAAGAATGCAAGACCAATTGAAGCCATTAAACCAACAACGAAAGCTATTGCTACATTAAGCATAGGAACTGGCTTAATCGGAGATTGATTTTCCCCAACTTCTGCTTTTGATAATACCGTTACGTTATCGACATTCATAATTTTTGCAACTTCACCTTTAAATACATCTGCAGTTGCATTTGCAATATCACGAGCTACTTTTGGATCTTTATCCTCAGCTGTTACAGAAATGACCTGTGAATCTTTTTCATTCGCAACATTGATCTTTCCTGTTAAAGCTTGCGCTGTCATATTTAAATTTAATTTTTCATTCACTTGGTCTAAGACTACTGGACTTTTAATAATGACCTTATATGTATTCGTTAATTGAATATTTGTTTGTACCTCATTGTACTGAATTGCTGCTCCTTCTTGCTTCTTCTGATTCACAAGAATTTGCGTCGAAGATTGATAGATTGGTGTCATGAAGAAGAAGCTAATGATGGCACTTACTATAGCTGCACCAAAAGCGATGACGAGGATCATTGCTAAACGTTTTTTTAAGATATAAAATAACTCTTTTAAACTAATTGTTTCTTCCATAAGTTCCTCCAACTTTCTAAAATTTGCACATAAGAAAAATTATAACATATAATCTTACATTTTTTTATTTTAGTAATATCTACGTACGATTGTTATTTAAAAACATATATAATCTTACAAAAAAACCTTAAATATGGCAACACATTCCATCAAATTTCCAAAATTTCCTTTGTATCATTTTTTTTGTATAATAAAATAAATAAATAAATATTAAATAACTCAAAAAAGCCAATAAAAATACTTATCGGCTTTAAAAATTGTTATATTAGACATTCTTTCTAATAATATCCATATTGTTCCTTTTCTTCTCGCTTGTCATTTAGTACGACACCAAGTAGTTTACCAGACGCCTTGTCTAAAATTTGTTTCGCTTTTACTATTTTATCTTTCTCTGTTTTTTCACTGCGCACGACAAGTATGATTCCATCACATTTGTTCGCAAGTATTTGTGCATCGGTAACCGCAAGAACTGGCGGTGTGTCTATTAAAATAATATCAAACATGTTATATGCTTCTAGTAATACCTCGTCCATTACTCGATTTCCTAACAGTTCTGCTGGGTTTGGCGGTATTGGACCTGCCCCCATTAAGTATACATTCTCTATATCTGTTTTTTGAATGCATTGCATTAATTTTGCTTGTCCTAATAATACGTTCGTTAATCCATTTGAATGATGTATTGCAAATAAGTTTTGTATCGTCGGCTTACGTAAGTCGGCTCCGATTACTAAAACTTTCTTTCCTTGTTGACCGAAAACAACTGCTAAGTTTGCAATTGTCGTCGTCTTTCCGTCACCTGGATCTGCTGAAGTGACAATAAGAGAACGAATATGATTATCTACAGATGTAAATTCAATATTTGTACGAATGTTGCGGTATTGTTCTGTAATATGCGATTTAGGCTCTTTATGTGTAATTAATTGTTTTAATGGCTTTCTTTTCTTTCTCCCGAACATGTTCTAGTCTCCTTTTTTTAAGCGCGACCTTTTCCCCCTATTTCTATATGCTCGGTATACACGCCCATTTCATTCATGATCGATATATTACGCTTATTCCCCACTTATTTCCACAGGTGAATCCACCCATTTTTTCTCCATACCTCATCATAACCAGTACTATTCTATTTTGTCCTATATAAAGACTGTAACAATATGACAATGGCTTCATTTCTTTTATACCTTTATCATTTATCTCAATAACGAGATAAATGATAAAGTAATTATATGGTAATCCAAATTAATTTACAATGAATTTTCTGACTAGTTTGTATTTATATCGATATATATAGTAAATAAAAAAATCTCCTTGCATTTTTACAAGAAGATTTTTTTATTCTATCTATTCTTTTTTATCACCAATTGCAAATGTAATTTCAGCTTCACACGCAACTTCACCATCCACTGTTGCGATTGCTTTTCCTTTTCCGATTGGGCCACGTACGCGCGTCATTTCTACTTCTAAACGAAGTTGATCACCTGGGCGCACTTGTTTTTTAAAACGGCAGTTGTCGATGCCTGCGAAGAAAGCCAGTCTCCCGCGGTTTTCTTCTTTCTTTAATACAGCAACTGCCCCAACTTGTGCTAATGCTTCTACAATAAGTACACCAGGCATAACTGCATAATCTGGGAAGTGTCCATTAAAGAACTCCTCGTTTGCAGATACATTTTTAATTCCAACCGCTCTTTTCCCCTCATCCACTTCTAATATTTTATCAACAAGTAAAAACGGATAGCGGTGAGGAATGATCTCTTTAATTTGTTCTATATTTAGCATGTAACAATCGCCCCTTTTGCAATATTGGTCTTACCACTTGGACATATTGTTATTATCCCATTTTGTTTATTATTTGTCATTATAAAGTGAAACTTTAATCAGTGGGGGGCCATCCCCCACTGATTATTAGCCCACACCAATCGGGCTTTTACGGGCAGCCCGACTCCCACCTAACTCCCTTGCATTCGCCGAATTTTGAGGTGGGAATCTTACTGCCCGGCAAATAGCGGGGTAAAGTACTACTTTACTTCCTAATTATAAAAAAATGCATACACTCTATTCCATTAAAATAGTTGCACTTCCCAGCAACTGACACGGAGGTAGAAAAGAGTGTATGCCCAAATTAGGGAAAGGCAATATGTATTTAAACATTCTTTGCCTTAATGTCGTATTCCGAATCATTATATTACATACGTTTTCAAATAAGAAAACATTAAATTTAACTATATATATGAATATATCGCCCTATTCCTTTATTTTTCTCTATTTTTCTTCCGTTTTCGTAAAAAATTAGAATTAAAAAAATCAAAAAAAAAAAAAAAAAGAACTAAGGTTTTCCCTTAGCTCTTTTTCACTTTATTTCAAAGCACGTCTTGGTAATTTATCGATATTCTCTAACATAATACCTGTACCAATAGCAACACATTGCATTGGGTTTTCAGCGATTAATACTGGTACCTTTAATTCTTCTGCTAGAAGCATGTCGATACCGTGTAATAAAGCTCCACCGCCTGTTAGAATAACACCGCGGTCGATAATGTCCGCAGATAGTTCTGGTGGTGTGCGCTCTAGTACGCCTTTTGCAGCTTGTACAATGATAGCTGCGTCTTCTTTTAGTGCTTCTGTAATCTCTTCAGAGCATACTGTAATTGTACGTGGTAAACCTGTTACCATGTCACGTCCGCGAATTTCAAGCTCTTCACTACGTGCACCTGGGAATACTGTACCAACTTTAATTTTAATATTTTCTGAAGTACGTTCTCCAATTAATAGCTTATACTTACGTTTAACGTAGTTTAAGATTTCCATATCAAACTTATCGCCAGCCATTTTGATAGAGGAAGAGGTAACAATATCACCCATAGAAAGTACGGCAATATCTGTTGTACCTCCACCAATATCAACAACCATGTTTCCGCTTGGCTGGAAGATTTCCATACCAGCACCAACTGCGGCTACTTTTGGTTCTTCTTCTAAAAATACTGTTTTACCACCTGAACGTTCAGCAGCCTCACGAATTGCTTTTTGTTCTACAGATGTGATATTTGTTGGACAGCAAATTAAAATGCGAGGTTTTGAAAAGAAGCTCTTCACGTCCAATTTGTTAATGAAATACTTTAACATTGCTTCTGTAATTTCGAAATCTGCGATTACACCATCTTTAAGCGGACGAATTGCTACAATATTACCAGGTGTACGTCCCACCATACTTCTTGCTTCTTCACCTACTGCTAATACTTTTCCACTATTACGATCAATTGCCACAACAGATGGCTCATTTAATACAATACCCTTACCTTTAACATGAATTAATACGTTAGCCGTACCTAGGTCAATTCCGATATCTCGCGCAAACATTCCCGTCATTTCCTCCTCGATATTCAAAATCAGGTTACACCCGAATTCTTTTACACCTAATTTCTGATTTTATCATAAATTTAACAGAAACGTAATATTCGCAAAAAGAATTCTTCTGAAAAATATTACCGAATTCACAAGGAATGTTTGCTATTTTAGATTTATTGGCGTACAGGGTTTTCTGTATCTTCTTTTCGATACTTTTGCTTTGTTGCTTCTCCACCTCTTAAATGACGAATAGACTTATGATAATCAAGAATTTCTTTCACTTCATTTGCCAGCTCTGGATTAATTTCTGGCAAACGTTCTGTTAAATCTTTATGGACTGTACTCTTTGATACCCCAAACTCCTTTGCGATTACACGCACTGTCTTTCTTGTCTCCACGATATACTTGCCAATCTTGATAGTTCTCTCTTTGATGTAATCGTGCACACCACTCGCCTCCCTAAATTGGATGTGAGAAGTGTGAAATGAGACTCGCTGCATACGACTATGAAGTAAATGTGAGTGCTGTTTGTAAGCGTTAAACATTCTTGGATTTATAATGAAATGATTCACGATTTCTCACCTCAAACACTCTCTTTGCATTGGTTTATACCATTGTATTGCCCGCACTACTGATATATGCTACATGTTCACTATTTTTGCGGACTAAGTTAAGAAAAATTACGTTTTTTTGTGAGAAATACGTTAACGATGACAATTATGGCGAAAAAAAGTGACACCTCTTTATAAAAGGTGTCACTCTTCTCTTTCATATTCTTCTTCTAACAACTGATGGTGGGGAACTTCTTTCTTACCGGCAATATAATAATATAAAGCGAATAAAACAAACAATAAAATGATAGCAATCGACAGAACAGATAAAAATGACACAGTATCCCCTCCCTTTTGTAATATATATTCGAGAATCTCGTCATTTTTCCTTGTTATTGCAACTTTTTTCTCGAAATTGATTATTTTTATATGAAAATAAAAAAATCAGCTCTCCTAATGAGAACTGATTTTTTCACTTTATTATTCTTGTGAAGAAGAACCGTTAGATGATTCTGTAGAACCATTCGTTGATTTTTCTTCTTTTTGAGATTTGTCATCTTGTTTGCCGTTCGTCTCTTTATCACTAGTCGAACCGCTTGTTGATTTCTCTTCTTTTTGAGACTTATCTTCTGGTTTCGTACTTGTCGACTTTTCTTCTTTTTGAGATTTGTCATCAGCTTTTTTACCAGAAGCATTTGTCGCCTTTGCAGCACCTGCATCAGCTTTAATTTCTGCTACTGATTTATTTAAATAACGCTCAGGGTTCACAGCCACATTGTCTTTACGTACTTCAAAGTGAACGTAAGAACCTGCATCTTTATTCATTGCATTTAGACCTGATTTTCCTAACACTTCACCTTGCGCGACTCTTGCACCTTTTTCTACTTTCACACTGCCTAAGCTTTGATAAGATGCTGCTACACCATTTCCACTATCTACTGTTACAACATAACCAAGAAGTGAATCTTTTTCAGCTTTCGTTACTGTACCACTTAAAGCAGCTGTAACATCGAATTCTTTTCCGTTTTTCGCAGCAATGTCAATTCCTTTATTCGGGGAATATGTGTTGTTATAAAAGACAAGTGCTTTTTCTTGTTCCGCCTCTGATGCTGCATCTTCATAGAATTTCTTCTGTACTACTACTTCTGCATTTGCTGCAGTTGGCATTTTCACTACTTCTGAAGATTTTGTTACTGGTACTGCCGGATCTTCCGTTTGTGTATACGGTGTTGCTTGATCTTGGTTCGGAGCTTTCTTTGGATTAGCTCCCTGGAACCATAGCGCAACCATTAAGATTACCGCTGCACAAGCAATGTATAGTGCCGGAAACACCCATCTTTTTTGAAATAAATGTACTACTTTTTGCGACTTTTTACTATTTCTTCCTCGCATTCCATCATCACCTCAGCAATCATTTTGAACAATATTCACTCATCCTATACAACCTATAACTAATTACTTTTCGACAAATTCTGTAAAAATATGTATAGGAATTGCAAAATTTCCGAGGAAATGATAGAAAAAGGAAAAAACTGAGCGTTTCAGCTCAGTTTTTTAGTCTAGTTGTTTCTTTTTATAAACGATAATACAAAGAATAATAGAAAGTACGCACCAAATTATTATATTTATTAAATCACCACTAACAGT
Organism: Bacillus sp. RC240; assembly: GCF_044907945.1. NCBI lineage: Bacteria > Bacillati > Bacillota > Bacilli > Caryophanales > Bacillaceae > Bacillus > Bacillus sp. RC240. The sequence goes on along the minus strand of NZ_JBIYCT010000005.1, from coordinate 225,422 downwards.
TGATAATCCCTTTCCGTTCATTAGCTTCGGCATTGCATCCGCAAGGTGTTTCGTTGGAAGAAAATCAATCATTTTTTTTACAAAATCATTTTTAAAAAAAACTCCTAATATTGGAGCTAGAAGGAAAATAAATAAGATTGGCATACCTACTACTGATGTTGATGCTGTTGTTTTAGCTATTAATCCAATCGCCGTACCTAACATAAGAAAGAAAAATATACTAATAAGTAAAAATAGCACTATTAATGGAATATTCCCCTTTACTACACCTAAAATTGCGAAGTTACTAAAACAAATTGCAAATGTAATAAGACCTGTTAATGCGCTTTTTCCTAGTAACACTTCTAACGATGATGCTGGTGATAACATCAGCACACGTAGCGTATGCTTTTCTTTTTCTTCTGCAATTAAAGCCGCTTGAACAAAGCTTCCTACCATTGTTAAAGCCATTAAAGTTACCATATTAGATATTTCATCTTTCGGCCCATCCATCTGTCCATAAACAAAAGCAAATATAATTGGAAGTATTGCCATTACAAGTACAGATGCATTTGCTTTAATATCCTGTACCTCTTTCCAAAAAATCGCTGAAAATCTTCTCATCGAAAACGTCATTATAATCCCCTCCCAGTAACTTCAATAAAGATATCGCCTAAAGTTGGCTCTTGTGAATGAATGGATAGTAGCTCGCCCTTTTTCATCCATTCTGAAATACGTTTTGCACCTAATTCATCTTTTTGCACTATTTCTTTCTTCTTATCTGTTAATACGACTCGTATTTGATCTTTCGCGTATTGCAAGCGAAGGTTTTCTGGTGTATCAAGAGCTACAATTTCTCCGCCGCACAGAAAGGCAATACGGTTACAAAGCGTTTCTGCCTCGTCCATGTTGTGCGTTGTTAAGAAAATCGTTGTTCCTTCTTTATTTAGGTCTTTTAAGATTTTATGAATGTTTTGTACGTTTACTGGATCAAGTGCAGATGTTGGTTCATCTAAGAAGAGGATATCTGGTTTGTGAAGGATCGCTCTCGCTAGCGTGACACGCTGCTTCATTCCTTTTGATAATTTTTTCACTTGTGTTTTTTTATCATCCAATAAGTTCACTTGTGCTAACACTTCATCAATTCGTTCTTTTTTGCAATCGTATAAGTCACAAAATAATAGTAAGTTATCATAAATGCTAAGTCTTTCGTATAAGCCGCTATTGTCTGTTAAAATGCCGATTCGTTTGTAATCGATGCTGCTTGGTCCTGTAATGTCTTTCCCCAACACTCGTACCGTTCCAATACTATGAAGCAATTGAGATGTTAATATTTTTACGGTTGTCGTTTTTCCAGATCCACTCGGTCCGAGGAATCCAAAGATTTCTCCTTGCTTTACCTCAATATTTACATTTCGAAGGGCCGTTTTTCCATCGAAACTTTTCATTACATCTTTCATTTCAATTGCCAATGTCATTTCGTCATCCCCTTTGTTTTTCTTTTATAGATGAAATTTGCTTTCGCAAGTTTCGATTTGATTGTTTCGCTTTTCTTGACTCAATCATATGAAAAACAAAGGGTTTACGCAGTAAAATACCAGTAAAAGGAGTATTTTTACTGTTGAATGAATCGTATTTTGAGCTTATCCGAGCATTTTTTATAGCCCAATTACACCTTTTAACTCATCCATTCGTCCTTTTGAAAGCGGGATTGAACTTTTTCTTTCGTCATCCAAAATTAAACTAAAACTATTACGTGTCCAAGTAATGACTTCTCGTACTCTTTGTAAATTAACGAGGTACGAGCGATGACATCTGAAGAACCCGAATCCTGTTAATCTCACTTCTAGTTCACTTAATGTTAATGCACATACGAAATCACCTTCGCGCACATGAATATGTGTCACTCCATTTTGTGTTTCAATGAAATGGATCTCCATCGGATCCAGTAAAATGATTTTATCGTTCACTTTCGCTGGTATTCTTTCCAGTTTCATTTGCGGAATCATTTGAACTACTTTTTCTTCATCTACTTCTTCAACTTCTTCTTGCTCTATTTCTATCTTTTTCACACCATCATTGTTTAATATGTACACATCTTCTGTCAGCGAAAGGGCATCTGATAAAAAGGAGGACGTAATAAAGATTGCCTTTCCTTGCTCTTTCATTTTCATAATCGCTTTTCGAATAATGATCGTACTCTCTGTATCGACATTTTGCTCTGGCTCTTCTAAAATAACTAAATCCGGATTATGAATCATAACTCGCCCAAGATGAAGACGGCGTTTCTCTGAAAATGACAATTTTTCTATTTTAACGTTCAACTTGTCTAGGAGACCGACATATTGTACTACTTCTTCCATACTCATGTTAGATTCATAAAGCCCTAATATAAACTTGAAGTACTCCCTCACCTTCAAACGATCGTATGCTTCATCTTTCAAAAAACAAAAGCCGATGCGGGAATAATTCTTCTTTCCAATCGCTGTGCCTTCAAATAGTACATTACCAGTTGAAGCTTCTTCTTCACCGATAATGATGCGGTGCAACACTTTAGCTGTATGATTGTTGCATTGCAAAACAACACATTGCCCTTTTTCAACCTTCAGTTCAACTGCCGGTAACTGGTTCGTCTTCCCTAACTGTTTCAACTCCAATAACGCCATTCCGTCTCCTCCAGATGTTTTTATCCTATTATACCAAACAATTAATGGAAAATTATGATATTTTAAACAAAAAAGAAGTAGGTATCAGGAAACCCCTGACACCTACTTCTTCACCATCAACTTTCCTTCATAATCATTCATCGTCTTTATTTCAATGCCTTTATAGTAATGAGCGACTATCTCTGTATATTTCTTACCTTCCACTGCCATACCATTCGCACCGTACTGGCTCATACCGACGCCGTGACCGAATCCTTTCGTTGTAACGGTGATGTTATCTCCTTCTTGTTTCCACGTAAAGTCTGAGGAGCGTAAATCTAACTTTTCACGAACTTTTTTTCCTGTTAATGTTTTTCCTTGAAACTCTACATCCTTTACTCGCTTTCCTTCCGTAAGGTCTTTAATATTACCAACCTTTCCGTCCGCTAGTACTTTCACACCGAGGCGTTTTTGAAAATCAGCTACTGTGAATTTTTGCTCACTCGTAAATTTTGGAGAGGCTTGATCCCACGGACTATCTACACTCTTTAAGTACGGATAATCATTCCCCCAATAATCAGCTGCATTTTCTGTTCGTCCGTTACTCGTTGAGAAGAAGGATGCTGAAATTGGTTTTCCATCATACGTTAAAACTTGTCCTGCGGTTTTCGAAACGGCTTCCTCAATTTTCTTTAAATTATTTTCGTAGTTATTACCCCATTGTTTCTTCAATTCCTCTTTGCTTTTGTACACTTGATCTTTCACCGTATCTGTCACGTCCGCATTGTTTTTCTTACCTCCGCTTAGCATACGCTGCACTACAAATGTTCTTGCTGCTAATGCCTGCGCCTTTAGCGCCTCTATTTCAAAGCTGGCATTCATCTCAGAAGCTACTACACCGGCCACATACTCCTCCATAGGCAATGTCTCTACCTTCTTCTGCTGATCACGATATACAGCAACTTGAACCGCTGTATCCACTTTCCCTGGAGCTGGTATACTTTCTATCGCTGGAGGAGTTTTAGAAGCTGCTTCTTCCCCTACTTTTGCTTTCGCAAACGGAATAACAAGAGCAGCAGGTACAATGATAACGAGCGCTATTAAGAGCGCTACTGTAATGAAAAGTGGCTTTGAAAATTTCATCCTATTCCCCCAATATAAAGTTGGATTCCTTTCATTCTTATGGAAATACGGGATCTTTTAGAACATACTTGGGGGTATCGTTATAAAGTGAAACTATAATCAGTGGGGTTTTACTGACCGCAAATAGTGGAATAAAACAAAAATTTTCTAAATATTTTTACTGAGACGTGCATAAGTATAGAATTTATTGACTATAACAGTAATAACCCAAAAAAAAATAGCCCCTATGTCAAAAGACATAGAGACTACTTCAATTAAGCGTGAAGATCAGAAACTTCTTGTTCTTTCACTTCTTCTACTTTTTCGTTTACACGTTCAATAGTTGCACCTAATGCAGCTAATTTCTTATGGAAGTCTACATAACCGCGGTCAAGATGTTTTAACTCTGTTACACGAGTATAACCTTCTGATACTAAACCAGCTAAGATTAATGCTGCTGCTGCACGTAAATCAGTTGCGCCAACTTCAGCTCCTTGCAAGCTACTTGGACCGTTCATAATTACAGAACGACCTTCGATTTTAATATCAGCATTCATACGACGGAATTCTTCAACGTGCATAAAGCGGTTTTCGAATACCGTTTCTGTAATCATACTTGTTCCATCAGCATGTAGTAATAATGCCATCATTTGTGATTGCATGTCTGTTGGGAAACCTGGATGAGGCATAGTTTTAATATCAACCGCTTTTAACTTATCTGGGCCGATAACACGTACACCTTCATTTTCCTCAATAATTTTAACACCCATTTCTTCCATTTTCGCTGTAATTGAGCGTAAATGTTCAGGCACAGCATTTTCAATTAAGATGTCTCCACCTGTAATTGCCGCTGCAACCATGAATGTTCCTGCTTCAATACGGTCAGGAATAATAGGGTGGTTCGCACCATATAATTTTTCAACGCCTTCAATACGAATCGTTCCAGTTCCAGCTCCGCGTACTTTCGCTCCCATTGCATTTAAGAAGTTAGCTAAGTCAACGATTTCTGGCTCTTTCGCTGCGTTTTCAAGGACTGTTGTCCCTTTTGCTAATGTAGCTGCAGACATAATGTTTTCTGTCGCGCCTACGCTTGGGAAGTCTAAATAAATTTTAGCTCCTTTTAGTTCGCCCTCTACGTGTGCCTCAACAAATCCGTTACCAACTTTTACTTTCGCTCCCATTGCTTCGAAGCCTTTTAAATGTTGGTCAATTGGACGTGAACCAATTGCACATCCACCAGGAAGTGCAATACGAGCACGACCGTTACGTGCTAATAATGGTCCCATTACTTGAACAGATGCACGCATCTTACGTACATACTCAAATGGTGCTTCAATGTTTAATTCTTTAGAAGAATCGATTGTTACTTGGTTATTTTCAAATACGACTTCAGCATTTAAATGACGTAATACCTCGTTAATTGTGTATACATCAGATAATACTGGTACTTCAGATAGTACATTCTTTCCGTCACTCGCTAATAGGGCTGCAGCGATTATAGGTAATACAGCATTTTTTGCGCCCTCAACACGCACTGTGCCGCTTAACCGCTTTCCGCCACGGACGATGATCTTTTCCAAATTATTCCCCTCCGTGTCCTTTTTTCAGTATCTATTCACTCAATACTCAGAAGTTATGATCGGTGTGCCAACCACAATTGTATCTTTGTTGTTTGTAGAACGTATTGCTATTTGCACATTTATTTTCTCTCTATTTGTTGAAAGAGCGTCATTCCACTTTTTATTATATGCGGAGACTGATACAAATGCTCTTTCTTCTATCTGTTCGATCGCTCTTGCTGAAAGATCTTTCAAAACCTGATTGGTTTTATTTTGCAAAACACCTTCAATCTTATCATTCAGTACACCTTGAACACAAGTGTAAATTATAGGTTTTTCACTAAAAATTTTATCCATGTTCTGAACGTACTTCGGGTCCCATTTCGCCCCGCTCACTTCAAAAATAATAAAAGTGTTTTCTTTAGTATTTTCCTTACTCCAAGTTACTACTATTCGTTCTTCATGTGAAGAAGATTTTTTATAGGATGTAGCCTTATATCCATCTGGAGATTGTTCTAATTCCCAACCTTCGATGTTTGCCTCTTCCTTCACATCGTTTAACAATTTTTGAAACGTATGTATATTAGAAATTGTTTTCGTTTCTCGCGCTAACCATGACCACCGCTCTACTTTTGCATCGTTCTTCTCTAAAGCTGCAATCATGCTCTCCATTTTCTGTTCATCGCTTATAGGTTTCATCTCTTTATATCCAACCAAAAATAAAACAACACTTACGATAACGATAAGAATGGCTTTAAACTTCAATTTCATCCCCTCCTATCCCCATTGTTAACGGAGATATGAGGTTCTATACACTTACTTTACTAAATACGTTAAACTCTTTGAATAGCCTAAATAATCAAGGAAAAAGTTACTTACAGATGTCCCAATTGCAATTGTAATTAGGATAAGTAATACTCTCGTCTGCATCACTTTTCCAGACTTCATTAAGCGCTCAATGTGAATACCTTGTAAGGCCCACCACGTAATGGTAATAAACAATAAATGCGAAACAATGGCAATCAGTGCTTGTTGCCCTAAAAGATGTGCCAAAAAATCGACCCCTTTTTTGCTTGGCTACTACTTACGCAAAATGTAAAAAACGATACCATAAATAAGTAGGAGCCACACTTTTTCAAACGCAAATAAGCATCTTACATCGTAATTTCCTCTCGGAAAACATATACCTATAGACGTTTTCATTTGTTGTTACTCCAAAATAAAAAGCGTAGAGTACGGACTCTACACCTTTTATTTCCACTATTGTACCACGTTCCCCAAGAAGAAGAAATCCTTCATTAATGGAAAATGTTCATAAAAGAAATTGTAACCAATCATCGGCATAATCCCTAGTATTACAATTGAAATTGCGCAAAGACTCATGACAATCTTTATATTTAACGGTAATCGGAGCTTTTCTTCTGTCTCTCCCTTGCGGAAAAACATTTGCTGTAATATTTGGAAATAATATATGAATGAAATAACCGTCGTCCCCATCATAATAGAAGCTAATACGTAATGAGCAGGTTCAACATGAAGTGCCCCTAAAAAAATGTTAATTTTCCCGATGAAACCTGCTGTCCCCGGTATTCCAGCTAACGATAAAATAAAGACCGTCATCACTATAGCTGTAAAGGGGGATCGCTTATATAACCCTGTAAAAATCGTCATGTTTTCCTTATCATTTTGTAAGATTAATCCGTGGATGATTGCAAATGCTCCTATATTCATAAGCATATATGCAAGCATATAAAACCACATACTATCCATCGTAAACTGTGATAGCGCTACAAGAGGGACTAGCAAATACCCAGCATGCGCGATACCTGAATAGGCAAATAGACGTTTTACGTTGTATTGCTTTAATGCTACTACGTTCCCAACAATCATCGTAATACTAGCTAGTACCGCAATGTATATACTCATACGCCCGTACAAAGATTGTGCGTCTCCTTGGATTGCCACACCTGCAAACACCATAAGAAACAAACGCGTAATGAGTAGAAAACCAGCAATTTTAGAAATCGTTCCGAGAAAAGCAGTGACAGGTGTAGCCGCTCCCTCATACACATCTGGTGCCCACATATGAAATGGCACTGTTGCAATTTTGAATGAGAGTCCAACGAGCAAAAGTAGAAATGCGAGAGCTAACAATAACTGAATGCCCCCGGCCAATCCTTGCGTAAATACCTTTTGCATTTCCACTATGTTGGTCGACCCTGTAATACCGTATAAATAACTCATTCCAAAGAGTGTAATTGCTGTTCCAATTCCTCCGTTAATGACATATTTCATTGCAGCCTCATTCGATGCGCGGTTTCTTTTTCGGATTCCTACTAAAATATAGGAAGAAAGCGAAAGCAACTCTAAACCAACGAACAATGTGATGAAATCAACGCTAGACGCCATGAACATCGCTCCAAGAAGCGCCATTAAAAACAAATAATAATATTCCCCTTTATCTTGAATAGGCTCCTTCTTGTCATCGCTTATTGCCATACATAAAACGAGAGCTGATCCACCTAATAACAACGTTTTAAATCCTTTTGAAAATCCATCTAGTACAAACGATCCATTTAAAATATCTCCTGCCGGTTCGCTATATAGCGTCATTAATGACACTATCGCTAACAAGGCAGCGGCAATTGCACCAATCGCGACGTACCTATGGTTCAGCTTAAAAAACAAATCACATATGGAAAGAAGGATGGCTGCCCCGAGAATAATGAATTCTGGTACCATGAGATGCCATGATAAGCTAAGTAACGTGTTCATATCCATCCTACTTCACCCCCAATGTTTTCAATGTAGTTTGAAGTGGATCCCCTAGTAGTTCTGGCATTACCCCAATTGCAATAATACAAACGATAAGCACTATAACAGGAACGTACTCCCATCCGTGTATATCAATTTTCGCTTCCCATTCTTTCTTACCAAATATCACTTGAAGTGTCGCTCTTAATACGTATACAGCGGTTAAAATAATTCCAATTACACCGACGGCGGCGATAACAGGTTTCCCTTGGAATAAACCGAGAAAGGCAAGGAATTCGCTAATAAATCCGGACATCCCTGGCATTCCAAGCGATGCCATACCGCCCGCTAGGAAGAAACCGCTAAGCACCGGAACACTTTTTGCAAGTCCACCAAGTGCTGTAATATCCGAAGTCCCGAAACGCTCTTCAATAATGCCAAGCAAGAAGAAGAGTAAGGCCGCAATTAAACCGTGAGACACAACTTGGAACAATGCCCCTTGTGTACCTGGTGCATTTAACGCCGCAAGCCCCATTAATACAATGCCCATATGCGAAATACTAGAGTAAGCAAGTACCTTTCTAAAGTCCGTTTGGATGAGTGCTAGAAAGGCTCCATACAATAAATTAATTACCCCTAAAATCGCGATTAGCGTTGCAAAATCACGAAAATATTCTGGGAATAATCCTTTCCCGAAGCGAACAATACCGTACGCGCCAATCTTCAGCAAAACCCCCGCGTGAAGCATAACTACAGCAGGATGCGCTTCTATGTGTACATTGACCATCCAGCGATGCAAAGGGAAAACAGGGAGTTTAATCGCAAAAGCAATCATTATGGCAAGAAACAAGCCGAACTGTACGCTACTTGAGACGGCCATTCCTCCCCCAGCACCTACACTCGTTAATATTTCTTTAAGCTCTGCAATATTTGTTGTACCTGTTTTCGCAAATAAAACCGAGAAAACGATAAGTAAAATAGCTGATCCAATACCGTTATATATTAAATAACTATATGCAGCCTTTTCACTCGACAATTTCCCCCACTTGCCAATTAATAAAAACATTGATGGCAACGTAATTTCAAAGAACATGAAGAACAACATTAAATTTTGAGCAGCGAAGACACCGAGCATACCTATTTCTAACATGAGTAACAGCATGTAGAATGCTTTCAAATTTCTTTTAATAGAAAATGCCGCAATAGCTGCAAGCATCGCTAGAAGGGCTGTGAGCACCATCATTACAAGCGATAAACCATCAATACCAAGCTCGTAATAAATTGAAAACCACCTTTTGTCCACTGCTGTGAAATCCCCAAATTTAATCCATTTCACTTTTTCATCAAATATCGATAAGCTCTTTCCTGAAACGTATGTACAAGCAAGAACGATAGCAATTCCAAATGGAAGCGCCGTTCCGAATAAACCAAGCGCCTGCACTGTACGCGATTCTCGTTTCGGCGTTAATAAAAGCAAGAGAATTCCTAAAAGCGGGGAAAAAATGAAGAACGTTAATAGCAATCCATTCACCGTAAATCCCCTCCCGTATATAACAAAATAATTAGGAGAACTGCGAGCGAAACTGCTGTTACAGTTCCGTACACTTGTACATTCCCGTTTTGAAGCCGCGATCCTAGACCACTCATACCTTTAACGAGTCCAGCAATTAAAACTGCGATTCCTTCTACAACGTATACTTCAAATAAGCGAAGCACATGAGCGATTCCTTTCGTAATAGGAAGCACCGTCACATTGTATAGTTCATCCACATAATATTTTCCTTTCAAAAAGTTATAAAGAGGCGTCCCTTCTCCGCCGGCCCAATCTCTAGAGATAGATTTCTTGCCGTATATGAAATATGCAAGGGCAATTCCCGCAAATGAAACAAGCGTCGCAACAACCATAATCCAAACAGGTCCATGCACTTCCTTCACCTGGAATCCTATATCTTTCGTAAGCCAATCCCCAAGAAACGTTCCGAACCACGGTGTATTTATATAACCTGCAACTACCGCAAGAACACCAAGGACAATCATCGGATACGTCATTGTGCGAGGTGATTCATGCACCTCTTCCTCCGTCTTCGTTTCCCCTGTAAAAACAAGAAAGTATAGACGGAACATATAAAATGCTGTTAGAAATGCCGCAATTACTGCTAAAACGAATAGAAAGTAATTGCCACTCATCCAGGCCGCCGCTAAAATTTCATCTTTACTAAAAAATCCGGAAAGCAGAGGAACACCACTAATTGCAAGTGTGCCTATTAAAAATAGTGCACCGGTTACTTTCATCTTTTTCTGTAAACCGCCCATTTTATTAATGTTTTGCGTATGGACTGCATGAATTACGCTTCCTGCTGCCAGGAACAATAATGCTTTAAAAAAGGCGTGTGTCGTTAAGTGAAAGATACCAGCTACATAACCCGCCGAGCCTAGCGCAAGCATCATATACCCGAGCTGACTAACTGTAGAGTAAGCAAGAACCCTCTTAATATCAGTTTGTACTAGACCAATAGAGGCCGCAAAGATTGCGGTGAAAGCCCCAACGATTGCCACAGTTTGCATCGCTACCGCACTTGCTGAAAATAGCGGGAACATCGTCGCTACTAAATATACGCCGGCTGCAACCATCGTTGCCGCGTGAATAAGTGCCGAAACAGGCGTCGGTCCTTCCATTGCATCTGGCAACCATGTATGAAGCGGGAACTGACCCGATTTCCCCATCGCACCGATAAAAATTAATATCGCCGTTATTGTAATCATAGAAGGAGAGAGGTCGCCCGTATGAATCGCTTTAAAAATCGCGTCATATTCAAAACTACCTGCGTGCCAAAAAATTAATATCATCCCAATAAATAGCCCAACATCCCCAATGCGTGTCATAATAAAAGCCTTTTTCGCAGCAGCCTTCGCTTCTTCTTTAAAGAAATAAAAACCGATAAGTAAAAACGAACCAAGGCCGACTAACTCCCAAAATATATAAAGCTGTAATAAATTCGTCGATATAACTAGCCCAAGCATCGCAAAGGTAAAGAGCCCTAAATATGCATAAAAGGTTGGTAATCTGGTGTCACCTTTCATATAACCTTTTGAGTACACATGTACAAGAAAACTCACAAGCGTAACGATAAACAACATTAAAGCCCCTAATGCGGTAACTTCAAAACCAAATGATATATCTATATCTCCTACCCTAAGCCATACCCACTTATGCTTCACTGCCTCGGATGAAAACCGTTCTATTAGTACCACTACCGCGGATATAAAGGAGAGAAAGGTAAAGAAAATACCTAGTACACTACTTCCCTCTCTAATTTTCTTCCCGAACACAATAAGTAACAAAAACGAAACAAGCGGGAAAAGCGGTATGAGCCATGCATAATCGATCATTGTTTCCTTCCCCCTTTTCGGTCACAATGCTATCCTTTGAGCGTATCCATCTCATCTACATGAACTGTCGGGCGATTACGGTACAAAGCAATCAAAATTGCAAGACCTACCGCTGCCTCCGCTGCCGCTACAGACATCGTAAACAGCGAAAAAATTTGTCCTGTTAAATTCGGAAACAAGCCTAATTTACTAAACGCTACTAAATTTAAATTGGCGGCGTTTAACATCAATTCGATACAAACTAGTACAATTACTGTATTTCGCTTTGTTAAAGCTCCAAATAAGCCGATGCAAAACAAAATAATCGCAAGTGTTAAATACGCAGAAGCCGGAACGCTACTCATGGGAATCCTCCTCTCCCCCATCCTTCTTCGCAAGGATAATCGCTCCTACAAGTGCTACAAGTAAAATAACTGAGGTTAATTCGAATGGAATAATATATTTTGAATAGAGAAGTGTACCGATTTGAAGTGTGTTATTTTCATGGAGAGGTAAACTTCCTTGTGTGCTTTGATTTGAAAAATCGATACTATTAACAGCGAAATACATAACCGCTCCAAATGCTACAACCGCAAAGAAGATAATCCATTTTCGAAGAGTAAGGCGCGATTCATTTTCCGCGTTATGTTTCGTTAACATAATGCCAAAAATCATAATAATAGTGATCGCACCAGAGTAAAGTAAAATTTGTGCAACTCCGATAAATTCGGCTGATAAGAGAAAGTACAAACCCGCAATGCTAAGGAACGTAAGCACAAGGGCCAGCATCATATGCATTACTTTCGTTAAATTCAGCATAAGAACGCCGCCGATAATCGCAGACAAGGATAATATAAAGAAAGCTACAAACTCGCCATTCATGCTTTATTCTCCTTCCTGACGTTCTCGTCGTTCTCGTCAAGCCACTGCAAATTTTTAAATAAATCATCACGTGAATACTCTGCGAGTTCAAAGTTATTTGTCATTACAATCGCCTCTGTCGGGCAAACTTCTGTACATAAATCGCAAAGAATACAAATTTCAAAATTAATATCATACGTATCGATAATTTTCCCTTTTTTCGTAGGATCAGGATGTTTTTTCCCTGTTAATTGAATGCAATCTGTCGGACAAATGTTGGAACACTGATTACAAACAATACATTTCTCTGGATAAAACTTTTGAATACCTCGAAAGCGGTCTGGTAATGGCAACGGTTGATTTGGATAATCATACGTCACCTTTTTCTTACTCAAATTACTAAGTGTATATTTTAACCCTTTAAATAGTCCTTTCATCTCTTGCTGGCACCCCCTTTATAGATTAGAAGAATAGCTCCTTAATCAATGCCGTTAAGAAAATATTTGCAAGTGCAATTGGTAATAATACTTTCCAGCCAAACTCCATTAACTGGTCACCTCTTATGCGCGGGAACGTAACGCGGAACCAAATCAATAGAAAGACCACACTGCTGAATTTTAAAGCAAACCATACGGCTCCTGGAATAAATCCAAGGAACATAACTGGATTCCATCCGCCTAAAAAGAGTACTGTAATTAAAGATGACATCCCGAAGAAATACACATACTCTGAAAGCATGAAAAACGCCCAGCGAAACCCTGAGTATTCCGTATGGTATCCTGAAACAAGTTCTGACTCCGCTTCTGGTAAATCAAACGGCGTCCTATTTAACTCTGCAACTGCCGCGATTAAGAAAATGACGAAACCGATTGGCTGTGCGAAAATGTACCATACCTTCTCCTGCGCCGCTACAATTTCATTCAAGTTAAGACTACCAGCTAACAAAACGACACCAATTACACTCATCACAAGTGGAATCTCATAAGAAATCATTTGTGCCGCCGCACGCATCCCTCCTAAAAGGGAATACTTATTATTTGATGCCCATCCCCCAGTTACAACTCCGATCGTCGTAATCCCAGAAACAGCAATGTAATACAGTAACCCTACGCCAATATCCGCGAACTGAAATTTATCAGTAAACGGGATAACCGCAAGTACCATAAATGCTGGTGCGAATGCAATAACAGGTGCTAATATAAACAACGGTTTATCAGCAGCTTTCGGAATGCTATCTTCTTTTAATAATAGTTTCAAAACATCAGCTACCGTTTGGAGTAAACCGAACCGGCCCCCAACTTGGTTTGGTCCAATCCGTCCTTGCATAAATCCCATCACTTTCCGTTCTGCCAAAATACCGTATGTAACGAAGCCAAGGACTGCAAATAATAGAAGCACCGCTAACCCGAAAAAAACGAAGAAATTCGTCCAGCTTGAAGGTGATTGTAAGAGCGTCTCAATCATTAGCCGTCAACCTCCCCAAGTACAATATCAACCCCACCTAAAATCGTAATTAAATTGGCGATATTTTCACCTTTCAATAATTTCGGTAAGATTTGCAAATTATAAAAAGACGGTCTGCGAAATTTCAAACGGTACGGCTCTTTCTTTCCATCACTAGCAATATAACAGCCAATCTCCCCGCGTGGTGACTCTATACGGACGAACGCTTCTCCCTTAGGTGCTTTAATAATTTTCGGGACTTTCGCCAGCACAGCGCCGTCTTTCGGGAACTGCCCGGCTGCTTGCTCAATAATTTTCAATGACTCCTCAATTTCCTCCATCCGGCAAACGTAGCGATCCCAAGCATCTCCCGTGCTCCCAACAGGAACATCAAAGTCAAAACGATCATAAATAGAATACGGCTCATCTTTGCGAAGATCAAAGTGGACTCCCGTGCACCGCAAATTTGCGCCGCTTAAAGAATACGAGATCGCCTCTTCCGCGCTATATACGCCAACGCCCTTCACACGATTTAAGAAAATTTCATTTCCGCTAACGAGGTCGTGGTAACCTGCCAATTGCTCTCTCATATACGGAACAAACTCTTTCACCTTTTCAATCCAGCCGTCTGGCGCATCCCACTTCACACCGCCAACTCTCATATAGTTGAAAGTAAGCCTTGCACCGCACAATTCACTTAATAAATTTATAATCATCTCTCGTTCACGAAAGGCATATAAAAATGGACTAACCGCTCCTATATCAAGCAAGTTCGTTCCCCACCAGACGAGATGGCTCGCAACCCTCCCAAGCTCCATCGCAAGCACCCGTAAATATTCAGCACGCTCTGGAATCTCAAGATCTATCATCGTCTCTACAGCGTGGCAAAGGACGTAATTATTCGTCATTGCTGATAAATAGTCCATTCGATCTGTATACGGGATAATTTGTGTATATTGCAAGCTCTCAGCGATCTTTTCTGTTCCGCGATGCAAATATCCGATAACCGGTGTAGCCTCTTTAATAATTTCCCCGTCAATCTTAATCACAAGCCGAAACACACCATGTGTACTCGGATGCTGCGGCCCTACATTTAAGAGCATCTCTTCCGTACGGATCACAAGCTACACCTCCACATCATACGGTTCATAATCTTTCCTAAGCGGATACCCCACCCAATCATCCGGCATTAAAATGCGAGATAAATTAGGATGACCTTCAAATATAATACCGAGCAAATCATACGCTTCACGCTCCGGCCAATCTGCCCCTTTCCAAAGCGGCGTCACCGATTTCACTTGCGGCGCTTCCCTATCTAGCTTTACCTTCACTGCTACTGACTGTTTCTTTCCATATGAAAATAAATGAACGTATACTTCCATATGTGTCACAAAATCCGTCGCATGTAGCTCTGACATATAATCAAAAGCAAGTCCTTCATGGAATCGCATTAATTCCATCACTTCATAATATTTCGAAGGCTCCGCCACAAGCGTTGGAACATCTTTTGAAAGCTTATTAATATAAGAATCTACTAATGCATATTCTCCTACCCTCTCCTTAACAACCTCCACATAGCGATTTAAATATGGTTGGTTAACTGATGGTTCTTCCTGCTGCAGTTCGTCTTCTATCTTATTTACAGATCTCTTTGCCCTTGCCGCAGCAGCGGCTTTCGCTTTCGCGGCTGCAATTGCCTTTGCTTTCTCATCTCCAGAATCCCTCTCACCTTGTGAGGCTTTCTGCTTCGCTAACGCTGCTGCTTTTGCTTTTGCAGCTGCTACGGCCTTCGCTTTGGCTTTTTCTTCGTCCGTTACTTCTTCTGATCCTTCTCGCTTCTGTTTCGCTAATGCCGCTGCTTTTGCTTTTGCGGCTGCTGCAGCTTTCGCCTTCGCTTTGGCTTTTTCTTCGTCCGTTACTTCTTCTGATCCTTCTCGCTTTTGTTTCGCTAATACCGCTGCTTTTGCTTTTGCAGCCGCTGCGGCTTTCGCCTTCGCTTTGGCTTTTTCTTCGTCCGTTACTTCTTCTAATCCTTCTCGCTTCTGCTTCGCTAATACCGCTGCTTTTGCGGCTGCTGCGGCTTTCGCCTTCGCTTTGGCTTTTTCTTCGTCCGTTACTTCTTCTGATCCTTCTCGCTTTTGCTTCGCTAGTGCCGCTGCTTTTGCTTTTGCGGCTGCTGCAGCCTTTACCTTCTCTTTAACCTTTTCCTCTTCCGTGGCTTCTTCTGACTCTTCTTGCTTCTGCTTCGCTAGTGCCGCTGCTTTTGCTTTTGCGGCTGCTGCGGCTTTCGCCTTCGCTTTTTCTTCGTCCGTTACTTCTTCTGATCCTTCTCGCTTTTGCTTCGCTAATACCGCTGCTTTTGCCTTTGCAGCTGCTGCAGCTTTCGCCTTTGCTTCTTCTACATTAATCCCCTTATCTTTTGGTAGCGCTTTCTCTTTTTCTCGATGTTCTCCTTCAAGTTTAGACATTTCCGCCTCATGTTTCGCAGCAAGACGTTTTCGCGCTTCCTCTTTCGCATGACGGGCTGCTTCTCTTTTCATACTTTCTAAGTCTTTATTTGGATCACTCATTTATTCGTCACCTGCTTCCCGGTCCTCGCCTCGTAACGAATTTTTTCTTTTAATTTATTAATTCCATAAATTAAGGCAGCAGGATTTGGAGGGCATCCAGGAATATACACATCAACTGGTACAATTTGATCTACACCTTTCACAACAGCATACGAATTCACATACGGACCACCGGCCGTTGCACAAGATCCCATCGCAATTACCCACTTCGGTTCAGGCATTTGATCATATAGGCGCCGAACAATAGGTGCCATTTTCTTCGTTACCGTTCCTGACACAATCATGACGTCCGATTGTCTTGGTGAAGTCCGAAAAAATGACCCAAATCGATCTAAATCGTAATGTGATGAACCTACTCCCATCATTTCAATCGCACAGCATGCCAGTCCAAACGTCATCGGCCATAAAGAGTTGCTCCGCGCCCATCCCTTCAACTGTTCCAATGTAGAAAAAAAGATATTTCTTTCTAATTCCGCTCGCTCCTGTGGGTGTAATTCCTCAAAATTTATAACCATTGTAACACCTTCTTTTTCCAAGCATACGCTAATCCAACTAGCAACATCACAACGAAAATTAGCATTTCGATCAGTGCAAATAAACCAAGCTTGTCATATGCAACAGCCCATGGGTATAAAAATAAAGTTTCTACATCAAAGATGACGAACAATAAAGCGAAAATATAATAACGAGCATGAAACCGAATATTTGCATCATGAAAAGGCTCAATTCCACTCTCATACGTCGTCGCTTTCGCTGCACTCGGTTTGTTTGGACGCAGCATTTTCCCTAATGTAAGAGCCACTACCGGCAGCAATATACCTAATAGCAAGAAAATCAAAACGATCATATAACTATTTTCATATACACTTGCCATTGTGAAACCCTCCCCCCTGAATTAAGAACAAGTTCACATAGTAAACAATATGTCTTACTTGCATCATTTATTATTTTTAAATTTTTCTAAATAATGCAACTATTTAATTCATTATAGCAAACTTCAAATTCCTATGTCGATATATTGGGAACAGAAACAACAATTAATACTTGCTGAGCAAATCTATTTTTACAACTCATAATAAATGTGTAAAATAAATATAGAAATTCTATATGTTTTCAAGCAATCATAAAAAACATAAACTACAAAAAGGTGGTTCTTATGTATATACAGTGGGTGATATAAATGAAAAAACAAACACATGTAAGTATTCTTATAAGCATTTCATTGTTGTATATAACTATTCATTACGTATCAATGCCCTTTTTATATGAATACGCACTTCCATTTCAAATTTTGACTGGAATAAGTACCATATTAATTGATATTACAATTTGCAGTTATATATTTTACTTTTCAAATGTAAAACAAGGATTAGCACGTTTATTTTGGATAATATTAACTATCGGAACCTTCTCTTATTTCATCGGTGATATAATAGTTGCTTATCAACGCTTAATTTTGCATGACTACTATACATTCGTTGATCCATCAGACTTTTTTTACTTATTATTTTTAGTTAGCTTTGCATTTGCCTTTCTATATGAAATTATTTATGGCCGAGACTTATTGGAACAGCTTTTTACGATATGTGATATTTGTATTATTGTTACGGCTCAATTTACTTTAAGCTACTATTTGCTTATTGAAAGAACCATTCATATTTTTACAACATCATATATCGACATGTTTGTTCAACTCACGTATCCAATGGCTGATCTACTCTTTCTTTTAATAGGAATCAACCTTTTATTCAAACCATTATTCTTACTACCAAAACAAGTTGGCGCTCTTCTTGGCAGTGCTTTAATTTTGTATGCTACTACGGATGCTATTTATGCTTATATAAAATATTTCCAGCCCGAGCACTCTATGTTCACAGTTGCTCCATTATATCAAGTAACCTTAGTATTAGTAGCAATCGCTTGTATACTTCATACAAAAGATTCTGAAAAACAAGAACAAGTATTACTAACGCCTCAATTGGGTGAATCCATCCGATTATCATTACCATATATTTCTGTCGTGATGCTTATTGTTTTTATATTGGTCGAAAATGTTTTTGCACCTATCGTAGTAATTGGGCTTATGGTAACCTTCGCCTTCGTTCTCATACGCCATATGTTAGTTCGAAGACAAAATAAAATATTATTGCTAGCACAAATGCAATTCAGCTTAGAACTCGAGAAACAAATCGAACTACGTACAGAAGATTTAGTAGAACAAAAAAATGAGTTATATCATAACCAACAAATGTTTAAATCTTTATACGAGCATCATCCAGATCCAATTTTTACATTAGATTTGTACGGTAATTTTCTCAATGTGAACAACGCTGGAACTACTTTACTCGGTTATCAAACGAATGAATTATTAAACCAACCATACTATTCACTTATGTATGAAGAAGATTTGGAAGAAATCATTAATACCTTTCATCAAGTGAAAAAAGGGAAATCTATTTCTTTAGAAATACGGGCATATCATAAAAATAGAGATATTTACTACTTGCTTGTTACAGCTGTTCCCATCTTTTTAAAGGAACATATTTCTGGGGCCTATTTAATGATTAAAGATATTACAGAAAGCAAGCAGCAACAAGAACAAATTAATTTCCTAGCATATCACGATACTTTAACGGAACTTGCAAATCGCCGTTCATTTCATCAGTATTTAGAAAAAGCAATTGCACGAGCAAAAATATCGAAAAGCCCTTTTGCTGTTATGTTTCTAGACCTAGACCGCTTTAAAGTTATTAATGATACCCTCGGTCACCGGGTAGGAGATCTTCTATTAATTGCAGTAGCAAAAAGGCTCGAGCGAATATCAACACATAATATGAAACTTGCTCGGTTAGCTGGGGATGAATTCACAATCCTTATCGAAAATTATCAAAAAAGGACAGATGTAAAGAAGATAGCTGATATGATTGTAGCAGCCATGAACGAACCATTCGAAATCGAAAATCAACATTTACGAATCTCACCGAGTATCGGAATTGCCATATACCCTGAAGCAGGCGAAGACCCACTGTCTATTTTACAACATGCCGATATGGCCATGTACGAAGCAAAAAATAAAGGGAAAAATCGGAGCTCTCTTTACACGAAAGAACTATATAAAAAAATGGAACGAAAAGCTCGAATCGAAAAAGATTTGCCACTCGCTTTAGTAAACAACGAATTTTATCTCGTCTATCAACCACAAATTGATACGACAGCAAATAAAATTATCGGTGCTGAAGCATTAATACGTTGGAAACACCCGCTCCTAGGTGACATTTCACCATGTGAGTTCATTCCAATTGTGGAAGAGACTCCGCAGGTCATCCCACTTGGACATTGGGTGCTACGAGAATCTTGTCTTCAACTAAAAATATGGCAAAGTTTTGGATACACAAACTTAAAAATGAGTGTCAATTTATCAGCGAAAGAATTTCAACAAAATCAATTAATCGAAAATATTTCACGAATACTAAAAGACGTTAGGATTGACCCGAAAGATGTAACACTTGAACTAACAGAACGAATTGCGATGATTGATGAAAAAGAAACATTATCGAGACTAAAGCAATTAAAAGAATATGGTATTCAAACGTCCATTGATGACTTCGGTACCGGCTACTCTTCTCTTGCTTATTTATCAATTTTCCCTATTGATACATTAAAAGTACCAAAAGAATTTACACAACTAGCCGATCATCGGCCTGAAGAAAGAGCCATCGTTTCCACTATCCTTTCCCTTGCAAATACTTTAAATCTCTCTGTCGTTGCTGAAGGAATTGAAACAGAAAAACAGCTTAAGTTTCTGCAAAAAAACAACTGTAAATACATGCAAGGTTACTATTTCAGTAAACCTCTAACAAGTAAACAGTTTATAAAATTTCTACAAAAAACACCCCGTATGAACCAATAGTTCACACTGGGTGTTTTTTAAAGTGTCGGAATTCTTTTTTCGTAATATTCTTCTGCAATCTCTTCGTAAAAAGCTGCTGTCGTTGTATAAAAATACGGAATCAACCATAAAAATCCAATCCCTAATGTAATACAACTTAATATAAACCAACCAATAAAACTTAAACATAATATGAAATACTCCATCTTATGTCCAGCCATCATACGACGACTTTCTGTAATAGCTTGATTTATTGAATACTCAGGATGATCATTTATAATAAAATACGTCATCGCATAAGAAAATGATTTAATAATGCCTGGAATAATAAATAGTAAACACCATAAGAAAATATAAATGTTTACTACTATATATAACAAAAATGACCTTATAAACTTACTTCCTTCTGTAAACCATCTAAATATATGCCCAATACGCGCTTCTTTTTCACGAATTATATGTAGTGCTAAACAATAACCCCCTAGCGTTAAAGGCCCCACCAGCAATATTGTAATAACATCTATTGAAAGTGAGCTATTCACTTCTTTCCACTCCCAAACCTGAGAGAGAAGGAACTGAATACTAAAACTAAAAGCTGAAGTAAGAATCGAAATAAGTAATGTTGCCCCAACAGCTAAGCCCCATTTTCCTTCCAGTGAATCTAGCGCTTCTCCTTTTAAATCACTAATCATACTTAACCTCCTATACGTAATAATTCTATTAGTATAGCACGTCCCTACTGCAATTCACCTTTTGCAATATAGCGATAAAAATGTGCTGTCGTTGTACCTACATATGGACTAAGCCAAAGAAATCCTATTCCAAGAGTAAGAATTGCTAAAATAGCCCATCCTATGAAGCTAAGCCTTGAACTACCCCCACTTTCACTTCGTTTAGAAGTGGGGGATTCCTAAGTAAAGAGTTCTATTGAACTCTAATTTATTAGGCTATCTCCGCAGTCCTTGCGGTTAGAAGCCTTATCGCTTCATTCTTTAGATTGATACTTGCGTTAATATCCCTATCATGGTGTGTAAGGCAAGAAGGGCAGTCCCATTTACGTAGGTTGAGATTTTTAACGTCTTTGTTTTGATATCCACAACAAGAACATAATTGGCTTGAAGCAAATGTTTTCGATACGACAATGATTTGTTTGCCGTACCATTCCGCTTTATATTCCAACATGGTTCGAAACTGTGACCATGATACCTCACTAATCGCTTTTGCTAACTTATGATTCTTTAACATATTAGATACTTGCAAATCTTCTATACCGATAACATCGTGGTTTTTGATGATTTCAGTTGAGATTTTGTCCAAGTAATCTTTTCTAGCATTTGCTATGTATTCATGAATTCTAGCTACTTTTACTCGTTGTTTATTCCAGCGAGAAGATCCTTTCATTCTTCTAGAAAGAACACGCTGTGCTTTTGCCAACTTCTCTTCTAACGATCGAAAAAACTTCGGATTTTTATAGGTTGTTCCATCTGACAAAATGGCGAAATCTTTTAGTCCCACATCCATTCCAATGTAAGAATTTGTTTTCGGAAGTTCTTGCACTTCTGTTTCAACTAACAATGACACAAAGTATCTGCCAGAAGAGTTCCGTCTAACCGTAGCATTTAAAATACGTCCCTTTATTTCACGACTTTTGGCAAATCGAACAAGACCTAGTTTTGGTAATTTTATTTTGTTTCCTATAACGGAAATGTTTTCATTTGTTTGTTTTGTGGTGTAAGATTGTACGTTGTTTTTCTTAGACTTGAAACGCGGGGCACTATTTTGTTTTTTAAAAAAGCGTGTATACGCATCCGCAAGGTTGCGAACAGAAGACTGAATCGCAATACTATCCACTTCTTTTAGCCAAACAAACTCTTTCTTCATGGCAGGAAGTTTGGCAGAGCATGTACCATATGTCAAACCTTTTCCTGTTTCTTTGTATACATTATCCCATAGAGATAGGAAATGATTGAATACAAAACGAGAACAGCCAATCGTTTTATTGATTAGGGTCGCTTGTGCTTTATTTGGATAGATACGAAATTTATATGCTTTATTGATTATCATTCGTTTCACCCCCATTTCGATATGTGCCTATTATACAACAAACGTACATTTGATAGGTAGTGAAGTAACAGTTTATGTATGTCGAACAATTAAGACGGCTTCCTGCCATCCCTTGTCCGAAGCCAATTCATCTCCCACCTACTCACTTCGCGTTCCTTGAGGAAGGAGTCTTCTTGGCTAAAATGATAAAAGAAATAAATCTAGTTTATGTCCCTTCATAACGTTCTTACTTTCTCTCATTGCTTGTGAAACGCTATAATTTGGATTTTCAACCATAACATAATACGTCATCGCATAAGAAAAATACATCACAATCATTACAACAATCGAAATAGCTAATAGTACAAAGAAAGCAATTGTTAACGATACATTCCCTTCCTCACCAAAAAACGCGAATACACCTAGTAACAACATCGGAATCCACGTACCTGTATATAACAAAAAACGAACCTGCAGTTCTTTTTATTTCTTGATTTTCACACTTGGCATCGGGCAGAAAAAGGATCTGACCGCTTCTATGCACGGCTAGATGCTCTCTCCTACCTAAAGAGAGGCGTTTTTTTCCTCTTTTTATTTATATCCACAACAAAAAATCCGTAAAGGCAAGAGCCCTTACGGATTTTTTTACTTCATATCAGAAACGTTTAAACGGTTCACAGCACGCTGCAAGGCCATTTCTGCACGTCTAAAGTCAACATGCGCTTGTTTATCTTGCATACGTTGCTCAGCGCGACGTTTCGATTCATTTGCACGATGGATATCGATATGGTTTGCTTCTTCAGCAGATGATGATAATACAGTTACTTTATCTGGACGAACTTCGATAAAGCCACCGCTTACTGCTACATAATCAGTGTGCCCACCATTTTTCAGACGAACCGCACTAATTTTTAAAGGTGCAACAGTTGGAATGTGACCTGGTAAGATCCCCATTTCCCCACTCTCTGCTTTTACGCTTACCATTTCTACTTCTTTTTCGTAAACCGGTCCATCAGGAGTTACAATACTGACTGGAAATGTCTTCATAATTCGTCCCTCCTAAGGCCTTACGCCATCATTTTCTTCGCGTTTTCAATAACTTCTTCAATGCTACCAACAAGACGGAACGCATCTTCTGGAAGGTCATCATATTTTCCTTCTAGAATTTCTTTGAAACCACTAACTGTATTTTTTACAGGTACGTAAGAACCTTTTTGACCTGTAAACTGTTCAGCTACGTGGAAGTTTTGTGATAAGAAGAATTGAATACGACGAGCACGATGTACAACTAACTTATCTTCTTCAGATAACTCATCCATACCTAAGATAGCGATGATATCTTGAAGCTCTTTATAACGCTGTAAAGTTTGCTGTACTTGACGAGCTACTCCATAATGCTCTTCTCCTACGATTTCTGGAGAAAGCGCACGAGATGTAGATGCTAATGGATCTACGGCTGGGTAAATACCCATTTGTGTTAAACGACGCTCTAAGTTTGTTGTTGCATCTAAGTGAGCGAACGTTGTAGCTGGTGCTGGATCCGTATAGTCATCGGCTGGTACGTATACCGCTTGGATAGACGTGATAGATCCTTTATTTGTAGATGTAATACGCTCTTGTAATTGACCCATTTCTGTTGCAAGTGTTGGCTGGTAACCTACCGCAGATGGCATACGACCAAGAAGGGCAGATACTTCAGAACCCGCTTGCGTGAAACGGAAGATGTTATCGATGAACAATAGTACGTCTTGTCCTTGCTCATCACGGAAATGTTCAGCCATTGTTAAGCCTGTTAATGCAACACGTTGACGTGCTCCAGGTGGCTCGTTCATTTGTCCGAATACCATCGCAGTTTTCTTAATTACGCCAGAATCGCTCATTTCGTGGTATAAGTCGTTACCTTCACGAGTACGCTCACCTACACCAGCGAATACAGAGATACCACCGTGCTCTTGTGCGATGTTGTTAATTAATTCCTGAATTAATACTGTTTTACCTACACCGGCACCACCGAATAGACCGATCTTACCACCCTTAATGTAAGGAGCAAGTAAGTCTACTACTTTAATACCAGTTTCAAGAATTTCTACTTTAGTAGATAACTCTTCGAATGCAGGCGCTTGACGGTGAATTGGATCACGACGTACATCCGCAGGAACATCACCATCTAAGTCAATTGCATCACCTAATACGTTAAATACACGACCAAGTGTTGCATCACCAACTGGTACAGAGATTGCTTTACCAGTATCTTCTACTTCTGTGCCACGAACAAGTCCATCTGTGGAAGACATTGCAACTGTACGAACTGTGTCATCACCTAAATGAAGTGCAACTTCAAATGTTAAGTTAATGCTTGCTCCGTTTTCGTTGCTTTGTTTTACCGTAAGGGCGTTGTAGATTTCTGGTAGCTTTCCGCCATCAAACTTAACGTCTACAACCGGACCCATGATTTGCGTAACGCGCCCTTTATTCATCGGGTTCCCTCCTAGCTTTCTTTTAATTAGCCAGCTTTCTAAGAGAAGTCGGCTTTTAATTTTTATTAGTTTATAGCTTACGCGACTCTCCTGTTCTGGACGAACCGCCTACGCTTTTTATTGAATCTAGCTCCAGCGGTTAGAATGTTCGGTGGCTTCGCTTTTTCCTGCGAGGCACAAATCGCCTCTACGTCAAAAGCTCCATCCCCCTCTCATTCTGAACGAACCGCCTACGCTTTTTAATACTATTCTAACGCCGCTACTCCACCAACGATTTCCGTAATTTCTTGCGTAATCGCTGCTTGACGCGCACGGTTGAATGAAAGTGTAAGTGAATCGATAACTTCCATTGCGTTGTCTGTAGCACTCTTCATTGCTGTCATACGCGCCGCATGCTCACTTGCTTTACCGTCTAGTAATGCACCGTACACTAAGCTTTCTGCGTATTGTGGCAATAATACTTTTAAAATTTCTTCTTCAGAAGGTTCGAATTCATAAGCTGTCGTCGGTTTATCAGACGCCACATCCGTAAGCGGTAAAATTTTATTTTCCGTTACTTCTTGTGAAATTTTACTTACATAATGATTGTAGTAAATATACAGCTCGTCATAAGCACCATCTGCGAACATCGCAATTGCTCGAGAAGCAATATCTTTAATATCAGTAAATGATGGGTGGTCAGATAATCCAACTACTTCATCAATGATGTTAAAGCCGCGACGTTTTAAATAATCACGTCCTAGTCGTCCAAGCACAATAATTGAATATTGGTTTGAATCCATATTATGACGTTCACGAATTACGTTACTTACTGTACGTAATACGTTACTGTTATAACCACCTGCTAGTCCGCGATCAGATGTAATAACGATGTATCCTGTACGCTTTACAGGACGCGCATTTAGCATTGGATGATTAATCCCTTTACTTCCTTGCGCAATGCTCGCTACTACTTCTTGAATCTTTTCCATATACGGAACGAAAGATTTAGCATTTTGCTCTGCACGGTTTAACTTAGATGCAGATACCATCTCCATCGCTTTCGTAATTTGACTCGTTTTCTTTGTCGAGTTAATCTTCGCTTTTATATCGCGTAAAGATGCCACAGGTTTTCACCACCTTTTTTCCGGAAGTTGGCACGATTAGTAAGAATCCTCTTCCTAATCTACGTTGCAAGATATTCTTGCTCATGATTGAAGGAAAAGAATAGGTGCACCTACTCTTTTCCTTTACATAACCGTCAGCAATCTCAAAAGCTGAGATGCCTTTTATATGATCTAGCTAAGCCACAGTCGACTTCACTTTTAATTATTATTCAGAAGCTACGAATACTTTTTTAAATCCGTTAATTGCTGCTGCAAATTTGTCGTCATCCGCAAGTTTCTTAGTTGTGCGAATTTCGCTTAATAAGTCAGTTGCATTTGAATCTAACCAAGCATGGAATTCTTCTTCGAAACGAGTGATATCTACTACTGGGATATCATCTAGGAATCCACGTGTTAAAGCGTAAAGAATGATAACTTGTTTCTCTACACGTAACGGTTTGTGTAATCCTTGTTTTAATACCTCAACTGTACGAGCACCACGGTTTAGTTTCGCTTGTGTTGCTTTATCAAGGTCAGAACCGAACTGAGCGAACGCTTCTAACTCACGGTAAGATGCAAGGTCAAGACGAAGTGTACCTGATACTTTACTCATCGCTTTAATCTGAGCTGATCCACCTACACGAGATACAGAAGTACCCGCATCGATCGCTGGACGTACGCCAGAGAAGAATAGGTCAGATTGTAAGAAGATTTGTCCATCCGTAATAGAAATTACGTTTGTTGGGATGTAAGCTGATACGTCCCCTGCTTGTGTTTCGATGAAAGGTAGTGCAGTTAAAGAACCGCCGCCTCTTGCATCACTTAATTTTGCTGCACGCTCTAATAAGCGAGAATGTAAGTAGAATACATCCCCTGGATATGCTTCACGACCTGGAGGACGACGTAATAGTAATGAAAGCTCACGGTAAGCCGCTGCTTGTTTTGATAAGTCATCATATACTACTAAAACGTGTTTACCATTGTACATGAACTCTTCACCCATTGTTACACCAGCGTAAGGAGCTAGGTATAATAATGGAGCTGGTTGAGAAGCTGATGCAGTTACAACGATTGTGTAATCTAATGCACCGTGCTTACGTAGTGTTTCTACTACGTTACGTACAGTTGATTCTTTTTGTCCGATAGCTACATAGATACAAACCATATCTTCATCTTTTTGGTTAATGATTGTATCAAGTGCAACTGCTGTTTTACCTGTTTGACGGTCACCGATGATTAACTCACGTTGACCACGGCCAATTGGTACAAGAGCATCGATCGCTTTAATACCTGTTTGAAGTGGCTCATGAACAGATTTACGATCCATTACACCTGGTGCTGGACTTTCGATTGGACGAGTGTTTGTTGTATTGATTGGGCCTAAACCATCAACTGGTTGACCTAATGGGTTTACAACACGACCGATTAGTTCTTTTCCTACTGGTACTTGCATGATGCGACCAGTACGACGAACTTCGTCACCTTCACGGATTTCTGTGTAAGGTCCTAAGATAATGATACCTACGTTGTTTTCCTCTAAGTTTTGTGCTAGTCCCATAACGCCGTTAGAGAACTCTACAAGTTCACCAGCCATAACGTTATCAAGACCATGAGCACGCGCAATACCGTCACCAACTTGGATAACTGTACCAACATCACTAACTTCGATTTCAGACTGATAGTTCTCGATTTGTTGCTTTATCAGTGCGCTAATTTCTTCAGCTCTGATGCTCATGTGCTTCACCCCTATCTATTCTTCATTAATTCACGCTGAATACGTGCTAATTTTCCTTGTAAGCTTCCGTCGTAAATGCGATTTCCAATACGTACTTTAATGCCGCCTAGTAAATCTTCATCTACAACATTTTTCACGCGAATTGCATCTTTTCCTGTTTTTTTTGCAAATGCTTCTGCAATGTTAAGTTTTTCGTCTTCTGATAGAAGACGAATAGAATATACAGTTGCATCCGCTACGTTACGTTCTTCATTAGCAAGAACAACATATTCATCTGCAATTTCAGGTAGAATATCAATACGCTTGTTATCAATTAAAATATATAACGTATTTAAAATAGATTCAGAAACAGATGCGAATACGTTTGCAAGAAACGTTTTCTTCTGCTCTTTTGAAATGTTCGGTTGCGTTAAAAAGCTATGTAGTTCTCCGTTCTTTACATAAACGTTTTGTACAAGGCGTAATTCCTCTTCAAACATTTCTAATACGTGTTTTTCTTTTGCAATTTTGAAAAGAGCGACAGCATAACGTTTTGCTACAATCCCATTGCTCATCGCGCTTCTCCTACTTCTTTAATATAATCGCGAATTAACTTCACTTGATCTTCTTCTTTTAACTCTTTTTCAATTACTTTAGAAGCAATTTGAACAGATAAAGAAGCGACTTGTTCTTGTAAAGCAGCAATCGCTTGCTCTTTTTCGCGTTGAATTTCTTGTACAGCAGATGTTTTAATTGATTCTGCTTCTTCTTTCGCAGCAGCAACAATAACATCTTTTTGATCTACAGCTTGTTTTTTCGCTCTTTCGATTAACTCTTGTGCTTCAACACGCGATTGTTTTAACATTTCACGTTGTTCTTCTACTAACTTCTTCGCTTCAGTGTTACTTCTTTCTGCAGCGTCGATTTCATTAGTAACATGCTCTTCACGTTCTTTCATAATTCCCATTAAAGGACCCCACGCAAATTTGCGTAGCATTACTAATAGAAGTAAGAAAATGAACAATGTATAAGCAATCGTTCCAAATGGAATGGAAGCCCCTAATAATAAAGTTGGCACAAGGATTCACTCCCTTCAAAATATCTAAATTGATCATATGAAAAAAAAAGACATACGTTTAGTTCATAAAGCAATGGCGAAGAAAGTTCAAAAAACACTCTTCGCCATCTATGTAAGGGGAGTCTCCCTTATTTGTTCATTACGATGAAAGCAATAACTACACCGATAATTGGAAGTGCCTCAACTAATGCAACCCCGATGAACATAATTGTTTGAAGTGCGCCTTTTAATTCTGGTTGACGAGCAACACCTTCGATTGTACGTGATACGATAAGACCGTTACCAATACCTGCACCTAATGCTGATAAACCAATTGCAATTGCAGCTGCGATTACACCTAAACTCATTTAATTTGTCCTCCTTTGTATTATAAAAAAATAAATTTTTTCTTACTTAAATTATATTAATGGTCATGGCTTACTTTATGAGCCATATAAACCATCGTTAACATTACGAAAATAAATGACTGGATTGAACCAACGAATACGCTGAATCCCATCCATGCTAACATCGGTACAAGTGCACCTAATGCTCCTAAGAATGATGCCCCACCTAACTTAGCAAGTAATCCTAATAAGATTTCACCTGCGTAAATGTTACCAAATAAACGAAGACCTAACGTTAATGTGTTAGCAAACTCCTCAATAACCTTTAATGGGAATAAGAATTTCATAGGTTGGAAATAACCTTTAGCATATTCTTTCGTACCCTTCATCTTAATTCCATAGTAATGGGTGAGGGTAACTACCATCACGGCTAATGTTAATGCAACTGCTGGATCAGACGTTGGTGATCTCCACCATGCAATATGTTCGCCAGCCTCAACTGTTGAATACATGAATGGTAAACCAAGGAAGTTCGATACGATGATAAACATGATAAGCGTAACGCCAAGCGTTAAGAATCGTCCACCTGTTTTCCAGTCCATCGTACTATTGATAATCCCTTTCACGAAGTCAAACACCCATTCCATGAAGTTTTGCATTCCGGTTGGGCGAAGCGCTAAGCTGCGAGTTCCGATAACAGCGATTAAGAAAACAATAACTGCTGCTACAGTAACCATCATAACTGATGACAAATCGAACGTTAAACCTAGAAATTCAACTAATTTACCGTGTTCCACTAGTAATTCACCTCTCTTCCCTGCTCGTATACTCTAAATAAAGAAAATCTATGATCATGACAAGGTATCCTGTCAGCAATCCTACACCTAAGCCCCACATCGCAATTAACTCTTGATATTTGGCTGCAAATAAAATTAATAACCCAATCGTGGCGAATCTTGAATATGTACTTACCGCTGTCGCCTTAAACTTCACGTTTTCTCCATTTGTTACGCGATCTAATAGCTTGTCTGTTCTACGTGCAATGATGCGCAAACTAAGAAAACTGAAAATCGTTCCGATAATCAGCCCAAGAAATACATCCTTGTAAGAGGTAATTCCCCATCCTAGCACTAGAAGCGCAAGCAAGTAGTACATATATTTCTTTTGTCGTTGGACAAGTCCATGTACGTCTATCATCATTGCTCTCCCGAATAGTAATGTTGAATGAGTCGAATCATTGCGTATACCCCTGTTCCTAACCCGAGTAATAACCCTATAATAAGAAACAACGGAAACGTTCCAACCTTATTATCAATCCATTGCCCACCAAAGATTCCAATAAGAATAGAACCAACTAACTGAGCAAGTATTCCTGACATTAAAGCATACGCTTTTATATGGCTGCGATCGTTTTTTTGCAAGGATTCATCCCTCCAATATGTAACCCTCATTCACGATGTGTTAATAATAACTCATTTTTCTGCATAAATTCTATACAAAATAAAAAGTTTACATTTTCGTCACGGAATAGATGCATTTTTGTCACTGAAAGCCCTACCATCTATCCCCGTTGTTAGCATACAATAGGGTATTAACAGTGTCAACGAGAAATCGTAAAAAATCAAAAAATTTGAGTATTAGGCATTTCCTCCCAAAAATGAAAACGTTCCCCTTCTAAATACTGGTTAGAGATATGCAATTTCTAACAGTTTTCTCTTTATAATAGAAGAAAATGTTCACAAGTTTGTCACTATTATATTTTTAAGATATAGCACTTTCCTTCCATAATATAGTGTCCCCGAGACGTAAGACTTCTATATTATATGTGATGTGTATATAACTTATGTTGTATATACCCTGTATATTTATCTCCCCCTCCCCCGTGCGCTGAGGGCGAAAAAAAACGAGCGGGGAATCCCCCCTCTCGTCTGTTGTCTTACTTCGTTCCGAATAAACGGTCACCAGCATCACCAAGACCTGGAACTACATAACCATGGTCATTTAACTTCTCATCTAATGCCGCTACATAAATATCAACATCAGGATGCTCTTCCTGCACTACTTTTACTCCTTCTGGAGCAGCTACGATACACATTAATTTAATTTGCTTTGCACCGCGCTTTTTCAGAGAATTAATTGCTTCAGCCGCAGAACCACCTGTTGCTAGCATCGGATCTAGTACGATAAAGTCACGCTCTTCTACATCCGTTGGAAGTTTCACATAGTATTCTACCGGTTGCAATGTTTTAGGGTCACGGTATAGACCAACGTGTCCTACTTTTGCTGCTGGAATTAATTTCAGAATTCCATCAACCATTCCTAAACCTGCACGTAAAATCGGAATTAAACCAAGTTTTTTACCAGCGATCACTTTTGTTGTCGCTTTGCTTACAGGTGTTTCAATTTCAATGTCTTGAAGTGGAAGGTCGCGAGTAATTTCGAAAGCCATTAAGCTTGCTACTTCGTCCACTAATTCACGAAAATCTTTCGTACCTGTATTCTTATCGCGAATATATGTAATCTTATGTTGAATTAACGGGTGATCAAATACATACAGTTTTCCCATGTGAATCTCTCCTTTAGATGATATTCATGCGTTTACACGCTTTTTTACACTATTTACGATTGTAAAGAAAACGCTACTAATATTCAAGGGCAAATTTGGTAAAATCGTGAATTAGAATGAATCTATCTAGTATCTTTACCAATTATGGGAGCTGTATCCTTCATTATATCGCCAAAATTTATTCATCATTTGTATACATACTTTAAAAATAATATATGTCCACAAAAAAGACTGCCAAAACAATTACGTTTCAGCAGTCTTTTTCAATCTATTATAGACTTGTATACATTGGGAATTTGCTCGTTAACGCTTCTACACGCTTACTTGCTTCTTCTAATGCAACTTCATTCTCATGATTTTTTAATGTATAAGCAATAAGTGCCGCAATTTCATCCATTTCTTCTAAACCGAAACCACGAGATGTTACAGCTGCTGTACCGATACGTACGCCGCTTGTTACAAATGGGCTTGCTGTTTCAAATGGAATTGTATTTTTGTTCACTGTAATACCAACTTCATCTAATACGTGCTCTGCTACTTTACCTGTAATTTCTAAGTTACGAACATCAATTAAGATTAAATGATTGTCTGTTCCGCCAGAAACAAGTGTAAGTCCTTCCTTTTGAAGGCCTTCAGCTAAACGATTCGCATTATTAATGATATTTTGTGCATATGTTTTAAAATCATCTTGTAGTGTCTCACCAAATGCAACAGCTTTTGCAGCAATTACGTGCATAAGTGGACCACCTTGAATACCAGGGAAGATTGATTTATCAATTTGTTTTGCAAATTGCTCTTCACATAAAATCATACCACCACGTGGACCACGTAATGTTTTATGTGTTGTCGTTGTAACGAAATGTGCATGTGGTACTGGGTTTGGATGTAAACCAGCAGCTACTAAACCAGCGATATGTGCCATATCAACCATAAAGTATGCACCCACTTCATCTGCAATCTCACGGAATCGTTTGAAATCGATAACACGAGGATATGCACTTGCACCTGCAACGATTAATTTTGGTTTATGTTCTTTCGCTTTTGCTAATACATCATCGTAATTAATACGGTGAGATTCAGCATCCACGCCATATTCTACGAAATTATATTGTACTCCACTGAAGTTAACAGGGCTTCCGTGTGTTAAGTGACCACCATGAGATAAATTCATACCAAGTACTGTATCGCCTTGCTCTAAAATCGTAAAGTATACTGCCATGTTCGCTTGTGCACCAGAATGTGGTTGAACATTTACATGCTCTGCGCCAAAAATTTCTTTCGCGCGATCACGTGCGATATCTTCTACTACGTCTACGTGTTCACAACCACCATAGTAACGTTTTCCAGGATATCCTTCAGCATACTTATTCGTTAGAACAGAACCTTGCGCCTCCATTACTGCTTCACTTACGAAGTTTTCCGAAGCAATTAACTCGATCTTTGAACGCTGTCTTCCTAGTTCTGCCTCAATTGCAGCAAATACCTTTTCATCTTGACGTTTTAAATGATTCACCAAAATCCCCCTTTTCTGAACGAATTACATCAATTCCCAATAGTTTTTTCTCATTTATTCAGAAAAAACGAAAATTCAGGTTGTAATTCTTTCGAACCTTCATGTTTTCAACTACATTCTAACATGACTTTCTATATCATAAAAGAAAAAAAAAGACCAAAATTGGTCTTTTCTTTCTTCTATTATAAAGTCAGACTACATACCTTTTAACTTTCGATATAAAGCTGTTATAAGACTTTATAATTTTTCATGTTTAACGGCAAGGAATAGCTTCTTCATTTGCCGCATAAACGGCACGTGCTCCACCTATTAGTTTCCCACGTGTTTTCGCCATCGTTACATGCGCACTTCCTATTTCCTTCACACTTGTACGAACCGGTACAGCTACATGCTTTAAATGCATACCGATAAATGTATCGCCGATATCCATTCCTGCATCTGCTTTAATAAACTCAATTACTACCGGATCTTTAAAATTGTGATACGCATACGTCGCTAATGCACCACCTGCTGATCTAACAGGCGTAACTGTTACAATTTCAAATTGATATTTCATCGCTACATCTCTCTCAACTACTAAAGCACGATTTAAATGCTCACAACATTGAAACGCCAATTCAATACCTGTTCTCTCTTGAAATTGTTTTAATTCAGAAAAAATCGCCTCTGCCACTTCCATCGTTCCTGATGTTCCAATTCTTTCACCTAGCACTTCGCTCGTGCTACACCCCACTACAAAAATTTGGCCTCTTTGCAGCGTGGCTTGTTCTTGGAAATCAGAAAGCGACATTTGTAGCTGTTCTCTTACCTTTACGATTTCTGTCATTACGCCTCTTCCTTTCACAGGTTGGTTCACCAAATTATATTTCATACTACTTATAGTTAGAATCTATTACTTTGTTTCGTACGTTTTAATTTTTCCTACGCGGTTTTCGTGACGGCCACCTTCATAGTCAGTTGTTAGCCAAATTTTCGCGATATCACGCGCTAGACCAGCTCCAATTACACGCTCGCCCATTGCTAACATGTTAGTGTCATTATGCTCTCTCGTCGCTTTCGCACTGAAAGTATCATGAACTAATGCACAACGAATACCATTTACTTTGTTTGCTGCGATTGACATGCCAATGCCTGTCCCGCAAACTAAAATACCACGATCCACTTCACCATTCGCGACCATTTCTGCTGCTGGAAACGCAAAATCAGGGTAATCAACAGAACCAGCTTCACATTCACAACCTAAATCAATATATTCAATATTTAACTCTTCTAATAAATTTACAAGTTCTTTACGGATATTCATACCGCCGTGATCAGATGCTACTACTACTTTCATTTTTACCCCTCCGAAGTCTCAATCAATTATCTTCATTTCACACTCGCTACCTTAATGGAACAAAGTGATCTCCAATATCGTATTATACACGAAACATCAACCTTCTGAATGTTTTTTCAGTAAAGTTTGTACAAGTTTTTCCATCTCTTCTAACGTTTCTTTATAAATAGAAAGCGATCCGCCAAATGGGTCTGAAATATCCTTACTTACACCCTCAGTTAATCCATATAATGTATCCAATTTCTTTTCAACACTCGGATAATGCCCAAGTACAATTTGCTTATGGTTTTCCGTCATTGTTACTACAATATCCGCCCAATCAACCAAAGTATCGTTTACCTGCTGCGCGGCATGATCGATTACAATTCCTTTTTCAGCTAAAGCTTCCTTTGCATGTACCGACGCATCGCTTCCAGGATAGGCGAAAACACCAGCAGATTGCACTTCAAATTTACCTTCTCCATAATGGCGAAGCAAAGCCTCAGCCATCGGACTACGGCATGTATTTCCAGTGCAAACAAATAACACCCGTTTCATCTAAACCCACCCCTTTTTTTCTGTTTCCTACCATTTATCATAGCGTACATTAGAATAGAACAAAAGAAATGTGAATATACGAAAGGCGCATTTCTCTTATATTTTTTCTAAGAAAAATGCGCCTTATCCACATATATGTGAAACCCTATTTCCAAGTGCCCAAAGTATTTCACCATACATAATGAACACACTACGAAACAAAAGAAGGAATCCATTTCATATGAAACGGATTCCTTCTATCAAATAATTATTTCATTGTAACTTTCATTACTTCTGTTGAACCTTTTGTAGCTGTTACACCTACAGTTGTCTTAATAGACTCAGCTGCATCTGTGTTTGTAATAACGATTGGAGTAATTGTGCTTTTCGCTTTTTCACGAATTAATTCTAAGTCGAATGAGATTAATTTATCTCCAGCTTTTACAGCTTGTCCTTCAGAAACGTGAGCTTCGAAACCTTCACCTTCCATTTTTACAGTTTCTAATCCAACGTGGATTAAAATTTCTGTACCGTTTTTCGCTTTAATTCCAATAGCATGTTTCGTGTGGAATAATTGTACGATTTCACCATCAACTGGAGATACAACTACACCTTCAGTAGGATCGATCGCAACACCGTCACCCATCATACGACCAGCGAATACTGGATCTGGTACTTCTTCAATATTTTTCACTGCTCCAGTTAATGGAGCTACGATTGTTTCTTCATTTGTTTTTGAACCAAAACCGAATAATTTTTTAAACATAGGATAGTCCTCCTTATAATTTACCTAAAAGTTTATAGGGCAATCTCTATTCAAGATCGAAATACACGTAAGACTTCATACTTCGAATGTTATACTGTAAAAACTCTTTCGAAATAAATCATGTCATTACTACTAGACTCTTATTGTAGCGCTTCACAAAATTCCAGTCAATTCTGATTGTCTGAACAACAATGAGAAGTTAACTTCTACTTATATTTTCTCTTTTTTTCACTTACTTGTCTAGAGGTCTTTACTACATTTTATTTTTTGTTGTTAATTTGTAAAATTACTTTCAAATTTTTGTCGAAATCCACTTGACTAAAGTAAGTAACTATTTTATTATTACTTACATAAGATAAGTTAATAACTTTTAGGAGGTTTTTTAAAATGATGGATATCGGTCTTCTTATTATTCGTCTTATTATAGGAATTACATTCATGGGTCATGGTGCTCAAAAATTATTTGGTTGGTTCGGCGGTTACGGCTTAAAGGGAACTGGCGGCTGGATGGAGTCAATCGGCTTACGTCCAGGTGTATTTATGGCATTTATGGCTGGCGCAACTGAACTATTAGGTGGTTTCTTATTCGCAGCAGGTATTTTCACTGTAGTTGGTTCATTATTTATCGTAGGAACAATGTTAGTAGCAATTTTCACAGTTCACGGAAAAAATGGTTACTGGGTAACACAAAACGGATTCGAATATAATTTAATGTTAATCGCTGTCGCTATCGGTGTAGCTTTAATCGGTCCTGGCGCTTACGTTTTACTTTAATGTTTATCTCTATTTCAAGATATTTACAAAAAAAGAGATTACTTCAGTACAATCGAGGTAATCTCTTTTTTTTACATCATCAAAAAAATATTATTTTCAGCAGGAGATTCCCATTGATATCTTGTAAAGGAACAATAAGTATTCATATTTAGAAAGGGGATTACAACATGTTATCCATTAATCCAAACGAACAAACCGAAAAAGATAATTACAAATTACTAACTGGAAGTATCATTCCACGTCCTGTTGCATTCGTTACTTCTGTAACTAAAGATGGCGTATTGAACGGTGCGCCATATAGTTATTTCAATATCGTCGCTGCCAATCCACCACTTATCTCAGTTTCAGTACAACGCAAAGAAGGAAAACCGAAAGACACTTCCAGAAACGCAATAGAAAAAGGGGAATTTGTCGTACATATTTCTGATGAATCTTACGTAGAAGCGATCAACGAAACAGCAGCGAACCTACCTCCTAATGAAAGTGAAATCGAATTAGCAAAACTAACACCGATTGACAGTGATGTCATTTCAGTACCAGGGGTTAAAGAAGCAAACATTCGAATGGAGTGCATATTAGAACGCGCTATCCCACTCGGCGGAACCGAAGACTCGCCAGCTTGTGACCTACTAATCGGCCGCGTCGTTCGCTTTCACGTCGCTGAACACTTATACGAAAACGGCCGAATTCACGCCGAAGAACTAAAACCAATAAGCCGCCTAGCAGGACACAACTACGCAAAACTAGGAGAACAATTTGAATTAGTGAGGCCCATTTAAAGGCGGAAGCGGCTCGTTCAGAATCGCAGGGCATTGGAACTCTCGACCTTGAAGCGCTTTTTGCTTCGAGCAAGAGAGTGAAATGACCGGAGATTCTAGCCGCTGGAGTTGGATATATTTAAAAGTGGAAGGGGCCCGCTTAGCTCTGACCAGCTAAGGTTCTCTCGCACAAAAGGTGCTTTATACCTTTAGTGCGGGAGGTTCTTAGACGCGAAGAGCTGGCCACTGGAGCTGGATGCCACCGAAAAGCTCCAGCTTCATCACTCAAACATACCCCCCCCCCCGCTGAAAGCGGGGGATTTTTTATCGTAATTCTTCGTTCTTCTCCTCTAATGCCGGGAATTTCTCTTTTTTAGATCTACCAAGCTTTATTACAAAGAAATATAAGGAAAGTAACGTAATAAGGAAAACAATTAAAAACGGGTACGGAGAATAAAAAGTACGCGCCGCCTCCGATTTTCCTGCAACAAACTTCAATGACTCAATATCTAAAAACTCAGCAAACATTTGTACACCGAGCATACTGAACCAAAAAACAAAAAAACTAATAATAATACCAAAAACTTGCTTCAATCTCGTCATCCATCTCATCCTTTCTATATTTGTAATTTTTTAGTGTGATCAATATAGTACAAACGAAACTATGCACAGAAAGGAACGATCTCACCATTCACGAATTAACTTAATCCAACCTAACATCGAAATTTGCAAAATAATACCCCAGATTATTAGCCTTCTTAGCCATCTAGGAAAGAAGGTTAAAAACTTAACATACCATTCCAATAACTTGTTCATAATTCCCTCCTATATAAAATTATATAGGAAAAAGGAGATATAATCCAAATCCAACCAGAATGATACCACCTACTATTTCACCATATGTACCAAGCATATTTTTGGCATGCCTACCGAGCAATAAACCCATCCACGCCAGTAACATACTTATTAGTCCGAACAATAATATCGTAATAATTGTCTCTGCTCCGTAAATTCCAAGACTAAGACCTACTGAAAAACTATCTATACTGACACCAAATGCAAATACAAATAAACTAATTCCAATTGGAGCAGTTCTAGTCTCTTCACTTTCTAAAATAGACGAATATACAATATAGAACCCTAGCCCAATTAATAAAATAGCTCCTGCAAAATTCGCGACATCCCCATACTTCTCTGATAGAAAACGTCCTAGTACCATTCCGATAAATGGCATAATAATATGAAATATCCCAATTGTCATACCTATATAAAGGATTTGTCTTAACTTTAATGTTACCATCCCCATACCGAGGCTCACTGAAAATGCATCCATCCCCAGGGCAAATGCCATAATTATTAAAGGTATTAATTGTTCAAGTGTCATTCATATCCCCCCTCGGACGTGCTACTTCACAATATGCTTATCCGAGGAAAAATATTCTGTTTGCTAAAGGTACATTATCATTCAGTGATAATATGATGTCCCGCAGCTTTTGTTAAACGATTCATAATTGCATTTCCTATGCCTTCATTCGGGAATGATTCACTAAAAATAACATCTACTTCACTTGCATCAAACGTTCTAAGCACATCATATAACTTAGTCGCAACGCTGGCTAAATCGCTTCGCACACCACAAGACAATACAACATCTGCACTATACACATGTTGATACTCTTCGGTCGTTAATACACCTACTTTAAATCCTTCTTTCTTTTTCTCATCCACAATACGTTGAATAAACTCACGGGATCCTTCAACAATACTAAGTGGCGCTTTCGGTGCATAATGTGTATATTTCATTCCAGGCGATTTCGGTTTTTCTTTCTCATCCTTTAAAGCTGGATCTAAAGAAACATTTCCTATTACTGCTTCCAATTGTTCCTGCGTAATCCCACCAGGACGTAAAATCGTCGGAACTTCGCTCGTACAATCAATTACAGTTGATTCAACACCTACTCCTGTCGCCCCGCCATCAACAATACCAGCAATTTTCCCATTTAAATCTTCATACACATGAGAAGCTAACGTTGGACTTGGGCGTCCTGAACGATTCGCACTCGGTGCCGCAACAGGCACGTTTGCCTCTTCAATAAGGGCGAGCGCTACTGGATGATCCGGCATCCTCACTCCGACTGTATTAAGTCCTGCCGTAACCCTCTCTGAAATCCCTTTTTTTCTCGGTAAAATAATTGTTAATGGTCCTGGCCAAAAATGCTCCATTAACTTTTCTGCAACCGGCGGAATTTCTTTTACGATACCATCTAACTGAGATTTTGTTCCTATGTGGACAATCAGTGGATTATCGCTCGGTCTCCCTTTCGCTTCAAAAATTTTCGCTATCGCTTCATCATCCATTGCGTTTGCTCCTAACCCATAAACCGTTTCCGTTGGGAAGGCCACCGCTTCATTTTCTCTTAATAATCTCGCTGCTTCTTTTAATTGTGGATAATATTTTTTTCTTTCCACAACATTATCCACAACCCACATATTTGTATGCATTTTTTCCCACGTCCTTTTCTACCATGAAATACTTGTCTATTTTTAGTTTACTATGAGATTTATCCAAAAGACAAACAAGGTTTATCCACAAAATGTGGATAAACCTTGTTAATCCGTGGATAACTTTGTGAATAGCTGACAATTTAGTATTATTGCATTTAGCTCTTTTATATTTTTACAAAAGTGTTCTAACTGTCGAATTTCCTCTGGCACTTCCTCTTTCTCTATAATGACAAAGTTAAAAAACTGAAAGATGGTCACAGATTGTGGATGATTTGTGAGTAAGTACAATTGTCGAATATCTTTTTCTTTCATATACTGCAAAAACATCTCGAAAAAATATAAGAAAGTCTGTTTATCCACATTAGGTGTGAATAAACAAGAACGGATAAGTGCATTTTCTCCACTCTGTTCATATCCAATTACCGCTCGTATTTCTCCCGCCTCTTCCAAGATCATAAATTGTGCGTACAACTCATTTATTTTATCATCTTTTTTATTAGCTTGTCCGAAAAAAGAATGTAATCTTTCTACATCTGCTTTCGTAGCAAAATACACGTTCTTCATAGTAAATCCCTCCTCATTGATATATATGAGGAAGGATTTATTAATAGCACTATTTAGAGAATAAAGATGTAAAAGCTTCGACGATAAATAATTTAACTTCTGGTTTCTCTTCCTCTTCTACTGTTACATACTCATTTTGCTTTTCTTGTTTTTGCTCCACAGGTTTCTCCACTTTTTCCACAGTTTTTGTTTCTACTTTTTTTACAGGCTGTTCTTCTACTTGTGTTTCGTGTTTTACTACTTTCTTTTCAGAATCTGTTACTTTTTTTGCGACTTCCTGCTTTACAACCTTCGTTTCTTTCACTTTACCCTCTTTCTTCTCTGGTACATCCACTACTTCCTCATCTTGCTCCTTAACTTCCCCCTCCTCAGGAGATTCAGCCTTCACAACATGTTCTTCTTTCCTTACAGCTGTACCACTTGAAAAATCTAAGAAACACATCGGTGGAAATAATACACACCACCAGTTTGCACCTTCACCTTTTCCAATTGTAATAAGTACCGCTTCATATTCTCCTGCCGGATAAATAAAATTCCCATATACCTTTGTAGGAAACTTCACATTCTTACCGAATTTCACTTGAAACGCCTCTTTACTTCCTTCTCTTTTCAGCGTATTCGCCACTGTCTTTTCAATTTCAGGAATATGATTTTGAATTACTTTTCGAGCTTCTTCAAATGACGTTAAATCCGCTACCCATCCATCAATTTGCTCTTTCACTTCATCACGTACTTTACGTTTTAATGCCTGATCTTTATCGGAATCACTATTAGCTAAAATACGTAATCGAACGGCCTCTTTCGGAATAACAGTAGGCCCTTTTGCATCAGCTTTCATATATCCAAACTGCACAAGTAACTGTGCACCAATTAATAATAAAAGAAAGTAAGCAATAACTTGTTTTTTCATTTCCTCCACCGTCCCCTCTAAAAACAGTGTGGACAGACTTTCATCTTTCTAAACTATTAAATTCAAAATCTATATGAATTTTTGTAACTAATCAGCCACTCTATGAAAAACCGACAGAAAAACATTTTTTTAAATAGACGAGAGGGACTGGCTATGCACAGGAGCGGTCAGGGCCTTTTCCTGCCACGCGCAAAGTTTTAAAACAAAGAAAGCTAGCAAAGTGTATGTCCATTTTTATCTTCGTGGCAGCAATCTATATGCTGAAAAATGAAAATAACTTTCTATAGGTAATAAGAGGCGTATTTTCTCTGGAATAATACCCCTTACCAAAATTCTAAATAAAATGTATGGCTGAGTAGTTACGAATTTTTCATACAAAAAATAGAGTAAGGCTTATGCCTTACTCCATCTCTGCAAATACCATGCGATCTTTTCCATTAATATCAAATACAACTTCAACTTGAGCGCGCGGGAAAGTTTGCTGTAATAATGCTTTCACATCTTCACCTTGCCCTACACCAATTTCAAACGCCACAATCGCCTTTTTCTGTAATACATTCGGCAATTCTTCCATAAAACGACGATAGAAATCTAGTCCATCTTCACCACCAACAAGCGCACGCTTCGGCTCATGCTCCTTCACAACAGTAGAAAGACCACGCCAATCTTCCTCTGGTATGTACGGAGGATTGGAAACAACAACATCTAACTTCTGACCTGTTTCATAAAACGGAGACAGTAAATCGCCGTGATAGAAAGTTACATCCGCCCCTAAAGTTTTTGCATTTTCTTTTGCAACTTCAATCGACTCCTGTGCGATATCTACTGTATACACATGAAGATTTTTATTTTCTAAAGCGAGCGTAATAGAAATCGCTCCACTACCTGTTCCAATATCCGCTATGTGAAGCTCCTCATTACCGAAATGGCGCTCAATTCTCTCTAGCACTCCAACTATAAGTTCCTCTGTTTCCGGTCTTGGTATCAATACCTCTTCATTTACAAAGAATGATCGGCCATAAAACATTTCATAACCGAGCATATATTGGATCGGAATACCTTCTACATGGTTGTGGATAAATTCTGCAAAACTTTTCTCTTGTTCCGCAGTTATTTCTTCACGCATATTCATGAGCATTCCGGTTCTGTTTGTCTTTAATACATGACAAAGGACAATTTCTCCCGCATTTTCATCTCGTCCATTTTCCTGTAAAAAAGAAGAAGCCCATTTCAGGGCTTCATAGACACGCATTACTCAGCTGCCTCCATCTTTTGCGCCTGATCTTCCATCACTAAGGCATTGATGAAATCATCTAACTTACCTTGTAGGATTTGATCTAGCTTTTGAATCGTTAAACCGATTCGATGGTCTGTAACACGGTTTTGCGGGAAGTTATACGTACGAATACGCTCTGAACGATCTCCCGTACCAACAGCTTGTTTACGGTTTTGATCATACTCAGCTTGCGCTTCTTGTCTAAATTTATCATAAACACGTGCGCGTAATACTTTCATCGCTTTTTCTTTATTCTTAATTTGTGATTTCTCATCCTGACAAGATACAACTACACCAGTCGGTAAATGTGTTAAACGTACCGCTGACATCGTTGTATTAACGCTTTGTCCACCAGGACCACTAGAAGCAAACGTATCAACACGAACATCTTTTTCATGAATATTAATTTCTACTTCTTCTGCCTCTGGTAGTACAGCTACAGTTGCTGTAGATGTATGAATACGTCCACCAGATTCCGTTTCTGGAACACGTTGTACACGGTGAGCACCATTCTCGAATTTCAGCTTCGCGAAAGCACCTTTACCATTAATCATAAAGATAATCTCTTTATATCCACCTAACTCTGTATAGCTCGCTTCGATAATTTCAGTTTTCCAACCTTGCACCTCAGCATAACGGCTATACATACGATATAAATCACCAGCAAATAAAGCTGCCTCGTCACCACCAGCAGCGCCACGAACCTCAACGATAACGTTTTTATCATCATTAGGGTCTTTTGGAACAAGTAAAATTTTCAGACGTTCTGATAATGTTTTCTCTTGTCCTTCTAATTCAGAAACCTCTTCTTTTACCATATCACGCATATCAGCGTCTAACTTATCTTCTAACATTGCTTTTGCATCTCGTAATTGCTCACGAACATCTTTATACTCACGGTACACCTCTACCGTGTCCTGAATATCAGATTGCTCTTTTGAATACTCACGAAGCTTATTTGTATCGCTAATAACCTCTGGGTCACTTAACAATTCATTCAACTTCTCATAACGATTTTCTACAGCTTGCAAACGATCTAACACACCATTCACCTCTACATCCTAGTATCTAATACAAATAGTATATGGTACTTAATCAAAAAAACGCAAATTATATTTAAAAGCGCAGGTGGCTTGTTCAGAATCGCAGGACATTGGAACTCTCGGCCTTGAAGCGCTTTTGCTTCGAGCGAGAGAGTGAAATGGCCGGAGATTCTTGCCACCAATCTTCATCTATTTTCGAAAAAAACCCGCTCTACATAGCGAGTTTCACTTATCTTTGTTTTGTAGGTACTGCATGACAATGACGACAACGTGGTTCATACGATTCTGAAGCCCCAACTAAAATAATTGGATCATCAAATGCCGCTGGTTCTCCATCGATTAAACGTTGCGTACGACTTGCAGGAGATCCACATTCAGAACAAACTGCCTGCAATTTAGTTACATGTTCAGCAATCGCCATCAGCTGAGGAACTTGTCCAAATGGTAGACCACGGAAATCTTGGTCTAATCCAGCTACAATGACACGATAGCCACGATTTGCCAATACTTGCACCACTTCCACAATGTCCCCATCAAAAAATTGTACCTCATCGATTGCAATAACATCCATTTCTTCTGTTACATGGTTAAATATATCTTTTGAAGCTGAAACAGGAACTGCTTTAACCTTTAATCCATTATGTGATACAACATCTTCTTCACTATAACGATTATCAATACATGGTTTAAATACAATTGCATGTTGTTTCGCAAATTGTGTACGGCGTATACGGCGGATGAGCTCTTCTGATTTTCCAGAAAACATACTCCCGCAAATCACTTCAATCCAACCATTTTGATTCATTAAGTACATTGAGCTCTCCTTTCATCTACTTTCCTAATCCAAAGTAGGGCAAAGGTTTAATATTTTCGCAAAAAAAACAGACAAGCGAATACATACACTTGCCTGTTTTATGTTCTTTATTACTTAATGCCGTATTTCTTATTGAAGCG
The DNA here is from genome assembly GCF_044907945.1 of Bacillus sp. RC240. Classification (NCBI taxonomy): domain Bacteria; kingdom Bacillati; phylum Bacillota; class Bacilli; order Caryophanales; family Bacillaceae; genus Bacillus; species Bacillus sp. RC240. Next base: position 181,027 of record NZ_JBIYCT010000005.1, on the reverse strand, counting down.
GTCAACACGTCCGTCTGCAGTAGCAAACTTCTGACGTCCAGTGTAGAATGGGTGAGAATCAGAACTGATCTCAATTTTTAGTAATGGATAAGTGTTACCATCTTCCCACTCAACAGTTTCGCTAGAGCCTTTTGTAGACCCGCTTAAGAATTTGAAGCCAGTGTTCGTGTCCATAAATACAACTTTATTGTAATTTGGATGGATTCCTGCTTTCATTCTTTTCATCTCCTTCCGCCCTGAATCATTTTCGAAACAGAGTTTTTCATCTTCAGCTGCTTACACAACTATATTGATGAAACACATATGATGAAATTATAACAAGGCTAACCCCATTTTGCAACTACCTGTTTTTGTCTTTTTAAAAATTAAAAGCGCAAGCGGCTCGTTCAGAATCGCAGGACATTGGAGCTCTCGACCAAGAAGCGCTTTTTGCTTCAACCGAGAGAGCGAAATGGCCGGAGATTCTAGCCGCCGGAACTGGATATCAATTAAAAGCGCAAGCGGCTCGTTCAGAATCCAGGTCACTTCAAGCTCTCGACCAAGAAGCGCTTTTTGCTTCGACCGAGAGAGCGAAATGGCCGGAGATTCTAGCCGCTGGAGCTGGATATACCTAAAAGCACAAGCGGCTCGTTCAGAATGAGAGGCGGATGGAGCTTCTGACGTAGAGGCGCTTTTTGCCTCGTAGGAAGACGCGAAGCCACCGACCATTCTCTAGCCGCTGGAGATGGAACTAGATACACCTTAAAGCGCAAGCGGCTCGCCCAGAATCGTAGGGCACTTCAAGCTCTCAATCCAAATATGATTTCCATCTCAAAAAACAAATTTTTTCCATATATTACTCTCTCTAATATTCCCTTAAAAACATAAAAAACTCGCTTACTACGAAATAAGCGAGTCCCCATCTTTTCCCTTTACTTAGTGGTTACATACCTTTTTGAGTCTGCAACAATGTTTTGTAAAAATTCTTCATTTGTCTTTGTTTGACGAAGTTTACGTAAGAAGCCTTCAACAAAGTCTGGTGTATCACGCATTGTTTTACGAATACCCCACAGCTTGTCTAAATGTTCTTTCGGAATTAATAGGTCTTCTTTACGCGTACCAGAGCGACGAATATCAATCGCTGGGAAGATACGGCGCTCAGCTAATGAGCGATCTAAGTGAAGTTCCATATTTCCAGTTCCTTTAAACTCCTCGTAAATTACATCATCCATACGAGACCCTGTATCAACAAGCGCTGTTGCTAAAATCGTTAGGCTACCGCCCTCTTCGATATTACGCGCAGCCCCAAAGAAACGCTTCGGTCTATGAAAAGCAGCAGGATCAATACCACCCGATAAGGTTCTACCACTTGGCGGAATAACAAGGTTGTAAGCACGCGCTAAACGGGTAATACTATCCATTAAAATAACAACGTCCCTTTTATGTTCTACAAGACGCATTGCACGCTCTAATACAAGCTCAGCTACTTTAATATGATTCTCTGGCACTTCATCAAAAGTAGAACTTACAACATCACCTTTAACAGAACGTTCAATATCTGTTACTTCCTCTGGACGCTCATCAATTAAAAGTACAATTAATTCTGCTTCCGGATGATTTGTTGTGACACTGTGTGCAATTTCTTTTAACAGACTTGTTTTACCAGCCTTTGGAGGCGCAACAATTAAACCACGTTGTCCAAATCCAACTGGTGCGATTAAATCCATGATGCGTGTCGGTAACTTTTTCGTTTCCGTCTCCAATTTCATTTGGCGATCTGGGTATAACGGTGTTAATGCAGGGAAATGTACACGCTCTTTTGCTGAGTCTGGATCATCTCCATTTACAGCTTCAACTTGTAGCAATCCAAAATAGCGCTCATTTTCTTTCGGAGGTCGTACTTTACCAGAAACCTTATCTCCATTACGTAAATCGAAACGACGAATTTGCGAAGCCGAGATATAAATATCTTCTGAGCTTGGAGAATAATTGATAGGACGTAAGAATCCAAATCCTTCTGATTGAATAATTTCTAATACGCCTTCCATGAAAAAGAAACCTTCTTTTTCTGCTCGAGCTTTTAAGATAGAGAAGATTAGCTCTTTTTTCGTTAACTTGCTGTAATACGAAATCTTAAATTCCTTCGCAAGCTCGTATAACTCTTTTAATTTCATGTTTTCTAATGCTGCAATTGACAAATTCATTCAGACACCACACTTTAACTTTATTCTCTTTTCACATGGGTAAAGGGAAAAATACGGAAGGCAAATAAATAATAATGAAAGGCAATAAGTTCAAGTAGGATAATATTCACTATTGTAACCCTTTTATCTAGTTTTAATCAATACGTTGAAACACAAATACAAGAAGCGAAGACAAGAAAATTTGTCTTCGCCTTTTCATATTTCTTTCTTTTTTCTACTCACCTGATTTTAAGGCAGAATAGATAAGGTATTTCTGCTTGTATTTAATCCAGTTCCGGCGGCTAGAATCTCCGGTCATTTCGCTCTCTCACTCGAAGCAAAGAGCGCTTCAAGGTCGAGAGCTTGAAGTGTCCTGCGATTCTAAACGAGCCGCTTACGCTTTTTATTTAATCCAGCTTCAGCAGCTAGAATGGTCGGTGGCTTCACTTCTTCCTGCGAGGCAAAAAGCGCCTCTACGTCAGAAGCTCCATCCCCCTCCCATTCTGAACGAGCTGCTTACGCTTTTTATTTAATAACCAAATTCGGTTTTTTATTTAAGCTATGGCGGCCGTCTACGAAGCGTACTGTGCCTGATTTTGCACGCATAACAAGGGATTGTGTTGTTCCAACGCTACCTTTAAATTGAACGCCTCGTAATAGTTCTCCGTCTGTTACACCTGTTGCTGCAAAGATTGCATCGTCACCTTTTACTAAATCTTCCATACGAAGGATACGATTGATATCTTCAATACCCATTCTTTTACAACGAGCTAGTTCAGCTTCGTTTTGAGGTAAGAGCTTCCCGTGAATTTCTCCACCTAAGCATTTTAATGCGACCGCAGCTAATACACCTTCAGGTGCTCCACCAGAACCGAATAGAATATCTACACCAGTACGGTCAAATGCTGTATTGATTGCTCCAGCTACATCTCCATCGTTAATTAATTTAATACGAGCACCAGCTTTACGAATTTCTTCGATAATTGCTTGATGACGTGGACGGTTTAAAACTGTCGCTACAACATCTTCGATATCTTTATTTTTCGCTTTCGCCACTGCACGTAAGTTGTCGATAATAGGTGCGTCAATATCAACTGCACCAACTGCTTCTGGACCAACCGCTATTTTATCCATGTACATGTCAGGAGCATGTAACAAATTGCCGTGATCTGCAATTGCAATAACAGCAAGCGCATTCCATCCGCCAGCTGCTACGATATTTGTCCCTTCTAAAGGATCAACTGCAACGTCTACGCGTGGTCCATATCCTGTACCCAACTTCTCTCCGATATATAGCATTGGCGCTTCATCCATTTCACCTTCGCCAATTACAACTGTACCTTTCATCGGAATTGTATCAAATACATCACGCATAGCTGATGTTGCTGCACCATCTGCCTCATCTTTTTTTCCGCGCCCCATCCAACGCGCTGATGATAATGCTGCAGCCTCTGTTACACGTACTAACTCCATAGATAAACTTCTTTCCACGATAATCCCTCTCCTTTAAGTCTTTATATTTCTGCCGTATTTTGTGAACCTTGTTTTTCTATAAAGTGTACTTCCGTTAGTAGTGATTCTTCGCTCCCCATTAACGGAAGTATCACCACCTTATCCCGATTGGTGAGGGTTAATAATCAGCGTGGGGTAGCCCATACTGATTAAAGTTTCACTTTATGCATTCTTCATTTCTTCAATTTCTTGCTTTGTCATTTGTTCTCGCCAAATGTTTGCACCAAGCCCTTTAAGCTTGTCTACTATATTTTCGTAACCTCGATCAATATGATCAAGTCCCGTTACTTCTGTAATGCCATCTGCCATTAAACCCGCAATAACAAGGGATGCACCAGCTCGTAGGTCACTCGCTTTCACCTTCGCACCTTGCAATAAAACCGGTCCAGTCACAATTGCTGAACGGCCTTCTACTTTAATTTGCGCGTTCATACGGCGTAATTCATCAATATGCTTGAAACGTGCGCTGTAAATTGTATCAGTTACAACTCCTGTTCCATGCGCTTTTGTTAAAAGCGTTGTAAACGGCTGTTGTAAATCTGTTGGAAACCCTGGATATACAAGCGTTTTTACATCAACTACTTTTAACCTTCTATTGCCGTTCACTGTAATTTGGTCATCGTTCGTTTCAATTTGAACACCAGCTTCTCTTAGCTTCGCCGTAACGGATTCTAAATGCTGAGGAATAACATTATCAACTGTTACTTCTCCTCCTGATGCTGCTCCTAAAATCATATACGTACCAGCTTCAATACGGTCTGGAATAATAGTGTGGTGACAACCGTGCAGTGAATCCACACCATCAATTCGGATTACGTCTGTACCAGCACCTTTAATACGTGCTCCCATACTCGTTAACAATGTAGCTACATCAATAATCTCTGGTTCTTTCGCTGCATTTTCAATAACAGTTCTACCTTTCGCTCGTACAGCCGCTAGCATAATATTAATCGTAGCTCCTACACTAACAACATCTAAATAAATACGTGCCCCACGTAGTTCGTCTGCTCTTAAATAAATGGCACCTTGTTCATTTGTAACATATGCCCCTAACGCTTCAAACCCTTTAATATGCTGATCAATCGGTCGTGGCCCTAAATGACATCCACCTGGAAGCCCAATAACAGCTTTTTTAAAACGGCCAAGCATTGCACCCATTAAATAATAAGAGGCGCGCAATTTTTTCACTTTTCCATTTGGTAAAGGCATCGCAACCATGTTAGAAGGATCGACTACCATCTCTTCTTCCTGCCCATAAGTTACTTTCCCTCCAATTTCCTCTAGTAAGTCTCCTAACATTTTCACGTCCGAAATATTAGGAACACCGCCAATAGTTACTGGAGTATCTGCTAAAATTGTCGCTGGAATTAGTGCAACAGCACTGTTCTTTGCACCACTCACACGAATCGTTCCATTTAAAGCTCTTCCGCCTTCAATTAGCAACTTTTCCATATTGAGCTCCCTTCTTGTGAATGTATTTATCTTCTACTTCTTTATAAGAAGTAGAAGATTCCCCCTTAAGAATCTCAATCACTCTTTCCATCCTGAAACTCAATAAGTAGAAAACCATCACCTGTAGCTCCCCTGCTGTACAAATAGATGAAGATTAACTATTCATCGAATCAAATTACTCAATTCAGATACTTACCACATTTATTAATAGGACTATGCACATTATTTTCTATATTCGCAAACCAAAAATTCACTTTATAAAATCTTTAGACTTGTTCGCGCTTTCATTATACAACGAAAGGAAACCGTCTAAAAGACTAGACGGTTTCCAAAACGGAATTTTATTCTTACGCTTTACCGTTAGAACCGAACTCACGCATTTTACCAGCAACAGTTGCTTTGATAGCGTCGCGGCCAGGTCCAATATATTTACGAGGATCGTAAACTTCTTGGTCTTTGTTTAATGCTTCACGAACAGCTTTTGTAAACTCAATTTGGTTCTCAGTGTTTACGTTAATTTTTGAAGTACCTAAAGAAATAGCTTTTACGATATCAGCAGTTGGGATACCAGTACCACCGTGTAATACTAAAGGTACGCCAGTGAAGTCGCGAACTTGTTCCATTTCAGCGAATCCTAAGTTAGGCTCACCTTTGTAAGGACCGTGTACAGAACCTAAAGCTGGAGCTAGGCAATCGATACCTGTTGCTTCAACAAGGTGCTTACACTCTGCTGGATCAGCGTAAATTACGCCTTCAGCGATGATGTCGTCTTCTTGTCCGCCAACTGTTCCAAGCTCAGCTTCAACAGATACGTTACGAGCGTGTGCGTATTCTACCACTTTTTTAGTAGTTTCAACGTTTTCATCGAATGGGTGGTGAGAAGCGTCGATCATTACAGATGTGAAACCTGCATCAATTGCTTCTTTACATTTTTCGAAGCTTGAACCATGGTCAAGGTGAATCGCTACAGGAACAGAAATGTTCATTTCTTCGATTAAAGCTTTAACCATAGCTACAACTGTTTTGAAACCAGTCATATGACGAGCTGCACCCTCAGATACACCTAAGATTACAGGAGATTTTTCTTCTTCCGCAGCAGCTAAGATAGCTTGAGTCCACTCTAAGTTGTTCATGTTGAATTGACCAACTGCGTATTTTCCTTCTAGTGCTGTGTTTAGCATTTCTTTCATAGAAACTAAAGGCATGGTGAATCCTCCTAAAAAACGTTTTTTGTATCCGATAAATTCTTATCGCTGGTAGTATGACCAGAATAAGGTAAAATATGTATATTTACATACCGGACTTCTTTCTACACTCAATAGGATAACAACTTGTACTCAAAAACTCAACTGTATTCACCTGCTCAATAGTCCATGTAAACGCTTTTTTCCATATTTTTTATAAAAAATTCATTTTTTACGCCTCTACAGCAAGCTGATCTCTCACTGCTTGACGAATCTCATCAATATCAAACGGTTTAGCAAAGTGCATTAAAGCTCCTAAATCTTTCGCTTCTTGAATCATATCCAATTCTCCATAAGCAGTCATTAAAATCACTTTAATACTCTCATCAATTTCTTTTACATGTTTTAAAATCTCTATACCATCCATACCTGGGATTTTCATATCTAACACTACTAAATCCGGATTATCTTTTTTCACGATATCTAAAGCTTGAAATCCATTCGCTGCTTGGAACGTCTGATAACCTTCTTTTTGGAACACTTCATGCAATAAAACACGAATGCCATATTGATCATCAACGATTAAAATTTTCCCTTCCATAACTCCCAACCTTTCTGTGTAAGTACAAGATTTAAAGCTTCTTATATCTTATCGGTTTATTTTCGCTACTCTTTGCCAAATCCCTTCCTATTCTTTCTTATTTTACCGTTTCCTATTTTGTTATGCCACCCTACTATTTCCCCTTTCCAAAAAAAATAAGCTATAATGAGAACCAGCTAACACGAAAGAAAGGAGCAACAACATGTTAAAAATTTTCTCGACTCAATTAAGTGGATATTTCTCTCGAATTTCTCAAAAAGAGGAATTGAATATAGAAGATAGCGCTCGTCTACTTGCCCAGGCGTTAGTTGGCGACGGCTTCATTTACTTGCATGGTACAAACGAAATGGAAGGTATTTTTTCAGAAGCATTATTTGGCGCCGAACCAATGAAACAAGCAAAACGTTTAATAGAAAACGGTGAACCGGCGGCAGTGACTTCTGCGGACCGCGTACTTCTTATTAGTCGTTTTTCGACAGATGAAGAAATTATAAAAACCGCGAAAAAACTTCATGAAGAAGGCCAATCTATCGTTGGAATCTCGGCTATTCAAGAAGGTGTTGAATCACTGGAACAATATACAGATGTACATATTGATACAAAGCTGTTAAAAGGTCTTATTCCAGATGATGAAGGTAACCGCTATGGGTTCCCAAGTTTAATTATAGCTTTATTTGCTTATCACGGATTGAAATTTACAATTGATGAAATGTTAAACGAATATTAAAAAAAGCGCCCTATTTCAGGCGCTTTTTTTTATTACTTGCTCTCTTTATTCGTAATAGAAGCACTTACGAAGTCATGGAACAATGGTTGTGGACGGTTTGGACGAGATACAAGTTCTGGATGGAACTGTGCTGCCACGAACCAAGGGTGATCTTGTAATTCAATAATTTCCACTAGACGACCGTCTGGGCTTGTACCAGAGAATACAAATCCTGCTTTTTCCATATCTGGACGGAATTGATTGTTGAACTCATAACGATGACGATGACGCTCATATACAACCGGCTCATTGTAAGCATTGTAAGCATTTGTTTCTTCAGCAAGCTTACATGGATATAGACCAAGACGAAGTGTACCACCTAAATCTTCTACATCTTTTTGTTCTGGTAATAAATCGATAATTGCATAAGGTGTGTCAGGATTAATTTCAGAAGAGTTAGCTCCTTCTAATCCTAATACGTTACGTGCAAATTCGATTGATGCAAGTTGCATACCTAGGCAAATTCCTAAGAATGGAACTTTGTTTTCACGAGCATATTGAATTGCAACGATTTTACCTTCTACACCACGATCGCCGAAGCCACCTGGTACAAGGATACCATCTGTGTCGCCAACTAATTCTTTTACGTTCTCTGCTGTTACGTGCTCAGCATTTACCCATTTTACTTCTACATCTGTGTCGAATGAATAACCTGCATGACGAAGCGCTTCTACAACAGAAATGTATGCATCTTGAAGCTCTACGTATTTACCAACAAGAGCGATTTTTGTTTTCTTAGAAAGGTTACGTACTTTATTAACTAGCGCAGTCCAATCTGTCATATCTGCAGCTGGATTGTCTAACTTCAAGTGATCACAAACGATTTGGTCCATGTTTTGTTCTTGAAGAGATAATGGAACCGCATATAAAGTATCTGCATCGCGTGCTTCGATAACTGCTTTTGTATCGATGTCACAGAATAATGCAAGCTTGTCTTTCATGTCCTGAGAAACAGGTAGTTCTGTACGAACAACGATAATATTTGGTTGAATACCTAAGCTGCGAAGCTCTTTAACGCTATGTTGCGTTGGTTTTGTTTTCATTTCACCCGCTGCTTTTAAGTACGGGATTAACGTACAGTGAATGTACATTACATTGTCACGACCGATGTCGCTCTTAATTTGACGAATTGCTTCTAAGAATGGTAAAGACTCGATATCACCAACAGTTCCACCGATTTCTGTAATAACAACGTCGGCATTTGTTTCGCGACCAGAACGATATACACGTTCTTTAATTTCGTTAGTAATGTGAGGAATAACTTGAACTGTTCCTCCTAAATATTCACCACGACGCTCTTTTTGAAGAACTGAAGAGTAAATTTTACCTGTTGTTACGTTGCTGTATTTGTTTAAGTTGATGTCGATAAAACGCTCATAGTGACCTAGGTCTAAGTCCGTTTCTGCACCATCATCTGTTACGAATACCTCACCGTGTTGGTAGGGGCTCATAGTCCCTGGGTCTACGTTAATGTATGGATCAAACTTTTGAATAGTTACGTTTAAACCACGATTCTTTAAAAGTCTTCCAAGAGATGCTGCTGTAATACCTTTACCTAAAGACGATACTACACCGCCTGTTACAAAAATATACTTAGTCATGAAAATACTCCCTTCTACTTCGTTGTTATATAATCACCGTTGCAAAGCGCAACGTATGTAGATAACACTGTATCTATCTTATTGTTAGGCTCTTTTTATTTTCTAAACAAAAAACAAAAAAGAAAATTGCTCCCCTCATCACATAAAGTAATAAGTAGGGAGCAATTTTCTTTTATATTTACACTTTAAAAGTATTATCGTCTTTTTTTAAAGAGCCCAAAAATGATTCTACATGGACGATAATGAAAAGTCAAGAACTACCGCTCTTCCTCTTCTTCTTCTTCAGTTTCATCATACTCAAGTTCTTCTTCTGCGAAGTCTTCATTATCTTCTTCTAAATCATCAAGATCATCATCTTCATCGTCTGCGTCTTCGTCTTCAAGAACTTTGTCCAAATCTACTACATCTTCTTCTACTTCTTCTGCTTCTTCTTCTTCTACATCATCTTCTTCAATGTAGTCGTCAAAACCGTCTTCTTCAACTTTGCGTTTCTTCTTCGGTTTTGGCTGAGGCAGAATTTCTTCATCAATTTGCTCATATGGGTACCAGCTACGTAGCCCCCAACGATTTTCTCCTAAATTAATGAAACGTCCATCGATGTTTAAATCTGTATAAAATTGTGCGAGTTTCGTATTAACTTGCCCTTGAGATAGTCCCAGCACTTGAGCGATTTCTTGAACCAACTCGTTGAATGTCGTTGCTTGTCTTTTATTCCCTAAAACACTATGTACAACTTCAATCATTGAACATTCTTTTAGCTCTTCTGGTGAATATTGCTTAAAACCCACTTATGCGGCACTTCCTTTCTTCAAATATAAGCTTATATATAACGGTCTGCTTAAAAAAATCCATACTATTCATTATAAACAAAAGTCGCACAAATATGCTACAAAAAAAACGGGAAACTTTTATCCCGCTATTTACGGGCAATAAAATTATAATTTGTCCATTCTTTATTTCGGAGACATATGTGCTCCTTGCAGTACATACCTAATTTGCATTTCTGTATATTCTTCGAGAGTATACAGTTTTTGCAGGGCCCAACGTCTAAATCCCCACATTTGTCCTTGTATGAAAATATTATGTGCAAGAAGCTGTATCTCCTTTTTATTTAGTGTAAATGTCCCATTTTCCGTACACTGCTCTAAAATATCCTCAAACATCCCGACCATTTGAAACTCTTTTTCTAATACATATGGGAGTGATTCTTTCGGTAAAAAACGTACCTCTTGATACATAATTAATACTTCTTCTTGCAATTCATCCATCACTTTAAAATAATTCATTATCGCTATCTTTAAGCTTTCTATACTTCCCTTCTCTGTACACACTACTTCCTCTAACCGCTCTTTTACATGTTCATAAATACTATCACAAACTAAATATAATACATCATCTTTTGTGCGAATATACTCATAAAGTGTTCCGATACTAAATCCAGCCGCTTTCGCAATTTCTCTCGTTGTTGTACGCGGGAATCCTTTTTGCTTAAACAGCTGCACCGCACCTTTAATCATTTGTTCACGTCTTAACGCAACTAATTTTTCATCTTTCACTGACGCATGTACATTATGTTTAACCATCCCTTCACCTCTCTCTATTATTTTTGGAAGTAAAAAGCGTAGGAAAATACCTACGCTTTCGTTCCTACTTCGTTAACATACGAGAAATTACAAGCCTTTGAATCTCTTGTGTTCCCTCATATATTTGTGTAATCTTTGCATCGCGCATATAACGCTCTACTGGATAATCTTTCGTATAACCATAACCACCAAATACTTGTACCGCTTCAGTCGTTACCTTCATCGCTGTATCACCTGCAAATACTTTTGACATCGCTGACTCTTTCCCATACGGAAGCCCTTCGGATTCAAGCCAAGCCGCTTGATATGTTAAAAGACGCGCTGCCTCTACATCCGTTGCCATATCCGCAAGTTTAAAGCCAATTCCTTGTTGCGCTGCAATTGGCTTCCCAAACTGATGACGTTCTCTTGCATATTCTACAGAAGCATCTAAAGCGGATTGTGCAATACCGACTGCTTGTGCCGCAATACCATTACGGCCGCCATCTAATGTCTGCATCGCAACTTTAAATCCTTGGCCCTCTTCCCCTAGTAAATTCTCTACAGGAATACGGCAGTCTTCAAATATAATTTCAGTTGTTGGCGAAGAACGAATCCCTAGCTTACTTTCCTTCTTCCCAACCGAAAATCCTAGCGTATCACTCTCCACAATAAATGCACTCGTGCCGCGCTGCTTCGAATCAGGATCTGTTAATGCAAAAACAACATAAATATCAGCAATACCGCCATTTGTAATAAAGATTTTCGAACCATTTAAAATGTAATGGTCTCCATCTCGTTTTGCAGTCGTCCTCATTCCACCAGCATCTGATCCAGAGCTTGGTTCTGTTAAGCCATATGCACCAATTTTCTTCCCTTCAGCCATTGGGCGCAAAAACTTTTGTTTTTGCTCTTCCGTTCCAAATTTAAAAATTGGCCATCCAGCAAGTGAAGTATGTGCAGACAACGTTACACCTGTAGAAGCACAAACGCGGGATAATTCTTCAACGGCAATTACATACGCCAAGTAATCGCTTCCAATTCCGCCGTATTCTTCAGGCCACGGAATACCGGTTAAACCAAGCTCTGCCATTTGATCAAATAAAGCGCGATCAAACCTTTCTTCCTCATCACGTTCAGCTGCTGTCGGTGCTACTTCATTCCTTGCAAAATCCCGAACCATTTTTCTTATCATTTCATGTTCTTCTGATAATTTAAAATGCATTCCCGTCTCCCCCTCTGCCTTTTTATAAAGCTCGACTAATTACAAGCTTTTGTATTTCGCTCGTTCCTTCGTATATTTGTGTGATCTTCGCATCACGGAAAAATCTTTCTACTGGATAATCTTTCGTATAACCATAACCACCAAATACTTGCACCGCTTCAATCGCAACTTCAACAGCCGTCTTAGAAGCAAATAATTTCGCGATAGAAGCCTCTTTACCGCATGGTAATCCTTGTGCTCTTAGCGATGCTGCTCTGTATACAAGTAATCGCGATGCTTCTACACTTGTTGCCATATCTGCAAGTTTGAATCCGAGTCCTTGCTGCGCCGCAATTGGCTTTCCGAATTGCTCACGCTCTTTCGCATAATCAATCGCACATGAAAGCGCCGCTTCCGCGATTCCTAATGCTTGCGCTCCGATTCCAATTCGCCCAACATCTAAATTCGCCATTGCCACCTTAAATCCTTGTCCTTCTTCGCCAAGTAAATTCTCGGCCGGCACTTTCATATCTTCAAACGTAAGTTGCACTGTACGAGAACCAAGAAGACCCATCTTATGCTCATCTTTTCCAATGATTAAGCCTGGTGTATCTTTCTCTACTATAAATGCTGAAATCCCGCTTTTCCCCGCATCTGGATTTGTAGACGCGAAGACGATATATGTACTTGCTTCACCACCATTTGTAATAAAGACTTTCGATCCATTAATGATGTAGTGATCGTCTTTCTTTACAGCTCTTGATTTCAAACTACCTGCATCTGATCCTGCATTCGGTTCTGTTAGAGCAAATGCGCCTAAATACTCACCAGTCGCCAATTTAGAAACATATTTCTGCTTCTGTTCTTCTGTTCCAAAGTATAAAATCGGATTCATTCCAACTGACGTATGTACAGCTAAAATTACACCAACCGTTGCACTTACCTTTGAAATTTCCTCAATTGCTAGAATGTAAGAAATAAAATCCATTTCTGCCCCGCCATATTTTGCAGGCGCTGGAATACCCATTAGTCCAAGCTCACCCATCTTTTGCAAAATCTCTTTCGGGAACACCCCTTGTTCCATACTAGGAACAAAGGGTGCTATTTCCTTCTGTGCAAAATCTCGAACCATTTTCCTCATCATTTGTTGCTCTTCAGTAAAATGAAAATTCATGTACTTCGCCTCCGTTTGCTATATATCTTTTTAACAATCTGGTAAGACCACTACTTCAATAAAGGGAGGCCTTTATTCGTAAACGTAGAAACCACGACCCGTTTTACGTCCTAACCATCCTGCATTCACATACTTACGTAATAATGGACATGGGCGATATTTACTATCTCCTAATCCTTCATGCAACACTTCCATAATGTATAAACACGTATCTAAACCGATAAAGTCAGCTAACGTAAGTGGTCCCATCGGATGGTTCATACCGAGCTTCATTACGTCATCAATCGCTTCTTTCGTCGCTACTCCTTCGTATAACGCATAAATCGCTTCGTTAATCATCGGTAATAAAATACGGTTCGATACAAACCCTGGGAAATCATTTACTTCAACTGGCACTTTCCCGATTTTTTTCGTAATATCCTCAATCGTTTCGTACACTGCATCATCTGTAGCTAAACCACGAATAATTTCAACGAGTTTCATAACTGGAACCGGATTCATAAAGTGCATGCCGATTACTTTCTCAGGACGTTTCGTTACCGCTGCAATTTCCGTAATTGGTAACGATGACGTATTCGTCGCTAAAATTGCGTGTTCTGGAGCGATTTCATCTAAATTCGCAAAAATTTTCTTTTTAATATCCATTTTTTCAACAGCTGCTTCAATAATAAGATCAGCTTCTTTGACACTATTTAAATCGAGCGTCCATGTAAGACGATTTAAAGTCGCATCTTTCTCTTCTTCCTTCATACGGCCTTTTTCTACTTGGCGGGCTAAATTTTTCGAAATAACAGCTAGCCCTCTATCTAATTGCTCTTGCTTTAAATCTTGCACTTTCACATCATAGCCTGCCATTGCACACACTTGTGCGATACCTGAACCCATTTGCCCTGCACCAATTACAACAATCTTTTGTACACTCATTTTTTCTTCCCCCTTAATTGTTAATAAACTATATATCTTCTAATCTTAATTAGTGAACTTCAATCATCACTGCATCACCTTGACCGCCACCGCTACAAATAGAAGCAATTCCAATTCCGCCGCCGCGCTGCTTTAGTGCATGGATAAGTGTAACGATAATACGTGCTCCGCTCGCTCCAATTGGATGCCCCATTGCTACAGCACCGCCATTTACATTCAATTTTTCCGGATCGATCCCTGCGATTTCTGTACTTGCAATTGCTACCGCTGCAAAAGCTTCATTAATCTCAAATAAATCGATTTCTTCAATTGTCTTACCTGTCTTTTTCAGCAATTCATTAATTGCATAACCTGGTGTTCTTGGGAAATCCTTCGATTCTACCGCAATCGCCGTATGCGCCAAAATTGTCGCTAATGGTTTTCTTCCTTCTTGCTTCGCTCTGTCCTCGCTCATTAATACAAGTGCAGCACCGCCATCATTTAGTCCCGGAGCATTACCTGCTGTCACCGCTGACGTCTTATCAAATACAGGCTTTAATTTCGCTAATTTTTCAATCGTTGTATCCGCGCGTGGCGCCTCATCCTTAGCCACGACGATAGGATCGCCTTTTCTTTGCTGAATTGTTACTGGTACAATCTCCTCTTCAAAACGCCCTTCTTTATGTGCCGAAACCGCACGTTGATGGCTACGATATGCCCATTCATCTTGTGCTTCGCGAGAGATTCCATCTTCCTTCGCAACTTCTCCGCCATAAACACCCATGTGTATACCTGAAAATGCGCACGTTAAACCGTCTGCAACGTTTAAATCGATAACTTCGTTGTTACCCATTCTGTATCCCCATCTTGCCCCTCGTAAAATGTAAGGGCTGTTACTCATCGATTCCATTCCACCAGCTACAATCAGTGATTGGTCACCAGTGCGAATAATTTGATCTGCTAACGTAACTGCGCGAAGCCCTGATGCACAAACTTTATTTACTGTTTCTGTCTGCACTTCCCAAGGAATGCCGGCCGCTCTTGCTGCTTGGCGTGATGGAATTTGTCCTTGCCCTCCTTGGATAACCGTTCCAAATATAACTTCTTCAACATCACTAGCGGAAACATTCGCCCTTTCAAGCGCTGCCTTAATTGCGATTCCTCCAAGCTCTGTTGCTTTCACGTCTTTTAAAGTTCCTCCAAATTTTCCAACCGGTGTTCTTGCAGCACTTAAAATAACTGTTTTACTCATGTTTCTTTCCCCCATTTCTTTTTTTAGCACCGAGCGCTCGCTCGGTATCCTTGCGCCTAGAAGAGGTGCAATTATTGCACCTCTTTCTAAATTTGAATGCATTCCTACAAACTACATTGCTTCTTTCTTCTGTCCGATAACTGAGCGTTCTAAAATCTCTGTTACGTCCAAAGTTTGAACTGTTTCTTCAACTTCTTTCGCTTTCGTGCCGTCACTAATCATCGTTAAGCAATACGGGCATCCTGTACCGATAATTGACGGCTGTACAGCTAGCGCTTGTTCTGTACGAGCAACGTTAATACGAGAACCTGTCGTTTCTTCCATCCACATTAGGCCGCCACCCGCACCACAGCACATTCCCGTTTCACGGTTACGCGCCATTTCTACAAGGTTTACACCTGGAATTGCTTTTAGAATATCGCGCGGTGCTTCGTATACTTCGTTGTATCTTCCTAAGTAACAGGAATCATGGTACGTAACTGTCTCTTCAATAGAATGGACAGGTTTTAAACGACCTTCCTTCACCCACTGGGCTAGTAATTCTGTATGATGATAGACTTCTGCTTGTAAGCCAAAGTCCGGGTACTCATTTTTAAAAGTGTTATAAGCATGAGGGTCAATCGTAACGATTTTCTTCACTCCTGCTTTTTCAAATTCTTCAATATTTTTAGTCGCCATTTCCTGGAATACAAATTCATTTCCAAGGCGGCGCGGTGTATCACCAGAGTTCTTTTCCTTATTACCAAGAATTGCGAATGAAATGCCTGCTTCGTTCATTAGCTTCGCAAATGATATCGCAATCTTCTGACTGCGATTGTCATACGAACCCATTGATCCAACCCAGAATAAGTATTCAAACTCTTCGCCAGCTTTTGATTTCTCCTTTACAGTTGGAACTGTTACTTCATCGTCACCTTGGCGCCATGTTTCACGCTCTTTACGGTTCAGTCCCCACGGATTACCTTGACGCTCAATGTTTGTCATTGCACGCTGCGCTTCCGCGTCCATTTTTCCTTCTGTTAAAACGAGATAGCGGCGTAAATCAATAATTTTGTCAACATGCTCATTCATAACTGGGCACTGGTCCTCACAGTTACGACACGTTGTACATGCCCAAATCTCTTCTTCTGTAATAACGTCTCCGATTAAACTTGGGTCGTACGCTAGCGCTGTAGCCGCTGATTCTTGTTGTCCTTTTCCAGCTGCCATCATCGCTAACTGATTTCCTTGTGTATTATTAAAAGCAACAACTGGAACCCACGGTGCTTTTGATGTTACCGCTGCTCCTTTATCAGTTAAATGATCACGAAGTTTTAAAATTAAATCCATCGGTGATAACATTTTCCCTGTTCCTGTTGCCGGACACATATTTGTACAACGACCACATTCGACGCAGGAATATAAGTCGATAAGTTGATTTTGTCTAAAGTCTTCAATTTTACCAACACCGAATGTTTCTTGCGTTTCATCTTCAAAATCGATTTTTTCAAGTTTTCCTGGATTTGAAAGACGACCAAAAAATACGTTAACTGGTCCAGCAATTAAATGCGCATGTTTTGATTGTGGAACATAAACTAAAAACGTTAACAAAATTAGTAAATGCACCCACCAAGAGAAATAGAACACTGAAATGGCTACGGTTTCATTTAATCCCGAGAAAACGTAAGCGATTGCAGAAGCGATAGGTTCACTCCATGAAAGCTCCTCGCCGTGCCATATAATTCCCATCCCATTACCAAGTAGCACAGAAATCATTAAGCCACCAATAAAGATAAGAACAAGACCTGATTTGAAATTACGTTTCAAACGAACAAGCTTTTCAACATAGCGTCTATGAAAAGCCCAAAAGACTGCAATTAAAATAACGAGTGTGACAATTTCCTGGAAGAATGTAAATGCAGGGTATAGTGGTCCAAGTGGAAGATGCGATCCTGGTGCAAGTCCTTTCCAAACGAAGTCAATTGCTCCAAATTGGACAAGAATAAATCCGTAAAAGAACATAACGTGAATGATGCCGCTCTTTTTATCTTTCAGCAGCTTTTTCTGACCGAAAACATTGACCTTAAGAAGATCCCAACGCTCTTTAAAACGACGGTCAAATTCGATCTTTTTTCCTAATTGTATGTAGGCCATCCTTGTTCGTATAAGATATACAAACAAATACCCCGCATAAGCAATAACAGCAATGGCAGCCAGCCAATTAATGATTAGTAAGCTATTCATTTTATGCTACCCCTCTCTTTGTAAGCTCTCTTTCTTTTTTAGAATCTTCGAAAATATATAATTTTCTGAATTATATCCCCTATTCCCATTATATAATGAGTGAGCATTCAGTCAACAGTTTTTTGTTATACAACAACACATTTTTTAATAAAGCTGTTTATTTCGGTGAAACTATAAAGTGAAACTTTAATCGGCGGAGAGCTATTCATCCCCACTAAGTATTAGCCCTAACCAATCGGGCTTTTACGGGCGGCCCGAATCCCAACCAACTTCTTTGCTTTAGGTGGGCGTCTTACTGCCCGCAAATAGCGGGATACAGTGAAATTTTGATTTGTAAAAAATTGATGGTGAAAAGACCGTGAAGGAGGGAATTTACTTATGTTTTTCTTATCTCTCTTGTTATTAGGCAGCGCTCTCTGGATTACAATCGACCTTTCATATGGGAGAATTGTTCATTTAAAGCGTGTACGTTCTCGTTCTTTCCCTTTACGTCAAAGTGATTTTCGCCTTTATACATATGGAAATGATCTATACGATGCTCTCTTTACTGATATAAAACAAGCTAAACACCATGTGCACGTTTTATTTTTTATTGTAAAAAACGATGATATAAGTCGTACGTTTTTAAAGTTACTTATCGATAAAGCACAAGAAGGAATTGAAGTAAGACTTTTACTCGACCGGTTTGGAAGTCATTATTTATCAAAAGAAGCGATTTACTCCCTACAAAAACATGGTGTCTCTTTTTCATTTTGTCATAAAGTGAAATTTCCTTTTCCTTTCTTTTCTGCAAATCAAAGAAACCATAGAAAAATTACAGTTATTGACGGGAAAATTGGTTATATTGGTGGATTTAACATTGGCGAGGAATATTTAGGGCATAATCAAAGGTTAGGGTTATGGCGAGATTATCATTTACGTCTTACAGGAGAAGGGATACAAGATTTACAAAAACAATTTTTACATGATTGGCTCGACGATACAGACCAAAATTTATTAGATTCATCTCTTTATTTTCCTACGCAACAGCCAGGGACCGTTCTACATCGTTTCATCCCTACTGATGGTGCCTATTTACAAAATACATTTTTACATTTAATCGAAAGCGCGAAAAAAGAACTCTTTATCGGTACACCATATTTTATTCCTGGAAAAAAAATTATGAATGCATTATTAAAAGCGCGAAAACGTGGGGTTCAAATAACTATTCTCGTTCCACAAAAGGCTGATCACGCCCTCGTTCGAGAAGCAAAATTCCCATATTGCCGAAAGTTAATACAAGCTGGTTGTAATATTTACGCTTTTCAGCAAGGATTTTTCCACGCAAAAATTATTATAGTAGACGATCATACTTGTGATATCGGAACTGCTAATTTCGATATGAGAAGTATATATATTAACCATGAAATCAATTGCCTTTTATACGATAAACATTTCATACAAGAAGTAAAACGTAAATTCGAGGAAGATTTGGGACGCTCCTCATTACTTTCCTTTGAAGATGTCAGCCCCCTCTCCATTATCGATAGAGGAAAGGAATGGATAGGAACGATACTCGCGTTCTTTTTATAGAGAAATTTCAAGAGCCAAAGAGGTGCATCACATATGATAATTCGATTTGGATATGTCTCACATGCTACGGCATTATGGGACTGTTCGCCTGCCAAAACAATGACATTTACAAGCTGGAAAAACCTAAAAAAACAAGAGCGTGAAGATAAATTATATAATGTTACACTGCAAAATCTAGAACACACAATACGCATCCTTCATTACAATATTGCACACGAAATTCCATTATATCGTTTATCATCTTCTATCGTCCCGCTTGCAACACATCCTGAAGTTGAATTTGATTACATTCAAATATTTGCTCCACTATGGCGTAAAATAGGAGCATTAATTCAAGAACACAATTTACGCGTAAGTTTTCATCCCAACCAATTCACACTATTTACAAGCGACAAACCACATATTACAACTAATGCTATTACAGATATGACCTATCATTATAATGTGTTAAATGCTATGGGAATTGCAGATTCTTCCTACATTAATATCCATGTAGGTGGTGCGTATGGAAATAAGGAGAAGGCAATCGAACGTTTTCATGAAAACATACAAAAACTCCCTTACCATATAAAAGGACAAATGACTCTTGAAAATGACGATAAAACGTATACAACTTCTGAAACTTTGGCCATTTGTCAAAAAGAAAAAATCCCTTTCGTTTTCGATTATCATCATCACATAGCGAACCTTTGTAATGAACCGCTAGAAGAATTGCTTCCTATGATATTTAAAACTTGGTCACATACAAATGTCCTTCCTAAAGTTCATATTTCTTCTCCTAGATCAGAAAAAGAATTTAGGGCCCACGCAGATTATATTGATTTAGAATTTATTAAACCCTTTTTACACATTACAAAAAAAATTGATCATGATTTCGATATTATGATTGAAAGTAAACAAAAGGATTTAGCACTTCTTCAGTTAATAGATGAAATCTCTTCTATAAGAGGGATAAAAAGAAAAAATGGCGCAACGTTACAATGGTAAATTGTAACGTTGCGCTATTTTTTTCAAAAAAAAGTAATTTTTATAGTAAAAAACATCCCCGTTTGTATGCTATTATTTAGATTAGCATTTTCCCCTGAGATTCAACCTTATTGAAACGGAGTCATAATATGATTAATCAAAAAAAATATGTACAATTTGTCATGATGTATATAATTATATTTTCTCTTTGGATATTCCTTATCCCTAAGGATTTAAATATAAAAGAAATTGGAATTCTCTTCTTATTTTGTTTTGCTGCACTCTTTTCTTGCTATTGCTTATATAAAGCAATTAAAAAAATGAAGCGCGGTGATAAACTATTTTGGGTTTTACTACTATGTACTTGCATATGTGGACTAATTATGGAAATAACTTTATTTCTTCATTCACTTTCTATTTATGATCAAGTTATATTCTCATATGAATCACTACCTTTTTTCATCATACAATATATTTTGCTTTTTTCTGGCTTTGCTATAAAGTTTATAAAACATTACTCCATTAGGGGTCTTGCTCAATTTTCATTCGATAGCATATTCATTATTATTATGAATATTTATTTTACCTTAACCTTTATTTTAGATATTTCAAGCTTTCGTATGTTAACAAAGGACACGTGGATTTTGATTGGGTATTTTATCGCACAATCATTAGTAATTTACGCCGTTATTAGCCTATATAGAAGAGAACGGTATTCTTCTAGTAGAATCTCATTAATTATTGGCTTTACTATCATACTTGCATACGGATATATACACCTATTCCAATTAAAAATGGGAATGGGAACTTCTTCTGAAGTCTCTTATTTAATACATACTGCTTCGATTTTACTAATCGGTTTATCGTCCATACTGTACATTTTGGATAAACCAATGCAACATGAAACGAAAACGAAATATTATCGATTCGATTATGTACGCTTTATATTACCTTATTTTAGTATAATCATTACTTTTTCCTTTGTTGTTATTCAACCTTGGGATGATAAGTTCATGCTAATCGGTCTAGTATTATCACTAGTATTATTATTCCTACGACAACTTTACATGTGGAAAGATAATCAAGTATTAATCGATACGTATGAACAGTTGACTACACAACTAGAAGATGAAGTTGAAGAAGGCGTATCTGCCCTATCAAAAAGTGAACAACGTTATAAATCTTTATTCGAAGATCATCCTGATGCTGTTTTTTCTTTAAATATGAACGGGATTTTTCAACAATCTAATAAGGCTTGTGAAAGTTTATTTACAGCCTATTATTGTGAAGTAACAAGCTATTCTCTTCAACACTTCATTGATCCACAAGATCATGAATTATTGAAGAAAT
This sequence comes from Bacillus sp. RC240, assembly GCF_044907945.1. NCBI lineage: Bacteria > Bacillati > Bacillota > Bacilli > Caryophanales > Bacillaceae > Bacillus > Bacillus sp. RC240. The sequence continues at coordinate 159,543 of NZ_JBIYCT010000005.1, read as the reverse complement.
CTTTACAAATTACAAAAGAAGGTAGACCACAAACTCTAGAAATTCGTACAAAAGAAAAAGAAGGCTATTATTATCACCTTCACATTACATTCATCCCTATTTTTATAAATAAAGAAGTTGTTGGGATGTTTGGTATAGCACGTGATATTACAACTTTATATGAAAAACAAAAGCAAGTAGAGCATATGGCTTTCCATGATGCACTTACAGGACTACCGAATCGACGGAAATTCGAAAAAGATTTAAAAACGATTTTAAATCTAGCTCAAAACAACACTAATGACGTTGCGGTTATGTTCCTCGACCTAGATCGATTTAAAAAAATTAACGATCGACTCGGCCATGATGTCGGGGATTTATTATTAATTGAAGTAGCAAAAAGATTACGTGGATGTTTACGTTCAAAAGATATCGTTGCCCGCCAAGGCGGAGATGAATTTACGATTCTATTACCAGATATGTACTCTGAAAAAAGTGCTTCTTTTATAGCTGAACAAATTTTAACTATCTTAAATAAGCCTTACTTTATTAAAGATGAAGAACTTTCTGTTACACCGAGTATCGGAATTGCAATGTACCCTGACTATGGAACCGATGTAACCGAATTAATGAAAAATGCAGATATGGCTATGTATCGAGCAAAAGCAAATGGAAAAAACAGATTCGTTTTCTTCTCAAAAGAAATGAGTATTGCGCAAAATGAAATACACTTCCTAGAAGGTGAGCTTTCAAAAGCACTACAACAAAATGAATTTTTCCTTGAATACCAGCCACAAGTAAACACAAAAACAAAACAAATTATCGGTTTCGAGGCGTTAATTCGTTGGAAACACCCAAAACTCGGAATTGTATCACCTGCCCAATTCATCCCTCTAGCAGAGGAGACAGGATTTATTATTGAACTTGGTAATTGGATCTTACGTACAGCCTGCTTAGAAGCAAAGAAGTGGCATAACCAAGGGTTTTCTCACTTAAAGGTTGGTGTGAATTTATCTGTTGTTCAATTTAACCGTTCAGATTTAATCCCAACTATTTCAAAAGTCTTGGAAGAAACCGAACTAAAACCGGAAGCACTAGATATTGAGATTACGGAAAGTATCGCGATTAATCAAAATCATTCTGTAATTGCTAAACTAGAAGAACTTCAAAATCTCGGTATTCAAATTTCAATTGATGATTTTGGAACTGGTTATAGTTCTTTAGCTTATTTAACGAAATATCCAATCAATACATTAAAAATTGCTCGAGAATTTATTTGTGGAATTACAAATAGCCCTTTAGAAGAAGCGATTATCGCTTCCATTATTAAGCTATCGAAAGAATTAAATTTAGAGGTTATTGCGGAAGGTGTAGAAACAGAAGAACAATGGAAGTTTTTACATGAACAAAACTGTGACCATATTCAAGGATTCCTCTTTAGCAAACCTGTTTCTAGTAAAGATGTTTGGATGTTACTCCACAAAAAAACAACCGTCTAAGTAAGACGGTTGTTTTTTAGTACTCAAAAGGTACATCTGAAGCTAATTGTATCTCTTGATCATTATAGGAAATCACTTGACTTTTCTCTAAAGCTGTATCTCCTAGTGAAATACCCCATGCCATCGCTAACGTTAATAGACTACCAATAAGTAGTTTTTTCATATTCCATCACCCACATTTTTTCTTTAAATATATCATGAAAATTTATCCATATCGTATGCAATTATGCATATTTGTTTTTTAGGTCTTTTTTATTTCTTCATTTTTTTTATAAGTGATTCTTTTAATGCATGGATTCCTAATATATCGAAAAAGAAGCACGCTTTTTCATAAGCATCTTCAATTTCTGCTCTATCACACTCTAGCTTTTCTAGGCATTCACCTTTTTGATAGTATAACTGTCCAATCAATGTCATACTATTAATTTGACACGATAGTTCAATGGCTTTATTTACGTGACAAAGCGCTTCTTCATATTGATTATCTAAGTATAATGCTTTTGCATGATTATGTCTCACCTTCACATCAAACTCTTTATTATCATGCAATGCCTCTAATTGTTTTAATATATTTTCAAATAACTCAATACTCTTCTTAAAATAGCCATTTTCAGCATAAATGTTTGCAATTGCGTTTTCAATATAAAGATTCTGATATACATCTATTCCTACCAATTGTTGATTGAGCAATTTCTTTAATTCTAAAATACAATAATCGTAATCGATTTTTTTCAATATGTAAGCAGCTACATGATATTGCCATTGAAGAAATTGCTCAAGCTCGGGATGATATTCTTCCTTCTTCAACTCATTCCATACCCTATTATAAATTTCTTTATATTTCTTTTGCTTACAAAGCATAATAATTTGATCTTTTAACTGCTTATTCCTCTCAATATCAGAATAAATGAGTACCTCATAAAAATGAATAATGGGAACTTGTAATTTCGCCGCAATACCTTGCAATATATCCATACTTGGGTATACCGCGCCCGATTCAATTCGGCTCACTTCCGATTGGTGACATATATTATCGGATAACCGTTTTTGTGTTAATCCTCTCATCACCCTAATTTTCTTTATTTCGCTTCCTAATTTTTCTGCGTGCATACTTACTCACCATCCCATTATAACAATCTAATTTTTTAAGTTGTCATACCACTACAATAATGTGAATTCGACAATTTTTGATATGAAATAATGCATAATATATATAAAATTCGGCAAATTTTTCATACAATCCATCTCACATAATATAATAGACTAGTAATTTTATAGATAAATTATAGAAAATTTGCCCGTGCTTTCGTTACATTCGGTCTTCTTTATCCTTTATCAGCAGAAGCTATTCACACCCAAGAATTAGATAAAAATGAAGTAAAAGTTGAAATTGCTCAGCCTAGTTTAACGATAAAAAAATTAACACAATCTCAAAATAATACGAAAAAAATATGGCAAAAAAGTATTTAAAAGATGAGATAAACGAGGCTAAAGCCCAACAAGAGTGAGTGACAACTGAAATGAATGTAGATTCCCGACCTACAAATAAAGATACAAAAGCAAATAAAACCGAAGTTCGCCTTGCACAAATTCACAAAAACTATAAAGTATATGGTCAAGATCTCATTGTAAAAGTAGATAAAAATGGAGTAATTACAACTGTTAGTGGCAAAGTTGTCCAAAATTTAGACCAACAACCTAATCTTACTATAACAAATTTTTTGTCGAAAAATGAAGCAAAATCTACATTACGTACTACACTTCAAATTCCAAGCGACTCAGCTGAGACGGAATTCTCTAGTGAAACCGTTGTTTATAAGAAAAAAGAAGTTTACCACTCATAGGTAAACTTCTTTTTATATCCATCCCTTTTCTTCCGCAATTGTAATTGCCTCAATTCTATTTTTTGCTTCCAGTTTCGCTAATACTTCAGAAATATAATTACGTACTGTACCAGGCGAAAGATAAAGCATCTTAGCAATTTCATTTGTAGTCTTTCCTTCTTTCGCAAGTAAAAGCACTTCTTTTTCACGTTCTGATAACGGATTTTTCTCCTGCCATAAGCCAAACATTAACTCCTGAGAAATCTCTCGCTTCCCTTTCATAACATTTCGAATTGCTGAAGCTAAATCTTCACTCGGGCTATCCTTTAATAAATACCCGTGAACACCAGCTTTCATTGCCCTTTCAAAATAACCAGGACGCGCAAATGTTGTTAAAATCATTACTTTACAAGATGATTTTTCTTTCTTTAAAATTTCAGCAACATCTAAACCACTTTGGATCGGCATTTCAATATCCATAATACTTATATCTGGCTTTAACGATTCAATTAATTTTAACGCTTCTTCACCATTCGCAGCTTGCCCAATTACTTCAATATCGTCTTCTAAATCAAGTAGGGCTCCTAATGCACCACGAAGCATTCGTTGATCTTCTGCAATAATAATTCGAATCATGCCCTCACCTCATCTTTTCCTGTTCTAATTACAATTGGAACTTTCACCGTTAACAGTGTCCCTGGATTGATCGTATCCAGTTCAACTATTCCATCAATAAGGGAAATCCGATCCTTCATACCTCGAATACCGTTTCCATCATGACTTTGATTTTCCAAACCTACGCCATTATCTTCTACTTTCAAAATTAACTCACCCTGTGATTCTAATATAGAAACTGTACATGCCTTTGCCTTACTATGCTTCACGACATTCGTAACAGCTTCACGTAAACACATACCTAAAATATTTTGCTCAATTGGCGATAGCGAACTAGAATTAGCCTCTTGCTTTACTTCCAATTCAATATTGGCTGCTTGCAAAATCGCTTTTATTTGCTCAAGTTCTTCTTCCACTGTAATCATACGCATATCAGAAATTAACTCTCGCAACTGTTTTAAAGCGGTACGAGATGTTTGTGTAATTTCCTTCGCTTCCATACTTGCACGATCTGGATTTTTCACAATTAACTTCTCCACGAGCTGACTTTTCAAAGTAATAAGAGATAATGTGTGTCCTAACGTGTCATGAAGATCTCTTGCAATTCGCTGGCGCTCTTCACGTTTTACTAAGTCTTTAATTTGCTCGTTCGCTTCATTTAATTGATTCTTTAACATCTTTTTTTGATTAAAATTACGCATTCCAAATGGTGTAAGTAGCATTAAAATAAACATCGGAACGATATTCACTAAACTCGGGATTGTTAGTTGATTAACATTTACAAATATAAAAGCTCCAAGCATTACAACTAATAAACATAACAACACACGAAATGCCTTCTTACTTGGCGCAAATCCCATCGCACTCGCCGTAAAATATCCGAACAATATCATGAAGGGATTATAAAATAAAGCAAATGAGAATGTGAGCACCATTTGAATACACGCCCACAAAATGAACGTTTTGTTAACAAAATAAAGTTGACGGTATGTGACGGTGAAGACTATCAACATACCGATCCCTATTACAAGCTTCCATCCTGATACTTGCGTTAAATTATAGATTGGAAATAATAAATACACGAGCCACATATATGGGAAGAAACCCATCTGTTTCGGAAAAACTTCAAACCTCTTCTTCTCTATCATTTATACCGCTTCCTGTCTTTTTCTTATATATATTGATACTACAACAAATATAAGGAAATAACCTCCTAGTACCGCGATATTTTCCCACCCAATCGATTTTCCAGCTACAATGTCCCATGCACCGCTTCCAAAGTGGTATGTTGGTGTCCATTCACCGATAGATCTTAATATTTTCGGGAACACTTCAATTGGCATCCATAACCCGCCAATTACAGCTAGACTCATATTTAAAATATTGGCTAAACCAGCTGCTGCATCCGCCTTCTTAATTGAACCTATTACTGTTCCAAGGGCTAAAAATGGTGTCACGCCTAGTAATAGCCATAATCCTGCACCAATCCATTGGCCTATCGTCAACTCAACATTATTAATTAATATTCCTGCCATAAAAATAACTAAGATTGAAAAAGCATTCACTACTGTTTGAGCAATAATTTTAGCTGCTAAATATGCTCCCTCTGGAAGTGGTGTAATTTTTAACAAATGTGTCCATCCTTGCCCTTTTTCCTGAGAAAGTCTCACACCGAAACTAAAAAGGGCAGTCCCTACAATACTGAAAGTCGCCATTGAAATTAAATAATGTGCTTTCCATGCATCTCCGTTTTGCGGGACTTGAACAACATTTGTAAAGATGTAGTAAAACATAACTGGCATTAATAATGAGAAAAAGATGAATAATTTATTGCGGAACGTACGTAAAACCTCTATTTTACATTGCATCCATAATGCTCTCATGCGATTTCCCCCTTCTGATTTGCGACAAACTGTTCAAATGCTTCATCGAGACTTCCACGTTCAACTGAAATATCTGTTACAGGTAAGTTCTTTTGATAAATTGCTTGTAACGTGGCATCGGTATCCTCCGTTGTTAAAATAATCCGCCCCTCATTTGACTGTACTCCTGTTACATTCGGCAATTCCTTTAGCAGGCCCGTAGGGATACTTTCTTTTGAATAAAACGAGATCGTTTTTCGAGAAATCGTCGCTTTCATTTCATCCGGCGTACCATCTGCGATAATTTTTCCGTTTGCGAATAATAAAATACGGTCCGCTAACGCATCTGCTTCTTCTAAATAGTGCGTCGTTAAAATAATCGTTTTCCCTTCACTTGCTAACTTTCGAATCGTTTCCCAAAACACTTTTCGAGACGTAATGTCCATCCCTACAGTTGGTTCATCTAAAAATAATAAATCTGGATTTCCCGCAAGTGCGAGTGCAAAATTCAACCTTCTCTTTTGACCACCTGATAACTTTTCACATCTTTGCTTTCGCTCTGATTCTAAATTCGATAGCTGAAGTAATGTTTCTTTCGCTACTGGATTCGTATAATAACTACGGAATAACTCAATTGCCTCTTCTACTGTGATGCTGTCAATAACGCTTACTTCTTGCAACATCGCACCGAGGCTATTACGAACATCTCTATGCTTCGGGCTCTTTCCAAATATCGAAACATTCCCTTCTGTCGGATCTTTTAATCCGAGCATCATTGAAATTGTCGTTGTTTTCCCCGCACCATTTGGGCCGAGTAATGCTACTATTTGCCCTTTATTTACATGAAATGAAACGTTATTTACTGCTTTTTTATGTTTAAATGTTTTAGAAACACCATTTACTTCAATAATCTTTTCCATCTCTCCACCCCCGCCGTTTCTTATATTTACATTGTATGCGTTGGAAAAGTTAGGAAACAGTATGATGCGTCATGACATCCATATGACAATTGTCATGTATTCTTTATGAGAGGAATCAGCCTGCATACCGCATGCGAGTAGCAGTACAAAAACAAACATGATACAATCGGATAAGACATATATTCGAGGAAGGACAGTGGTTTTCATGATTATTCGTAATGAACAAGATTTAGAAGGTTTACGAAAAATCGGCCGCATCGTTGCACTTGCACGCGAAGAAATGAAAAAACAAGCGAAGCCAGGTATGACAACGAAAGAGCTTGATTTAATTGGTAAAAAAGTATTAGACGAGAACGGTGCTATTTCAGCGCCTGAAAAAGAATATAAATTCCCAGGTGTAACTTGCATTAGTGTAAACGAAGAAGTTGCTCACGGTATTCCAAGCGATCGCGTATTAAAAGAAGGCGATTTAGTAAACGTAGACGTATCGGCAGCACTTGACGGATATTATGCAGATACAGGTATCTCATTTGTTCTTGGTGACGATGAAGAAAAAGAAAAACTTTGCCAAGCAGCAGTAGACTCATTTTGGGAAGCAATGAAAAAAGTAAAAGCTGGCTCAAAACAAAATCAAATTGGTCGTGCTGTTTCTAACTTTGCACATAAAAGTGGATATAACGTTATTCAAAACTTAACTGGTCACGGTATTGGTCTTAGCTTACACGAAGCTCCAAACCACATCTTAAGCTACTATGATCCAATGGATAATGCGCTTCTAAAAGACGGTCTTGTTATCGCTGTAGAACCATTCATCTCTATGAAAGCTGATCATATCATTGAGCGCGGTGATGATGGTTGGACATTCGTTACACCAGATAAAAGCCTTGTTGCACAATGTGAACATACAGTTGTCGTCACTCGTGGCGAGCCAATTATTTTAACTCAACTATAATCAAAAATAGCCGTTTTGTAGATTCCTTCTACTAAAGCGGCTGTTTTTGATTATGTAACATCCCCATAAACAGAAAGCTTATAAAAATAAAAAGGTGATACATCAAAGTATCACCTTTTTAACGGGGTGAGGCTGTCCAAAAGTACGGAAAACTCTTGAACAGCCTCGTATTTTCATATGGATGCCTTACATATATCACTGATGATAATTATGAAATGCGGAAACATAGTTATCATCACATGATTCAAACAAAAGAAAAGAAATCCTATAACGGATCTCTTTTCCCTACATAATCTAAAGTTTGGGTACACTAGATTCATGCAATGTAGGAGCCTTCCAAACAGAAAGCGATCCTTCATTTAAAATGATAGCATACATATCTCCGCTAAAAATATGCAAATATGCATATAGCGTTTTTTATTTCTCAACATACATTTATTGAAAATTCATACATATAAAGGTAAAATATAGTCGTTATCCGTCTTCTTTTGTCAGTCAGAGAGAATAGAAGAATGGGAGAGGAAAAAATGAGAAAATCACTGAAACAAAAAATAGTAAGCTCCTTGCTTGCTGTATCACTCGCCGTTAGCTTAGCTCCAATCGGACAAGCAAAAGCTGATTCCACGTCAGAAATTACACAGACTCCACCTATTACAAAACAAGTTGATGCAAACCGCGCCATCGAGCATATCCGTTTCTTATCCGAAACAATCGGTCCCCGTCCAGGTGGTACAAAATCAGAAGAATGGGCTTCTCGCTATGTTGGTATGAAGCTTAAATCAATGGGATATGAAGTAGAGTACCAACCCTTTCAAGTGCCGGATCAATACGTTGGATTTATCGAATCACCATTAGGGACAAAGCGTAATTGGCAAGCTGGTGCTGCTCCAAATGCACTAATTTCTACAGAAGCTGTTACAGCTCCGCTTATCTTTGTTCAAGGTGGTACAAAATTAGACGATATTCCAAATGAGGTAAACGGAAAAATTGTTTTATTCGAAAGAGGTGCAACAGTAGCAGATTATAATAAACAGGTTGAAAATGCTGTTAGTAAAGGGGCAAAAGGTGTTCTTTTATACAGCTTAATTGGCGGACGCGGAAACTATGGACAAACTTTCAATCCTCGCTTAACTAAAAAACAGGCTATCCCTGTCTTCGGTCTTGCTTATGCTCAAGGAAATGCATTTAAAGAAGAAATCGCTAAAAAAGAGACAACAATTCTTTCCCTAAAAGCGAGACATGAATCTAATTTAACATCCTTAAATGTCATCGCTAAAAAGAAACCAAAAAATAGTACAGGTAATGAAAAGGCCGTCGTTGTAAGTTCACACTACGATAGTGTCGTTGGAGCACCTGGGGCAAATGATAATGCTTCTGGTACAGGATTAGTATTAGAACTGGCTCGTACTTTTCAAAATGTAGAAACTGATAAAGAAATTCGTTTTATTGCTTTTGGTTCTGAGGAAACTGGCTTACTTGGCTCTGATTATTATGTTAATAGTCTGTCCCAAAAGGAACGTGATCGAATTTTAGGTGTCTTTAACGCAGACATGGTTGCAACAAATTATGATAAAGCAAAAAATTTATATGCTATGACTCCTGATGGTTCTACAAACCTTGTAACAGATGCTGCCTTGCAAGCAGGTAAACAATTAAATAATAATCTTGTTCTTCAAGGAAAATTCGGCTCTAGTGATCACGTACCATTTGCTGAAGTGGGTATTCCTTCTGCACTATTTATTTGGATGGGCGTCGATAGTTGGAATCCATTAATCTATCATATTGAAAAGGTATATCACACACCTCAAGATAATGTATTAGAAAACATTTCGCCAGAACGTATGAAAATGGCATTAGAAATCATCGGAACAGGCGTTTATAACACACTCCAAAAACCTGTTAATCAAATAGAACAAAAAGCGGCTTAATAATACGTAAAACCATCGATCTCTTCGGTGGTTTTTTATTGAGAAAAAATATATATGCATAAACGCATATTTTCTCCTATTAATTATCGTATACAATGTTAACTGTAACGAAAATGATTACAACTAATAAGGAGGCTTTTCTACTATGAAAAAAATTATTCTAGCAGGCGCATTGACTTTAGCAGGTGTTACAGGAGCTACCGCTTTTATTCCTGAAACAAAGGCTGCTGCAGCTACTCAAGAACAGAAATTCACAAAATTTTATTCTATTCAAACTGGCAGTAGCTCTGAAAAAGAACCAATTTACCTTAAAAAAGGACAAGAGCTAACAATTCATCCTAATAGTAAAACCCCTAGTTACAGCATTTACGATACAAATAATAATCTCATCGGACGTTATTCTGATGGTTATGGGAGAATTTTTACCGCAAAAACAGATGGGAATATGTATGTTCAATTTCATGCACCTTTCGTTTACTACAGTCCTGTTAGCTTTTCTGTTACTTATACAATTCAATAGAAAAAGGGCCTCTTACAAGGCCCTTCTTTATGAAACAAATCCAATACTCGATCTCTCCATCTTTTCTTCCATCGTACCCCCCTGTCACTTATATAAGACGATGCAAGCTCTCCTTTTGTTGGATAATTTTTTTTATTATTCCATATAAAAAAGCAATCACAACATCATGTGATTGCTTTTTATTTAAAACGAACACTCGGCTCCGCTTTTCTTTATGTCTAGCTCTGCCTCCTAGCCCCTTCTGTCTAAGAACCTTAGCCTTCGGGACTAAACAGTCGGCTCCGCTTTTCTTTATTACATTTTTTCTGGTGCAGATACTCCTACGATTGCTAATGCATTTTGAAGTGTCGTGCGTACTGCTTTCATTAATTCGTAACGAGCTTTACTTAATTCTAAGTTATCTTGGTTTAATACTTTTTCTGCATTGTAGAAGCTGTGTAATGCTGCAGCTAATTCAAATGCATAGCTTGTAATGCGGTGTGGCAGACGTTTTTGCGCTGCATCCGCAACTACAGCTGGGAATTCACCAAGTTTTTTCAGTAACTCTACTTCTTTCTCAGAAGTAACAAGTTTGTAATTTACGTCTCCGCCTGTAGCTAATCCTAACTCTTCACCTTGACGAAGGATACTGCATACACGAGCATGTGCATATTGTGCATAGTATACTGGGTTTTCATTAGATTTTGATACAGCTAAGTCCATATCGAAGTCTAAATGAGAATCACCGCTACGCATTGCGAAGAAGTATCGCATTGCGTCCACGCCTACTTCTTCCATAAGCTCACGAAGTGTAACTGCTTTACCTGTACGCTTACTCATTTTCATTTTTTCACCATTTTGGTACAGTTGTACCATTTGGATGATTTCTACTTCAAGTGTTTCTTTATCGTAACCTAGTGCTTGAATAGCAGCTTTCATACGAGGAATGTAACCGTGGTGGTCAGCACCCCAAATGTTGATTAGCTTATCGAAACCACGCTCTAATTTATCACGGTGATAAGCGATATCTGGCGTTAAGTATGTGTAAGAACCGTCATTTTTAATTAATACACGGTTTTTGTCGTCACCGTAAGTCATTGAACGGAACCAAGTTGCTCCGCCTTCTTCAAAGATTTCGTCACGCTCTTTTAATACAGCAAGAGCCTGATCAATTTTTCCGTTTTTGTATAATGATGTTTCTGAGAACCACACATCGAAGTTAACACGGAAGCTTGCTAAATCTTTTTGAAGTTTTGCTAACTCATATTTTAAACCGTATGAACGATAGAATTCATAGCTTTCTTCTGCATCAGCTTTTGCATAACGATCGCCAAACTCTTCAGCTAAGCGTTTACCAATTCCAATGATGTCCGCACCATGGTAACCGTCTTCTGGCATTTCTTTCTCTAAACCTAAAGCTTGCATGTAACGAGCTTCAACAGAAAGAGCTAAGTTATGAATTTGGTTACCAGCATCATTAATGTAGTACTCACGAGATACATCATATCCTGCTTTTGCTAATACGTTACATAAAGTGTCACCTACTGCCGCACCACGTGCATGTCCTAAGTGAAGATCGCCTGTTGGATTCGCAGATACGAACTCAATTTGTACTTTTTCACCTTTACCAGTATTCGTTTCACCGTATGCTTCACCAGCGTTGACGATTGTTGGGATTAAGTCTGTTAAGTAGCTATTATCCATGTAGAAGTTAATGAAACCAGGACCAGCGATTTCAATTTTTTCAATAGAAGCTTTTGCTTTATCGAAGTTTGCAACTAATTCTTCTGCAATCATACGAGGTGCTTTTTTCGCAACGCGTGCAAGTTGCATTGCCATATTTGTAGAGAAGTCACCATTTGTTTTATCTTTTGGAGATTCTAATACAACGTTTGGAATTTGTTCTTCTGTCGCTAGTTCTGCCTTTAATACAGCAGCTTGAATTTCTTCTTTAATCAATCCTTTTACTTGTTCTAAAGAATTCATTATTTTGCCTCCTTCAAATTAAGTGTAATTGTATATCTGCCAGCTTCTTGTTCACTTAGAAGCAATGCGTACGTTAAGAAGAGTTGTCCTTTTTTCTTTTCATCCGACCATTTAAAAAGAACGTTATCAGTTTTCGTTTGCAATGCAAACGTACCAAGTTCACTCGTATACGTACCAGTTGTCCATTCACCTTTCACATGCGTCTGACGCATAGAAATAGCACCTGAGCGCATAATGAGAACTTGTTCATCTTGAATTTTAATAATTGTTTTCACTTCGCCTTGTTCGTTCGGCTCTTGGAATGTTATATATGTACCTTGACCTTTTACATAGTATTGACCATTTGCTTCAAAAGCAACGGTTTCCTTCCTCGCCCCTTCACGGATTTCTGTTACGAAATGAACGTGTACCGGCAAGCCTGCAAGTTGTTTCTTCACGTCTTGCACACCCTTCAAATGTTATAGATATTAAATACTACTTATAATAAATCACTTTTCCTATCATATCAAAAAAAGACTCTGTCTGTCTGCTGAAAAATCAGGAAAACTCCTTTTCAAAAAATAATTCACCTTCACTTTATTTCATATGTTAAAATATTTTTTAAATCTAAATATTCTTTCATTTCAAGGGGTGAATTTGGTGCTACCAACAAAGTTAAAAAAAGGTGATGAAATAAGGGTTATTTCACCATCTTGTAGTTTAAGTATTGTCTCAAATGAAAACAGAGACCTTGCTATAAAAAGATTAACCGACATAGGCTTTCAAGTTACATTCTCAAAATATGCTGATGAGATAGATCGATTCGCTTCCTCTTCTATTTCTTCACGAGTTCAAGACCTCCACGAAGCATTTAGAGATCCTAATGTAAAAGCCATTTTGACGACACTTGGCGGATACAACTCTAATGGTTTATTGAAACATCTCGATTATGATTTAATTCGAGAAAATCCGAAAATTTTCTGCGGTTATTCTGATATTACCGCTTTAAGTAACGCGATTTATGCTAAAACAGGCTTAGTTACATATTCAGGTCCTCACTTCTCTTCATTTGGAATGGAGAAAGGACTCGATTATACGACCGATTACTTTTTAAAGTGCTTAACTTCTCATGAACCTATTGAAATACTACCAGCTGAAACTTGGAGCGATGATTCTTGGTATATGGATCAAGAAAATCGAGAATTTATTAAAAATGAAGGATATGTTTCAATTCAAGAAGGGGAAGCGATGGGAGATATTATTGGTGGCAATATGAGCACATTTAATTTACTGCAAGGTACACCATATATGCCAAGCTTAAGAAATAAAGTTTTATTTCTTGAAGAAGATAGTTTAACGGGAAAAGCTACACTTAAAACTTTCGATCGATATTTACATTCTCTTATGCAGCAAACTGATTTTGAATACGTAAAAGGCATCGTTATAGGAAGAATGCAAAAAGGAACAGAATGTATGATAGAGGACATTCAAGAAATGATTGCTTCAAAGCCTGAACTTGCTCATATCCCTATTATTGCGAATGCCAGTTTCGGACATACAACTCCAATCTTTACTTTCCCAATTGGCGGAAGGGCAAAAATCATTTCTAATAAAGAAAGTTCAGCTATCACCATTTTAACGCACTAAAAAAGGAGCGAACGATTCGCTCCTTTTATGGTTTTTCTATTTTTTGCAACGCTTTTTGCGGGATTGATTCTTTCGAGATTTCAGCCCATCCTTTTCCCTGCATACCTTTTGCATAAATTTTTATAAAAGCACCCGTATGCAATTCACGGTTCACCATTCTTTTAATAACTTGTAGCTTTCCATCTTCTGTATACCCTTTAAATGTATACAAATATTCATCGTCTTTTTTCTCACTTTTATCTATAACAGCATAATAATCTTGTATTTCTTTATTTGAAAAGAAGTTGTCTACAAAAGCATGCACACCTTCTGTTTTCGTGTTTAAATAATATGCTGTTCCACCTAAAATAATGGCGAACACAGCTAAAACTTTAATTACCAATTTCATAAATGCGCCTCCTGTTTGCACTGCTTTCTCACTAGCCGTATGTCTATACCTGTATTATACGAAAAAAGGCATACTATACTCTATCGAAATGCCTTACACTTTCCTTACATTATTGTAAGAGTTTTTCACCTTACAGCGATTTCCCAATAAAAAATTTTTCCGTTTAACAAACTTTTATATTATTATTGAATGATACAAATTTTTATTACAAAAATCAAAGGAGACAATTTTCAAATGGCTATCTTGCAAGGTTTAGCACTATTACTTGTTGTACTTTGTCTATTTACACTTTTCAGTTACCGTGCGCCTTACGGAATGAAAGCAATGGGCGCTTTAGCTAATGCAGCAATCGCAAGTTTTCTTATTGAAGCATTTCACCGTTATATTGGTGGAGAAATGTTTCATAATGACTTTTTACAATCAGTAGGAGTAGCTTCTGGTAGCATGAGCGGTGTCGCAGCGGCAATTTTAGTCGCATTAGCAATCGGTGTCTCACCCGTATACGCTGTTTTAATCGGTATCGCTACTAGCGGATTCGGTATTTTACCAGGATTTTTCGCTGGATACGTTTGTGCCTTCGTCGTGAAGTTTCTCGAAAAGAAATTACCAGCTGGTGTAGAGTTTTTAGCAATCCTATTTATCGCTGCACCAATTTCACGCGGAATGGCCATGCTTATGGATCCACTCGTTAACGCAACACTTGGTAAAATCGGTTCTATGATTTCAGTTGCAACTACAGAAAGTCCTATCATTATGGGTATTATGCTTGGTGGATTAATAACAGTTATTTCTACATCTCCATTAAGTTCTATGGCACTAACTGCAATGCTTGGATTAACTGGTTTACCAATGGCAATTGGTAGTCTTGCCGTAGCAGCTTCTGCCCCAATGAACTTCATTTTCTTTAAACGACTAAAAATCTGTTCAAAGAAAGATACAATCGCCGTGGCAATCGAGCCGTTAACACAGGCCGATGTTGTCTCAGCAAATCCAATTCCTATCTATATGACAAACTTTGTTGGCGGTGCGCTTGCCGGTATTATTACGTCGCTATTCCAGCTCGTTAATAATGCACCAGGGACAGCATCACCAATTCCAGGACTTCTCGTACTGTTCGGATTTAATGATGTAATAAAAGTAACGATTGCTGCCGTATTATGTGGAATCGTTACCACTATTGTTGGATACGTCGGTTCCATTGTGTTCCGCAAATATCCAATCCGTTCTGCTGATGAAATTCGCGGAATTACTTCGGAAGAGAAAGTTGCGTAAAGAAAGGGAGCTATTCTCATCGTTTGAGAATAGCTCTTTTTTATGTCGCGTGACGGTAAGTGAAATTATATTGAACACAACTCCGCATATATAGACGTTTCGACAAAGGATATCGACTTAACTACTAAATAAGACAATAATAACCTACCTATTAATAAAAGAAGCCGGCTCAAAACACTTTTTGAGTCGGCTTCACTTTTACTTTATCCAGCTACAGCAGCTAGAATCTCCGGCCATTTCACACTCTCATTCGAAGCCAAAAGCGCTTCTCGGTCGAGCATTCCAATGACCTGCGATTCTGAACAAGCTGCCTCCGCTTTTACTTCACCCAGCCGAGCAGCATTTCCCGCACGAATTTGCTTGCTGCGATTGGTGTTTGATCACTATGATCGTAGACCGGAGCTACTTCTACTAAGTCTGCTCCGACTACTTGTATATTTGAATTTGCAATTGCTACGATGGACTCTAATAGTTCTTTAGATGTGATACCTCCAGCTTCTAATGTTCCTGTTCCAGGAGCATGAGCTGGGTCTAATACGTCGATGTCAATTGTGACATAGACTGGGCGTCCTGCGAGTTTCGGTAATACTTCCTTTAACGGTTCTAATACGTCAAATTTATATAAGTTCATACCTACTTCTTTTGCCCATTCGAATTCTTCCTTCATTCCAGAACGAATACCGAAAGAATATACGTTTTCCGGACCAATTAAATCGCACACTTTACGAATTGGTGTAGAGTGGGATAAAGGCTCTCCCTCATATGACTCACGTAAGTCAGTATGAGCATCCATATGGATGATTGCTAAATCCGGATATTTTTTTGCCATTGCCTTAAAAATTGGCCAAGACACTAAGTGCTCTCCGCCGAGACCTAGTGGAAACTTACCGGCACCTAATAGTTTTGTTACATATTCTTCAATCATGTCTATGCTGCGCTGTGGATTCCCAAATGGTAATGGGATATCACCCGCATCAAAATATTTTACCTCTTCTAGTTCACGATCTAAATACGGACTATATTCTTCAAGACCGATTGATACTTCACGAATACGTGCAGGGCCAAAGCGAGATCCTGGACGGAAACTTACTGTCCAATCCATAGGCATCCCGTAAATAACTGCCTCTGACTCTTCAAAACTTGGATGACTTTTAATAAATACTTTACCTGAATAAGCTTCATCAAAACGCATATTCTTTTCCTCCTTATGTGGAACTTAAGGTATCCCAACCTTTCACTATTTCTCAAATTTGGAGCGCATTGCTCCTCTTTCTCGATTTACCGGGGTCTTCTTTTTTAACGATAAGAAGACTATTTTATATATAGGAGTGTAAGTAGCTAGCATGTTCAAGTCTTCTGGACAAACACCTTAAATGAACTACTTACACTTTATTTGTTCAAACTCGATTTTCTTACTTAATTAAATCGCCAACAAATTTCGGTAATGCGAATGCTGCATTGTGTAATTCTTTTGTGTAATATTTCGTTTCGATTTCATGGAAACGCTCTTCACTTACTTCTAATGGATCATGTTTTTTAGATCCGATTGTGAACGTCCAAAGTCCACTTGGATACGTCGGAATGTTTGCTGTGTATAGACGAGTAATTGGAAAAATCTCTTTTACGTCTTTAAACACAGTTGTAATTAGTTCTGGTGTAAACCAAGGGTTGTCCGTTTGGGCAACGAAAATACCATCTTCTTTTAACGCTTTTGAAATTCCAGCGTAGAAGCCTTTTGTAAATAGGTTTACTGCTGGGCCTACTGGCTCAGTAGAATCTACCATAATTACGTCATATTCGTTTTCGCTTTCTGCGATGTGTAGGAAACCGTCTCCTACTTTTACTTCTACACGCTCATCATCTAATGCACCTGCAATTGATGGTAAGTACTGCTTAGAGTACTCAATTACTTTTCCATCGATTTCAACAAGAGTTGCTTTCTTCACGCTTGGGTGTTTTAACACTTCACGAATAACACCACCATCGCCACCGCCTACTACTAATACGTTTTCAGGGTTTGGATGTGTAAATAAAGGTACGTGCGCTACCATTTCATGATAAACGAACTCGTCCTTTTCTGTCGTCATAACCATGCCGTCTAAAATAAGCATGTTTCCGAACTCTTCCGTTTCAACCATATCAAGCTTTTGAAATTCTGTTTGCTCCGTATGTAATGTGCGGTTAATACGCGCCGTAATTCCAAAATGCTTTGTTTGTTTTTCAGTGAACCATAGTTCCATCGTACAATCACGCCTTTCGCTGCAAATTTATAATGGGGACATCATTAATGTCCCCTACCAAAAATAAAACAAAACATCCAAAAAGTATAGTTAAAAGTAAAAAAATACCGAAAATATATTTTAGTCAGAGGGTTCTAACATATATGTAAAAAGGGTTTGCTCTGTAATAGGAAAGAAAACCCTTTCTTAAGAAAGGGCTTCTGTCTCTATTTCTACCGGTTTACGAATCGGAATTAAGATCATTACGCAACCAACTAACACAACAATTCCACCGACTAAAAACGGACTTTGTGGTGAAACTGTATGACCGATGACTCCTGATAAAATTGGAGCAATCGCGCCCCCTAACCAACGAACGAAGTTATAAACACCTGATGTAACAGATCTTTCATAAGGTGAAATATCCATTACATAACTTGTAAATAACGCGTTATTTAAGCCTGATGCTAATCCTGATAGAACGATTAATACGATTTGTAACCACATAATTTTAACGAAGAATAGTGCAATTAAGAAAATCGCAAATACGAGTAAACTACCTTTTAACAATGTTTTCGGTTCATATTTACCTTCTAGCTTATGCGCTAAAATTGCTGATCCGTAAGCTAATGCTAATCCCCATCCGCAAAATACAAATCCTAATTGAATAGCAGATAAATGCATAATAAGTGGTGAATATGCTAACACGACGAAAAATCCGTAGTAATATAACATCCCGGAAATGGCACCTTGCATAAACGGTTTATACTTCACTAGGTTAATTAATTCACCTACGCCCGCTGCTTTACGCTTCACTTTTCGCTCCGGTTCTTTTACAAAAAAGAAAACTAAAATAAATGCTAAAGAAATTAAAATACTCGTCGCAAAAAATGGGTAACGCCAAGAATGTCCACCTAATATACCACCTAACAATGGGCCACCTGCCATCCCTAAACCGATAGCTGCTTCATATAATCCTACTGCTTCATGAACTTCTTTACTTAATGCAATTAATAATGTCATCGCCGTTGCGAAGAACATCGCATTTCCTAATCCCCACCCCGCGCGGAAAAGAGATAATTGAGCAATCGTTTGCGATATACCACATATAAATGCAAATACAGTTACAATCGCAAGACCGATTGTCATCATTCGTTTATCACCAAATCTTGATGCAAATATTCCAGCTGGTAACATCATAATTGCCATCGTTAAAATATAAGCTGTAAATAACATCTCGACTTGCCAATGCGAAGCACCAATTTGTTCAGCAATACTTGGTAAAATTGGGTCGACTACTCCTATACCTGAAAAGGCAAGGAAGGTAGCCACCACTGTAATCAATCTCCCTAATTTTTGTTTGCTCTCCATTTTGATTACTCTCCTTTTGTATTCTCTAAAAATGTAACTGCACGGCTTAAACTATCCTCTAGCTCTGCTTTAACACGCTGCATTTGCTCCATTTTTTCGTCTAACGTTTGCACTTGTTTTTCAAGCATCTCTTTAATTTCTTGAATCACTTCACGGTCACGCGGATTCTCACTATTTCTTCTTTGTTCCATTCTTTCTTTTAACGATAAGAAATGTTGCATTTCTTGAAGCGTAATTCCTAGTACTTCTTTCGCTTCCACAATCCTTTTAATTCTCGCAATGTCCTCGTCTGTATACAGGCGAATGTTCCCCTCACTTCGTTCTGGGGGATGAATTAAACCAATTTCCTCATAATAACGAAGTGTACGCTTTGTTAAACCAACTTGCTTTGTTACTTCATCGATTTTATACATGTTTATTCCTCCCTTCACTTGATTGTTACATTTTACGTTAACGTTAACTTTTATGCAACTGTTAGACTTTTGTAAATGTTTGTCCTATTCAATTGTATTTTTTCCAAGGCAGTTTCATAATGAAGAAAAAGAGATGATAAGGAGATTTTCACATGAATAAACCACTTATTTTCGCTCACCGCGGGGTAAAAGGGACACATCCAGAGAATACGATGATTGCCTTTCAAGAAGCCGAACGCATTGGTGCTCATGGAATTGAACTTGATGTCCATTTATCAAAAGATGGTGAACTTGTCGTAATTCACGACGAAACCGTCGATCGTACAACAAATGGCATAGGACTTGTTTCTGAAAAAACTGTAGAGGAATTACAAGCTTTAGATGCTGGTAGCCATAAAGATCCTTCTTTCCATGAGGCGAAAATCCCAACATTACGAGAAGTATTTATTTGGCTCTCTACAACAAATTTACAACTTAACATTGAATTAAAAACAGATGTTCTTCATTATCCAAATATTGAAGAAAAAGTTGTTGCTCTTGTTCGTGAATATCATCTATCCAATCAAATTGCATTTTCATCATTTAACCACGATTCCGTTTCATTATTAGCAGAAATTGCTCCAGAAATTCCAAGAGCGATTTTGTACGATACACCACTTGCAGATCCTATTGCTGAAGCAAAAAGGCGCGAGGCGACTGGATTACATCCAAACTTTCAATTATTAACGAAAGAGTTTGTCCAATTAGCACAGGGGCAAGGATACGTTTTTCGTCCTTACACCATTAATGAATATAAAGATTTACAAACTATGATTGACTATGGTGTAGATGTCATCATTACCGATTGGCCAGCACGTGCCTTTGAGCTCCTTTCTTAATTGAAGGGGCTTTTTTGTTTTCAAAATTTCATTGTTTAAAATAAACGAAAACCCTCAATACTAATACAATAATGCTTGTATTAATGAGGGGCTGAAAAAGATGGATCAAACTATGAATCCAAAACTTAAAAAATATAAACGTCTTTTCTTCACCGTAATGTTTTCTTGTGTTCTTTTTTTCGTTTTTTCCTTTTTTATTATCATTATAGCTGCAAAAATTATGGGGCCTCCCCCTGTTGCAGTGCCGCAAACGAGTGTCTTTTACGCTAATGATGACACTGTTATAGGACAAAGTAATGAAACACAAAAGCGCTATAATGTATCTCTTGATGAAATTTCTCCTTATGTAAAAGAGGCAACACTATCTATTGAAGATCAACGATTCTACAAACATCATGGATTTGATATAAAGCGCATTGTTGGTGCCATTGTTGCCGATTTAAAAGCAATGGCAAAAGTACAAGGTGCTAGTACTATTACACAACAGTATGCTCGTAACCTATACTTAGATCATGATAAAACGTGGAAGCGTAAACTATTAGAGGCAATGTATACCGTTCGCCTTGAAGTGAACTATAATAAAAATCATATTTTAGAAGGATATTTAAATACAATTTATTACGGGCATGGTGCTTACGGAATCGAAGCTGCTTCTCGCCTGTATTTCGATAAAACTGCAAAAGAATTAACATTAGCAGAAGCTAGTATGCTCGCAGGCATTCCGAAAGGACCTAGCTTCTACTCTCCCTTTTTAAAAGAGGAGCGTGCTAAAGGGCGTCAATCTCTCATACTAGATGAAATGGTAGAACAAGGTTATATTACAAAACAGCAAGCTACCTCAGCAAAAAAGGAAACACTTACTTTTGCTTCATTGGATACGAAAAAAGTTGCAGAGGTCGCGCCTTATTTCCAAGATGCTGTACAAGCTTCCCTTCTTCGTGATATCGGATTAGATGAGCAAGCCTTACAGCGAGGTGGCTTACGTATTTATACAACGCTAGACCCTAAATTACAATCTGTAGCAGAGCAGGCTGTAAAAAACCATATACCTGAAACAACAAACATCCAAACTGCCCTCGTCTCTATGAATCCAAAAACGGGTGAAGTGGCTGCCCTTGTTGGTGGAACTGATTATAATACGAGTCAATTTAACAGAGCTACACAAGCCGCTCGTCAGCCCGGCTCTACATTTAAGCCATTCCTATATTACGCAGCCTTAGAACGAGGATTCACCCCTGCTACGCGCTTAAAAAGCGAATATACTGTATTCACTTTAGGTGACGGTGTTTCCAAATATAAACCGAAAAATTATAAAAACTATTATGCAGACGACTTTGTGACAATGGCACAAGCACTCGCTGTTTCTGATAACGTATATGCTGTGAAGACAAATCTATTTTTAGGCGAAGACATTCTTACAAAAACAGCGAAGCAATTCGGTATTACTAGCGCATTAAAAGATGTTCCGTCTCTTGCTCTCGGCACATCTCCTGTAAAACCAATTGAAATGGTCAATGCTTATAGCATGTTTGCAAACGGCGGGAAAGAAGTAAAACCAATCTTTATAAGGCGCATCGTTGATCATGAAGGAAATATGCTATACGACGCTCATTTAGAAAGTAAACAAGTTCTAGATAAAAGCAAAGCCTTTGTGATGGAAGAAATGATGGCAGGTATGTTTAATAAAAAACTAAGCAGTTATGCCGCTGTGACCGGTCAATCGATGTTATCAAAACTATCAAGAACATATGCTGGAAAGTCTGGTTCTACAGAAACTGATAGTTGGATGATTGGATTTACCCCACAACTTGTAACAGGGGTTTGGATTGGATACGATCAACCTAAATCCATTTCAAACGTAGCAGAACAAGGATACGCAAAAAAAATATGGACCGATACAATGGAAAAAGGATTAGATGGACAGCCTAAACAAGAGTTTAAACAACCAGCAGATGTTGTTGCAGTCGATGTTAATCCTGAAAACGGTAAGATTGCTACAAAAAATTGTCCCATTTCTGTGAAAATGTATTTCGCAAAAGGTACAGAGCCAACAGAGTATTGTATGGATCACGTTGATGATAAGGAAGAGTTCGAAAAGGTTAGTGAAGAGAAGAAAAAGACGGGTTGGTGGAAAAAATATCTCCCGTGGTAAAAAAATAGCTGACGGAAATCCGTCAGCTATTTTTATTCGCCTAATAATGCGTGGCGCAATTCTTCACTAGATTCGTTCCAAATTGCTTTATTATGCTCTTTTAAGAATGTACCAAGTACTTTTTTAGATGATTCATCCATATGATCAATCATGATGTGACGCTTTAGGGATTTATCCATTTTATTTACATGCTCTGGAAGTGATTTATATCCGCGGCGAATTTCACGATCAACTGTCATTTCACAGGCTGTTGCACCTGCGTAATAAGCACCGTTTGGTGTTCTTTCAATTGTTACCCAAACAAGCCAAAACGGTTTTCCGTTTGGAACTTCATCTTTATTTGTTAAAAACTTAATTCCTTTTTCTACTGTACTACGCGCATGCATCGCACCGATATCAACGAACGCAGTTTTCTCTAATACAT
Source organism: Bacillus sp. RC240 (assembly GCF_044907945.1). Lineage (NCBI taxonomy): Bacteria > Bacillati > Bacillota > Bacilli > Caryophanales > Bacillaceae > Bacillus > Bacillus sp. RC240. The sequence goes on along the minus strand of NZ_JBIYCT010000005.1, from coordinate 136,737 downwards.
CAACAAATACAGGAGAAATATTTTCTAAACTTAATGCCCCAACGCCAAAACCACCATGTCCATCTGTTGAATCATTTTTCACGATATTAAAACCGATTTTTTTCTTTTTCTCTGTCATATGTAAACTCCTCCTCGCTTAATGATTAAAAAAGCCTGAAAATAGGCGCAATGATATTTTGTAAAAATACTAATACATATGGAATAACAACATTGAAAATAGGTTGAATTGTGTAATTGCTAAGCGGTGTAATAACAAGAATTAATAACGCAATTGATCCATACTTTTCATACTGTGTCATTTTCGCACGAATATTTGCTGGTGCTAAATCTTCCACAACGCGATACCCATCAAGTGGCGGGATTGGTAATAAATTAAATACAAGTAAAACAATATTAAGCATAATAAAAATTTGGAAAAATTGATCCAGCGTATCTGCTACTGCAAGTGGCATCGCATCTAACACACCAAACGTTATTAAGCTATACCAAATAATTAAACCTATTGCACTTAAGATAAGATTACTTATCGGTCCCGCAATAGAAACTAATATTCCCGCAAGACGCGGTCTTTTAAAGTTATACGGATTAACAGGTACTGGTCTTGCCCAACCGAATCCAAGAATTAGTACAGCAATCATACCGATAGGATCTAAATGAGCCATCGGTGATAATGTTAAACGTCCTTGCTTTTTCGCTGTATCGTCTCCAAATTTATATGCAACATACGCATGTGCAAATTCATGCACAGATAGCGCAATAATAATCGCCATTGCTACCAATGGAATTTGTTGCAATGGGTATCTAAATAACTGATCCATAACTCATCTCCTCTTCCATATGTCAAAAAAAGAAATTATTTGTTTTTCCGATTGTTCTTCCTCATAATCCGCTATAATAAGAGTGTAACTTACATAAAAGGAGCGATTATACATGCCATACGTAACAGTGAAAATGCTAGAAGGACGCACAGAAGAACAAAAGAAAGCTCTTGCTGAGAAAGTAACAGCAGCAGTAAGCGAAACAACTGGTGCTCCTGAAGAAAACATCGTTGTTTTCATCGAAGAAATGTCTAAAAACCATTATGCAGTTGGCGGAAAACGCTTAAGCGACAAATAATTTCAAGTTTTTTCATAAGAAGCAGCTCTTAGCTGCTTCTTATTTCTTTCCTTCTAACAACTCGATAATTCTCTCTTTATATTTTCCTTTTCTTCCATCTTCATAGATTAAATCATGCGGATAGAATAACTTTTGATCCGTTCTCTTCTTACCCGTAATCGCCTCAACAATATCCGATTCACGCGAAAGCTCTCTAAGTTCCCCATTCGGCATAAGGAGTAAGATTGGCAGACGCTCTTCTTCTTCTCCTGCACGGTAAAAGTCATACGGTAAGTCTGATGTTGAATCAACAACTAAATAATACTCTGGATCTAGTCCAATCTTCTTAAATAAGCTACTTAATTCCATCCAATTATCTAAACCGTGCTTATCTGTAAACTCTACATATTTAAATAGATTTCGATTCATAAAACGACGGCATAAGTCACTTAAAATTGGATCTTCTTCCTCTTGCCATACTTGGAAGTAATAATACATTACGTTCTCGTCTAACTTTAAATAATCCTCTACTGTCACTTCTTCTTCAAATAAAGAATAGAAATGAACAGGATGATATTTAAACGCATAATACTTCTCATGCAACGATTTAGCTCGGTGTAAAATCTTCGTTAAAATAACTTCTGCACTACGTGTTACCGGATGAAAATATACTTGCCAATACATTTGATAACGGCTCATAATATAATGCTCTACAGCATGCATACCACTATTTTTAATGACAACTTGATTACCGTACGGGCGCATGACACGCAGTATACGTTCCATATCAAAATTCCCATACTTTACGCCAGTAAAATATGCATCTCTTAATAAATAATCCATACGATCAGCATCAATTTGGCTTGAAATCATACTAATCGCTAATTTATTAGTAGATGTTTTCGCAATTACATCTGCTACCTTTTGCGGAAACTCCTTATCAACACGGCTTAACACATCGTTAATTTCCGTATTGCCAACGATAATCTTTTGCGTAAATTTCTCATGATCTAACGAAAATACTTTTTCAAACGAGTGAGAAAACGGGCCGTGACCGACATCATGAAGTAATGCCGCACATAAACATAATAATCTATCTTCAGCATTCCAATTTGGTCTGCCATCAAACACATCATCAATCATACGACGAATAATTTCATATACACCTAACGAATGAGTAAAGCGACTATGCTCTGCACCGTGAAATGTAAAAAATGTCGTTCCAAGCTGCTTAATACGGCGCAAGCGTTGAAATTCTTTCGTTCCGATTAAATCCCAAATAACACGATCACGCACGTGCACATATTTATGTACTGGGTCTTTAAACACTTTTGTTTCGCTGAGTTTGTCGTTTAAATATACCACCTTCCGACATCCCCCTTTCTTTACTGCATTCTTACTATATATTATAAACGATATAGGAAACAGAAAGAAATGAAAGACTGTATTAATTCCTTGTATATAAAGAAAAATCACTTTTACCGAAGTAAAAGTGATTTTTCTTTATATATTATTTTCCTAAAACAAACTCAGCAACTTCGTCTAAGATCATTTCTTTACCTAGTGGGAAGTATCCTTTATTTAGGTCTTCATTGCTAATTGTAAATACGTGGTTGTTTTTAACAGCGTTCATGTTTTTCCAAATTGATTCTTCTTGGAATTCTTTTAAGCGCTGAGAACCATCACCCGTTGTAAATACGAATAAGTAATCTGGGTTGTAATCAATTAAAGCTTCTTTTTGTACTTGTACTAGCGGTTTATCAGTTGGTGTACCTTTAACTGCTGGTAATTTTAAGTCATTAAAGATTACGCTACCGTAACCGTAGTCACCGTATACGCGGAATGCGTTTGGATATGCAGCCATTTTCATGAATGTTGCATCACCAGTTTTAGCGATGATTTTGTCATGTAATTTGCTTGCTTTTTCATCATACTGTTTGAACCATTCTTTTGTTTCTTTCTCTTTACCTAAGATTTGACCTACTTCTTCGAATTTTGGACGCCATTGGTCTAATGGAGTTTTTAACATAACTGTTGGTGCAATTTTAGATAATTGATCATAAATTTTTTCTTGACGATTGTTTACAATAATTAAGTCTGGTTTTGCAGCAGCCACTGCTTCGATGTTAATTTTATCGCCCCAAGCAGAACCAACTGGTTTAACGTCTTTTAATTTATTTACAATATGTGCATCAATTTTTTCTTGAGATGTATTAGCAGTAATAATTGGTTTCATACCAAAGATTAATAATTCTTCTGTTGAACCACTAAGGTCAGCAATTTTCTTTGGATTTGCAGGAATTTTAATTTCCCCTTTTGCGTGTTGTACAGTGCGCTCTTCAGTCTTCGCATCTGCTTTCTTTTCTTCTTCTTTGTTAGAACAAGCTGCAAATAGTACAGAAGTAACAACTAGTACCATTGCTAATAGTGCCATTTTAAAATTCTTCATATTCCGACTCCTTCTAGCTGTATTTCTCTTATAATTTGCATGTAACTATAAGAAACGAAAACAACATTTAATTAATATATTTTTATTAACTGTTGTTTATAACCCGTTCTAACGGGCGTTCAACTTCCCATCCGTGGGTAAGAAGCTCAACGTCCATTAGAACTCCCCCTCTCACCTCTTTAAGAGGGGGAAATTCTATTAATTATGCTTTTTTACGCAATTGATTATTAATCATCGCTAAATCGTATGTTAAACAAATTGGTTTACAGTTTACTGGACATGGAACGATTTGAGCTTCGATTTCAAATACGTTACGAAGCGTTTCACTTGTCATAACTTCATCTGGCGTTCCTTGTTTCATTAACTTCCCAGCTTTTAATGCAATCATATGATCAGAGAAACGAGAAGCATGATTTAAATCGTGAATAACCATAACAATCGTTCTGCCTTCTTCTTTGTTTAACTTCTTCAGTAAGTTTAATACCTCAAGTTGATGAGCCATATCTAAGTATGTTGTTGGTTCATCTAACACGAGTAAATCTGTTCCTTGTGCAAGAGCCATCGCAATCCATACACGCTGACGCTGACCACCTGATAAAGCTTCTGCTGGGCGATTTGCAAATTCTGTCATCCCCGTCACTTCAAGTGCCCAATGAATGTAGCGATAATCCTCTTCTTTCAATGTTCCAAATCCTTTTTGATGAGGAAAACGTCCATATGAAACAAGTTCAAACACAGTAAGGCCTGTTGGCACTTCTGCAGTTTGTGGTAAAATCGCCATTTTCTTTGCGATTTCTTTCGTTGGCTGTTTCTCAATTGCTTTTCCATCAAGATAAACAGTACCTCGTTTTGCTTTCAAAATACGAGAAGCCGTTTTTAATAATGTGGATTTCCCACAACCATTTGGTCCAATAATCGTTGTAATTTGTCCTTCCGGAATTTCAACTGTTAATCCATCTATAATTAACCCTTCATTATACCCAACAGATACCGCATCAACTGCTAAAGTTGCCATACAAAAAGCCTCCCTTTATTTTGTCCTCATAAGTAAATATATGAAATATGGTGCACCAATTACAGAAATAACAAGACCGACCGGTATTTCTGAAGTTGGTAACACACTTCTTGAAATTACATCTGCAAATAAAAGCAAGAACGTTCCTATTAATGCAGCCGTTGGTAACATAATTTGATGTTTACCACCAACGAGGCTTCTCGCTAAATGCGGAGCCATTAAACCGATAAAACCAATACCGCCCGCAACAGCGACAGATGCACCAGCTAAACAAACTGCAATAAATAATAATTTACGTCTTTCCTTTTCTACGTTTACACCAAGACCAACTGCTGTAGAGTCGCCTAAATTCATTACATTTAATATGTGCGCTTTACTAATGGCAAGTGGTAAGAAAATAACCATCCAGGGGAGTACACTTAGTACGAACTTCCAATCTGTTCCCCATAAACTTCCTGCCAACCAAATCGTTGCAAAACGGAAGTCGTTCGATGTCATCTTCATAGAAAAAATTAAACTAACAGCACCAAATCCGGCTGCAACAGCGATACCAACAAGAATTAATCGAGTGGATGAAATGCCGTCTTTCCATGCTAGTAAATAAATAATAACCGCTGCTAATATCGCACCAACTAGCGCAAAGAATGGAAGGATAAATACAGATAAAAATGTACCTGTTCCAACTTTTCCAAAGAAAAAGTAGACGAAGACAACAACTGTTAATCCCGCTCCAGCGTTAATACCTATAATACCTGGATCAGCAAGTGGATTTCGTGATAACCCTTGTAAAATTGCACCTGACATAGCTAATGCAGAACCGACTAATATAGCAATAACCATACGTGGCATACGAAATTCAAATAAAATAACAGATTGATCTTCTGCACCTAATCCAACCAATGACTTTAATACATCCATTGGAGGTATTTTAAATGTTCCTGTATTTAAGCTTACTAAAAATACAGCAACGATTAATCCTACTAAAATCGTTAAAATAGAAACGTTCTTTTTTGTTAAGACACTCGTCCTCACATCTTTCCTCTCCCTTCGTTACGTGCTAAGTAGAGGAAGAATGGAACTCCAATTAGCGCTGTAATTGCTCCAATTGGCGTTTCAAATGGCGGATTAATAACGCGAGATAACATATCTGCACATTCAATTAACAATCCACCTAAGACCGCAGAACATGGAATAACCCATCTATAATCTGAGCCTACAAGGAAACGAGTCATATGTGGAATTACAAGACCAACAAATCCAACTGATCCTGCCATAGAAACCGCAGAACCCGTTAATACAAGAACAAGTACTGTTCCGATAAATTTAATTAATGTCGTATTTTGACCTAGCCCAATCGCGATTTCTTCACCAAAGCTTAAAATGGTAATATATCTCGACATCATAATTGCTATAATGAGACAAACAAGACCAATCGGTACTAACATATTAATACTTTGCCATTTCACTCCAGCAACACCGCCTGCATTCCACATACTTACCTCTTGGGCAAGGTTGAAATACAATGCAATTCCAGATGAAATTGCCCCTAATAAAGCACTAATTGCCGCACCAGCTAAAGCTAATTTCACAGGCGTTAATCCACCTGGTGAAGAAGACCCAATACCATATACAATGCTCGCTCCAAACGCAGCTCCAATAAAAGATGCAATAACAAACATTAAATAAGGTGAATTAGGAAAAAATGCATACATAATTGCAATCCCGAATACAGCACCATCTGTAATCCCCATTAACGATGGGGATGCAAGTGGATTTCGTGTCATACCTTGCATAATTGCTCCTGATACCGCTAAAAAGGCACCTGCAACTACGCCCCCTATTGCTCTAGGCATGCGAAGTTCTTGAATTACGTTATGATGCGTTATAGACCCATCAAACTGAAATACAGCTTGCCAAACGGTCTTTAAACTAATATCTGCTGCACCAAACGAAATAGAAACTGCCATGCTTAAAGCTAACAAAATTGTACCTGCTATTAAAATAATAGAAGCAACGAGCGGTCTGCTCTTAATCTCTTTAACATTCACATCTTGCTGTTCTATACTCCTTGCGCTCGCTTCCATCCCTCAACCATCCTAACCAACAACATATATTTAATAAAATGAAATTTATTCTCAAATAATAATAAAAAAATTAGGTGAATTGACCTTTTTCCTGATAATGATTCTCAGAATCAGACACTTTCTATTCTACCTACCACGTCAAAAGACTGTCAACCATTATTTTGAAATACGAATTCATACAAAACGCTATCTTATGGACATAAAAAAGAAGAGTAATCTGTTCACTCTTCTTTTTCTTACTTATTTAACTTTGCTTCAATTTTTATAATTAATTCGTCTTCTGTTGGAGCCGCAACTGGACGATTATTTACAAACGCGAATGATTTTTTACGACCAGGGCCACAGTAAGACTGACATGCAACCTCGATCGTTGCACATGAATCTACTTTTTTTAACTTCGGAATCAACGTTTTAACGTTCGTTGCCTGACAATCATCACACACACGAAATTCGTTTCCCATTATATATAACACTTCCTCTATTTTAAACTTTTCACAAGTACATTTAAAAATAAACACTAAATGGTATTTTACCGCTCTTTGAAGCTTGTTGCAAGTCTCCGGGCGTAGCTCTATTCCTATATAAAGCTACCTATTTTTTATATTTTCTCCTTCAAAAGCTTTCATCATTCATAGCCACATTTCTTCTCTTCATTGAAATCTACCATATTTTTAAAAGCTTTGTATAAAAGCTCATTTTTTTGCCCATTATAAAAATAGGAAGTTCATAAAAAGAAAGGGAGTTGAATCTATGAAAGTAAGACAAGATGCTTGGACAGACGAGGACGATTTATTACTTGCTGAAACGGTGCTTCGCCATGTTCGAGAAGGAAGTACTCAATTAAATGCTTTTGAAGAAGTAGGAGATCAGTTAAATCGCACATCTGCTGCTTGTGGTTTCCGCTGGAATGCTGTTGTTCGCTATAGCTATGAACAAGCTCTTCAACTAGCAAAAAAACATCGTAAAGATAAAATGCGTGCTGCGGGCGGTGAACAGACAAAAAAACGTTTGCTTTACACACCACCAGCTTCAGCGGCGGCGATAACTGATTATGAAGAATACGTACCGTATGAAACAGCTGTTCAATATACAGAAGCTACTCCATATCAAGAGCCGACTGTCCCTGCTCCAAAAAGCTCAATAACAATGCAAGATGTTATTTACTTTTTACAAACAGTTGGATCTTCAAATATAAAAGTAACAGCTCTTGAAAACGAGAATACGAGATTGAAACAAGAAATTAAAACGCAAATTCTGCGAAATGAAGAGCTAGAAAAGAAACTAGAAAAATTAGAACAACAATCTCATACTGTACAAGAGGATTACGAAACGCTTATGAATATTATGAACCGTGCTCGTAAATTAGCAGTAATGGATGATGAGGAACGCTCGCAAACATCTTTCCGCATGGATCGAAACGGTAATTTAGAAAAAATTGCAGAATAAGAAGGATGCATGCAATGCATCCTTTTTATTCTTTCACCTCTAAACTTTCCCTTTATATATGGGAAAACCCCTTTCTACATTTTTTGCTATAATAGAGATTGTCATTTTAAAAATAAGGGGTTAGTTATATGAGCAATTCCCGTTCGATTTTATCTCAGCCAGAGTGGCGTATTGTGGATCAGTCTAGTTTAGGACCAACATTTCATGCACTTCAGTCATTCGCAATGGATGACACGTTATGCACAAGTATCGGAAAAGGCCAATCCGCTGCAACAATGCGCTCTTGGGTTCATCACAATACAATTGTTCTTGGCATTCAAGATTCACGCCTACCACATTTAGAAGAAGGTATTTCCTTTTTAAAAGAAAACGACTTCAATGTTATCGTTCGTAATTCTGGTGGACTTGCTGTCGTACTTGATGAAGGTGTTTTAAATGTATCACTTTTATTTCAAGAAACAGAAAAGGGTATCGATATCGACCTTGGATACGATACGATGTGGCATTTAATTAAGGAAATGTTAAAAGATTACGATGTTACTATCGAAGCAAAAGAAATTGTTGGTTCTTATTGTCCTGGTAGCTACGATTTGAGCATTCGCAATCAAAAATTTGCTGGTATTTCTCAGCGTCGTATTCGCGGAGGCGTTGCTGTACAAATTTACTTATGTGCGACAGGAAGCGGATCTGAGCGTGCCGCACTCGTTCGTGATTTTTACAACGTAGCAATTCAAGGCGAAGAAACAAGATTTACGTATCCCGAAATTGTACCGAGTACGATGGCTTCACTATCTGAATTACTCGGTGAAACAATTACAGTGCAAGATTTAATGATGCGCCTTTTAAAAACGTTGCAACAATTCACTCCAAAGTTAACATCATCTCAGCTAACAGTAGATGAAGTTCCTTTATATGAGACGAATTTACAACGTATTATTGACCGTAATAATAAGGCACTTGGTTTAGAAAAATAAAAACCAAAAAGACCACCCTCATTTCAAAAGAAATAGGATGGTCTTTTTTCATATTAATTCGTTATAAAATTAAAGTGCTTGAGCTGCTGTAATTAAAGCTAACTTGTACACTTCTTCTTCGTTACATCCACGAGATAGATCATTTACAGGCATATTTAAACCTTGTAAGATTGGTCCTACTGCTTCGAAGTTACCTAAGCGTTGAGCGATTTTGTAGCCGATATTACCAGCTTCTAAGCTTGGGAATACGAATACGTTAGCATCACCTTTAATTGTAGAACCTGGAGCTTTCTTCTCAGCTACAGATGGTACGAATGCAGCATCGAATTGGAATTCTCCATCTAAAGTTAATTCAGGAGCCATTTCTTTCGCAATGCGAGTTGCTTCTACAACTTTTTCTGTTTCTGGAGATTTCGCAGAACCTTTTGTAGAGAAGCTTAACATAGCAACGCGTGGGTCAATGCCGAATAGTTCAGCAGTTTTCGCACTTTCGATACCAATTTCAGCTAAATCTTGGCTGTTTGGTGCAATGTTAATTGCGCAATCAGCGAATACATACTTCTCTTCTTCACGTACCATGATGAATACGCCTGAAGTTTTTGTAACGCCTGGTTTTGTTTTAATAATTTGAAGTGCTGGACGAACTGTATCAGCTGTAGAGTGAGCTGCACCACTTACTAAACCTTGTGCTTTGCCCATGTATACAAGCATTGTACCGAAGTAGTTTTCGTCTTTAAGAATTTTACGAGCATCTTCTTCTGTTGCTTTACCTTTACGGCGTTCAACGAAAGATGCTACCATTGCATCCATCTCTTCGTATGTAGCTGGATCGTAAATATCAACGCCTGCTAATGTTAAGTTCATGCTAGCAGCTTTTGCGCTAATTTCTTCTTTATTACCAACTAAAATTGGTTTTACTAACTCTTCTTTTGCTAAACGCTCTGCAGCGCCTAAAATTCTTTCATCAGTTCCTTCAGGAAGTACGATAGAAATGCCTTTTCCTTGAACTTTTTCTTTTACTGCTGTAAATAAATTGCTCACGAATAAACCCTCCTACAAATGTTAAAAACTCTACCTTTAAGAATACTTCTTTTCAGCTATATTTTAAACTTATAGCTCCCAAAAAATAGATAAAATGAAAATGATTATATTTTCATAAAATTCAGCCGAGAAATAATGCCTACTTAAGCCTTATTTTCTCCCGTTTTCCAGTAAATATAAATGTGACAGTTTTATGCGCCGAAACTTTATGTAGATGTTTTTAATCCTATATATGCTATAGTTAACGTGTAAAATATCATTAACTGAGGTGAATAGAATGAGTGAAGCAACAACAACGTTAGATGGCTGGTATTGTTTACATGATTTACGTTCTATTGATTGGGCAGCATGGAAAACATTATCTAGTGACGAACGCGGACAAGCAGTGTCTGAATTTTTAAATGTCGTTGAAAAATGGAACGAAGTAGCTACTGCAAAAAAAGGCAGTCATGCAATGTATACAGTTGTTGGTCAAAAAGCAGATATTATGCTTATGATCTTACGTCCAACAATGGAAGAGTTAAATGAAATCGAAACAGAATTAAATAAAACAACATTAGCTGAATATTTAGTTCCTGCATATTCTTACGTATCTGTTGTTGAACTAAGCAACTACCTTCCAGCTGATGAAGATCCATACCAAAACCCACAAATCTTAGCTCGCTTATATCCTGAGTTACCAAAAGCAAATCATATTTGCTTCTATCCAATGGACAAGCGTCGCCAAGGTGATGACAACTGGTACATGCTTCCTATGGAAGAACGTAAAAAAATGATGTACAGTCACAGTAAAATCGGTCGCCAATACGCAGGGAAAGTACGCCAAGTAATTTCAGGATCAGTCGGATTCGACGATTTCGAGTGGGGCGTAACATTATTCGCTGACGATGTTCTTCAATTTAAGAAGCTTATATATGAAATGCGCTTCGATGAAGTAAGTGCCCGTTACGGTGAATTCGGTACATTCTTCGTTGGGAACATTTTACCAGACGAAAAAGTAGAGAAATTTTTACACATATAATAATGAAAAAGGAACGAATTTCGTTCCTTTTTTTATTATCCTCTATATTTACCCACAAAAAACTTCTTTTCTATGCAAATTTGAACAAAAATCGACAAATTCTTTTCAATTTCCTTACAAAATTGTAACCTTTCTATATCCAAATTTATGCTAAAATGGTACGAGCTATATGCTAATAACGATGCGAAGGTGATAATGTATATGAAGAAAATCTTGTCTATTTTACTAGTGTCTCTATTGTCAATTTCTTCCTTAGGAGTAACAACATCCCATGCAGAAGAAAAAATACATATAGAGGCAGCTGCTGCACTGCTATTTGATGCGGATACAGGAAAAATACTGCATGAACAAAATCCAGATGAATTACTAGCTATCGCTAGTATGTCAAAATTAATTGTTATTTATGCCGTATTAGAAGCAATTAAAGAAGGAAAAATCACTTGGGATACGAAAGTAACTATTTCTGATTACGCTTATGAAGTTTCACGTAATAATGAATTCTCTAACGTGCCGTTCGAAAAGGGACGTCAATATACTGTAAGAGAATTATACCATTCTATCGTTATCTTCTCTGCAAATGGATCTAGTATTGCTTTAGCAGAATTACTTGCAGGAAGTGAAAAGAACTTCTTAAATCTCGCAAATGAACATGCGAAAAAACTAGGGTTAAAGAAATATAAATTTGTAAACGCTACTGGGTTAAATAACGCTGATTTAAAAGGAAAACATCCTGAAGGAACTGATCCGAATGGAGAAAACTCCATGTCAGCTCGCGATATGGGTATTCTTTCAAAAACAATTATTACAAAGTATCCAGAAATGCTAGAGGATACAAAACAAAGATTTAGAAACTTCCCAGATAATCATCCAAAACCAATTCGTATGGAAAATTGGAACTGGATGTTACCAGGTGCTGCTTTCTCTTATGAAGGAGCAGATGGTTTAAAAACAGGAAGCTCTGATACCGCTGGGTATGGTTTTACCATTACAGCAAAACGCGGTGATTTACGTCTTATTTCTGTTATTATTAAAACGAAATCAATGGACGAACGTTTCACAGAATCTCGCGCATTAATTGAGTATGGATTTAATAACTTCGAAAAACAGAAATTAAAAATAGATAAAAACAACAAAATTTCTGTAGTAAAAGGAAAAGAAGACTACGTAACAGTTGCACCAGAAAAAGAAGTGACAGTAGTTACTGCAAAAGGTAGCAAATCACCTTACAAAATTTCTACTGAAGCAGATAAATCACTTGCTGAAGATGGGCATTTAGTTGCTCCTATTAAGAAAGATGCAAAGGTAGGTTCAATCGTCTTAGAACCATCTGATAAATATGGTTTCTTAGACGGAAATAAAAGTATAAAAGTTACTGCAAAAACGACTGCAGAAGTAGAAAAAGCAAATTGGTTCGTATTAACAATGCGTTCAATTGGCGATTTCTTCTCAAATTTATGGTCTAAAGTATTTTAATGATGAAAAGCTAGCTCACGCTAGCTTTTTTTATTTTCCCCTCTAGATGTAAAACTTCGTTTGGTTGTCATATCTGCGTCCTTTTTCTCATACGTATGAACTAGTAATTGTTCCACACTTCATCTAAGAAAAACCTCTTTCCAAAGGGTATTCCAAAAAGAGAGGTGACACATAATGGGTGTTATCGCACATACAGAAGAAGATGTAAAGTTATTAGCTAGACTCATGCGTGCTGAAGCTGAAGGAGAAGGACAACAAGGCATGCTAATGGTTGGAAATGTCGGTGTAAATCGTGTCCGCGGAAATTGTTTAGATTTTAAAAAAGTACGGAACTTACGTCAGATGGTTTATCAAAATCCTGGTGGTTTTGAAGCTACTCAAAAAGGGTATTTTTATCAACGAGCAAGAGAACAAGATATTGCCTTAGCCCGTCGAACAATTCAAGGGCAACGTTTTTGGCCTGCAAATTTCGCTTTATGGTTTTTTAGACCTGAAGGTCCTTGCCCACCAACTTGGTATAACCAGCAAAACTCTGGACGTTTTAAAAAGCACTGCTTCTTCCAACCATCCGGGGAGGATTGTCCAAGCGTATATTAAGGAATGAAAATGAGGAGGGATTTTTGAATGACACAGCAACAAAACCCGTACTACGGAACAGGTTTTTATCAACCATCTGGAACTTATGTGCAACCGCAACAAATGACCGCGCAGCAACAGCAACAACAGCAAGCGATGCAACAACAAGCTGCTCAGGCTCAACTTGCAGTTTCTCAAGGTATGTTACCACTAGAGCAATCGTATATTGAAAACATCCTTCGTTTAAATAAAGGTAAGCCAGCTACAGTTGTAATGACTTATGAACGCGGTAGTTCGCTTGGTACACAATCTTATACAGGGATCATCGAGGCAGCTGGCCGTGATCATATCGTAATTAGTGAGCCGAAATCTGGAAAACGCTTTTTACTACTAATGATTTATTTAGATTATGTAGAATTTCCAGGAGAAATTACGTATTTACCTGGTCAACAAGCAACTTATGCTCCAAGACCATAAAAAAAAAGCTGGCGAATGCCAGCTTTTGTTTTTTATAACCCTTTTACAACTGCAGTTCCGACTAAAATCCACGCCACAATAAACGCTACACCACCAAGGGGTGTAATTGGACCAAAGAATTTAATACCTGTTATACTTAATGCATAAAGACTGCCTGAGAACATAATAATCCCAGCTACCATAAGCCAACCCGCAGTGCTTAAAAGTGATGATTGCATTTTGTCCATTAATAGAGCAACTACGAATAAGCCACCTGCATGAAACATTTGATATGTAACGCCTGTCTTCCACACTTCTAACATTTTTGCAGAAATTTTATTTTCTAAACCATGTGCTCCAAAAGCCCCTAATGCAACAGATAGCCCCGCTGCAATACAACCTAGTAAAAAGAAAATTTTCATCTTAATTCCCCTTTTTATTTTTATCATAAGCAATTTTCACATATAATCCAAACGATTTAATCCCTAAAAATCAAATAAAGAATTACCATTTGCACCTTCTTCTTTTATATACACAGGTTCTCCAGAAACTGGCATAACCGGTTGAACTGTTGTTATAGGCTGAGATCCGATTATTTGTGATTGAACTTGTGGTTCTCTATACGTAGAAGGCTCAACTTGTTCATCTAATAATAAATCACATAATGCACGCACAACTAATAAATGCTCTTTTGATTTTTGTCCTTCACTACTTTTTGCCTTTGCAATTTCACTCGCCATTTTATTTAAAACCTTATCGCTAGATACTTGCATTCCTTGTCACCTCTTACTTTGTAGTTCTTTCTCAAATTGCCTCAGTTTCTCCACTGAACCAAATACTATTATCATATCATGTTCTTGCAGTTTTTCCTGCCCCGTTGGATTATGGATAATATCCCCATCTCTTAAAATCGCTAAAATTGTTACACCAAATTGATTTCTCACATTACTCTCTAATAACGATTTACTAGCTAAGTTAGAATCTTTACCAACTTGAATTTCTTCAATTACAAATGATTGCTCTATTCTATACAATACTGTATCAATATAATGCACTGTTAACGGATTCGCAATATCCAACCGTTAATACCGTAATCATCGTCATCCAAAATGCTTGAAACAGGCTAATCTCTTCAATTGTCATAAATCATAGCATTCCTAGAATTACAACAAAAGTCATACATATAATCGCTATCCATAATTGCTTCCGTACATTCATATTATGTTTCAACTCTTTTCTCTATCTACAATCTTTGCCAGAGGAAATGAAATACGTATATACTAGAAAACGGAATCTATGAAAGAGGTTGATATAATGAAGCTATTTCTTTCTGCCTTACAATGGGCACTATTTATTTTAGCTGGAAGTCTTATTGTACCAATTAGTGTCGCAACTAGTTACGGCCTTGATGGCGCTGAAGCTATCGCGTTTGTACAAAGAACATTATTTGTTCTCGGTTTTGCCGGTCTCTTGCAAGCTATATTTGGTCATAAACTTCCTATCCAAGAAGGTCCTGCAGGCCTTTGGTGGGGAATTTTCTCCTTGTATGCAAGTTTAGGCGTCGTATTATTTGGATCAAGCAATGAAACACTTAAGGTCCTTCAGTACGCTTTCCTATTAAGTGGCATCATTTGTATTATTCTTAGTGTTTTTGGACTTATTGATAAACTAGTTCGTTACTTTACACCGACAGTAATTGGAACGTATTTATTCCTTTTGGTCGCACAACTTAGTGGCTCCTTCTTAAAAGGCATGTTTGGCCTTGATGGACAACATACAGAAGTACAGCCAAAGGTATTTATTCTTTCACTCATTGTTATTTTACTATCTTTTTTCATTATGAAGCTACCTATTATTGGACAATATTCCGTTCTTTTCAGTATCGTCTGCGGCTGGATATTATTTGCGTGCTTCGGATTATCTAATCCAGTAACACCTGTGACAGATATAATTCTTCTTCCATCTCTGTTTGTTTTCGGAATGCCTCGCATTGAATGGAACATGGCAATTACGGTAGTTTTCGTCACACTACTACTTCTAACAAATATGTTAGCAAGTATTCGCGTTGTACAAAAGGTTGTTTCTAAGTATGAAGAAAATGCTCCAGATCGCTTCAAACAAGCTGGCATTATAACAGGAATAAATCAATTGCTAGGCGGTCTATTTTCAGCCATTGGCCCTGTTGCCATTTCTGGATCCGCAGGGTTTATTGCAACAACAAATATTTATAAGCGCCTTCCATTTATGTTAGGGTCAAGCTTTATCATTCTTGTTAGTATATTCCCAAAGATTACTTCATTCTTTGCAGCCATCCCCATTGCAGTTGGGTATGCTGCAATTTATCCTGTATTTGCAAGCATGATTGGTCTAGCTTTCCGCGAATATGACACTGTACAAAATAAAGAACAATTATTTAAAGTAGCAGGTCTTTCAATCTTTACAGGAGTCGGCGTTATGTTCGTTCCAGCAGGAGCGTTTTCTACGCTACCACCATTTTTAGCATCATTTTTAAGTAACGGTCTTGTTCTTGGATCTGTAATGGCTATCTTGCTGGAAATATTATTTTCTCGTTCGCACGAAAAACAACCATCGTAAATTGGAAAACTTCCATTATTGCACTCTATCTTTAGAGTTGTTACGATAATGATAAAGTGAAACTTTAATCAGTGGGGGGGTGTTCATCCCCACTGATTATTAGCCCGCACCAATCGGGCATTTACGGGCAGTGGATCCCCCATCTAACTTCGTTGCTCCAGCTAAATTTTGAGTTGGGAGTCTTACTGCCCGCAAATAGCGGGATAAATTATCATGGGCAACACGCTCATGATAATTTATACTAACAATGCAGAACTTCTCCTAGTTTCATGCAAAGAAGTTCGATGTCTTACTATATATTCCCCACTATCTTCATAAAAATTTATTTCTATTTCAACAAAGAAAGGAATTTTCTATATGACTTATAAAATGATTGTTTTAGATTTAGATGATACTTTATTACGCGACGACCATACAATTTCACCTCGTACGAAAGAGGCTTTAATGACAGCACAAGAGCAAGGAGTTAAAGTTGTACTTGCTTCTGGGCGCCCAACGTTTGGTATGCGCAATGTTGCAAAAGAACTTCGTTTAGAGGAATACGGTAGCTTCATTCTATCTTTTAACGGCGCAAAAATTATTAACTGTAAAACAAATGAAGAAATCTTCAGTAGCACGCTATCTCCTGAAATCGTTCACAACCTATTTGAAATTAGTAAAACTGAAGATGTATGGATTCATACTTATATTGGCGATGATATCGTAACAGAAGAAAATAATCCTTATACTAAAATTGAGGGCGAAATTACTGGTATGCCAATTATTGAAGTAGATGATTTTAAAACTGCTGTTAAAGAGCCTGTAGTAAAAGTATTAATGAATAAAGAAGCTGAACGCCTTGTTGAAGTAGAAAAGAAACTACAAAAACAACTAGAAGGTCAATTAAGTGTTATGCGCTCTAAACCATTCTTCTTAGAATTTACTGAACATGGTGTTACGAAAGGAACGAGCTTAAACCAATTAATCCAAAAACTTGGTATTAAACGCGAAGAAGTTATCGCAATGGGCGATAGCTATAACGATCAAGCGATGATTGAATTTGCTGGTCTTGGCGTTGCGATGGGCAATGCACCAGATGATATTAAAGAAATTGCAAACTATGTAACAGATACAAATATGAACGATGGCGTTGCTAAAGTTGTAGAGAAATTTGTACTAAAAAGCAAAGCGCTTGTTTAATATTTTCATTCATAAAACCTATTTGAAGTCAAATACTTCAAATAGGTTTTTATTTAAATTGCAATGCTTTTGTGACTATATTTTGAACTTTGCACTATTCTCGTAGTGTAAACTTTCTTTTTGTATATAATTAAACAAAATAGACTATTTCATTTTGAAAAAGAATACAAATTTACTATATACAAGCATACATTAAAGGAGGCTACTTCATGTTATCTACACCAATCGGAAGATTAAGAGCAATCGGCTTAATTGAGGGGATTTCTTTCCTATTACTATTATTTGTAGCAATGCCATTAAAATATTTTGCAGGGTTTGCAACAGCTGTTAAAATTACAGGTATGGCTCATGGCGTTTTATTTATTCTATTCATCTTTGCGGTAATTCAAGTAACAATCGTACACCGTAAAACAATTTTATGGGCACTTGGTGCACTTGTTGCATCAGTTATCCCATTTGGTACTTTTGTACTAGATGCAAAACTAAAAAATGAACAGTAATAGTAAAAAGGTAGTTAACAATCGTTAGCTACCTTTTTTGCGTTTATATATTCGGAATTTGCCAATCGATTTCTTTTTCATCCATGTTAGATAAAATCTCATTTACTTTAGAGTACGGCTTACTTCCAAAGAAACCACGTCTTGCTGATAATGGACTTGGATGTACGGACTCAATAATATAATGATTCGTATTCGTAATTAACTTTTTCTTCGCCTGAGCATGGCGTCCCCATAATATGAAAACAACTGGCTTTTCACGTTCATTTAATAGCTCAATTACGCGATCTGTGAAATGCTCCCATCCTTTTCCTTTATGAGAATTCGCCTCACCTTGACGAACCGTTAACACAGTATTTAATAGTAAAACCCCTTGCTCCGCCCATTTTACTAAATAACCATTATTCGGAATTTCATAACCGTATTCATCTCGAAGTTCTTTGTACATATTTAGCAATGATGGCGGCGTTTTAATACCAGGTTGTACCGAAAAGCTTAAACCATGTGCTTGATTCGGTCCATGATATGGGTCTTGTCCTAAAATAACAACCTTTGTATTTTCATAACTTGTATACTCTAGAGCGTTAAAAATATCTTCTTTCTTTGGATAAATCACATGCTCCTCATACTCTTCTTTTAAAAAGTTAGCTAAATTTTGATAGTATTCTTTCTCAAATTCTGGCCCCAGTAATGGTCCCCAATCATTCTGCAAAATGTTTTCCATGCCTTCACTTCCTATCCAATTAATTCACCATATCCTGCCTTGTAAATACTACAAACGAAATGATAAGAGATACTACTGCCCAAACCGTTAAATTTATTAAAGAAAATCCCATTGATAACCCTTGTAATGCAGGAAGTTTTCCTGATAAATAATCCGTTAGCGATAAGTTGACACTAAAAATGTATTTCGCACCTTCCCAAGACGTTGCGAATGAACTTAAAATGCCGCCTGCAATTAACGCAGCTAACATAACGCCCATACCAGCTGGTGTATTACGAATTAAAACAGAGACCATAAATGATATAGTTCCAACAACGATAGCAACAAACCAAGCTAGTCCGTACGCCATTAAAATGTATTGCCACTGCGGAATAAGGTGTACAAAGTTTGTATTTAATGTTTCCTTATCAATGACGAATCCTGTTAGCACAGGTAAATTCCATCCAGAGTATCCAAATACAAGCCCTGATAATGCGTAAGCAAACAAACCGACAAGAAGCAATATGAGCGAAATGAAAAATAACATCGTCACATATTTACTAAGGAGTATTTTCCAGCGCCGAATTGGCCTCGTCAGAAGCATTTTCATCGTACCATCGCTTCGTTCTCCTGAAACAATATCAATGGCGACAATCATAACGAGCAATGGAATAAATAACGTTATTCCTTGTTCAATAAACGCCCTCACAAATGTCGGTGCTCCTGGCGCAGTCGGATTAATATTATGATCTAAATAATATTGTTGTTGTTCCACTCTTACTTTTAACCAATCCCGCCATTCTTCTGGCAATCTAGAATTGTTCAAGCGGTTTTGTGAATCAACAATTTGTTGCTGTAATGATACTTTCCAATCAGTCGTACCAAGCCTTTTTTGCGTCGTTTCTATTTCACGATACTGAGCATACACAAAAAGTGGAATCAAGATTGCTAAAATAAGCATGACAACAACAATCCGTTTCTTACGATAAATCTTTTCTGATTCATTTAAAACTAGATTCGCAAATTCACGCATGTTGCTCACCCCTTGTGAGTTCAATAAATAAATCTTCTAGCGTAAATACAAGCTCTTTGACGCTATGTACATCTATCCCGTTTTCTACAAAGTGCTTATTCCAAACATTAATAGACGCAACATCCATACGACATAATAAACGCTCATCTTCTACACTAACTTCCTCTATCTCTTCAGCAGCGTCTAACATGTCTTTCGCTTTGGAAATCGGTGTAACGACCCATTCCACACGATCACTCGCTGTTTTGATCAACTCTTCAATAGGTGCAACTGTTATCATTTTTCCTTTATGAATAATAGCAACACGGTCGCATATCAGTTGCACTTCACTTAATAAGTGACTCGAAATAAATACACTCATATTTTCTTCTTTTACAAGCTTATGTATAAATTCCCTAAGCTCTCTAATCCCAGCTGGATCTAAACCATTCGTCGGTTCATCTAATATGAGCAATTTCGGGTTTCCAAGTAGCGCCTGTGCAATTCCAAGGCGCTGCTTCATACCAAGGGAATATGTTTTTACCTTATCGTGAATACGCTCATCTAAATGAACCATTTTTGCAATTTCAACAATACGTTCATCTGATATATCACCAAGCATGCGCGCAAATTGCTTTAAGTTTTCCCATCCCGTTAAATATGTATAAAGCTCTGGGTTTTCAACGATACTTCCAATTTGACGCATCGCTTCTCTGAAATTTTCCTTAATAGAATAACCACCGATAGAAATAGTACCTTCTGTCGCTTTAATCAGTCCGACTAACATTCGAATTGTTGTCGTTTTCCCGGCTCCGTTCGGTCCTAAAAAGCCAAACACTTCTCCTTGTTTTACATCAAATGAAATGTCCTCTACAAGAGTCTTCTTTCCAATTACCTTCTTCAAGTCTCGTACAGAAAGTATCGTCGTCATTTTACCCCTCCTTGCTCTAGTTTTAATTTACTTACAACATTTTGGACTAAACGCTCCGCCATATATGTGTAACCTACTTCATTCGGATGAAAATGATCTGAGTATAATAAATCTTTCCCACGATTTTGGAATAAATCAAATGTCGGTGTAATATATACGTTTTTATCATTTAATGCTAACTTCTCTAAAGAAGCGTTCCAATCAACAACAATATTTGATGAACCTCTCAAATCTTCTACATCTTCAAAAGGATTGTATAATCCTAACCAAAAAATAGGGCTATCTGTGTTTAATTTACGAATTTCTTCTATAATTTTCTTCGCTTCATTTTGAAACGTTTCCGTATCAGGACGATACGTCTCTAAATCTATCTTTCCGAGCGATTCCCATCCTGGGAACAAATCATTTCCTCCAATTGTTAAAACAATTACATCTGCTTGCTTAATTGAATATTGAGCTCCGCTGCTTTCGATTTGTTTTAACAAATCGGGCATTTTCGCACCACTAACTGCCAAATTGCTTAGTGCAACTTTTTGTTTATAATCTTTTTGTAAATTCTCTTTCATTCGTCCAATATAGCCAATTCCTTCTTTATCACCAACGCCGCGCGTTAACGAATCACCTAAACTAACTACTTGTAACGTTCCTGTTTTCTTTTTCTCTTTTTCCACTACGTCAGTCTTCGTAATTAATTTTGAAGCTTTCGGATTTAATACATCATTTACACCCGAAACAAAACCATATGCAAATAAACAGAAAGACGCAATTGTAATGAGTAGAATTACTTTTACTAATTTTGATCTCATATCAAAACCCCTTTTAGCCCCTATAGATTGTCCATAATTATACCAAACGAATTTTCGAAAAGCGATTTTCACACCTTCTCTATTATGTCGTTTCCCTATCTACCAAATTTGGTAATAACTCTACATGTTTCACATCTATTTCCTCATCATTAATCTTTTCATATAATAATTCAAATGCCTTTACACCAACATTTTTACTGGAATGCGAAATCGTCGTAATACCTAATATATTTGCCACCTCTTGATCATCACATCCGATAATCGTAATATCCTCTGGGATACGAATTCCTTGTTTTTTCGCCTCCGTTACCATTCCTGCAGCAATATGATTGCAAGATACAAGAAAAGCCGTCGGTTTTACAGACATACGAGCCCATTCCCTGACTACATTGCGCCCATCTTCCACCGTAAAACAGCCCTTAAACTTCCAGGCATCTAACGGTGTTACAACAATCTGTTGAAGTGAATCCTCATACGCTTTTTTTCGCCTCTGGCTATTAATACTATTACTTCTTCCAATGCAATATCCGATACGTGTATGACCAGCATCTATTAAGCTTTTCATCCCGCGCAAAAATACTTTGTAGTAATCAATATGTACACTCGAAATGAATTTCGAATCTATTTCTTCACACATCACAATTGGACCAAACTTCGTATACTCTTCAAGCTTTTCCTTACTATTTGTCCGTGAACATATAATTACTCCATCAAGCTTTTTCATTTTTAACATATGTAAAATTTCAAGCTCTTTTTCTTCGCTATAATTTGTCTGGCAAAGCATCATATTATAATTGTTCTTTGCGGTTTCCTTTGATATCCCCCCAATAATGGCACTGTAATATTGATCATTTACGTGCGGCAATAAAACGCCAATTACATTCGTTTTTCCTTTCACTAAATGAATCGCATTCACATTTTGCGTATAATTTAATTCTTCAATAATCGCTAAAATCTCTTTTCGTTTCTGTTCATTCACATACGGATGATTATTGAGTACACGTGAAACAGTTGAAACAGATACCCCAGCAAGTTCAGCAATCTTTCTTATATTAGTCATCTCATTCTCCCCTTCCCCTCAAAAATTCCCGCTTGACCTGGTAAGCTTTCCACAGTATATCCTTTCTTAGCAAATACATTTTGAAAGGATATACAACTATGCTTCGATTCAAACTAGAATATATATTTTTCATTGGCGGTTTACTCATTCTCGCCATCGGTATTAATATGATGACGACAATTACTTCCTTTGGACTTAGCCCTTATGATTCCTTCTTTATTGCACTATATCAAAATTTTGGGATAAGTATTGGTTTTTGGATTTTCATGATTAACTTTGTTTTTACCCTGATCGTACTCTTTTGGGACAAAAAACAAATTACAATCGGCACAATTGTCACAATGATTCTTATTTCTCTTTTTGTTGATTGGGTTGGTTCTATTACGACTATTATGGATGCTATCCGCTCTCTTCCAAAATATATAACACTTGTTTGCGGAAATCTATTCGTCGGAGCCGGAATTGGTCTTTACGTCTCTACTAACCTTTGCGCAGCACCTCAAGAGGCTTTCGTTTTAACTGTTGCTGAGAAAAAGAAATGGACATTTAGAAGAACAGAAATTTCATTAGCTTTTTTATTTTTAACATTAAGCTTTTTATTAGATGGGCCAATCTATTTTGGAACAATTATCTTATCCTTTACAACAGGTTGGATTATTCAAGCTTTTATTCAAGTTGGTACGCAGATTTTAAATAGAAAAAAACCTATTAAGCAAGCCGCTTAATAGGTTTTTTCGTTTTATTAGAAGTGATACTACTTAGCATTTCCTTCAATTCGATAATTTGCTTTCACACAATCTATTTCTTCATACGATTGCAATGTATGTAGAATGTACTCATAATCCGCAAGAGAAGCACGATGCGTTACAATTACGATTTCTGCTTTCCCTTTCTCTTCAAGTGGCATCTGAATGATCTTTTCAAAACTAACACCGCGTTCAGAGAACAATGATGTAATTTTTGCAAATACACCAATTTCGTCTTTCACATGAAGTCTTAAAAACTTTTTCACAATAATTTCATCTGGCTCTTTTAGTACCTTTTGATATTGCGGGACTACAGCACTATTTCCGTTTACACCTAACCTAATATTTTGCATTACAGCAACTAGATCTGACACAACAGCTGTCGCTGTCGGTAAGCTTCCTGCTCCCGGACCATAAAACATCGTTTCTCCTACCGCTTCACCATACACATACACAGCATTATATTCATTTTGTACTGCCGCAAGAGGATGTGCATTTGGAAGTAACGTTGGTTCAACTGTAACCTCTAATTTTTCACCATCTCTCTTTGCAAGACCAATTAATTTAATTGTATAGCCTAAGCTCTTACTATATTCAATATCTTCTGCTGTAATAGAAGTAATCCCTTTTACCTTCACATCTCCAAGCTCTACATTTGTAGAGAAACCGAGAGTAGCCAAAATCGTCATTTTTCTTGCTGCATCTAAACCTTCTACGTCTGATGTTGGATCTGCTTCTGCAAATCCAAGCTGCTGAGCTTCTTTTAACACGTCGTTATATGCTCTCCCTTCGTCTGACATTTTCGTCAAAATAAAATTTGTCGTTCCATTTACAATTCCCATTACTTTCGTAATAAGATCTGAAGAAAGTCCTTCTACGATGCTTCGTAAAATCGGAATTCCTCCCGCTACACTTGCTTCATAAAATAGATCAGCCTTATTATCCTTTGCTACCGCTAATAATTCCGCTCCGTGTAACGCCATTAAATCTTTATTTGCAGTCACAACGTGCTTCCCACTTTGTAAAGCTTGTAAAATATATGCTTTTGCATCATCAATGCCACCCATCACTTCGATGACAACATCAATATTAGGATTATCTAAAATTTCATTCACATCTTGTGTTAATAGAGTAGAAGGCACGTCGACCTCTCTCTCTTTCTCAATGTTTTGCACCAATACTTTCGTTACTTTCACTGGACAACCTACTTGGTGTATAAGTCGTTCTTGATGATCTGTAATAATACGAACTACACCACTACCAACTGTCCCAAGACCTAATAACCCCACTTGAATTTCTTTCATAATACTGTCCACCCCTCAAAAATTGTGTTTAGATGAATTATATAGACGAAAAATCTGAAAAACAATGAATTTAGAACATTCGGAAAAATAAAGGCTAATCTTTACAAGGAAAACGCTACCACGTGTTACACAATCATTTACAATACATAAGGGGTTTCTTGATACACGTAATAATTCAACCAATTAGAGAATAATAAATTCCCGTGACTCCTCCACCTAACAAGTGGCTTCTCATTTGGATTATTATGTTTAAAATAATTTTTTGGCACATCAATATTTAACCCTTTTTGGCAGTCCCGTTCGTATTCTTGCTTTAACGTATCACAACTGTATTCACTATGTCCGAGTGCGAAAACTTGCCTTCCATCTTGCCCAATAGCAAGGTGAACACCTGCTTCTTCAGAATTGGCTAATAACGTTAATTCTTTCACCTTTTCAATATCACTCTCTCTTACTTCTGTATGACGAGAATGCGGAGCAAAAAACACTTCATCAAACCCTTGTAACAATTTCACATGTTGCTCGCGAACCTCATGTTCAAATACACCAAACATTTTTTCCGCAAGAGGATACTTCGGCACACCATAGTGATAATACAAACCTGCTTGTGCCCCCCAGCAAATATGAAGCGTAGATGTTACATTCGTTTTTGAATACTCCATAATACGTCCAAGCTCTTCCCAATAATCTACCTCTTCAAAAGAAAGAGTTTCAACTGGTGCTCCTGTAATAATGAGTCCATCAAATTTTTCATCCTCAATATCACGAAATGTTTTATAGAAGCTCGTTAAATGGTCCTGCGCTACATTGCGAGACAGATGCGATTCCATATGAAGTAAATGTACATCTAATTGCAACGGCGTATTTCCAATTAAACGAAGTAATTGCGCCTCTGTTTCTTGCTTTGTAGGCATTAAATTTAATATAGCAATTTTCAAAGCACGTATATCTTGTGTTACTGCTCGCTCCTTCGTCATTACAAAAATATTTTCCTTCTGCAATACTTTGCGAGCTGGTAAATCTTTATCAATTATGATCGGCATGTTGTTTGCCTCCGACTAGCGCCGCTTTTAAATCGGCAATAATATCAGAAACATCTTCTATACCGACCGATAAACGGATTAAATCAGATGTAACGCCAGCTAAACGCTGATTTTCTGCGCTTAATTGTCTGTGCGTCGTACTAGCAGGATGTATTACACAAGTTCTTGCGTCAGCTACATGCGTTACAAGAGTTGCAAGTTTTACATTTGCGATAAATTCTTTTGCTGCTTCTAATCCGCCTTTAATACCGAAAGTTAAAACTCCACTAGCACCTTTTTTCAAATATTTTTGTGCTAACGAGTAATTTTCATTACTATCTAACCCTGGATAATTCACCCACTCAATACGATCATGATTAGCAAGCCACTTAGCAACTTCGAGAGCATTTTCACTATGACGCTCCATTCGTAAATGCAATGTTTCCAGGCCAATGTTGCTAATATATGCATTGAATGGGCTCATACAGTTTCCGTAGTCTCTTAATAACTGAACGCGCGCTTTCACAATATACGCTGCTGCTCCAAAATTTTGAACATAGCTTACGCCGTGATAACTCGGATCAGGTTCGACAAGCTCAGGGTATTTTCCATTTGTCCAATCGAAATTCCCTCCGTCTATTACAATGCCGCCTAGAGAACTTGCATGGCCATCAATATATTTCGTTGTAGAATGGACAATGATATTTGCCCCATGTTCAAACGCCTGGCATAAATAAGGCGTCGCTAATGTATTATCAACGATAAAAGGTACTTCTAATTCTTTTGCTGCTGCTGAAAGTTCTTTGAAATTCAAAACGTTCATTGCTGGATTTCCTAACGACTCTGCATAAACGAGTTTTGTCTTATCATTGGCAAGTGCCACAATCTCATCTGCCGTTAAATTAGGATTAAAGAACGTAACATCGATGCCAAGCTTACGCAAACTCACTCCAAATAAATTAAACGTTCCTCCGTAAACAGTTGAAGAACAAAGTAAATGGTCTCCACTACTGCAAATATTTAAAACCGCAAGCATAATAGCTGCCTGCCCAGAAGCTGTTGCAACAGCCCCTACACCGCCTTCTAAATCCGATAACTTCTGCTCGAATGCAGCTAGAGTAGGATTTCCAATACGCGTATATATATATCCTTCTGCCTCTAAATTAAATAGTGCTGCTAAATCATCTGAAGTATCGTATTTATACGTTGTACTTTGATAAAGCGGCAAAACACGCGGCTCACCATTTTTTGGCGTATAGCCGCCTTGCACACAAATCGTTCCTTTCCCCCATGATTCTCCCATCTCTCATTCTCCTTTCTTTTATCCCGCTATTTGCGGTCAGTAAGACTCCCACCTCAAAATTCGGCGAATGCGAGGAAGTTAGGCGGGAGATAACTTCCTGATTGGTGTGGGCTAATAATCCGCGGGGGAGGGACAAAACCCCCACTGATTAAAGTTTCACTTTATGCAAAATAAAAAACTGCCCCTTTCCTGAAAACAAGAAAGGAGCAGTTTGAAAACACGCTCTAAAGGATCTTTCTTATCTCTCAGGATTATTACCTGCAGGATTTGGCACAATTCCGTTATACGGCTGTTGCCAAGGTTTCATCGGGCCTGTCCCTCCACCTTTTCTTGATAAGACTATGCAATTACCGTTGATTTTATAGCAATAATTTCCTGATGTCAAATAGTTTTTCTGAATGTTCTAAATTAAATGCAAGGAATTTAATACAAACAATAAAAGAAATATATTCCATATTCATTTGAAAAAGACCTTTTAAAAACTCCAATCCATATATAGAATTAAATAAGTGGTTTAACCGCGTTGGTTTCAAATTTTCATGAGATCCCAATATATTGAATAAGCCACCCCCTCAAAAAGATACTATATATATATTCAATTCACACTAGCATATTTAATCCTTTCTACATGAAAATTTACATAACGGAGGTACAACATGACAAATAAAAAGGACATGCACCATATACTCGTCCTATATGGCATTCTTTTAGGCTCTATAGTCGGAGTCACGGTCTGGTCATTTTTAGTCACAATAAATATCGGAATTCACTTTATTTGGGGATACTTACCTACTCTTTTCTCTTCTCCCCCTTATTACACCATTTGTGTAACAATCATCGGTGGTATCCTCGTTGGTTTAACACAAAAATACTTCGGTACATATCCACGTCTTATGCCCGAAGTGATGGCTGAATATAAAAAAACAGGTAGAATTGAATACCGTTTTGTACATAAAGCTACTTTAACTGCGATTATCGTTTTAATATTTGGAGCAAGTTTAGGACCAGAAGCTGCACTTGTTGGAATTATCGGTGGACTTTGTACATGGGTAGGAGATCGCTTTAAATTTGCTTTAAAGGGAATGAATGAACTAACAGAGGTTGGAATTGGTGCCACTTTAAGTGTTATTTTTAATGCACCATTATTCGGTTATTTAGCTCCGAATGAAAATGAGGGTGAACAAATTAATGAATTTTCGAAAGGAAAAAAAGCAATTGTATATTTAGCTACCACTTTTGCCGGTTTTTCCGTTTACTTATTGCTTAGTAAACTCGATAATCGTGGATCCTTTATTGTTGATTTTGGGGAAGGGTCTCTTGCTCTTAATGAATGGATCGCCTTTCTACCACTTGCTAGCATTGGTGCTATAGTTGGTTTCTTTTATTTCAAATTAGAATTCACATTAGAGAAATTAATCCACCCCTTCAAGGAATACAAGGTATCACTTGGAATTATAGGCGGTATTTTATTGGGGATCACAGGAACTTTTCTCCCGTACACGTTATTTTCAGGGGAACATCAATTAAAAGATTTAGTCGTTGAATGGAGCCAATTATCCTTCTCGGTACTACTTCTTTCCGGGGTTTTAAAATTATGTATTACTGCCGTTTGTTTAAATACGGGTTGGCGCGGCGGACATATTTTCCCAATTATATTTGCTGGATCAAGTATCGGATATGCTATAGCTTCTATTATCCCTATAGATCCAATAGCTTCTGTAGCCATCGTCACGACAGCTATTTCAAGCTATGCATTAAGAAAACCAATAGCTATAACATTACTATTACTCATGTTTTTCCCGCTCAATTTATTATTACCGATGCTCGGGGCAGCAGCGATTGGGAATGCATTTCCGCTTCCTAAAAACAATGAAGCTACAAACTAATACATACAGGCAGTAGGGACAAAAGTTCCACTGCCTGTTTTTATCCCGCTATTTGTGAGCAGTAAGACTCCCACCTCAAAATCCGGCGAGTGCGAGGGAGTTGGGTGGGAGATAACTGCCCGATTGGTGAAGGCTAATAATCAGTGGGCGATGGCCAAAACCCACACTGATTAAAGTTTCACTTTATTACACATGCTGCTTTAATAGCGCGTATAACGCTTCAAAACTATGCACTTCATATATTGGCACAATCTCGCTATTATTTGGTTTCTTTTCTGAATTAAACCAACAAGTATCAATTCCCGCTACATATCCACCTTTAATATCAGCACTTAACGAATCCCCAATAATGAGCCCTTCTTCAAAAGCGAAATTAGGAATCCTTTCAAAAACATAATCAAAATACTCTTTCATCGGCTTTTGGAATCCCGTATCTTCAGAAACAAAAATATCTTTAAACAATGAATGTAATCCTGCATTACGTAAACGTTTATCTTGCGTCTTAGAAATACCGTTTGTCACTATATATAAATCATACTCACTTTGGATTTGATTTATAAATTCAAATGCACCTTGCATGAGTTGGTTTCCTTCTTCTAAGTAGATACGATAATTATTTTCGAATAATATCCCATCTACTTCTTCCCCGTACTCTTTAAACAAAATCGAAAATCGTGTATTTACGACTTCATCACGGTTTATTTCACCTTCTTCAAAAGCATCCCAAAGGCTTTTATTAATTTTTTTATACTGCGCTTCAACCTCGCTAGTTAAAGGAATCCCTTTCTCTTCAAAGAGCATACGTAACGCCACTTTCTCTGCCTTCTGAAAATCTAACAATGTATCATCTACATCAAATAGCAATGTTTTATATTTTTTCATAAACCCCTCACACTCTCTTTTCTACAAAAACAAATTTACATAAATCGTATCATTCTTCCTTGTAAAAATAATAGGAGATATCTCATACTAAACATGAGGTGAAAACATGAAAGTCAGTAAAAATAGCGAAGAAATCTCTCATTACATGCAAACTTATAACTTCCATACTCTTTTTTCTTTTGATGTCTTACCGTATGCTGAACTACATTCTTTTCAAAAGAAAGAAAGGATATGTAAGGAGGGAATCGACCTTCCTTATCTCTATTACTTAATTTCCGGGAAAGCCAAAATATATATGAGCCATAAAAATGGGAAAGTTTCTTTAATTAATTTTATTCAAGCACCTTCATTCATTGGGGAATTAGGATTAATTGGCGTAGAATCTGTTACGAAAGCGGTTGAGGTGATTGAAGATTGTATTTGCCTAGCGCTTCCTCTTAAAGATTGTCAGCATCTTTTATTGCAAGATGCTACCTTTCTACAGAAACTATGCAAATTTATCGGCGAAAAAACAATTACCCGAACAGAAAGTTACGCCAAAAACAATAGTTATCCGTTCGAAAATCAATTAGCGGCTTTTATTCTATTAACAGAACAAAATAACAGTTATACAGAAAAACATACTGAGGCTTCGGAATACTTAAATGTCAGCTACCGTCACCTTTTATATGTATTAAACCAGTTTTGCCAGCAAAACTACTTAAAAAAGGAAGGACGAACATATTATATACAAGATCGAAATCAATTAGAAAAACTTGCTGACGAGCTAAAAATATAAAAAACAGCATTAACATAAAAGTTAATGCTGTTTTTTGAGTGGCGATTATAATTTAAATTAAAATTTACTTGCTACTTTAGCCGCTTCTTCAAGACCTGCTGCAATGATCTCTTCTGCTTTATCTGGGAATTGGTTATGTCCTTCAATAACTACCGTTTCCATATTTGTTGCGCCGAAGAAGCCCATCATGCTCGCTACATATTTTACAGCCATTTCCATATCAGCTGCTGGTCCTTCAGAATATACGCCACCGCGTGCATTTAATAACGCAATCTTCTTATCTCCAATAAGCCCAACTGGACCTTCTGGTGTATATTTAAACGTTTTACCAGCACGGTTTAAATAATCAATATACGTGTGTAATACGGCCGGAATCGTTAAGTTCCATAACGGGAAACCGAAAACTACTTTATCAGCTTCTAAGAATTGATTTAAATACTTATCAGCAACTGCTACCACTTTTGCTTCTTCTTCTGTTAAATCAAATCCTCTACCTGCTTTGAATGTACCATTAATCATATCTACGCCTACATATGGTAATTCTTCTTTATATAAATCAAGTTCTACCACTGTATCATTTGGATGCGCTTCTTTATAGTTTGCTAAAAATGCCTCGTATAATTTCACACTAACTGCTTGTTCCGCTGGGCGGTTGTTTGCTTTTACAAATAAAACTGTTGCCATTGTTTTTCCTCCTACTACTCACTCTTATGTTGTTATATATCACTTACGAAAAAGGGTACTCCCTTATAATTATTGTTGCTTACAAATACATTTTATCTTTATATCAAAACAATTACGTCCTCACATAGACGTATTTTTCCATAAAAAAAGTCCACCTTCTAAAGGCGAACTAGGTCTTACGACTTTTGTCTTATACGATTCCATTTTTCACTGCATATAATGCTGCTTGTGTGCGATCGGATAAATGTAACTTACTCAAAATACTACTCATATGAGCTTTTACCGTTTTTTCTGTAATAACTAAAACAGAAGCAATTTCTTTATTACTCATCCCTTTCGCCAATAACTGCAATACTTCATTTTCTCTCGCTGTTAATACATCCACTTGAACGGAAGGTTCTTCTTCTTTCTCTTCCTGTGGTAATGTTTGAGAAAGAAGGGCATTTGCTATATCTGGATGTAATTGAATATTACCTTTATACGCGCTTCGAATAGCTTCAACAAGCTGATCTGGTTCGATATCTTTTAAAATATAACCGCTCGCCCCAGCTTTTAGTGCCGGCAATACATGAGCTTGATCAGAGAAACTAGTCAATACAATTACTTTCACGTTTGGATATTCTTTTTTAATACAAGCTGTTGCCTCAATTCCATCCATCTCAGGCATATATAAATCCATTAATACGACATCTGGACTTGTTTCGCCTACTTTCACTAGCGCCGCTTTCCCATTATTTGCTTCACCAACTAATTCAAAATCTTCCTGTGTGCTTAGAAAAAATGCTAATCCTTTTAAAACAACTGTATGATCATCAACTAACAATACTTTTATTTTCACAAACTTCCCTCATTTTCACATCATAATGGTACATTTACTTTTATACTCGTTCGTTTCTTACTACTTACAATTTTAATTGTTCCACCAACTAATTCTACTCTTTCACGCATCGTAGTCATACCGAGTGATTTCTTCTCTTTTATATCCTTTTCTACAAACCCATTTCCTTGATCGACTATTTCTAATGATACATTTTTCTCCGTCACTTTGAAATAAATCGTCGCTTCTCTTACATTCGCATGCTTACTTACGTTATTTAAAGCTTCTTGTCCAATTCGCCATAGCGCTTCTTCTACTACACGCGGCAAATCACGTACACCTGTAACTTGTTCCCGAATTTTCAATCCTAAACTTTCACCATATTGCTTTAAAGCTGGTAATAACCCTTTCTCTAATCCAGCCGGACGGAGCTGCCAAATTAATGTCCTCATTTCTTTTAAGGCACCTTGTGCTAATTCACGCATCTCATACAAAGACTGATCTACCTTTTCATTTTGACCCTTTAAGACAGCTTCAGCGCCTTTCGTCATAAACGTTAATGAAAACAACTTTTGTGAAACAGAATCATGTAAATCTCTAGCTAAACGATTACGCTCTTCCATTCGTACAAGTTCGCGGCGTTTTTCATTTAATCTTAAGTTCTCTATCATTAATGAAATATGATTTGCTAACGCTTGTACTACATCTATCGTATTTATATCAAATTCTCCATTATTAGAACTTACACTTAATACTCCAAATATATGATCTTGAATATGTATCGGAATAGCGATAACTGCCCTATTGGGATGCTCTATATTACCAACCTGACGCTTCAACAAAACAGATTCTTCTTTTTCCAACGCTTCCTGTGCTGCTGCCCTCAAATCATCTTGTAGTTCACCTTTCTTATAAGAAGCTCTCACAGCTAGTTCATTTTCTTCTCTAATAAAGAATACAACTTGCTCCCATAGAAATAAGCTCCCTATTTGCATTACAATCTCTTCTGGTAATGCATTAAATTTATGAATTGTCCTTAAAGCTTGAATAAAGCGTTCTAACTTTACATAATAATGAGCTCTTCTCTTTTCATTTTCATACAGTTTTGTACGCTTTAATGCCGTTCCAATTTGAAAGGCAACTGATTGTAATAGTACTAATTCTTCTTCCGAAAAATGCGTTTTACCTGGGCTAGCTACATTTAACACGCCAAATTCATCTTCTCCCGCTTTTAGCGGTACTGTCGCATGATGTACAATCCCTTCTGTATCTCCCCAGTTGTATTCAATCGCATTATTAATTCTCTTACATTCAATAATATTAACTGCTCGCTCTAGTTTTCCTTCCACAAAACGGTGTAAGCACCAGCAATTCCCCTCACACATCGGTCGTTTATTTTCGAATTTCAATCCCTCTGGTAATTGGTAATCAATTAATTTTGTATATCTACCATTTTCATCCGCAAGGAAAATCCATCCTGTCGTTAAACCAGTTACATTCAACAGCTTTTCCAGCACAGCTTGAAGTACGTGATATGTATCATTTGAGGTATTTAACGTTTCTGCAATCTCTTTTAATATAACTAATTCATTTGTACGATTCTCTTGAAACATAATTCGTCTCCTACATACAAGATTTTAAATAGTACTTAACATAAATCATCTACTTTTCACTTTGTACTTATTCGTAACATTGATATAATGGTGAAAACATAGTTTTCATTATATCACTTGAGGGGGCTTTCATAATGACATTGAATAAGGCACTTACTATCGCTGGTTCTGACACAAGTGGCGGTGCTGGTATACAAGCAGATTTAAAAACATTCCAAGAACTTGGTGTATACGGAATGACATCTCTTACGACAATCGTAACAATGGATCCACATAACGGTTGGGCACATAACGTATTCCCAATCCCAGCTTCTACATTAAAACCACAATTAGAAACGACAATTGAAGGCGTTGGCGTAGATGCTTTAAAAACGGGTATGCTTGGATCAGTAGAAATTATCGAAATGGTTGCGGAAACAATTGAAAAGCACAATTTCGAAAATGTAGTAGTTGATCCTGTTATGGTATGTAAAGGAGCGGATGAAGCGTTACATCCTGAAACAAATGACTGCTTACGTGACGTTCTTGTTCCAAAGGCATTAGTCGTAACGCCAAACTTATTTGAAGCATATCAATTAAGTGGTGTGAAAATTAATTCTCTTGAGGACATGAAAGAAGCTGCAAAAAAAATCCATGCTTTAGGTGCTAAATACGTACTGATTAAAGGTGGTAGCAAACTAGGCACAGAAACTGCTATTGATGTGTTATATGACGGCGAAACATTCGATCTTCTAGAATCAGAAAAGATTGATACGACAAATACACACGGTGCAGGTTGTACATATTCTGCTGCAATTACAGCAGAACTTGCAAAAGGAAAAACGGTGAAAGAAGCAGTAAAAACTGCGAAAGAATTCATCACAGCTGCAATTCGTCATTCATTTAAGATTAACGAATATGTAGGACCAACACATCACGGTGCATACCGTAAATTCGTTGCACCGAAAGAACTTGTCTAACACAAAGCTTTTTATTAATAAATTTAAAAATAGATTAAAACCCACAGAACATTTATTGTTCTGTGGGTTTTAATTACTTTACAGAAATGTTTTAAAGTACTCCCCAAATTCCTATGATGCTGAACTAACCTTGTTTCTACCATTTCTTTTTGAATAATATAACGCATCATCCGCTGATTGAATAAATTGCTCAGGTGATTTTTTATATTCTGAAAGCCCAACAGAAACTGTAATTTTAATTTTTTCCCCATTTTGCAGTTGAAATGAATGCTTTTCAACTGCTAGTCGAATTTGTTCCCCTATACGAGTTCCAAATGCTACCCTTTTTTTCGGTAACAACAGAGCAAACTCTTCGCCACCCTTTCGAAAGACTAAATTTGGGAATGGTGCATTTTCTAACAAAATACGCCCTAGTTGTTTTAACACTTCATCTCCAGCAGGATGACCGTACGTATCATTTACATACTTAAAGTGATCAATATCTATAAGTAATAAACAAAGTGAATCATTTTTCATATGCTTGCTACCAATATGACGATTCATCTCGAAATCAAACTGTCTTACATTTCCTAGATTCGTTAATGCATCTATCGTTGCATAATGCTTCATCGTTTGAAATAATTCATTGGATTGCAATACGTAACTTGCACTTACAAATGTGATGTATGCCGCTACAATACAACAAATTAAATATAATACCACTACATATATATCCTTAAATAAAATATAAAGTGGTAGTATTAAAATAGACAAACTGTACACATTAAACCATATCCATTTTGTAAATATAGAAATCTTCATCCGCCAAATGAGAGTAATGCCAATCCCTATTGCCACGATAGTATAGCAGGCCAATTCAGAGGCTAAAGAATATTCAGTAAAAAATACCCGTGTTATTAAAGTGATCATAACTGTTATACTACTAGCTATCGGGCCACCGATTATAATCGCCAAAACAACAGCTAAATAACGTAAATCCAACATAATATCTTCAATATGCACACCAAAATGCATCAATAATATACTTAATATTCCAGTTAAAATACCGACCAAACATTTCTGCCAAAAAGAGAATCCTTCTTTTAATGGCTTATCTCTTAAAAGCTGAGCACCTACAAAGATAAAGGACAGAATGATTGTCATATTTACAAATAGATCTCTAAACATAAAATAATCTCCCTACTTTTTCTTTTCCATCTATCCCTTTCTATATGTTATTGTATTACGAAATCCCTATAATTCCCAAACTTTTTTATTATATTGTTCCACGTGGAACAGCAAAATAAAAAAGGAGACGAAATTTCGTCTCCTCCATTAACAACATCGCGATATCTTTCCGCCTTTTGCATTAAATCTAGCTTCTTGTGCCTCAGCAAAAAATTGCTTTTGACATAAAATTTTCTCTTCTGGATGATGTAATTTCATGTGATTTACATACGTTTCATAACTTGGAACTCCGACAAGTAAACTAATAAATTGCTTTCTCTTTCCCCATACGTTCCGTAAATTTTTAAGCATAGTTCCTCGACTCACTTTCATCTTTTGGAATATATGGTGCCTCTTTTAACGGCATTGGCTTATTTCTTAATACTTGAATCCAAATTCGAAGTGCAGAAATTAATACAGCAATTACAACTATCATAAAAATTCCACAAAGTGCTGCATCAATATAGTCATTAAAAATAATTTGTTTCATTTGCGCAACATTTTTAGCTGGAGCTAATACCTTACCATCATCTAATGCTCCCTGAAATACTTTCGCATGTGATAGAAATCCTATTTTAGGATTTTCATGAAATAACTTTTGATAACCAGCTGTCATCGTTACAATAAGTAATCCTATAGTCGGAATAAGCGTTACCCAAACGTATGCCTTTTTCCCCATTTTGAATAAAATTGTCGTTCCAAGTAATAGTGCAATCCCCGCTAACATTTGATTTGCAATACCGAAAAGTGGCCATAGCGTATTAATTCCACCGAGAGGGTCAACCACCCCTTGATATAAGAAGTACCCCCAGCCTAATACGCATAACGTTGTAGCAACCACATTCGCTATTGTGGAATCTGTTTTCGCAAACGGCTTGTACACATGCCCTAAAATATCTTGAATCATAAATCGTCCTACGCGTGTTCCAGCATCAATCGTTGTTAAAATAAATAGTGCTTCAAAAAGAATCGCAAAATGGTACCAAAATGCCATCATCGCCGTTCCACCTATTACTTGTGAAAATATATGTGCCATACCAATTGCTAATGTTGGTGCGCCACCTGTACGTGATAAAATGGTCTGTTCTCCGACGTTAACAGCAAGTTCTTTTAATTCATTCGGTGTAATAGCAAATCCCCACGAAGAAATAACTTGAGCCGCTTGTGATACATCTGTTCCGATCAGTGCTGCTGGACTATTAATTGCAAAATAAGTTCCTGGTGTTAATACACAAGCTGCAATCATAGCCATCGCTGCTACAAATGATTCCATTAACATTGCCCCATAACCAATTGGCTGTGCATGACCTTCTTGCTCAATCATTTTCGGCGTCGTACCTGATGAAACGAGAGCGTGGAATCCAGAGACAGCACCGCAAGCTATTGTAATAAATAAGAACGGAAATAAATTCCCGGAGAAGACAGGGCCTGTTCCATCAATAAACTTAGATACTGCCGGCATCTTCAAATCTGGAGCTACAATTAAAATACCAATTGCTAATCCAAGTATCGTTCCTATTTTTAAAAATGTACTTAAATAATCACGTGGTGCAAGGAGCATCCAAACTGGTAATGCCGATGCAATGAATCCATATACGATAAGCATAATAGCAATTGTTTCACCACTAAAAGTAAACATACTTGCAAGTGTTGGATTTTCTGCTACATACTGTCCACCAATAAGCGATAGAACTAGTAGAACAATACCGATTACTGACCCTTCCCCTACTCGTCCTGGTCTAATGTAACGCATGTAAACTCCCATTAAAATAGCAATTGGAATTGTTGCTGCGATTGTAAACATTCCCCATGGGCTTCCAACAAGTGCCTTCACAACTACTAAAGCTAATACTGCTAATAAAATTATCATAATACCTAAAATACCAATCATCGCAATTAATCCTGTAACAGGACCAATTTCATCTTTAATCATTTCTCCTAATGATTTACCATTACGTCTCATCGAAGCAAATAAAATTACAAAATCTTGTACAGCTCCGGCAATAACTACCCCAACGATAATCCAAATAGTTCCAGGTAAATACCCCATCTGCGCCGCCAAAATTGGTCCTACTAAAGGACCCGCCCCTGCAATCGCAGCGAAGTGATGTCCGAATAAAACCCATTTATTTGTTGGAACATAATCCTTCCCATCATTTAACGTATGAGCAGGCGTTTGCCTATTACTATCTAGGCCAAAAACTTTCCTTGCTATAAATCTACTATAAAAGCGATAAGCAATCGCATACACTGATACAGCAGCAACTAATAGCCATACAGCATTAATTGTCTCACCTTGTGATAAAGCTATTACACCAAAAGCAGATGCTCCTACCGCTGCAATAACTCCCCAAAGTAAAATTGATTTCAATGTTTTCACGTACAATCCCCCCATTACTACTTCTTAGAGGAGATTGTACTAAATTTTCTGAATATTTAATTTGAATCCTCCTTATCATGAAGGATTTCTAGGCTATTATGTTAAAATTCTCTCATTACTTGTCATAGCTCAATTTTATTTCGAAGCCGTTTTACATAATTACGGCTTACTGGAATCGGTTGCTCATCGTACCTGTCTAAATGCAAATTATACGTGCCATTATAATAAGGTTTAAGTTCTTGTACATATGACATATTAATTAAATAGCTTTTATGTACACGTAAAAAATCATATGCATTTAGTTTATTTTCTAATTCCTGGAGTGTGTATGTTGAAATATACTGATTATTCGTTGTATAAATTGAAACGGTTTTATTTTCCTTATTTTTACTAATATATACAATATCCTCCGGGAGAATATATCTAATCCCCTCATGGCCTTCTATCGGCAGTTTACGCAGATGACTCTTTGCTTTCTCACCTTGTTCTTTTCCCATTTTATATAAAATGAATTGTAAATCTTCTTCACGAAATGGTCGTAATAAATAATAAAACGCTTGGAAACGAAAAGCTGTAATTGCCTCTTCTATATCCTCACCAATAAAAATAAATTTCGTATAACAATTCACTTCTCGTAACAAACTCGAATATTCAAAGCCAGTACCATCCATTAATTGCGAATTTAAAAAAACAAAATCAGGTGTATGTTTTTTCATTATTAGCAAAGATTCTGTTCCAGTTTTCGCTTCAAAACATTCTACATTTCGAATGTTTTCAGTAAAGTTCTCAACTAATTTTCTTCGCTCTTCTGTTTCTTCCATGATAAGTAAGATTTTCATTTATCCAGCCACCTAATTCCTTTGTCCATATGTCTTGTTGTATACATTCGCTTTAGTAAGAAACATTCCCTTTTTCTTACTATACCATTATTTATCTAAAAAAACAGAAAAAAGGAAACCACTTTGGTTCCCCTTTTCTTTTATCCCGATTGGTGTGGGCTAATAATCAGTGGTTGATGGACAAAACACCACTGATTAAGGTTTCTCTTTATACTAATTCCCTCTGTTTCGTTTCTTGACCAAGTATAACTACAGCAAGTGCCCCAATTAAAATTGATCCACAGAAAATCGTAAATATTAGCGATAGTGAAGCTTGTGAAGCAACTAAATACCCTACTAATAGTGGTCCAAGAATACCACCAATACGCCCAAATGCAGCTGCCATTCCTGCACCTGTACCGCGAATAGTTGTTGGATACTGTTCCGGTGTATAAGCGTATAATGCACCCCAAGCACCTAAATTAAAGAAGGATAGTAACATACCCGCCACTATTAATGCTGTTAATGAATCCGCAATTCCGAACACATAAGCACTACATGCTGTACCAATTAAATACGTAACCAATACAAATTTACGACCAAGACGTTCAATAAACCATGCAGCTGTGAAATATCCTGGAAGTTGAGCTAAAGTCATAATGAGCACGTACTGAAAACTTTTTATTAAACTAAAGCCTTTCAGTACCATTACACTAGGTAACCAAAGGAACATTCCATAATAGGAAAAGACCACACAAAACCATAGAATCCATAACATAATTGTTGCTTTACGATATTCTCCAGACCAAACCGATTTTATATTTTCAATAACAGATGGCCTTTTTGCAACCTTTTGGAATCTTGGAGAATCGGGTAAATTCCATCTTAAATATAAAGCATATAACGATGGAACTGCACTTAATACCATAGCAACTTCCCAACCGTATTTAGGAATAACAAAATATGAGATAAGAGCTGCGATTAACCAACCACCAGCCCAAAAGCTTTCTAATAGTACAACTATTTTTCCACGTTCGTGCGCTTCAACACTTTCTGATACAAGAGTAGATGCAACTGGAAGTTCCCCGCCAAGTCCCATACCAATTAAAAAGCGTAAAACGAGGAACATCGCGAATGTCGTCGTTAAAGCAGTTAAACCACTACCGATAGAAAATAGTAATAATGTAATAATAAAGACTGATTTCCGTCCTATTTTATCTGATAGTATCCCAAAAAGGAGCGCTCCTACTGCCATACCAATTGAATTAACGCTACCTATCCAACCCATTTCTTGAGTACTTAATCCCCAATCTTTTTGGAGTGCTACGATTACAAATGAAAGCATTCCAACATCCATTGCATCAAATAGCCAGCCAAGCCCTGCTATACCAAGTAGCTTTCGCTTCGAAATTTCTTTTACCTTGCTCACAAGAAGTCCTCCTTACACAGCTGTCTTTACACATCATTTTACATGTGTGTATTGCATAAGTAAAATACTTTCTTATAAAAAATTCCCCTTCATCATTCCCAAAAAGTAAAATGTTTATCAAAAATAAATAAAAAAAAGTAGCGATGTTCCGCTACTTTTTTGAACGCATTACTTCTTTTAAAAATTCAGCTAATACTAACTGACGACGCCAACGTGTTGGATTACTACATAATCTGTAAAACCACTCTAAATGAATAGATTGAATCCATTTTGGCGCACGCTTTACCTCTCCAGCCCACACATCTAAACTACCGCCTACTCCAACAGCCATTTTCGTTTCTAAACGATGCTTATTGTTTTGGATAAAGTTTTCTTGTCTTGGAAAGCCAAGTGCGACAAGTAATAGATCTGGTTTTGCCTCTTGAATACGTGAAACAATATTCTCTTCTTCTTCTTGTTTAAAATATCCATCTTGTATCCCCACGATAGATGCAGCCGAATATGTCTTCGTTAAATGATCAGCCGCGGCTTGTACAACATGTGGTTTTGCACCTAATAAGAAAACAGATACTGGTTTATTCTCTTCTGATAACTTCGCAAATAAATTACACATTAAATCAAAACCTGCTACACGTTCTTTTACAGGTGTACCAAGCATACCACTTGCTTTTACAACCCCAATACCATCAGGTGTAATTAAATCGGTATTTAGTAATGTTTTATGGAACTCTTCATCCTTTTTTGCACACATAACAATTTCAGGATTTGCTGTTACTACCTGAAAAGTATGAGTTTGCTCCAATTCTAGTTGTTCCTTTAAATATTGGACCGTTTCATCCATTGTCATTGTAGAGAAAGGAACACCTAGAATATCAACCGTTTGTACTGCCATAATTAACTATCCTCTCTATCATTAAAGGTTTTTTGCTATTAATTGCTTATATGTTTCTTTCGTATCTTCATATAATTTTTGAAGTGAGAAGTTCATAGTAGCATGCTCATAAATATGCTTGCCCATTACTGATAACTCTCCAGTTTTCCACTTATCATACGCCTCTTCTAATGCCGATGCCAATGCTTTTCCATCACCAGTTGGTACAATCCACCCATAAGTTTCATCTGCAATTAACGGTTCGATTTCTCCAGCTCTAGTCACAATTGATGGTACACGTTGATTTGCCGCTTCTAATAAAACTAATGGAAATCCTTCGCTATGGGAAGTTAACAAATTGACATGCGATGAAGCAAATAATTGTTTCACATCTTGACGATGCCCTAAAAATTCAACTTTATCATTAATCCCTTTTTCAGTAGCTAACGCCTTTAGTTCTCTTTCTAACGGCCCGTCACCAACTAATAACACTTTAATTTTCTCCAATTTTGTTTGTTGTAACGCATCGAATAAAACTTCATGTCCTTTAACAGGATGCAAACGCGCTACTTGGATTGCCGTAAACACATCTTCATCAATATTAAACATTTCCTTTTTATTATAGCCATCTGCTTTTTCCTGATCATATTCAATCCCGTTATAGATAACATGCATCTTTTCATTTGAAATACCTAATGCGGCTAAGCTTTTTTTCAACCTATTCGTTACAACAAAAAATAAATCTATATTTTTTAAAGCTTTCAAATTTAATTTAGTAAAAATCCAGCCTTTTAAGCCTTGTTTAGTAAAGTCTTGAAATGGATCACTATGAATTGTCGTAACCCATTTTGCCGCGAATTTCTTCTTCATTAGAGAAACAAAGAAATTCGCCCTAGGACCGTGTGTATGAACTACATCAAATTTTTCTTTATTAATGAATTCACTTATGTTCTTTAAAATGGATAAATCATAGCGAGATTTTTGTGAAAACACATGAACTTTTATTCCTAGCTCTCTTGCTTCTTTCGCAACAATTCCATCTTCAAATACTGCTAATTCTACTTCACCATTCGGAAATTGATCGAGCAGTGAAATAATATGTGTTTTTCCTCCACCATCTTCTGCTCCTGCATTCATATGCAATATCCTCATATTTTTTCCTCCTTTAAATCCTCGCTACATTTCCATCTATCTTTATTTTACTGTACTAAAAAATAAAAGCTAACAAAAGTTAGCTTTTATTTTTATCATTCAATTTCTAAATCTACGATTAGATAAGCTAACACCACTACAAAGTAAATCCCTACTCCTGGTGCTGTCAAAATATGTCCTGCAATATATGCAATACCTAATGCTAATACTAAGCTTGCTGTAATCATTCCATATTTCACATTAAATATTTCCTTAAATCTTGTAATAAATGCTAGTAGGATTCTTACGCCGTAATAAATAAATGGAATCATCATTAACGCAAAACCAATAATTCCGAAATCATAAAACCAATCATGGAAGTCCATTTCGATTAGCTTCGGATCTGGCTGCTTTTGTTCATTATATTTATAGTTACCTGCATAACCCATTCCTAATAACTTTTGTGACGTTGGCGCTTCTTTAAAGAACTGCTTATGTCTCTCTTCATATACTTGACGTCCACTGAAAATAAGATTCTCTTGATTTTCTTTCTTTTGCTCTTTCTCAAGCTCTTTCT
Organism: Bacillus sp. RC240; assembly: GCF_044907945.1. Taxonomy (NCBI): domain Bacteria; kingdom Bacillati; phylum Bacillota; class Bacilli; order Caryophanales; family Bacillaceae; genus Bacillus; species Bacillus sp. RC240. The sequence goes on along the minus strand of NZ_JBIYCT010000005.1, from coordinate 93,918 downwards.
TAACTTCAGCTTCTACCTTCGCCTTTTCTTCTGGTTTCTCAACTTTATGTTGTTTTTCTTCTTTTTCTTTAATTTCTTGTTCTTTTTTCAGTTTATCTTTAATTTCTTGTTCTTTTTGACCGTGCTGTGCTACATTTTGTTCTGCTAAATAGTTATTATGAATGCCCATATTTTGTGCTAATGGCGTCATTTTAAATGTTCCAACTACACCAGCTAATAGGACAATCGCAATTAATGCATTAAGTGCAAGAGATTTTTTGTTCGGATTTCTTCTATCAAATAATAATTGTAGTACAATAATCCCGATTGCTGCCGCTAATGTAGCACCAATTGAGCCCATTCCTACTTTCGTACCAACTTGAATTAAAGAGTAAATCATTAGAAGCGATGGAATCCAATATAAAACGTGCTTCACGCTCTTTGTTTTTTGAATAGAATATAATACCACAATAGGGAAAATAATAGCTAAGATTGACCCTAGTTCATTACCTGCATAGAACCATCCTCGGGAACCAACCTTCATCCACTCATAACTTCCAAAGTCTGTAGAAGTTGTAATAGAAATAACCATAATAGCATTAATAATTAATGTTGAATACACAATGTTATTTCTAACTTTATCGCTAATATTTACTGTCTTCTTCAGTGATTTTAAAGCTAAAATGTATGAAACAAGCATAATATATATATATAATGCTTTTCCAATGAATTTAACTTCTTCTGCGATTACAATAGGACTCTTGATTAACTTATTATTAATAAATCCTATTCCTAATATAGCTCCTAGTAATACAAGATAAATCAAAAACTTCCTATTTTCTCTTTCTTTTGCCTGAATTAAAATATAAATACCACCCATTGCCATAATGAGGAATCTTACCATAATTCCAACTGTCGCATTTACTTTTAATAACTCAATGCTAAGAGACGTTAATAAATCTAAAACAGGCTGTAAAATAATAAAAATGAGCAAAAAATGCTCAAATCTAACCCTAGCTTGATTTGCTAACATTCCAAGACCTCCATACAAAATCTTCACATTATCTTTTAATCATAGTTTTCTACTGTTTAAACATACCTAGCAATTATAACATAACTCATATTTAAATTGAGAACTATTTTTCATGCCGAAACTAGTCAAATCCAGCATTATTAGTAACCGAAAACATTGTCTTTTAGCTATCCTTCCCTATCCCTATAAAAACTATCTAACACATATACACTTATTTTCGACCGTACAGAAATATTTTTTTATCATTTTATACAAATGTACAAAACGGACTTCTCCTATTGTACCATCCCTCTAACTAAGCTACATCAAAAAAACTATGCAATGAATCTTCCCACACTTTTTCACTTTACTTTATCGCTACTTATCAAGCATTTTCAAACGCTTTCTTTAGCTATTTCATCCATTTTTCTACATGTAGCGAAAAGTAATTGTTATTTCCAAAACTTTAGTGTATATTTTTTCTCTGGAACATCTTTAAGAGGAAGGAATTAAAGCCATGTTATTAATCGATATATTTACGTTTCTTGGCATTATCGCCGCTGCCATTTCTGGTACATTAGTTGGTTTGAAAAAAGATCTAGATTTATTTGGTGTCCTTTGTTTAGCTGTAGCTACTGCGCTCGGCGGCGGTATTATTCGTGATATTATGATTGGTAACCTGCCTCCTGTCGCATTTGTAAAACCCATTTACTTTTTCGTAAGTGTACTATCAGCATTATTCACATGTATGTTTTTTGAGCGCATTAATAAACTTCAAGTCGTTATTATGCTTTCTGATGCTGTTGGTTTAGGTGTATTTACAGCTATTGGTGCAAATGCAGCAATGTCACATCACGTTGACGCCTCGTTTTTAGTCGTTTCAATGGGAGTTATTACAGGTATTGGGGGCGGTATTTTACGCGACATTTGCGCTCAAGATATCCCGTATGTATTCCGAAAAGAAATATATGCAATTGCTTCTATTTTAGGAGCAGTTAGTTTCCTAATTACACATGCAATGGGGGCACACGTCTTAGCTTTCTATGTTTGTTTATTAATAACATTCGTTATTCGTGTAGTCACCGTAATATATAATGTACATTTCCCAGTTTTCTTTAAAACACATGCAAAAATTAATAAAGGCCATTAAGAGAATTCTGCATAGAATTCTCTTAATTTATATACAATTCCATATACTATAGAGTAATTGTATATAAAAATATATAATTACATTAGAATAAAAAAATGAAAACGTTTTATAAACAGGGGGAAGAATGATGCTTGGGGTTTTTAAAAAAAATAAAACAAACACCAGTATAATTGAATTAAGCAAAGGCCAACAAATCATATTTAACGTGCCTGCTAATTCTGAACTAAAAACTCAAATGGATATGCTACATATTTCAAAGGAAGATTTACAAATTGTTAAAGTATTACAGCCATTTATTTATGAGGAAATAGATTGGATAACAGAAAAATTCTACACCAACATCACAAAACAACCTAATTTAATTGCTGTTATTGAACGCTACAGCTCTATTCCAAAATTAAAACAAACTTTAAAGACACATATTAAAGAATTGTTCAGCGGGAATATGAATGAAGATTTTATTGAACAACGTGTTAGAATTGCAAAAAGGCACGTACAAATTGGTTTACATAGAAAATGGTATACCGCTGCTTATCAAGAATTATTCCGCTCCGTCATAAAGATTTTGCAAACGAAAATTTCAACGATAGACGATTTTTCTTATTCTATAAACGTAATAAATAAATTATTAACATTAGAACAAGAACTCGTTATTGCAGCTTATGAATCCGAATATGAAAGAATCCAAAAAGAACATGAAAAAGAAAAAGAACTGACAGCTATGACGATTACACATATTGCAACAGAACTAGCAGCAGTATCTGAAAAAACAAGCTCTTCTATTCAACAGTTAACATCTAAATCAGAAAGTATCGTAGGAATTGCAAAAACAGGTACATCATTAGCTACGACATCAGAAGAAAAGGCCAATAAAGGAAAAGAACAATTAAATCTGCAAAACAAACGAATGGAAAGCATCCAAACGAATATGGAAACTATCATTACTGATACTCATGAGCTTCTTGATATTTCTAACAAAATTAACGAAATCATTGATATTGTAAAATCAATCGCCGAGCAAACAAATTTACTAGCATTAAATGCTGCTATTGAATCTGCACGTGCTGGCGAATTTGGTAAAGGTTTTTCAGTCGTAGCGGGAGAAATCCGAAAGTTATCAGAGCAAACGAAAGAATCAATTTCCAACGTTACAAAACTCGTTGAAAAAACTAATGAACAAATTATACACGTCTCTTCTTCCGTGGAACAAATAAGCTCTCTCGTATCTGAAGGGACAGATAGTATGCATGCGACAGATCAATATTTCCAAGAAATCGTAAAAGATATGTCTAACTCTAAAGAACAAAATAAAAAAATTGAAAATGAATTAGAGACTATCTCACAAGTAATGAAGAGTATTCAAGACGATTCCTCAACAATGGCCTTAACAGCGGATAATTTACAACTAGAACTAAACCGATAAGACGAATCTCCACTTTGCATTCATCCTTATCATCCATCTACAAAAAAAGAATCCAAAATGGATTCTTTTATTTTCTGAAAAATATTTTTTGGCAATAAAAATAACTCATATAAACGCCAAAGCTTTGTAAAATAAACAAGGCTGGCATACTGATATTATAATATGCCATATCTACTCGGAAGAGCCTTAACGACACATATCCGGTAATTAATAATACAAACAACATATATCCTTCATTTTGTTGTTTCTTGATTAGAAAATGTAATAAAGCTATGGCCATAAACAATGTCACCACTATATATATAAGCTTTTCACTTTTAAATAGAATAGAGTTTGTTCCCTCATCTGAAAATTTGTTAATAACCGGTTTTAAGGGTTTAAATCTTTCTTCTTCAATTTCTTTTAACTCTTGATCAATATGCTCTTTTACACTTTGATTTTTGAATATTTTTTCTTCACTTTGACTTTTTCCAATTAAAACAGTTTGAACATAAGTCTCATTAGAAATTGTATACTGTGACATTCCCATCATCTTGATACCATAACTCACACCAAAATGAGTACTATAAAATACAATAAGGAGTCCTATCATTTTTAATAGTAATTTTTGTTTCGCCCCTGATTGAAATACTTCAATTAACAGCACATATGCAGCTATAAAAATAGGTGAAAATAACCCCATCGGGAAAATCATATTGCTAAGCGCAAATAAAATGGCTGAAATTACCCACATATAAGGATGGTCTAATCCCTTATATAAAAATATGTAACAAGCACAATAAAATAAAAATATTGCGAGTGATTCCGCCGTTAATACAGAACTCATAAATATATTTGGAATATATAAAGCGTAAAACATTGATGCAATACGACCACACTCTTCTCCAAAGACCATTGACGCAATGCAATAAATGAAAAATGCAGTTCCTGTACAAAATAAAATATTAAATAATTGTAAAGCGAATACCGTATCACCAAATATACGAATGATGATCGATTCATAAATAATAAAAGGTAACTGTGCTATATTTTCTATATTATTGCCAATTGCAATCTGCTTTGCAGACTCATACATAGCTTTCATATCACCTATCATCGGACTGTCTACAAATAGAACTGTAATCAGTCTTGCAACTATAGATATGCTTATAAGAAAAATAAGAAATTGCTTATCTGTAAAACGATATTGCAAAATCGATGCTATTAACAAAATAAGAATAATAAAAATCACTAATACGATTGTAATACTTGTTGTACTTCCTCCAAAAAATTGCTTACTTGTTTCAAAAGCCGACCAACAACTATAAACAAAAAATGCGAGTATCGTACCAATCATTATTTTACTAAAGAAAGAAGAAAAATTTGTTCTTATATGATTCATATGTCCATTGCACCTCTATTTCCATTCATAACAAAACGATTCTATCATGAATAGGCACAAGGTTAACAGGGAATTTCTATGACAAATACATGGTCATTACTTTTTCACTTGCAATGTAAGCGAATCCTCTTTTACACTACATTTTAGATAAAATAAATTTTCTTTCAGTTACATGAATACAAATACAGAAGTTTAACTAATCATCTTTTAGAATACACTTTACTTCATTAAGTATCTAATATGAGTATTCCACTTACACATTTCATTCTGATTGAAAACAGACTATAGGGGCTGAATATATGGAAAAGAAATTCATGCGAGAATCAAAAGCAATTAAAACAACACGTGTTTTTCCGAACGATTTAAATAATCACCAAACACTTTTCGGGGGAAAATTATTAGCAGAAATTGATAGTATTGCTTCAATTGCAGCTGCGAGACATAGCCGCAAACATTGCGTAACAGCATCTATCGATTCCGTTGATTTTTTAACTCCAATTCACCAAGCAGATTCTGTTTGTTATGAAGCATTTGTATGTTATACAGGGAAATCTTCAATGGAAGTTTTCGTAAAAGTAATTGCAGAGAATTTATTAGCAGGCGAACGTAGAATTGCTGCTACTTGCTTCATTACATTTGTGGCAATAAAAGATGGAAAGCCTTCGTCCGTACCACAAGTACTCCCTGAAACTAAGGAAGAACATTGGTTACACACAACCGGTTTAGAACGCGCGGAAAATCGAAAAAAGGGACGTTTAAAAAGTAAAGAGATGGCTGAAGTTTTAACTTTAAGTAAGCCTTGGAATATTTAACATAATCTTCTCATCATACATGCACGGACTCTTCCTTGCATGTATTTTTTATTATAAAAAATACTATTTCTTGCCTATATATTCAGTGGCCCCCTCCTAAAGTCACCCATTAGTTTTTCCTTTATTTCCTTATACTATTAATGGTATATTAAGTAAAGTTGTTTGAAAATAACCATAATGTAGTTAAATATGTAAGGAGTGGTGCGATAATGTCTATCGAGGTACCAATTTCAATACCAAAAACGCTAATTATTATTCCAGCATATAATGAGGAAGAAGCAATTGCAGATACATTAACAAGATTATTAGAACTAAAACAACATTTTACAAGATTAAGCATTTGCGTTATTAATGATGGTTCACAAGATAAAACAGCTCAAATCGTAAAAAATTTCCCTGTTCATCTTATTAATTTACCATATAATCTGGGCATCGGTTCAGCTGTACAAACTGGCTATAAATACGCATATGAGAATGGATATGATATTGCAATTCAGTTCGATGCTGATGGACAACATAATCCGGATGATTTATACAAAATTATACAGCCTATTGCTGAAGGCCAATGCGATATGGTGCTAGGTTCACGCTTTACAGAAAAAACAGCTTATAAAGGTAGTATTTCAAGAAGAATCGGTATTTTTTATTTTACCGCCCTATTGAAAGTGTTAACGAAACAAACATTTATGGATCCAACTTCTGGATATCGTGCTATCAATCGAGAAGTAATTAAGATTTTTGCACACAATTATCCAAAAGATTATCCAGAGCCAGAAGTCCTTATTCATTTAAAAAAGAAAAAACTTCGCATTAATGAGATATCTGTAAATATGCAAGAGCGACAAGGTGGACAATCTTCCATCACACCTCTTAAATCTGCATATTACATGGTTAAAGTAAGCCTTGCTATATTGATGCAAAAAATCGTGAAAGGTTGATAGTGAATGCATATAATTACCTTTTCATTCATCTTTATTTTGTTATTATTCTTCTTAATTATTAATTCTATTCGTCGCGGGACTTTAGAAACAAAATATGCTATTTTGTGGATTTTCGTTTGTGTTGCAATGGCTATTTTAAGTTCTACTGATAAAATTATAAATTGGATTGGAAAACTATTAAAAGTAGAATATCCACCATCCATTTTATTCTTATTTGGATTATTATTCTGTTTCATCTTAATTTTTGACCTAACAAGAAAAATTTCTAAGCTACACCATCAACTTGTAACATTAACGCAAGATTATGCATTATTAAAGCAAAAATTAAACGTAACGCAAACTGAAACAGATAACGAATAATTTTTTCCATTTAAATACTAATATATGCAAAAAGCCCCTTGATTCTTCTAAGAATCAAGGGGCTTTTCATTTCAAACTATTTGTTTCTAATTAATAGTTTACTAATTTTCATAACCGTTGCCACGGTCCCTACTCCAATTATAATAAATAAGAATGGGATTAATGGTAATGCATATCTTTCATATGCAGCATAAAAGCATGTTAAAGCTGTTTGCAGTAAAAGGATTGACCATAAAAATGTAGTCTCTCTCCACCTTTTTAAAAGGAAGATAAATGAAAGTATTGTACATATTAAGAACATCGTCTTAATAAAATTATGTATTTCATTCATATCCTTTGCAGAAACATTGAATACTTCAATATTATGCTCTATAGAATAATACGGTTTTTTCCACATAATTTCTGGCTTCAAGATTAAATAACTCTCTATCATGGAGGTCTTATCTGTTTTCCACCATTCTTTCATTTTATCTTTCGCTATTTTTTCTTCTAATTCCATAAATTCATGTGCTTCCAGGTTAGGGTACTTTGCGTGTAATTCTATTTCAAGTGTTGCCATATCCTTACCTTCTGGGTAGCCTTTCCCTTGATACGTTCCAAGTAATAACGGATTCCCTGCCCCAGCAGTTAGTGGAATAAATTTATCAAATTGAATGTAATTGCGGGCCCACCATGGTCCAAGTACGATAAGTCCTATTCCTATACTTATAATCGCTTGCTTCATCATAACGCGGAATGGATAGCGCTTCATTAAGAGATATATAAATAATGGTATTGGATATAAAGCAACTTGTACGCGTAAGTACAATGCTAAAAAGTAGAAAATTAATACAATTAGAAAATGTTTCGTTTTATGAGTATCAGCTAATTTTAAGCTCCAATATAATAATCCCAATGAAAAGAATAAAAACGGTCCTTCTGTTAAAGTTAAATTTTCTATAACAATCTCTGGAGGATACACAGCTAATAAGAAAGCACCTATTAATCCTGCAGCGGGATTCAATAAATAAGTACCAATCTTATAAGTTAGTAAAATACTAAGTACCCCTAATAGGATAATAATTAATTTAGCTACAAAAAGGCCTTCATTACCATTTCCAAAAAAGTAAAATACAGTAGCTAAAAACGCTGGAAAACCTGGCATAATATGAATAGTTGGTTTATCCGGCTCATGATATGTTAACATTCCTGTTTCCAATAAAATGGTTGCCGTTTTTTGATAACCAATATCATCGCTAGCTATAGTCAAATCTGCACCATGTGTTTGTAAAGTTGCAAAACGAAGCGCAAAACCGACTATCATAATAATCCCTAAAAGGATTACATTAGATTTGCGAGTAAATCGCCTTAACATCTCATCTTCTCCTTTCAAATACATAATTTTCAAATTATGTTTCTATATTTTTACAAGACAATATATTCTATAATAAATACTTTTTATACAAAGTACAATAATAGAAAGTTGATTTACAAAGTTTATATGCGTTAAACTGATACAGATGTTCTTGTAATCTTCTTCCTTTCAAAAGGCTTGTATATATGGTGCAAGACATAAAAAATTTGAGGAGATAAAAATTCTATGATGGAACAAAAACAACTTGTTTCTGTTGTCATACCCCTGTATAACACAGAAAAATATATTGAAGAAACGATGCAGTCAATACTGGATCAAACATATAAAAACATTGAAATTGTAATTGTAGATGATGGAAGTAAAGATCAATCACCTTCTATCGTAAAAAATCTTGCAGAAAAATATCCGGGTCAAGTAAAATACGTTCACCAAAAAAACCAAGGTGTTTCAGTAGCTCGTAATACAGGAATTGAAAATGCTAGCGGAGAATACGTCGCTTTCCTTGATAGTGACGACTTATGGCATCCAACTAAAATTGAGAAACAAATCGAGAGTATGCATAAAAACAACATGGACGCGTGCTATTGTGGTTATATGAATTTCTACGAAGAAACAGGCGAAAAGGTTGATCATACAACAAACTTTATTAAAGGTGATATGGCAAAAGCATTCTTAACACACCAAGTTGTTGCTCAAACAAGTACTTGGGTTTTCAAACGCTCTATCGCAATGAATCATAATATCCGTTTTACACCAGGATGTAGCTGGGGAGAAGACTTGGAGTTTCTATTTAAATTAATGAGCGTAACAAACGTATGCTATGTAGATGAATATTTGACATATTATCGAATTTTATCAGAAGGAAATCTTTCTTCTAAATATAAAGATTACGAATTAAAAACAACTAAAGAACTGGAAGTATTCAATCGTATGAAAGACTGGGTACATAATAAATCTCAAGACTTCATTACGAAAGACCCTCAGTCACTTATTGAGATTCTTGAGACCTATTTATTCCCTTATACGGTTATCAATAATGCTTGTATATACATTAAAGAAAACTCTCAATTAGATAATTCCCAAGTTCAATTAATCAAAAAAGATATAAAGAAATATTGCCGTAAAATCTATTCAAAAAACGGAAAGCGTAGTAAAAAACTATATGCAATGCTTTGGTTTGTACGAATTAAATTTCTGTTTTCTTAAACCGAAAATATAGTACTCACCTCTCTTTCCATAAACAAATCAAATTTACAAATAGGACAAACTAACAAGGTCCTAAAGAATAGAAAGGTCTTTTTCCATGAAAACAAACAAAATCCTTAAAAATGCCTCCTACCTCTTTGTAGGAAATATTACGGTTCGATTTGTACTTGCTATTGCGACGATTCTCTTTGCAAGATATGTTTCACCAGATGAGTATGGGATGTTTACAGTTGCATTAGCAGTTTCCGCTGTCATTTGTTATTTTACAGATGCAGGCTTGACACATACGTTTATGCGTGAAGGAACAAGAAGCGGCGCTAACATTAGCGTATTAATCAGTAGTTATTTACGTATTCGTTTCGTATTAGCTGTCGTAATTTCTGTACTCTTCGCTATTTTTGCTCAGTTCTTCTATACGGATGCCTACTTACGTGCCATGGTATATTGGGTTGTACTACCGACAATGTTTGGAGCAACTTTACAAGGCGTTGGAATGGCTTATTTCCAAGTAACAGAACGTATGCAATTTACAGCGATTATTTCTGTACTACAAGGTGTAACAGCCGCAGCTGCGCTTCTACTAGGAATGTCATTTAAATGGTCACTTATGATGGTCGCTGCCATGTACGGGGTCTCTAGTCTTATAACAGGAGTCATCGCCTTCATAATGGTGCTCCGCCATACAACAGTTCATAAAGGCTGGGACAAAGGTATTTTAGATCAACTGCTTATTTTCACAATCAATGGCATTATCATTATGCTTTTACCGCAGTTAGGTCCTATTATATTAGAAAAAGTTTCAACACATGAGCAAGTTGGATTCTTTGGGGCTGCCTATAAAATACCTGCCGTACTTTATCAAATACCTGGTGTGATTGCAGCTGCCTTTTACCCAAAGTTATTTGCTTTTGGAAATGAAAAGAATATTGATGAACATAGAAAGCTATCTCAGTTCGAATTAAAACTTATGTCTTTCTTAGGGATGGGAATCTCGATTCCATTTATCGCCGATCCAAGTTTTTGGATTGTTACTTTATTAGGCAAAGAATATGCACCAGCTGGTGATGCTCTTGCAATCTTAGCCTTTATGGTTATTTTACAATCTATCAACTATCCACTTGCTGATAATTTAACAACTATTGGTCAACAGTGGAAGCGTGCGACAACGATGGGAATTGGATTAGCTGTCGCTATCATAAGTTACATCGCATTAGGCAGCCAATTTGGAATGATGGGAGCTGCGGCAGCTGCGATCATTACCGAGATTACATTATTGATCGGATTTACTTTATTCGTTCGCAAAGGTTTTTCATTACTATTCAAAGGAATAATATTCAATGCACTAGCGTTTATAATCAGTTACGCAATATACCGTACAGCATTAATTAACTTACCCCCACTAATAGCTTTAACACTTACTGGTATATTGTACGGTATTATCGGTCTTGCCATTGACCCACAAATACGTGGATTGATTTTAGGATTTATAAATAAAAAGCTGGCTCGAAAATAAATAAAAATAAAAACTTCAAATTTAATTTGAAGTTTTTATTTTATCTTCTTCACTTAGAATGAGCCCTGTTTTCAATCCATATCTTAAATTGACTTGCCTTTCTGGAATGATTATACTTGGAAACGAACAGCCCTAGATGTACAACACCTAGTATTAAAGCAATTCACAGTTAATCTTTTATACAAACATTAACTCGTTACACCATAAATTACACAACAGAAAACTTTATTACTACCGTTAAAAATCGTCGATTCATCCATAGTTTTTCTTCATTATAAGACAATATCTAAATATGGAGAATATGGATTAAATCTTAATAATTGTATTGGGGAGGCTTATTCATTTAATGACTTCAGAGGTAAATAAAAGAACATTTTTTACTAAAAGCACACTTATTATCATTCCATTATTAATAATATGTGCATTTGCTTTTCATTACTTTTTCTTAAAATCAGACAGTGTATTTTCTAGTACGGGAGATGCATTATCACAATTCAGCTTCTTTACATTCCTTTTACAACATGCATTTAAAGATGGGAATTTATTTTGGTCTTGGGATTATGGCTTAGGTGGAGATTTATTCGGGGAATTTAGTTATTACTATAGTACAGCACCATTTTTCTGGCTTACGCTTCTACTTCCTAAACTAAATTTTGACCAAATCTTTGAGATGAAGCTATATATGAGTATTTTAAAAAGTACATTAGCGATGTTATTCATGTATGGTTCTTTACGTTATCATAATAAAACTATTTTTTCTTCTTTCATTTCTGCCATTATATATGGAGGATGTGTGACTTTTATTCGCCATTCTTTATTATGGGATTTCATGGCAGATGCTATAGTGTTTTTACCTTTAGTAATATGGGGATTAGATAAATATATTTTAGAGCGAAAAAAGGGATTATTCCTGCTTGCAACAGCACTTATGCTTGCATCAAATTTCTATTTCGCTTTCATTACTAGTATTTTCATCTATATTTATGCCTTTTTCCAATATTTTGCTACACAGCAGAATAAAACAATTAAAACATTTATAACTTATTATATTAGAATTGCTTTCCTATATTCTTTATCACTAGGTTTAGCCGCTGTTTGCTTTATACCATCTGTAAATGGGGTATTTAGTTCAGATCGACTAGCTACAAAATTTACTATTCCATTATTTTTTGAAGATACGTTTTATAAAAACTTAATAGAAAGTATCTTTTTCATTAATAATACAGAGGATTATCAGCTCGCATTCCCAGTTTTCATCCTCTTCCTTATTACAAGTGCGCTTCTAATACGCAATAAACTTGTCACAAATAAGTTACTCTTTACTGGGTTTATGTTAGTTCTATATATGCTTCCATATACGTATTCCGTATTTAATGGCTTTTCCGCTATGCAATACAGATGGTTTTACTTATTTGCATTTGTAGTTGCGCAAACTGCCGCCTACATTTTAGATTGGATGCTACTTAACAAAAAGAAGGTCAACTCTTTAATAGGTCCTTTGCTAGCAACAGCACTATTTATTTACGCATTCTATAGAAAAGTAAATATAAACGGACAACCACTAGAAACGATTGATAAAATTTTAATCGGTACTACTGTTTTATCTATTATTACAATATTACTATGGCGCTATTTGTCAAAAGCAGTCTTACAATCTTTCATTATATTGAATGTACTGGTCAATGTAATATGTATTAATTACATCTATGCAGATACAGCTCTTAGTAAACACTTTAATCAAGCAGGCGCAACAAAAGAATCATTACATGGTCCAGGTCTCGATAATAAGGATGAAATTGACGCAATTCATTATATACAAAATCAAGATAAAGATTTTTATCGAATTATCAATCCAAACAATAATTATAAGAATACACCGATGCTGCAAGGTTATCATGGTACAAGTACTTATCAAAGCTTAGTCAATCGTGATGTTCATGACTTTATGAAAAATAAGTACAATGTTTTCCAAGGATATGATAGTCCATCTATGTTCTTCCAGTTAGATAAACGACTATTCCTTGAGAACATGCTAGGGGTAAAATATTATGTATTAAGTGAAGGTGCTAATAAAACTGATATTCCGTATGGTTATAAATATTTACAACAAGTAGGTCCTTACAACATTTATAAAAACGAATTTGCACTACCATTAGGCTATGTATACGAAGCTGGAATAAGTGATGAAGAATTTTCAAAACTTAATTTTGCTGAGAGAGATCAACTTTTATTAGATGCTGTAGTTGTAGATAATGTTGGAAGTCTTCCGTTAAAACAATTTAATACAAAACAGCTAGATTCAAAACAAATTAAGATTAATCCAAATAAAATTAAGTGGGAAAATATAGATAAAGAGAAAGATATACTCACTGTTCATGAAAATGGGCGTATAATAGTACCTGTTGATAATACCGATATGTTAGGTGATCTCCTTGTTGAAATTAAAATTAGAAATATAAATAAGGAATCATTTGGGGTTACTGTGAATGACAAATCTATGATAAAAGGTAATGAAGATGGAGCTTATGCTTACCCGTTAGAAAGATTTGTTTACAATTTAGGAAAAGATGCGAAGCCAACTGAGCTAATCATTTCTATCCCTACTCCTGGCCAATACGAGTTGAAAGACTTACAAGTCAACAGTACCAACTATAAAACTGTCCCGAAAAAAGTGAATACTTTAAAAGAAAATAGCCTACAAAATATTTACTATAAAGGTAACTACTTAAAAGGTAATATTAATTCTACTAAAGATGGATTACTATATTTATCTGTACCGTATAGTAAAGGATGGTCGATACAGGTTGACGGTAAAGAAACTGAGTTTACGAAGGCTAATTCTTCCTTTATTGGTGTTCCTATTTCAAAAGGGCAGCATGTAGTTGAAATGAAATACGTCACACCTTATTTCAAAATGGGTCTCGTTATTTCTATCATTTCATTTATCATTTGTATCTCGCTTCTAGTTCTTGGAGATAAGGATCGATATAAAAAATTTAAAAGTCGTTTTAAAAAAAGTTATTAAAATAAAGTGAAGTAAAAGTTGAAGATAATTGCTTGAGCTTTTACTTCATGCCCAGTTTAAAATTACACCTAAGGAGGTCCTAACATGACCCTTTCAATAGTAGTACCTTGTTATAATGAAGAGAAGGTACTCAGAGCTTTCTATTCAGAGACTTCTCTTGAAATTCATAAACTAACTACTGATTATGAATTTGTTTTCGTCAATGATGGAAGTAAAGATAACACACTAGAAATTCTACGTGACCTAGCCGATTCAGACTCAAGTGTGCATTATATATCATTTAGTAGGAATTTTGGAAAAGAAGCTGCTATGCTTGCCGGTCTAAAGTATGCTACAGGCGACGCTGTGGTTATTATGGATGCTGATCTACAACATCCACCCGAACTAATAAAAGATATGCTAGACGGCTATAATAACGGCTATGATCAAGTAATTGCAAAGCGAACTAGAACGGGTGATTCACCAGTACGTTCTTTCGTTTCTAGCTTATATTATAAAGTCATGAATAAATTCGTTGATATTGAGCTAGTAGATGGCATCGGTGATTTTAGACTTTTAAGTAGAAGTGCAGTCGATTCACTACTATCTCTAACTGAATACAATCGTTTTTCAAAAGGTTTATTTTCTTGGATTGGTTTCAAAGAACAAATTATTGAATACGAAAATGTATTACGTTCTGACGGAGAAAGTAAATGGACTTTCTCTAAGTTATTAAATTACGGGATAGATGGTGTAATTTCGTTTAACAATAAACCATTGCGATTATCTATATACCTTGGATTATTAACAACGCTTTTAGCTGTTTTATATGTAATCACTACATTTATTCAAATTACCGTTAGCGGCGTCGATGTACCAGGATACTTTACATTAATTTCTGCCATATTATTTATCGGTGGTATTCAACTCATTTTCCTAGGGGTTATCGGTGAATACATCGGTCGTATTTATTATGAAACAAAGCGTAGACCACATTTCATTGTAGCAGAAAAAAAAGTTAGTAAAGTAAAACAAAAAGCTTAGTAAAAAAGTTACTTCTGTAAATAGAAGTAACTTTTTTACTATTATATTTCCCAAAAAAATTAACGCAAAATAATTCTTGAAAAAAGATACATTTTGAAAGGATAGCATTATACTCAATAATTTAGTATCATGATTCAAGGTACTATTTCAAGTTGGACGGAGGATACTATGAGCTTATTAACAGTAGAAAAACTAGGCCATACATTTGGCGATCGCACATTATTTAAAGATGTATCCATGCGTTTACTAGCAGGAGAACATGTTGGATTAGTCGGTGCAAACGGTGTTGGCAAATCAACATTTATGAATATTATTACTGGTCAACTTATCCATGATGAAGGCCGTGTAGAATGGACACCTGGTACAAATTACAGTTACTTAGACCAGCATACAATTTTAACACCTGGTCGCACAATTCGTGATGTATTAGCTGACGCGTTTTTACCTTTATTTGAAAAAGAAAAAGCTTTAAATGAAGTTGCAGAAAAAATGGGAACGGCAACACCGGAAGAATTAGAGGACCTTCTTGAGCAGATGGCAGAAATACAAGATGCTCTCGAAGCAGGTGGTTTCTATTTACTAGATATGAAAATCGAAGAGGCAGCAAGAGGTCTTGGAATTGATGCAATCGGTTTAGATCGTGATGTTTCAGCACTAAGTGGTGGGCAACGTACAAAAGTATTACTTGCAAAACTATTACTTGAGCAACCAGAAGTGTTATTACTCGATGAGCCTACTAACTATTTAGACGTTGAACATATTCATTGGTTAACGAATTATTTAAAAGAATATCCACATGCATTCTTATTAATTTCTCATGATACGGAATTTATGAATAAATGCGTTGATGTTATTTTCCATCTAGAATTTACAAAAATGACGCGCTATACTGCGACATACGAAAAATTCCTAGAACTAGCAGAAATCAATAAAAATCAACATATAAACGCTTATGAAAAGCAGCGCGAGTTTATTAAAAAGCAAGAGGACTTCATCGCAAAGAACAAAGCTCGTTATTCAACTACAGGTCGTGCAAAGAGTCGTCAAAAACAGCTTGATCGCATGGAGCTTATCGATCGTCCTGAAACAGCAATTAAGCCAGAATTCTCATTTAAAGAATGTCGCGCAAGTAGCCGTTTCGTCTTTGAAGGTGAAAATGTAGAAATCGGATATACACATCCGTTATTACCAAAACTAACAATGACAATTGAACGCGGTGAAAAAATTGCCATCGTTGGTTGTAATGGTGTTGGTAAATCAACATTACTAAAAACGATTTTAGGAAAAATTAAACCTTTAAGCGGTAAAACAAGTCTTGGTGACTTCTTAGAGCCTGCATACTTCGAGCAAGAAGTAAAAGCTGATAATATAACACCAATTGATGACGTTTGGAACACATTCCCTAGCATGGACCAACATCAAGTTCGTGCAATGTTAGCGAAATGCGGATTAAAAAACGAGCATATCTCTCGCCCGCTAAATCAATTAAGTGGTGGCGAACAAGCAAAAGTTCGTTTATGTAAGTTAATGGGTGAAGAAAGTAACTGGATCCTATTTGATGAGCCAACAAACCATCTTGATGTTACAGCAAAGGAAGAACTTCAAAAAGCTCTGAAGGCATATAAAGGGACCATTCTTCTTGTATGTCACGAACCCGACTTCTATGAAGACTGGATAACAAAAGTTTGGAATATTGAAGAATGGGCAGAAAAAAATAACTAAATTATTTCATGTCAGTAAAAAAGGGCCGTTCCTAAAAGGTAATTAGGGACGGCCTTTTTTTATAAACAAAGATTCTTTTCTCTCTCACCACTTAAGAGAACTTCTCACAATATAAAGAAATTAAAAATGTAAATAATATCCTGAATTTTATAAACTTACATTTAGAAGATAATTTTGGTATCATTTAGATAAAATAGGAAAGGAATTAATTAAAATGGTATTTAGTAACCTTGTCTTTTTATGTTTATTTTTACCCGCTGTACTCTTAATTTATTATGCTGTACGCAAAGAACTACAAAATATAGTTTTATTATTTTTTAGTTTAGTATTTTATGCTTGGGGCGAACCCATCTATGTTTTCCTAATGCTGTTCTCTATCTTTGTTAACTATTGGTTTGGTATCTTGTTAGGGAATAGTCGCTTCACAAATGGGCAAAGAAAACTATTATTAACGTTTGCAATTATAATGAACACAGCTATTTTAGGATATTTTAAATACGCAAACTTTTTAGTGGATAATATCAATTCTATCTTCCATACCAATATTATTCTTGAAAAAATACCTTTACCAATTGGTATTTCATTTTTCACGTTCCATGCGATGAGTTATATTATCGATATTTATAAGAAAAAAGTCGATGCTCAACGAAATATCTTTGATTTGGCTTTATACTTTACTGTATTTCCACAATTAGTAGCAGGACCAATTGTTCGTTATAATACAATTTCTCACCAATTACACCAGCGAACTGTTGATGCCGAAAAATTCTCTGAAGGAGTTCGCCGTTTTATTATTGGTTTGGGGAAAAAAGTTTTAATTGCTAACCAATTAGGTGCTATAGCCGATGAGATTTTCGCAATGAATCCTTCTGATATGAGTGTATCATTAGCTTGGATGGGAGCCATTGCCTATACGCTACAAATTTACTTTGATTTTTCTGGATACAGTGACATGGCAATTGGATTAGGAAAGATGTTTGGATTTGATTTTCTAGAAAACTTTAATTATCCATATATCTCAAAATCCATTTCTGAATTTTGGCGTCGTTGGCATATTTCGCTCGGTTCTTGGTTCCGTGACTATGTCTATATTCCTCTTGGAGGAAATCGCGTTACAACTTGGAAAATTTATCGTAACCTCTTCATTGTATGGGGATTAACCGGGTTTTGGCATGGTGCCAGTTGGACCTTTATGATTTGGGGTATTTATTATGGAATTCTAATTGCACTTGAAAAAGCAGGACTTGAAAACCTACTTCAGAAATTATGGAGTCCTCTCCAACATATTTACGTTATGTTTTTAGTTATTATTGGATGGGTATTTTTCCGAGCAGATAATTTCAGTTATTGCCTTGAATTTTTAAAATCCATGTTCGGATTTAACGGTCCATTAACAGACATTAATAGTTATTTCTATGTAATGAATTATTGGGGAATTTTCCTATTAGCTATTATTACTGCAGCGCCCGTATTTCCATGGTTACAAAAAGTGTTATCAACAAAAAGATTTGCTGTTTTATCGCCAATTTATTATTTAAGTATTTTAGTCATTGTTTTAGTATTCCTAACAAATGCAACTTATAATCCATTTATTTATTTCCGTTTTTAAAGGAGGTTCACTATGAAAAAATTTCAAAACCTCACTTTAATAATGGGGTTTCTTACAGTTATTTTTGGAGTGGGTATTTGGACAGCAAAAGTTATCCTTATAGATAAAAAAACATTTTCTGAATTTGAGAACAGAAACTTAGCAATTAGACCTGCTGTAAATGCTTCCACTATAAAAACTGGCGAATTATTTAAAGGTATCGAAACACATTTTACAGATCATATTGGACCTAGAGATTTCTTTCTTGAAAGTTATATAAAGTTCCAATTGTCTATGAATCGAACATTCGTAAACAACATTCATGTTACAAACGATCAATTTATTTTTAATAGGCCTAATATGGAAAATCATTTAAACGATGTTGATGCTGGGGTTCATGAATTAAATACTTTGAAAAAAGATTTTCCTCAAACAGAATTCTATTTTTCTTTAGTTCCTAGTAAGCAAACAGCGTTACAATATAAGCTTCCCTCTTACCTAAATCTTGGGTACGAACAAATACTTAGGGATCACCTTGCTGAGAAATTGGCAGAAACTAAATTCCCTATTATTGATGTATTACCGATGTTTAAAGAAAGTTTTACTAACAAAGAACTAGAACGAATGTATTTAACTACAGACCATCATTGGAATATGGAAGGTGCCTTTTATGCATATGAGGATACGATGAATTTTATTAATTCTCATTCAAACAAATATAAAGGGCAACCAATAAAGAAAGATGACTACACCATTAACTGGGAAAAACCGAAAGGAAAGTTTGTTGGTAGCTGGAATAATCAATTGTACCGCTTAATTGATACTTCATCTGTACAAATTCCGTATGTCCATTATAATTCGGGTGAATCTTGGGACGACTACACAGTTTACTATGGTGCTATTAAAGATGATACCGCTAAGGAATCTATGGCTCAGTTTTACGGAAAAGAAAAAAATAGTCCTGCTCCTGGATATGCTAATGTTTATCAAACGGATTTCCCTGAAATAAACATCATTAATGAAAAGGCAGACAACGATTTACACATTGTTATCTTAAAAGATTCGTATGCTGATGCTACATATCCTTTATTTGCGCGTAATTTTGCTAAAACAACTTTTATTGATCCTCGTTACACTCAAGGAAAAAGTGTGAAACAGCAAATAGAAGAACAAAATGCAGATATTGTATTGTTTATATACAACGACACCAACGTTTATGGTGATATGTATAAATTTCAAAATGTAAAATAAAAACTTATTTTCAACTATAATCAGTGGGATTTCAATCCCACTGATTATAGTCTCAATTTATATAGTAATATCGGGCTAACCTCAATCTAAAATCATTCAAATCATTATACGTTTCCAAATTCGCTAACATCCCTCGAATAACTGGAATCCTTGGATTTTGAACTCTCATTTCGGATTCTAAAACATCTAAAGTGACTAAAACCTCATCATTTTCTAATTGATCAGCTAATGTTCGTTTAAATACAATAATTTCACTTAGAAAATGTTCCTTCACCTGTTCCTTAATAAGCTCGGAACTACAAAGAAATTCTCCTAGTCTCTCTTCATGTAGGACAGGTTCCTCCGAAGATTCTAGAAGCCCCTCTACTAAATTGTCTATCCTTTTTAAAATAAAAGCTGAGACATAGGACAAATCAATTTCTGGTGCATTTAAAATAATTAATTCTAAATACCCACGGCATATCCCTTCCACCATAATTACTAGATCTAACAAGTATGGAATAACCTTTTCACCATAAATGGACAGTAAGCTATTCCGATAAAATGCATGAGACTCTAATTTCATCCTCATCATAAACTCTTCTACTTCTTTATTAAACGGAATTGCATTTTCTCTTGCATGCATAATAATAAATTCTTTATGTTTTTGCACATCAGTAAACTGACAATATAATTGTTTTTCAAATTTTTCACGTGGTAATAAAGATTCTTTTTCAATATCCAGCATTTTCTTCTGAATCTTGTCATAATAATATCGAAGTGTGGCCAATAATAACTCGTCTTTTGATTTGAAATATAAATAAAAAGCTCCTTTTGATATACCACATGCGGTTACGATTTCTTGTACTGACGTTGCATTTACACCCTTAGTTGCAAATAACCTCATAGCCATCTCTATAATTAAGCGCTCTTTTTCTTTCATATTCTCTCTCCTAAATTTAATCTCGCATCTTATGTAAATTCAAACTTGATTTTATTCCACATTAACTGAAAATAAAACTCCCCATATAAAATTTAATGGAGTAAATGGTTTATATAGAAGCCTTTCCATCTATAAAATTCGGTTAGTAAAAGCCAATGATCAGAAAAAGAATAGGAAACCGACTACTTACAGTTTGATTTTATTATACCATCTCTTTTCATTGACGACTGACCAATCGGTCAGTTATATTATGTATTAGACTGACCGATTGGTCAATATAATAAAAAGGGAGCGCAAACATGAACAAAATCATCAATTTCACGTTAAAAAATAAGTTCGCAGTTTGGCTACTAACCATTATTGTTACTATTGCGGGTATTTATTCTGGACTCAATATGAAGCTGGAGACAATTCCTGATATTACAACACCGATTGTAACAGTAACCACGGTTTATCCTGGTGCTACACCAGAAGAAGTAGCCGATAAAATTTCAAAACCAATGGAAGAGCAACTCCAAAATTTAAGCGGTGTAAACGTTGTTAGTTCATCATCTTATCAAAACGCATCTTCTATTCAGGTAGAATATGATTTTGATAAAAATATGGAAAAAGCCGAAACGGAAATTAAAGAATCGCTCGCAAACGTGAAACTGCCAGAAGGTGTGAAAGACCCGAAAGTCTCACGAGTAAACTTTAATGCCTTTCCTGTTATTTCATTAAGCGTAGCGAGTAAAAATGAATCTTTAGCTGCCTTAACAGAAAATGTAGAAAAAAATGTTGTTCCTGGATTAAAAGGACTTGATGGTGTCGCATCTGTTCAAATCGCAGGTCAACAAGTAGATGAAGTACAGCTTGTCTTCAAAAAAGATAAGATGAAAGAATTAGGTTTAAGTGAAGATACTGTAAAAAATATGATTAAAGGTTCGGACGTATCGTTACCACTTGGCTTATATACATTTAAAGATACGGAAAAATCAGTTGTTGTCGATGGTAACATTACAACAATTAAAGCATTAAAAGAATTAAAAATTCCAGCTATCCCTTCATCACCGAATGGTCAAGGTAGTCAAAACGCTGGTGCTGGAACACAAGCACCACAGATGAATCCGGCCGCTATGAATGGCATACCAACGGTTACATTAGAAGAGATTGCTGATATTAAAGAAGTTGGAAAAGCGGAATCCATTTCTCGAACGAATGGAAAAGAAGCAATCGGTATTCAAATTGTGAAGGCTGCTGATGCGAATACAGTTGATGTTGTAAATGCAGTTAAAGATAAAGTAAAAGACCTTGAGAAAAAATATAAAGACTTAGAGATTATTTCAACATTCGATCAAGGTGCGCCTATTGAAAAATCAGTCGAAACAATGCTTAGCAAAGCTATTTTCGGTGCTATCTTTGCGATTGTTATTATTATGTTGTTCCTGCGAAACATTCGAACAACACTAATCTCTGTCGTTTCTATACCACTTTCTTTATTAATTGCAGTTTTAGTAATAAAACAAATGGATATTACCCTTAACATTATGACACTTGGAGCAATGACAGTTGCTATTGGACGCGTTGTTGATGACTCAATTGTTGTTATTGAAAATATTTACCGACGTATGTCTTTATCAGAAGAGAAATTACGTGGGAAAGATTTAATTCGTGAAGCTACGAAAGAAATGTTTATCCCGATTATGTCTTCTACAATTGTGACAATCGCTGTATTCTTACCTCTTGGGCTTGTAAAGGGTATGATTGGTGAAATGTTCTTACCATTTGCTTTAACAATTGTTTTTGCCCTACTTGCTTCCTTACTTGTGGCAGTTACAATTGTGCCGATGCTAGCACATTCCTTATTTAAGAAGGAAAGCATGAGAGAAAAAGAAGTACATCATGAGGAAAAACCAAGCAAATTAGCAAACGGCTATAAACGTATACTTGAATGGGCGTTAAACCATAAAATTATTACATCAAGTATCACAGTCCTCCTATTAGTAGGCAGCCTTGCACTTGTACCAATCATCGGTGTCAGCTTCTTACCATCTGAAGAAGAAAAAATGATTATCGCAACGTACAAACCTGAGCCAGGTCAAACGTTAGACGACGTTGAAAAAATTGCAACGAAAGCTGAAAAGCATTTCCAAGATAAAAAAGACGTCAAAACGATTCAATTCTCATTAGGCGGCGAAAACCCAATGAGCCCTGGTCAAACAAATCAAGCGATGTTCTTCGTTCAATATGATAACGATACGAAAAACTTTGAAAAAGAGAAAGAACAAGTCGTTAAAGATTTACAAAAGATGTCTGGAAAAGGTGAATGGAAAAACCAAGATTTCGGAGCAGGTGGCGGTAGTAACGAAATTAAGCTATACGTTTATGGAGATAGCTCTGAAGAAATTAAGCCTGTCGTGAAAGACATTCAAAATATCATGAAGAAAAATAAAGATTTAAAAGACATAGACTCTAGTGTTGCAAAAACATATGCAGAATATACTTTAGTCGCTGATCAAGAAAAGTTAAGTAAAATGGGGCTAACTGCTGCTCAAATTGGAATGGGACTTTCTAATCAACATGACCGCCCTGTTCTTACAACAATTAAAAAAGATGATAAAGATATAAATGTATATGTAGAAACTGAAAAACAAAACTATGAAACGATCGATGACTTAACAAATCGTAAAATTACAACACCACTTGGTAATGAAGTTGCTGTTAAAGATGTTATGACTGTAAAAGAAGGTGAAACTTCTAACACAGTAACACATCGTGATGGCCGTGTTTATGCAGAAGTTAGTGCAAAACTAACATCTGATGACGTTTCAAAAGCATCTGCCGCTGTTCAAAAAGAAGTAGATAAAATGGATCTTCCTTCTGGTATAGATGTTTCTATGGGTGGTGTTACACAAGATATTCAAGAATCATTCAAGCAACTTGGCTTAGCGATGTTAGCTGCGATTGCCATTGTATACTTCGTTCTTGTTGTTACATTTGGCGGTGCCCTTGCACCATTCGCAATTTTATTCTCGCTACCATTCACAATCATTGGTGCACTCGTTGCCTTATTAATTTCTGGCGAAACGTTAAGCGTATCTGCGATGATTGGGGCTCTTATGCTAATTGGTATCGTTGTAACGAACGCAATCGTGCTCATTGACCGTGTTATTCATAAAGAAAATGACGGCCTATCAACACGTGAAGCATTATTAGAAGCTGGTACAACACGCCTGCGTCCTATCTTAATGACTGCAATTGCAACAATCGGGGCTCTTATCCCGCTTGCATTAGGATTTGAAGGTAGCGGCTTAATTTCTAAAGGACTTGGCGTAACAGTAATTGGTGGATTAACAAGTTCAACATTATTAACACTTCTTATTGTTCCAATCGTTTATGAAGCATTAAGCAAATTTAAAAAGAAAAAAGTAAAATAAAAAAATAACCTCGCTGACTGCGAGGTTATTTTTTATTCCCAAACAAGATTAGGAAATCACCATATCCTTCTTTTTCTAAATCTTCTTTTTGAATAAAGCGTAGCGCTGCCGAATTAATACAATAACGAAGGCCGTTTTGTCCCGGGCCGTCTGAAAATACATGCCCAAGATGTGAATCTCCTTCTTTACTTCTCACTTCCGTACGCGTCATATTATGGCTAACATCCATTTTTTCTTTCACACTAGCTGACATAACTGGTTTCGTAAAACTCGGCCATCCACAGCCGCTATCGAACTTATCGAAAGAAGTAAATAATGGTTCCCCCGAAACAATATCTACATAAAGCCCTTCTTCTTTATGATTCCAATACTCATTTTGAAAAGGCGGTTCTGTCCCATTTTCCTGTGTTACATAAAACTGCATCTCGTTTAATCTTTCTTTTAAATGAGCATTATTCTTTGGCCAATGTTGTTTAATAAAAGCATCTCGACCTGAGCCTTTACGATATAACTCATAGCGAAATGTATTCTTCTTATAATATCCTTGGTGATATTCTTCAGCTGGATAAAACGTAGCAGCTGGCAATATTTTTGTCGCAATTGGCTTCGAAAAATGCCCACTTTTCTCGAGCTCTTCTTTTGAAGCCTCTGCCTTTTTATGTTGTTCTTCATTATGATAAAAAATCACCGTTTCATAAGACTGCCCGCGGTCGTGGAATTGTCCCCCTATATCAGTCGGGTCAATTTGTCTCCAATATATATTTAACAACTCTTCATACGGCATTTTATTTGCATCAAATGTAATTTGTACTGCTTCATAATGCCCAGTTGTTTCCGAGCACACTTCTTTATACGTTGGATCCTCTTTATGGCCACCTGTATAGCCTGAAACAACCTGTATAATCCCTTCCATCTCTTCAAATGGCGAAACCATACACCAGAAACACCCTCCGGCAAACGTAGCTAACTCTATCTTTTCATTTACAGCCATTATTTCACCCCTATTCTATCTTCTCCTTACAGTATGGCATAAGGAACGTCATGTTATAAAAGAAAAAGCATCGAACATCGATGCTTTTTCTTTACTTCACTTTATTTTTTTCAACGTCCTTCTCCATTTCATCACTTGTCACATCTAAGACATCTAATAAGAAAATGAAGATTGGAATACCGATAATAAGTCCCCACACACCTAAGAAATGCTCAGAGAAAATTAATACCATAAATGTGTAGAAGATTGGTAAGTTTGTTTTTTGAGACATAAACTTCGGATTTAATACATAGCTCTCAAGTGCATGAATTACTGTTACGATAACTACAATATAAACGACATACATAATACCGCCAATATTGTAAGCAATCATACAGAGTGGGAATAACGAGATAATAACACCCGCCACTGGAATTAAACCAAGCAAGAAAATCATTAACGCTAAACCTAGTAATTGCGGGAATCCTAATATCCATAATGCAATAACAGATAAAACACAGTTAACAATTGCAATTAAAAATTGTGCTTCGATTACTTTTCCAAATGAACGTGCAAATTTCTTTCCGAAATACTCTATTTCGTTATAGAAAATTGCAAGTCGGCTTTCTTTAAATTTCGAAGTAAAAGCAACGATACGTGCTTTTTCAAGTAAGAAAAATAAGCTTAAAATTACAGAAAGTAAAACTTGAAGGCCAAATTTCCCAACATTCGTAATAGATTTATACAAAATGTCTACGCCTTGCCCCACATATTTAGAAAGCTCCATATGATTAACAGCATTAACTGCATACTTAATTAATTCACTATCAGGTGGATTTCTTAAAAATACATTAAATTGATAAATCAATTGTGAAATTTGTATTGTTAATACCGGTAAATATTTAAATAGCGTAATGGCAATTCCTGCCACTAACATTACATATAAAAGCGCTATAATAATTTTTCGATTAATTGGCATGAAATGATCTAATTTACGAGAAATAAACTTTTGGAATCGATCCATTAAATACGTCAACATAAACGTAATTAAAATTAAATTTAACATACTTTGCATCCCATACAATATGAGAGCAAGTAATACTAATACGATTAACCTCTGAAATCCTTTGCTTTGAAACAGGTTTTTTATTTGCATAATCGACGAGTACTCTCTCCTGTCCTATAAAGTAAAACGTTAACAAGTAGATCTCTCTCTATTTTCTACTTATAATTATCCTTTAATATTAAAGCCATTGCGAGCAATTTATATTCAACCCTAACCACCCGTTAATTGTGCTATATATTATGTTACTTCTTATTTTACAATACAATGACCTATTTCAGAACGCATTATACGTAGTATTAATGAAGATTTAAGGAAACTTTTATCCTTCAATAGGTCTTACCACTACTGTAACATAAAAAGCAAGCTATCAGTAGAAATCCGTCCTACAAATAACTTGCTTTTATATTTTTTTTAGTAAGTTTTATCATCCAATAAACGGCATGAACATTGGAATAACCACCACTGTTACGACACCAACCACTGTCACAGCGATACTGGCCATAGCTGCTTCTACTTCACCCATTTCGATACCTACTGCAACCCCTAACGCATGTCCTGCTGTTCCAAGCGCTAAACCTTTAGCAATCGGGTGTTTCACTCTAAATGTTTTTAAGAATAACGCACCTAATGCGTATACGATAACAGCATTAAAAATAACTGCAAATGATGTAATTGCTGGAATACCACCGATACTTTCAGATATTGGTAATGCAATTGCTGTTGTCGCTGCCTGTGGTAGCATTGAGTTCATTACAGCTGTGTTTAAACCAATTGCTTTTGCGACAATGAACACCACAACCACTGAACAAATAGATCCAACCACGATAGCCGATAAAATTTGCCACCAATATTTTTTTAACTTATCAACTTGTTTATATAATGGAATTGCAAAGGCGATTGTTGCTGGCTCTAAGAAGAAACTAATCATCTTCCCGCCCGTATTATATTCCTCAAAGGTAAAGTTACCTACCTTTAAAAATACAATCCCTAATACCATTGCTACGAATAGTGGTGTAAATAAGAAGAATCCTTTTGAGTGTTTGAATAAAAACGTTCCGATTCCGTATGCAATTAACGAAACGACGATTCCAAAATATGGAGTCATTGTGCTTGCCATGTTCATTCCCTCCTAACAATATATACTAAATTGGTTACGCAACTTTTCCGTGCTTACGTCCTTTATTTACTACTTTCAATTCTTTCGTATCTTCTATTTCTTTATCGTCTTTTCCTAAAATAAATTGTGCAAATAATCCTGTTACAGCGAGTAAAATAATTGTTGCGACAACAATTACAGTTAAAATTTGTACAAAATATTGTCCCATTACACCGAGAGAATTAATAACCGAAATACCTGATGGAACGAAAAGGAATCCGATAATACCTGTTAAGGCCGTTCCGAATGATTCAACTTGTTCCAATTTAATAACTTTTAAACATAATAGGCTAAATAAAATAACTAATCCGATCACCGATGAAGGCATCGGAATTGGTAAATGTGTTGCAATAATATTAGAAACTAACATAATAGCTGAAAATATGAATGCTTGTGATAAGAAACTATATACTTTTTTCGTACTCATTTTGGCCACCTCTTTCGATTTGGTACCTTTATTGTATAAGATAAAAATAAAACTGTAAGCGTTTACACAACAGAACGTCAAATATACAAAATTAGTTACAAAAATAGGAAGACGAAATACAAAAAGCTGCTTCTTAAATACGAAGCAGCTTTTTAAGTTCTTTTGCATATGTACGGCTAACCGGGACTTTGGATCCCTCTTTCATAATTAAGTTATAAGTCGAATTAAACCACGGCTGTATCTCAGAAATATGATTAATATTAGCAACGAAACTACGATGAACACGCATAAAAATTGTTTGTGGTAATTTCTTTTCCAAAATGACAAGCGTATCATGTGTTACATATGTTTCTTTCATTGTTTTTACAGTTACTTTCCCATCTACAAGCCCTACATAAATAATATCTTCAATGTTAACAAGTACAATTGATTCCTCAATTGGTAATGCTAATTTATGCATCTCGGCCGTTACATCTACACTCTTTACATCTTGCTTTGTTTCTAACTTTGTTTGCTTTTGTTTTTTATATTTCTTTAATGTCTGTACGATACGTTCTTCATCAAATGGCTTTAAAATGTAATCTAACGCATCTACTTCAAATGCTTGCAATGCATATTGATCATAGGCAGTAGCAAACACAATTGAAGGTGGGTTTTTCATTTTCTTTAATATATTTGCGATTTCAAATCCATTATCATCAGATAATTGAATATCTAGAAAAACAATATCCGGTTTGTTTTTCATTAATTCTTCTAATGCATCCTCTACACAATCCGCCTCACCAATTATCTCTACTTCTTTTGTTTTCTCTAATAAATATTTCAATTCATCCCGTGCTAACATTTCATCATCAACTACTAATACTTTTAACACTCCGTTTTTCCTCCTCTACTTTTTTCGGAATCACAAAGAGGATCTTTGTCCCTTGCTCTAATTCACTTTCAATTTGAAGCATTGTCTCTTTCCCAAATAACCCGATAAGTCGTTCATTAATATTATATAAGGCTGTTCCCGTCCCTTTCTTTGATGGAACTACCATTTTTCCTAATTGCTCTAGACGTTCACTCTCAATCCCTTGTCCATTATCCTTTACTTCAAAGTGAACCATCCCTTCTTTTTCAAACACATGTACCTCGACTTGGCACACTGGCTGCTTTTTCGGAAAAGCATGGCGCAATGCATTTTCAACTAATAGCTGAAGCACAAATGGTGGAACTAAAGTCACCTTTAGTGCCTCTTCAATGTACATCTTCACTTCATACTTATTCGGAAACCTCGCTTGCTCTAACGATAAATATGCATGTACATGATTCAACTCTTGTTCTAATGGAATAAGTAATTGTCGTGCCCCTTGCAAATTACAACGAAAATAAACGCTAAGCTGCAATAATAATTTCCTCGCTTTTTCTACATCTGTTCGGCATAAAGCCGATACGGTATTAATTGCATTAAATAAAAAATGCGGATTGATTTGTGCTTGCAACGCTTTTATTTCGGCATCTTGCAATAACTTACTTTGTAACTCAGCTTCACCTAACTCAAGCTGTGTGGAGAATATTTTCGCTAGCCCTTCCGCTAACTCTTCTTCAACACGACTTAATTGATTAGGGTTTTTAAAATAAAGTTTTAATGTTCCTATCGTATTTCCATGTGAAGTTAATGGAATAACAACTGCCGCTTGTAATGGACACCCTTCATGTTGACAATTAATAATCTCACGTGATTTTGCCTTCATTATTTTCCCTGTTTTTAATACTTCTTTTGATAAACCTGTTATTAAACTGTGTGAAGGAATATGATGATCTGATGCTAATCCAACGTGAGCTAAGATTTCCTCTGTATCTGTTAAGGATACCGCATCTGTTCCCGTAAAGCGGTGAATAATTTGTGCCACATGTTTACAAGACTCTTCTGTTAACCCTTGGCGGAAATATGGTAACGTCTTATCAGCAATTCGTAATACTTTATGCGTTTGCAAAGCTTTTGCGTTTTCTTCTTGTCGTAAAATAGCTAGTATCATCGAAAGTAAAATGAAACTGCCAAAACTATTTACAAGAATCATCGGTAGCGCAATTGTTTTCACAACACTAAGTCCATCTTCTATAATTAATAGAATCATAAGCATTTCTAAAGTAACGATAAAAACACTTAAAATCGCAGAAAATTTAGGAGTAATAGTACGGTTATATTTTTTGAAAATGTATCCAATATAACCTGTTATAATCCCAGCCAAAATTGATGAAATTGCACAACTTACTGCCGTCGTCCCGCCAAGCATATAACGATGAATACCCGCAATAGAACCTACTCCAATTCCGACGATAGGACCGCCAAGCAATCCACTAATTCCAACACCCATGATTCGTGTATTCGCAATTGTGCTGGATGATGAAACACCTTGTAACCAATTTTCATTCATAATAGTATTTCCTGCTATTTCAATCCCTGTGTAATTGCTTACAATTGTAAACACTGAAAAAATACAAATAAGCTTAAACTTATCTACATATCCGTCCTGCTTATGAAGAAGACGCCGGAACGTTTTAATATGAGAGAGTAAAAATCCTAAAATAACAATAAGTCCGACGCGTTCAATCATCATAAGTACTAAATTTAGCATCTGTGATTCATTCCTTTTTATATTAGTTAGTTTTATTATGGGAAAATAATGAAGCGTGCGTCAAGGAGAATGAAATGTTTTTTGAAATATTTTACACATAACTACCCCCTCTTTATTTGACAATCTAACAGAAGAGTGCTAAAAATAAAGTAATATAATACAGTCCTTTAACCCAACCCCGTGAGGTTGAGAAGGAAGTCGGAATATACTATACGTATGGTCTTTTTTAGGGATACGTATGCTTTTTTGGCCTTCTCATCATATCAGGTGAGAAGGCCTTTTGTTATTCTTCCATAGCGACTGTAGAAGAAAATAAGGAGGAGTAATGATGAACGTCACTACTGATGTACAATCAACAACAGAGGAGACGAAAGAGAAAAGATATAAAACATTGTTTGGTTCTGCGCTAGGATATGCAGCAGAAGGTTTAGACATGTTGCTCTTATCTTTCGTACTCGTCTACATTTTAAAAGAATTTCATTTAAGCCCTGTTGAAGGTGGAAACTTAACATTAGCTACCACAATAGGAATGCTAATCGGGTCTTATTTATTTGGATTTATTGCTGATTTATTTGGGCGTATCCGTACGATGGCCTTCACAATCTTACTATTCTCACTAGCAACAGCACTTATTTATTTCGCAACAGATTATTGGCAATTATTAATTCTTCGCTTTTTAGTTGGAATGGGAGTTGGTGGTGAATTTGGGATTGGGATGGCCATCGTAACTGAAACATGGTCTAAAGAAATGCGCGCTAAGGCGACATCCGTTGTTGCACTTGGATGGCAATTTGGCGTACTAGTCGCTTCACTCCTTCCGGCATTTATCGTCCCGCATTTCGGATGGAGAGCTGTTTTCTTATTTGGACTCATTCCCGCTCTACTAGCTGTTTACGTCCGCAAAAGTTTAAGTGAACCGAAAATATGGGAACAAAAACAACGATACAAAAAAGAATTGTTACAAAAAGAAGCTAAAGGTAATTTAACAACTACTGAGGCAGAACAACTAAAGCAAATGAAAAAGTTCCCACTTCGAAAGTTATTTGCCAATAAAAAAGTAACGATAACAACAATTGGTCTTATTATTATGTCATTCATCCAGAACTTCGGATATTATGGAATTTTCACATGGATGCCAACTATTTTAGCGAATAAATATAACTACACATTAGCAAAAGCGAGCGGCTGGATGTTCATCTCTACGATCGGCATGCTAATTGGAATTGCGACTTTTGGTATTCTAGCCGATAAAATTGGTCGACGTAAAACTTTTACAATCTATTATGTCGGTGGTACTATATACTGTCTCATTTACTTCTTCTTATTCACAGACTCAACATCATTGTTATGGGGAAGTGCATTGCTTGGATTCTTTGCCAATGGCATGATGGGGGGATTCGGAGCAATTTTAGCTGAAAACTATCCTGCTGAAGCTCGCTCGACAGCAGAGAACTTTATTTTCGGTACAGGACGTGGGTTAGCTGGATTTGGACCTGTTATTATCGGCTTACTTGCTGCAGGTGGTAATTTAATGGGAGCATTATCTCTCATCTTCATTATCTATCCAATCGGTTTAGTTACAATGCTATTATGTGTCCCAGAGACGAAAGATAAAGTATTAGAATAGATTGAAACTATACGAAATGTTTATCCAAATACTGTCCCCTCAGGAAAAGTATTTGGATAAATAGCAAAGAGGAAGCATCTCAAATGAAATGCTTCCTCTTCTTATATAAATACAATTATTTATTTTGATTTACTAGCTTTTTGGAACAAGAAGCTAGTTTTATCTTCTTCTTTTACAATACCTTGTTTTAACGCTAATTCCCCTGCGACTTTAGGCGCTAGCCATAGCATTGGGAATAACAGAATAGATACTGGAACAGCCGTCACTACAATGAAGGATTGTAAGGCGTTAATACTCCCCTCACCCATATATAAAAGAATCGCCGCAACTGCGCCCATAATAAGCGACCAAAAAACTCGCAAACTAATTCTAGGATCTCCATCTCCAGTCACTGCCATTGAAATCGAATAAGCCATTGAATCTCCTGTTGTCACTACAAATAAAATTGTTAATAAAAGAAATGCAGGTCCAATAATATTAGATAGTGGCAGTTGCTCTGTGATTGCAATCATAGCCGCTGGCATACCAGATTCACTTAATGCGGTCGAGATAGAACCAGGATTCATTAACTCATAAAACACACCTGATCCCCCTAGTATAGTAAACCAAAACGTTGTAATAATAGGTGCAATAATTCCAATTGCAACGATGATTTCTCGGATTGTTCTTCCTCTTGAAATTCGGCTCACTAAAATTGCCATCATCGGTCCATATCCAATAAACCATCCCCAGAAAAAGATTGTCCACGATCCTAACCAAGCTGTATCACCACGATATGTGCTCATTGGAATAAATTCATTTATATAAAATCCAAACGAAGAAACAAATGAATCGATAATAAATCCACCTGGTCCAAATAGTAATACAAATACCATTAATAGAACTGCTAACCTAACATTTAAATTACTTATAATTTGAATCCCTTTATCAATTCCTGTTACCGCAGATATAGTAGAAACAGCTACTACACAAACAATAATGGCTAATTGAGTAGTAAACACATCAGGAATGTTAAACAATGCTTGTAACCCATAACTTGCTTGCAAGCCTAAAAATCCGATTGGACCAATCGTCCCTGCAGCTACCGCAATAATGGCAAATACATCGATCATTGTTCCAAGCCAACTCTTTCGCAATTTCTCTCCAAAAATAGGATATAAAAGCGTTCGAGGTTTTAAAGGCATATCTTTATGATAATGCCCGTACATCATAACTACCGCACTAATTGTACCTAAAATCGTCCAAGCCAGGAAACCCCAGTGCATATAACTTTGTGCTAAAGCCGGCATTACCGCTTCTTTCGTTCCAGCAGTTATACCTTCATTTATTGGTGGCACCGTCATCAAATGGTACATCGGCTCTGCGGCTGCCCAAAAAACGCCACCTCCAGCAAGTAATGTAGACATAATAATAGCGAGCCATTTTGTCGTACTAATCTCAGGTTTTTCTAGCCCCCCAAGTTTAACTCTCCCATATTTTGAAAACGCCATACACATTGCAACAATAAATGTACCAATTAATAAAACCTGCCAAAAGGCACCAAAATATTTAATTGAAGCTGCAAAACTGCTATTAATGGCTCCCTCTACGTAACTTTTATTTAAAATAACTGCAATTACAAATAATAAAAGTGAGCCACCACTAATAAGAAATACAGGCCAATCCGTTTTTCGACTCTTCATCCTCATTTACACTTCCTCCTTCCTCAGCAATCTAAAAAAACAACTTTATTATGTTTTCTTGTTTACACCCAAAACACAATGATTATATAAGTATAATAATTCATCAATTTCCTACACACTTATGTTGTCCCTAAAAATATGCTAAATCCCTTATTTAAAAGAAAATTTCTATTCCTATTACATAAAAAAGCAAAACAAAAGACCTTATATTTCTATAAGGTCTTCGAAACAGAAATTTGATTATAACATAAGGAACTCCTTGGTTCAAAAAGCCCTTTCCAAAAATAGCCGATAGTAAAGGCTTCCATTTGCTACGTAACAGTAATTAAAAAAAATTATATTTTGCAGAAAAAAACTATACTAGCTATTATTTATGAAAGAAATTCGGCTTCAAAATTTCATTTGGATACGGTTTATGATAAATATGAGTGGTAGCTGGCGACAACGGTGGAATGAGCCACACCCAATTACCTGTTACAACCCGTCCACATGCCGCTTCCTGCTTCTCAAATTGTTGAAATTGTTGTGCAGCTGTATGGTGATCTACAATACTAACTCCTTGTTTTTTAAAAGAATGTAAAACAGCCACGTTTAATTCAATTAGCGCCTTGTCTTTCCATAACGTACCGTTTCTCGATGTATCGAGCTTCATCATCTCCGCAACAGCCGGAAGTAAATTATAGCGATCATGATCCGCTAAGTTACGAGCCCCAATCTCCGTTCCCATATACCATCCATTGAACGGGGCTGCCGTATAAGAAATACCGCCAATTTCTAAGCACATATCTGAAATCATTGGAACCCCATACCATTTTGCTCCAAGTGACGAAATCGGGTATTCTGGGTGTTCAATTGGCACTTCTTTTACTTCTTCTCTCGGAATTTCTTTATATATAGGTGCCTTCCCGTTTATAGAAAACACAAGTGGCAATACATCGAAATTCGTACCTTCTCCTTGCCAGCCAAGTTCCTGACAAAAATCTGTAAACGCAGTGGAATGAGAGTCACCAATCACTCCCATTTCTGTTTTATATCCTGCATACCGAATCAATTGGTGATTATAAATTCGTATATTATTTTCTTCACCTTGATATTGCTTAAAAATTGTAATTGTCGGTTTAACTTTCCCATCGTTCGTTGCATATTTAATATGATGAATTAATGCATTGTATACACCTTCCTCATCATTTACCTCACGTGCATCTAATATGTGCATCTTACTCCAAAATAGTCTTCCGATACATCGATTACTATTGCGCCATGCCATTCGTGATCCATGAACAAGTTCTTCAAATGTATGCTCATACGTCCCCGTCTTCTCTATCTCAACTTGAATTTCTTTTATTCTCTCTTCTATGAATTGTTCTTTATTAAGCTCTTTATAGCAAACCGTAATAAAATGACTCGCTTCCTCTATTAATTGTTTCGTTTTACTCATAAACGATCTCCTTCTATTTCAACAAAACGTTACTACTTTACAGTATAAGCAAAAAGAATAAGAGTCACAAATGAAATTCGAAGTGTTACTTTTATTGTAATATTTTTCAGAAAATTAAAGAGATTACTATTGACTTGTATAAAAAATAGGTGTATTTTTGACTCAGGTAAATTATTTTTACCTAGACCAACTTTTTAATAAGAAAGGAGGGAATGTTATGTCTTCATTTCAATTGCCAAAGCTTTCATATGACTATGATGAACTAGAGCCATATATCGATAGCAACACGCTTTCTATTCATCATGGAAAGCACCATGCGACATACGTAAATAACTTGAATGCCGCTTTAGAAAACTATACGGAATTACATAATAAATCTTTAGAAGAGTTACTATGTAATTTAGAAACTTTACCAAAAGAAATTGTTACAGCTGTCAGAAATAACGGTGGTGGACATTATTGTCATAGTCTTTTTTGGGAATTAATGAGCCCGCGAGGTGGCGGTGAGCCTAATGGAGACGTTGCAAAAGTAATTGATTATTATTTCAATACCTTTGACAACTTAAAAGATCAACTTTCCAAAGCAGCTATTAGTCGTTTTGGAAGTGGCTATGGATGGCTTGTTCTTGACGGTGAGGAACTTTCCGTTATGAGTACACCCAATCAAGATACACCTTTGCAAGAAGGTAAAATTCCATTACTCGTCATCGATGTATGGGAACACGCCTATTATTTAAAGTATCAAAATCGGCGTCCAGAATTTGTTACCAACTGGTGGCATACGGTGAACTGGGACCTGGTAAATGAAAAGTATTTACAAGCAATTCAATCACAAACACATTAGTCGTGCGTATAAGGTAAATTTGGTAATGTAAAATTAGTATTGTCGAAATCCTCCAGAATCCCCCGGATTGCCACCGGGGGATTTATGATTATTTCATTGTATTTATGTAATAACGTAAAACTTTTTCCGTCTCTAATTTCAACTCTCGGAACGGGAATCCTAATTCACGAGCCTTTCCATTATGTAACGTACAATTAATCACTCCATTATAAGGAGCTATATTATCTCCTACTTCTTGAATGAGCGCTTTTCTCCCGGTATTCTCTTCTATGAAACGAATAACTTCTCTGGTAGAAACCACCCCGTTACTACAAGCATTAATTGGCCCTTCTATGTTTCCCATCCCGCACCAAGCTAAAAACTGTCCTGCTTCCTTTTCATGTATAAATGACAACTCTCCATCTACATGATCCACAACGATAGACTCTTGTTTCACAACATGTTCAACGTAAAATTGTAATCTTTTCGTATAATCGTTTTCTCCAATAACAACTGGAAAACGCACTGCGACAACTGGAAATGTTGCATGTTGAAATAAAACTGCTTCGGCTAATCGCTTACCTTCACTATAATTGAAATCATTCCTACCTCCATACGTAATTGTATACTCGTACGGATTGAAGTTTTCTTCTAACAGGCCTAGCGCAGGCTCATAGACAGCCATTGAAGATGTCATAATGTATTTCTTCGTTTTTCCTTTTAGCACTTCACATATTATCTTCGCTGCATTCGAGCTATAGCATAAATTATCGTATACGATATCATAACTTTTACCTTCAAAACGCTCTTCTAGTAGCCTCTCATCTTCTCTATCTACAATCAGTCTTTTTACTGCACCTTCAAAGGAATCTTCAGTAACTCCCCTCGTCGCAATCGTTACATCATGTCCAGCTTGCAACAGTACTTCTACTAAATGTTTACCAAAAAATCTTGTTCCCCCTAGCACCAATACTTTTTTCACCTTCATCATCCCCGTTTTCAAAAATTGTAAAATACTACCTCTATTATTATAAACGCTAAAATAAAAAAACATGGAATCAGTTTAACGATTCCATGTTTTTTCTACACACGATACATTAACGTACTCGATATTTAAAAATACAATAGCAGCAATATAAAATAGAAATTACTGATACATAAACCCATAGTTCATATATGAATCCCTCGCCCCATACTCCCATAAAATAAAAGAGTGAAGGCAACGTCAATGTTACCCATGATTGTACAAAGGCAATTCTGCCAAGATATTGATTGATATTCTTTTTTTGTGCATTTAATACAAAGAATAAATACCAAAGTAATGCCCACATAAACCATGTTAACGCATTAACAACATCGTGGAATTGAACAAATGAAACAATCATATAGAATAAAGCAATAATTGCTACCCAAATACAGAACCAGCCTAGTCCACTACTATCCATTCCTTTAATAAAAGTAACGCCTACATATAAATAAGTTAAACCAAATAAAAAAGTAGCCGCATATGAATATACCGTCCAATTACTTTGATCAGAAATCATAATCAAATAGAACGGAATGATAATTTGTAATGCCCCCACAAATAAATTAAAGACACCTGCACTTTTCATCTCTACTTTGCCTAATATGACAAGACTATTTAAAAATAAAGCTGCACCTGAAAGTAATAATCCTACGTAACCCATATATATTCGTGTGAAAATCTTTCCCTTTCACACTTTTAACCTCCCCACAATATAAAGTGATACTTTATCCCGCATTAACGAGCAGTAAAACTCCCACCTCAAAATTCAGCTGGAGCAAAGAAGTTAAGTGGGAGATCAACTGCCCGTAAAGCCCGATTGGTGAAGGCTAATAATCAGTGGGGATGAACAACCCCTACCCACTGATTAAAGTTTCACTTTATTATTTTTCTTCCTATTTAAAACTACATACATAATTTTTAATCTGAATAAGTCAGACTTCCTACCTTAAAAAATAACAAATTTAAAACGCTTTCAATAATAAATAACCCTATCAAAACATGAAATAGGATTCCTTGATTATAAACGTACTCTAACAATGATACAAGTGTTGGAATACTTTTCAATACTACGTTTTGAATTTCTATAAAAAATTAGTAGAATGATACATTTTCCCTATCTCATTCTATTAATTATTTGCATAGAATATCGTACACTCATATTAATTTAGAAAGGTTTGATATTTATGCCTCTTCATTATCCAAATCATTTTGTTTTTCACTCCACAGGTGTATTAACAAGAGAGCCTGCAACTGTTTCAGCAGTAGTAAACATTGTAAATTTAGATGCATATTACACACACCATGTAACTATAGAGGTTTGGGATTGGTCTAACTATTCTAATCCTGTAAAATTACCTGTACTACTTGGTGAAAATACGGAAGTAGCATTCCCATATATTTTACAAGGCAACCACTTAGCAGTTTTTTATGCTGATTTAGATGACTCTATTGATTTGTATGAAATCCGTATTTCTTATCCTGGCCACTCCAATATTGTTGCAAATTGTTTTGGGCGAAGTATCCCGCCATATACAAGCCAAGAAGGTAATACAGTATACCATAAACAACTCGTTCGAATTCATTAAATCTCCCCTATTATGTGAAAGGGGCTGGTCAGTAATACATTTATCTTTATAAGATAATCGTATTACTGACCTAAAGCGTGATAGTCAATCTTGATAGTTTCTCATTTTGAACACTTGCTATTTATCATAAATATCATTCGGATTTATTGTAGGAACAAATCCATTTGTAGAACTATATTTTTTAGATACATTATCTGGGGTCACGGTAAACGTTACAATTTTATTGCTTTGTTGTTTAAAATAACGCATCCAATTTTGACTCCATTCATCTTTCGCAATAACTTGTTTATTGAAGTCTTCCCACAATACACCATGTATAAAATTCAAGGATGTATTTTTGATTGTGTCAAATCCCCAATTCTGTATAAGAAGCAGGTTGGAATCAACACTTTTAATTTCTTTTAATAAATTTACATATGCTTCTCGAAATTTCCCTTGTGTAGACGGCTGATCATAAAAATAGTCATCAATATCACCAGCTGTATCTAAAAACACCCCATCTATTCCTTTTCCAATGACTTGCTGTTTCACCTTATTCACAACAATCCCACGGTAGTGTTCATCAGCTAAATTCATAATATATGTATCCCACTGCTCAATCTTCATTTTCTTACCATCTCTATAATAATAGTCTGATTCAACTACTTGCGATTTATGCCACGATTCTAATTCTAAAACACTAACATAGCCAAGAACTACCGTTCCTGATTTTTTTAATTGCTGAACCTGTTCTTTCGTAAATGCATATGGCTCTATAATAACCATGTCATACTTTGAAAGTCTCTCAATTACTTGCTCATTTGCTTCACCATAATAAATTTTATAACTTCGTACATTTTTTAAAACTGGTTCCACAACATTTGCTTGTGCGGATGTACTTGAGGAAAAAATAAAAGAAAATATAGCTAAAAAACATACGGAACGTTTCCACTCCATAATAATATTACCCCCTATACAACTGTAATTTTCTATTGTTTTAAATGTTAATACAAATATAGTAATACCATAACATTCTACATTTTTTCAAACTCGATTTTTTATAAAAATTCTAATAAATGCAATATATTAACAAAAATTAGAATTTATTTCACTTGAATTTACTACATCTCTGTTGATAAAATGATTTGGGCTTTATATATTATATATCTTAAAATAATTCTTTTAAATTATGTATTTTATTTCAGTGTACTATTCCTCAAAATTAAATTTGCAAACGAAAGAAGGGATTTTTTTATGCACTATAGACAATCTAATATATTCCAAAAGATGATTGAACCTACGATTCTCTTTATTGCACTATTTTTTCTATCAATACTAACTGATTTTCTTACACCAACGTATGAATACTTCTTACTCTTATTTATTACATTAATTATCTCTAGCCGATATGGCATATCTATTGCCATTTTCGCCTTTTTGGAAGCAATGATTTATATTTTTGTAAGCGGTATATATAAAGAAAATGATGTATTGTTGTACTTTTATTCATTAGATTACTGGATAAGTTGGATTTTCTTACTTGTTATTAGTTTATGCTGTGGACTGATGAGCACTGCACAAAAAGAACGTTATGAAGATGTACATATGATAAATAATGAGTTGAAAGCTGAAAATAAAGAATTAAAATATGTCGTGAAACAATTGGATGAAACACGTATTACACTACGTTCTCGTGTACTTGAATCAAATAACCACTTATCTAAAATGTATCATATGTTTAAAGCTTTAAATCATACACATCCTGAAATTGTACTCGATGAAGGAATGAATGTATTAAAAATGTATTTTGGAGCAAAAAAAATTGGTATCTATCACGTTGATAACAATAAACAATCGCTTCGTATTAAATTAAGAGCTGAAACTGGTAAAAATACATTATCCCAATCTATTTTCGTTAAAAACGCTTCCTTAGTCATCAAAAATGCGCTAGCGCATAATCGACCTTTTTTCCGTACAGATGAGGATTTTCAAGACGCTCCACTTTTAGTTGGTCCCGTCCTATTCCAAGATGATGTACAATACGTCATTATATTAGACGAAATCGAGTTTTCAAAAGTAACTTCTGAGCAATTCGAACTTTTCACATGGTATTTACGCTGGATGGGTGATCGTTTACAAAACGCTTCTAATCTTTGGCTATCCAGTCAAGAGGATCGCACATTCCCTAAAACAAGCATTTATTATGAAGATGAATTTGAACATTTACTAAAAATAGAAAAGAAACGTTACGAAACATTATCTTATCCATATTCCTATTTTGAGTTCAATGCTCCACAAGATTCTTTAGGAATGATAAATTCTATTTTAAAAGACCACTTGCGAGATATCGATATATTCGGTTATAGTACAACCGAGCAGAAAATCATGATTTTATTACCTGGCACTGAAGAACAGTTTTATATACAAGTTCAAACTCGTATACAAAACGCTCTTTCTTCTAAAGGAGTGATAGTCTAATGATTTTACTCCTTCTTTATTTTATTTATGTTATTTTGGTTTTTCTTTTATTTCGATTTACGAAAAGTTTGATTACTAAAGATAAAAAAGGAATTATTGAATTTTGCTTGATTCTATCTCTTCTTTTCCCACTTATCGGACTTATTGTATCAGCAATCATGTTATTACTTAATATAAGACGCTCCAAAACCGAGTGGTTACAGCAATACTCTGATTATGTTGCCTTTCACGTTGATAATTACGAAGATATTTTGGAATCAGCAAAACAAGATATGGACTTAATTTCATTTTCTTCTGGATTAGAACTAGATAAGCCTGAATTACATAAACAACTCATTGTACAGTTAAGCTCCTCCTCTATTGCTAATGAAGGAGGCTTATTGAAAGAAGCCATTCACCATAAAGATCCTGAAACTGTGCATTACGCAGCAACTACTATTAATTTACTAAATGAACGGTACGAAAAACAAATCGAATACTTAAATAAGCAATTTCTACAAAATCCACAAAATGAAATTGCAAAAGAATTGGTTTCTAACTATTTAAGATATATAAACAGTGGTCTTCTTTCTAATCAGCAAAAAGAAAAAATAATCGCTAAATTTATGAATTTTATTACACAAGGTGTAGAACTATTCCCTAACGAACCTCTTTACCCTTTCCATCTTGGAAATCTGTTTCTACACACAAAACAATATGCAAAGTCTGAAGAACAATTTTTAAAGCTTATTCATTTCTATCCTGAATCATATTACGGTTACGTTGGTTTACTTGAAATATATTATGAGCAACAGTTATGGGACGAGCTCTATAACTTAATCAATAATCTAACGGATGCAAAAAGAGTTCATATACTACCGCGTAAATATCAATTATTTGTAAGGCAGTTTGGAGGCGCACACATTGAAAAAGGGGATTAATATATATATCGGGATTATTAGTATCATTTTATTTCTCTTAATTTTATCCATCCTTATATATCGAACAGAAAATTTTTATCAAAAGTTTTCTGTTCCTAAAACTAAAGAAACAGATACTGTTAAAACACTCAAAGCAAAAGATGTAACTCAAAATGGACAAAAAATGCAATTATACGTTTTAAAAACGGATAATACATTAGGGCAACAAGTCGAATTTAATACGAAGAAGGCAATGGATTACGCACACCTACACTATAAAGATATTACAGCTAATGAAATTAAGGGACTTACACCCTCTCCCTATACAGGGATTATTATTACAGGTGAAATAATGGAGCAACTTCCACAAGCTGATATTCAAAATTTTGTACAAATGGGCGGAAGAATTATTATCGCAAACCGACTTGATTCAGATCCTTCCTGGAACACATTATTTGGTATTACCCAAAAAGAAGGTTTCAAAGATGCGAAAGGATTAACCTTTGAAGAAGTTTTATTCCCTGGTTATCCAGATCTCTCAAGTTCTTCTCCATTGTTTACTCATAGCTCAATGAATATTACGCTAGATGAGAATACAACTAATACTTGGATTACAGCGGAAGATACTCCCATCCTTTGGACCAATGACTACGGTGAAGGAAAAGTCTTATATTGGAATACAACAGCATTGAACGATAAATTAGGTAGAGGTATGTTCGTTCAATCACTGGGTACTATTTTCCCGACTTTCGCTTCAGCACAACTTGGAGCGGAGATTATGTATATCGATGACTTCCCATCTCCGATTCCAAGTGGAGAACTAAAAAACTTAACGAAAGAAAAAATTTCTGTTGAAGAATTTTATAAAAAACATTGGTGGAAAAATATGAAGGATATCTCTGAAGATCTTGATATTAAATATACGGGTGTTGCCATTGGGACGTACCAAAATAAAGTAACGCCACCCTTTGAAGATTTCACAGGTAAAAATAGAAATACCTATTTATTATTTGGGAGAGAATTACTAAGTCACGGCGGGGAAATAGGCATTCATGGCTATAACCATCAACCTTTATTATTACCACCAGATCCAGTAGATAAAGCACTTGAATATGTTCCATGGAATTCACAAGAGGATATGGAGAGCTCCTTAGATGCTCTGCAAAAACTCGTGTATAACTTCTTTCCAAACGAAAAATTAAAAACCTATGTACCACCATCCAATATTATAAATACAGCTGGATTAAGTGCATTAAACGACGCAGTTCCAACTATGGAAACAGTTGCTTCTCTATATGTGGGAAGTAAAAATAACGGTAGTTTAATTCAAGAATTTGGACCAGATGAACATAATAAAAACATTTATCACTTCCCGCGCATTACGAGCGGCTATGCTATCACAGATGAAGAGCAATTTATCTTAACTGATGTTACCGCAAATTTAGGGGTTATCTCACATTTCGTCCATCCAGATGATATCCTTGATGAAA
The DNA here is from genome assembly GCF_044907945.1 of Bacillus sp. RC240. Classification (NCBI taxonomy): domain Bacteria; kingdom Bacillati; phylum Bacillota; class Bacilli; order Caryophanales; family Bacillaceae; genus Bacillus; species Bacillus sp. RC240. The sequence continues at coordinate 50,571 of NZ_JBIYCT010000005.1, read as the reverse complement.
AACGCTCAGGTAATTTAACATGGGAAGAATTATTTAAAGCTTATAAAAAGACAATTAAAGAAATACGAGAAAGATATCCTTATATAAAAAGTATGACCCAAAGTGAAGCAACTGCTTCTATGAAAATTTATCAAACTGGTGACCTAGATGTTTCTTATGAAGATGATGCTGTTCACATTGCATATAAAGGGTTACCAAACCATACTTCAACAATTATACGTGTAGAAGAAGGTAAGAAGATACAACCTGGCTCATTCTCTTACGGTACAGTTAAAAAGCTTGATTCCCAAATTTATAGCGTTACGTTAACGAAAGCCAGCGCTACGATTCCAATTAAAGGAGCATAACAGATGAGAATAGGTTTGGTCGTTGAAGGCAGTTATCCCTTTGTAAGTGGAGGGGTAGCAAGCTGGGTTCAAATGATTATCCAGCAGTTTAAAGAACATGAATTTACGATTTTCGCGATAGTCCCTCAAGTAAAAACAGAAGATGAATATCAATATGAAATTCCAAGCAATGTAAAAGACATCATTCTGATTCCTTTGCAATCAGAAAATGAAGCAAAACATATAAAAACTAATTTAACTAAACAAGAAGTACAGACACTTCAAAAATGGTTTACATTTCAAGCCAACGATACAACAGCATTACAAATATTAGGGAATAAACAAAAACTAGGAACACTCCATTCCTTCTTCGAAAGCCGTGAGTTTTATGCAATTGTTAAAGAAAGCTATTTATATGAAGAAAGTAGTGGATCCTTCTTAAATTACTTTTGGATGTGGAGATCTATGTTCACACCAATCATTCAAATTTTACAAATTGATTTTCCTGAATTAGATCTTATTCATTCTGTATCGACAGGGTATGGTGGATTGCTTGGTGCTGCAATTAGTGCCAAGTCCGATATACCATTTATTCTAACTGAACACGGTATTTATTCTCGGGAGCGTGAAGAAGAAATACTACAATCTACTTGGATACCAATTGAATATAAAAAAAGATGGGTTTCTTTCTTTCATCACTTGTCTCATCAAGCATATGAACAAGCCGCTGATGTAATTACGTTGTTCGGCCGAAATAGTGCATATCAAAAAGAATTAGGTGCTCCGGCCCATAAACTAAAAATCGTTCCAAATGGCGTTACTTTATCTGACTATAAAGGGTTACGTAAGCCAAAATACAATTCGGATAAACTCATCATTTCCGCTATTATACGAGTTGTGCCAATTAAAGATGTAAAAACAATGATTTATGCAGCTAAATTATTATTAGAAAAAGATATTCCATTTATATTTTACTTACTAGGTCCTGATACAGAAGAAGCAGAATATGCTCAGGAATGTCGTGATTTAATTCAACAATTAGGATTAGAAGAGCATGTAATAATGACCGGCAAAGTAAATATTAAAGATTACTTAAAACAAACAGATATTCTCGTATTAACAAGTATATCTGAAGGACAACCATTAGCTATGTTAGAAGGAATGGCAGCAGGATTACCATGGGTTGTTACAGATGTCGGCTCTTGTAAGGAATTAATTTACGGACAAGATGAAGATCCTTACGGACAATGTGGATTTGTTGTACCACCTGTATCTCCTGAACAAGTTGCCATTCATTTAGAGTGGTATTATCGTCACCCTGAATCCATTCAACAATTTGGGGATAACGGGCGCAATCGTATTGAAGCGCACTATCAATTATCAGGTGTCGTTGATAGTTATCGTAAGCTTTACTTAGAAAGAGGTAAAAAAACATGGCAGGGATAGGATTTCGTTTACAAAAATTATTCCAAGAAGACTACTATTCTTCCAGAATAAAAGCGTACGGATTTTCATTATTTGTTACAGCTGGTCCTTGGTTAGTCGTTATTTTAGCAGTAACAGCTATTCGATACATTTTAAGTTTGTTCCATTCTATTTCAATTGAGGAACAGCGCCTTTTCACAATTTCAATTTCATACTGCTTCATTTTTTCTCAAATCATATATGGTGCCTTACAGCTCATCGTAACTAGATATGTGGCCGACCTTTTATACGAGCAAAAAGCTGATAAAGTATTTTCTTCCTTTTTAGGAATGACGAAAATCACACTTTTTTTAGCTATTATCTTATGGATTTTGTTTGCAATTTTTACACCATTAGCCTTGTATTATAAAATCGTGATGCTATTTTTATTTTTAGCTTTAAACATCATTTGGATTCAATCCATTTATTTAACAGCAGCTAAAGATTATCAGTCCATCGCTCTTGCATTTTTAATTGGTTCCATTTTCTCCTTATCTGGAATTGCGCTTATTGCTTACTGGCATCCAACACTTGGAATAGAACACGGATTGGCCCTATTACTTTTAATTTCTTTTACAATCGGGACTTTCATTACATTAGTGTGGTTAAGTATAGTTATTGTACGAATGTTTCCAAATAGTGATGCTACTGAACAATTTACCTTTCTTTCTTATTTAGATAAATATCCAGAACTATTTTGGTCAAGCTTACTTTACAATATTGGCATTTGGGTATGTAACTTTGTTATTTGGTTCGGAGAAGGGCGAGGAAATATTGAAAACACGTTTATTTATCATCAAATTTATGATACATCTGTTTTCTGGGCTTATTTAAGCATTATCCCAACCTATATTTTCTTCGTAGTATCCATTGAAACAAGGTTTTATGAACGGTATAAGAAGTTCTTCGGTTCAGTTAACAATGGGGCGACATTAAATACAATTTTACAATTAAAAGAATCAATGAACTTTGTCCTAAAGCAAGAAATGGAACGAATACTTCGTAATCAAGGTATTTTTTCTTTACTTATTATTTTTATAATATGGATGTTTAGTTCGCAATCTGGGAACGTAACACTTGAATACTCTATTTTGCAGCTGACTATAATTGGTGCTTATGCAAACGGGATGATCCTTGTTATCACATTACTACTCTTATATTTTGAAGATCGTAAAGGAGCATTTCGAACATCAGCCCTGTTCTTTTTTGCAAACCTGTTATTAAGTCTTCTTCTACTTCCATTTGGATTTAATGGTTACGGTATTAGTTTTGCACTCGGATCTTCTATTACATTCTTATATGCTATTTCTAGACTCTTTACTTACATTAAAGATATTGATTACTATACGTTTTGTCAGTCAAATACTCCTATAAAAAGGCGAACTTTCTTTACTAAATTTGCTAATAAACTTAATGGAAATAAATAAATAAAAATGACCTTTTGCTCCCGCAAAAGGTCATTTTTTTATCTGTTTATTAAACTTCTAGATAGCCATTTTTGTTATTTGATTGCCATCTCCAAGAGTCTGCACACATCTCTTCTAATCCGCGTTTTGCTTCCCATCCTAATTCACGCTTCGCTTTCGATGCATCTGCAAAACATACTGCCACATCACCAGGACGACGTTCCGTAATTTTATAAGGAACTTCCTTGCCTGAAACTTTTTCAAATGCTTCAACCATTTCTAATACACTATAACCAGTACCTGTACCGAGATTGTATGCATCTATCCCAGTAGTGCCAAGTACCTTTTCAAGCGCCTTTACATGGCCATTTGCTAAGTCTACAACATGAATATAATCACGGACACCCGTGCCATCTTTTGTTGGATAGTCATTTCCAAATACACTTAATTCCTTTAACTTCCCTACTGCTACTTGTGTTACATATGGCATTAAGTTATTTGGAATTCCGTTTGGATCTTCTCCAATACGTCCACTTTCATGTGCACCAAATGGGTTGAAATAACGAAGTAATGTGATACTCCATTCTGCATCCGCAAATGCTACGTCACGCATAATTTGTTCAATCATTAATTTCGTTTGACCATATGGATTTGTTGCACTTAATGGAAACTCCTCCGTAATTGGTGATGTTTCTGGAATACCATACACTGTTGCAGACGAACTGAAGATCATCTTCTTCACATCATGCTTCTGCATCACTTCACATAGCACTAATGTGCTTGTAATGTTGTTATGATAATACGTTAACGGAATTTCTACTGATTCCCCTACAGCCTTAAAGCCTGCAAAGTGAATAACAGCTTCAATTGTATTTTCTTCAAAAATCGTATCAAGTGCTTCTCGATTTAAAATATCTTCTTTATAAAATTTAAACTGTTTTCCTGTTATCTCTGTCACTCGATTTATAGACTCTACTGAGCTATTCGAAAGATTATCTACTACTATAATTTCGTAACCGTTTTTTAGTAATTCTACGCATGTATGACTACCAATATATCCTGCTCCACCTGTTACAAGTATTGCCATAATTATAGTCCTCCATATTTCATTCATTATAAACTTCTCAAAGTATATCACATATTTCTTATCATATGTTTATTATGCGAACACAGAAACTTACATTTTATCCCATGATTTTTTGTACAATACACGATTCAAATCAGGTAATAAAAAAAACGCCACATAACAGACATCGCGTGGCGTTTTTTGATTAAATTACGTAACAATATACACTTAGAAAATGTGCAAGACTACCTAACAATACAAAAACATGAAAAATTTCATGGTGTCCCATATATTTAAACTCCAACCATTTTGGCTTCGCACCGTAAATAAACCCACCAATTGTATAAAAAATGCCTCCAAGTACTAAGAAAATAATACCTCCTGTACTTAGATTCTCAGCTAGCGGTGCAAAGAATAGAACAATTAGCCAACCCATCAGAAGATAAATTGCTGTCGATAACCATCTTGGACAATTAAACCAAAACATTTTAAAAACAATACCACAAATTGCCGTTGCATAAACTAAACAGAATAATAGTAAACCATTTGCCGAATTTAATGTAATTAAGCAAAAGGGTGCATATGTACCTGCAATTAATATGAAAATCATAGAATGATCTAGCTTCCTAAAGAAATAAATAACACGTTCACTAGCTACGACACTATGATACACAGCTGATGCCATATAAAGGACCATCATCCCGATACCGAATAAAATAACAGCTGTAATTGCAGCAACAGATGGCATCTTAACAGAAACTTTCACAAGCATAGCTAATAATGCAATAAATGATAATACAGCTCCTCCTAAGTGAGTAAATGCATTAACTGGTTCTCTTACATAAACATTCATATAAACACCCCTCATATAATTACATGTAGTTTTAATAACTACATGTAATTATATACATATTTTCCGTGCGGGTCAACATTTACAATTCATTTGTTTCGTAATACCATATTTAAAGATATACTAAACATTAAGTTCCACTAAGTTATAAAAGTGAGGGGTTCTACGTGGAAAATATAAATAAATTACTTGAATCATTACATTTAGAAAAAAGTATTAAACTTGAGGATATCCCAAATGTCGACTTATATGTAGACCAAGTTGTCCAACTATTTGAGAATACTTATGTGGATACAACGAGAACTAATGATGAAAAAGTATTAACAAAAACAATGATTAACAATTACGCAAAAGGGAAATTATTCATCCCTATCAAAAATAAAAAGTATTCAAAAGAACATATGATTTTAATCAGCTTAATTTATCAATTAAAAGGAGCTCTTTCCATTAATGATATAAAAAGCTCCTTAGAAAATATAAATGCACCGTTAATAAACGATGATACATTCGAATTAAACACTCTATATAAAGATTACCTTTCTCTTACTGACACCAATGTGGAAAGCTTTAAGCAAGACGTGAATAACCGTGTTAAGGAAGTAAACGAGGTTTCTTCCTTAGAAGATCCAAAGCTAGAAAAGTTTTTATTACTAACATCCTTCGTGACTATGAGTAATATGTATAGACGTTTAGCAGAGAAATTAGTTGATGACCTCAAAGAAACTTAAACAAAAAAACTATCCATCTGTTAGAGGTGGATAGTTTTTTTTGTTTACTTAATTGCTTCATGAACCTTTAATTGTTTCCCTTTAATCGTTGTGTTTTTCATAATTTTTAAAACAAGTGGTCCTTTTCCATTTAATATTTCAACGTAAGAAACATTGTCTTGTATTGTAATAATGCCTATATCTTCTGCTGTAACACCTTTAATTTTAGCAATTGTACCGACGAAATCTACCGCCCTAATTTTCTTTTTCTTCCCGCCATTAAAGTACAATTTCATAATTCCTTTGTTTAGGCCTGCATTTTTATCTTTCTTTATAATTGGTTTAGCATGTATCTTTTCCTCAAATACTGCTTTACCTTTCATAACTTCTTCTTTTGAAGGTGCAAGTGCCTTTGGAATTTCAAAGCCAATGTACTCCTCAATCTCTTCTAAAAATCTATTTTCATACGGCGTCATGAATGTAATAGCTTTCCCGTTATTACCAGCTCGTCCCGTTCTTCCCGTACGATGTACATAACTTTCTTTTTCTAATGGAATATCATAGTTAATAACATGTGTAATATTATCAATATCAATTCCTCTAGCAGCTACGTCTGTCGCTACTAAATAACGGAACTTCCCTTTTCTAAAATCGTCCATAACTTCAAAACGATCTTCTTGTACCATACCACCATGTATTTTGTCACAAGGATAGTTAACCCGCTTTAACTGTTGAAATACGTGATCTACATTTTCTTGCGTACGGCAAAAAATAATACAACTATCTGGATTCTCAATCGTTGTTACATCTTTAAGAAGTGAAAGCTTCTCCTCTTCTCTCATCTCAAAAAGTGTATGTTCAATCTTATCTGTTGTAATCCCGGTAGCCTTAATTTCAATATGCGTTGGCGAATCCATATACGTACGAGATAACTTTTCAACATCTTTTGGAAGTGTTGCTGAAAATAGCATTGTCATTCGTTTTTTAGGTAATTCGTCAATAATTGCCTCTACTTGATCGATAAAACCCATATTCAGCATTTCATCCGCTTCATCAATAACTAAATACTTCAAACACTCTAAAGAAAGGGTACCTTTTTCAATATGATCTAACACACGGCCAGGAGTCCCAACTACAATATGTGTTTTTTGCTTTAACTCTAATTTTTGACGTGCAAATGGAGATTTACCATAAACTGCAGCGGCCTTAATTCTTTTGAAACGACCTATATTCGTAATGTCTTCTTTTACTTGCACCGCAAGCTCTCTCGTCGGTGTTAAAACTAGAGCTTGTGGCTTATTCTCTTCCCACTCCACCATTTCACAAAGTGGTATGCCAAATGAAGCGGTTTTTCCACTTCCAGTCTGTGATTTCACGACAAGGTCTTTCTTTTGCAAGGCAACTGGAATAACCTCTCCTTGCACTTCCGTTGGATGTTCATATCCTAAACCAGTAAGTGCTCTTACAATTTCTTTACTTAATGCATAATCAGCAAAACTTTTTTTACTCATATGTTAACCTCTTTTTATTCTGTATTATTTTCTTTTTTCGCTTTTCCTATCAATGAATCATCATATACCTTATTATGACCTTATTCATTATACTTGAAAGCTCACATAAAAAGGCGAATCATTCGTGATTCGCCTGACTAAACAAAAGGATCTTCTATTTTAAAAACTTGTTAAAAATATTATTCCATATATTGCTCAACTAACTGATAACATCTTTCCCTCGTACTATTTGCATTCGATGAAATAGTTGCTATCCCTGATAATGTTCCCCGCCCAGATTCATTCCAAGCTTCTTCCGCCTTGCGATCTCGATACGTAATCCATTCACGCTGTTTCTCTCTCAAAGTGTTCATTTCACTTGTAGAAAGTTGCTTTTTCAAAACAGCATAAATCTCATTTAAAGCTTAATCCCATGCATCGTATCTTTTAACTTCCCCTTCTTTCATTTCAGTTGTAATTCCGTTCTCATATAAGTAATCGAGCTTTTTCAAACTCTCCTCAATACTATTTAGTTTAGTAATATATTCTGCCTTCTGACCGGTAATAACACTTTCTTTCTTCGGCTTCTCTTCTATTACTTTTTCTTCCTTACGGTTCTCATCTTTTGTTTTATCTACATCTACCGCCCTCGGCACACTCTGTATAATTTGTTCATTCGCATTTTGATAATATATTTTAAACTGTTCTTTCCCTTTCGTTTCCCTAATAATTACGTTAAGTTGCTCTTTTACATCCGCAAACTTCTGCTCGTTTTTCAACTCCTCTACTTTAACTAGCATTTGCTTATATTTTTCTTCCTCATCTTTTTGATTAGCTAAAACTTCTCGTTTTTCTTTTGCTTGTTTGGCTAATATAACTGAACTAGCAGAATCATTTTCAATTTCCCTCAATAACGAAATTGCTCGGTCTATATTACTTTCCTGTAATGCTTCAATCATTTTATTTGTTTGATTCACCTTCAGTCTTACTTCCCGATCATCCTTCTTTTCTTCTAATGCTAATTCAAAAGATGCGACTGCTCTATCGTATTCTTTATTTTCCAATGCTAAATCTCCTTGTTTCTCTGCCTTATCAAATGCATCATTATTGCTACATCCGGCAGTAACCAACAAAGTTATTCCTATTATTAGTATTAATTTTTTCATAGTATTTCCCCAGCCCCCTCGCTCAAAATAAGAAGCATACATACAATCTTATGCAATTATCGCAACTTTCCTTTCTTTTTTATAAACGAACATTATGCATAAGAAATCTATTTAAATTCGTTTTTAACGTTATTTTTAAAATATATTGGCTTCTTTTTAAAAAAACGTTAAGAAAATCTTTGACTTCTTACTGAAAATGATGTAAATTATCCTATGGACGAACATTTTCAATCAATAAAAATAAAATATTCGTATTTTAGGGGTGTAAATGATGGAAAACGTATTTGACTATGAAGATATTCAATTAATTCCTGCAAAATGCATTGTAAATAGCCGATCTGAATGTGATACAACTGTCACTTTAGGAAAACATAAATTTAAATTACCTGTTGTACCTGCAAATATGCAAACGATTATTGATGAAAGAATCGCAACTTATTTAGCTGAAAATAATTACTTCTATATCATGCATCGTTTCCAACCAGAGAAACGAATTTCATTCATTAGAGATATGCAATCACGTGGATTAATTGCTTCAATCAGCGTTGGTGTTAAAGAAGACGAGTACGAATTCGTACAACAATTAGCTGCTGAGCAACTTTCACCTGAATACATTACAATCGATATCGCACATGGTCACTCTAACGCTGTGATCAACATGATTCAACATATTAAAAAACATTTACCAGAAAGCTTCGTTATCGCTGGAAACGTTGGAACTCCAGAAGCGGTAAGAGAATTAGAAAACGCTGGTGCTGATGCAACAAAAGTTGGCATTGGACCTGGTAAAGTTTGTATTACTAAAATTAAAACAGGCTTTGGAACTGGCGGTTGGCAGCTAGCTGCACTTCGCTGGTGTGCAAAAGCTGCAAGTAAGCCAATTATCGCTGACGGTGGTATTCGTACACATGGCGACGTAGCTAAATCAATTCGATTTGGAGCAACTATGGTTATGGTCGGTTCTCTATTCGCAGGTCATGAAGAGTCTCCAGGGGAAACAATCGAAAAAGATGGCAAACTTTATAAAGAGTACTTCGGTTCAGCTTCTGAATTCCAAAAAGGTGAGAAGAAAAACGTTGAAGGTAAGAAAATGTTCGTTGAGCATAAAGGTTCTTTAGAAGACACTTTAATCGAAATGGAACAAGATCTTCAATCTTCTATCTCTTACGCTGGTGGAACAAAATTAGACGCAATTCGTACTGTAGATTATGTAGTCGTGAAAAACTCTATTTTCAACGGTGACAAAGTATATTAATTTATAAATTTAACTAGAAGGACAAGCATTTTTTATGCTTGTCCTTCTTTTTCATGTATAAAAATGTGAAATATTTTCATTTCACTGAATTTTCTAGTATCATGTTTTTAGATACTTATAATAAGGGGGATATAACAAATGAAAAATGTAATTGAGGAACGCCTTATTCGCGCGGAAGTCTCTACTGAATTGACATGGGACCTTTCTGATTTATACGAATCTGATAAAGAGTGGGAAACTGCATTACGTGTATTAACAGACGATATAAAAAAACTTGATGCATTTAAAGGACAATTACACACTAGCCCCGCTACCTTATTAAATTGCCTACTTTTAGAAGAAGAACTTTTAATGAAGTTAACAAAACTCGGCGCATATGCAAATTTAAAAGAATCCGCTGATCGTACAGATTCAGTTATTCAAGCGAACTCTTCCAAAATTTCCGCTCTAGGAACGAATGTACATACCGCACTATCCTTTATTCATAACGAAATTCTCTCATTTGAGGAGGGAATAATTGAAAAATATTTAACTGAGGAAATAAAACTTGAACCTTTCCGTAAATCATTACTAGAGATACTCAAAAAGAGGCAGCACACTCTCTCTCCTGAAACAGAAGAAGCTCTTGCTGCACTCGGCGAAGTTCATAGTTCACCCTACAAAATTTACGGCATGACTAAATTAGCCGATATGGATTTCCTTTCTATACAAGATGAACAGGGAAATGATTTGCCTGTATCGTTTGCATTATTCGAAAGCAAATATGAATTTTCTCCAAGCGCATATATACGTAAAAAAGCATATTCATCATTTGTTTCCACATTGAAACGATATAAAAATACAGTTGCAACAACATATGCTACTGAGGTAAAAAAACAAGTGGCGCTTTCTCGTTTGCGCAAGTACGAGTCCGTTACCCATATGCTTTTAGAGCCTCAAAAAGTTCCACTTGAAATGTATAACAACCAACTAGATATTATTTATAACGAATTAGCGCCTCATATGCGCCGTTTTGCAGATTTAAAAAAGAATGTATTAGGGCTTGATCAAATGCTTTTCTGTGACTTACATGCACCGTTAGATCCTGAATTTAATCCAACAATCACTTACGAAGAAGCTGGCAAACTCATTCAAGATTCTTTAAAAGTATTAGGAAATGAATATAGTTCCATTATCGAAAAGGGCTTCAAAGAAAGATGGGTAGACCTTGCAGATAACGTAGGAAAATCAACAGGTGCCTTCTGCTCTAGCCCATACGGTTCTCACCCTTATATTTTAATTACATGGCAGGGTACGATGCGCGGGTGTTTCACATTAGCTCATGAATTTGGACATGCTGGTCATTTTTATTTAGCAAATAAAAATCAGCGTATTATGAATGTGCGTCCATCTATGTACTTCGTTGAAGCTCCATCAACGATGAATGAATTACTATTAGCCCAGCATTTACTTGCGACTACTGAAGATAAGAGAATGCGCAGATGGGTTATTCTGCAACTACTCGGCACATATTACCACAACTTCGTTACCCATCTACTTGAGGGAGAATATCAAAGAAGAGTATACGCTCTAGCAGAAGAAGGGCAAGCACTCACAGCTACAACTTTAACTGAAATAAAAACGAAGGTCCTTTCGACATTCTGGGGAGATTCCGTAGAAATTGATGAAGGCGCCGGTTTAACATGGATGCGTCAACCTCACTATTATATGGGCTTATATTCTTACACATATTCTGCGGGACTAACTGCTTCTACCGCTGTAGCTCAAATGATTAAAGAAGAGGGACAACCTGCTGTTGATCGCTGGCTTGATGTACTCCGTGCAGGCGGTACAATGAAACCACTTGAATTAATGAAACACGCTGGAGTAGACATGTCAAAACCAGATACAATCCGTAAAGCTGTTTCTTACGTAGGTTCCTTAATTGATGAATTAGAACGTTCTTATCAAGAATAAAAATAAGCCCTCGCTTTATGAGGGCTTATTCTATATTTACTTTCCAAATCTTTTGCGGTATCCGCACTTTCTACATAGTTCTTCTACTGCAACCCTTTTCGAAAATCCATCTACAATATTGTTCGCTCTTTCGCCTTCAATAATATTAGAGAATGAATCATTATTAATATTTCCAAGATTAATAATTCCCTCACCATCTAGACAACAAGGAATAACAGTTCCGTTCGCTAAGATTCCAGCCTGATTTCGAAGACCATGACAGAATCCTTTTCCATCATCCTCTTCTTCATGCAATGCCGGCCACTGGAATTCATAGTCTTGATTAATAAAGACACGTTCCGCAATTTTTATACCTTTTCCCGGTGTAAGCTTCTCTTCAATTTGATAAGATAGATCAAACTCATTTTCAATTATAGATAATAAATCCCTATTTTTTTGGATTTCAGCATTTGTTTTATTATCCTGAGTTAAATTCCATAATCTTAGTGAAACGATTAAGTCCGATTGACTTGTTGCCTCTCTAATGAAAGAAAGTATACTCCTTACATAGCCCTCTTTATCTTGCGAACCTGGGTGTCCATCAAAACTGTGCAGTGAAAAATTCATTTGTCTTAACGCAGGCTTATTTAACAGTCTATGCCTTCTCTTATTAATTAACGTTCCGTTCGTTGTAATATTAACTTTAAACCCTTTTTCATGGCTTAAATCTAATAGTTGATCTATTTTCGGATGGAGCAACGGCTCACCCTTCACGTGCAAATAAATGTAGTCTGTGTGAGGTTTAATTTGGTCTAATCTTTTAGCAAAATCCTCTACAGAAATGAATTGCTTCTGCCTTTCCGTCGGCGGACAAAAGCTGCACGCGAGATTACATACACTCGTAATCTCCAAGTAAAACTTCTTAAACTTCTTCACCTTTAATTCCTCACTTCTATGACTACTTATACTTTTTCCCTCTTCATATTACAGCATATTTTTTTAGAAATAGAAACATACTTATTTTAGGAAATCTACATACCATCTATTAATGTTTAAAAGACCATCGGTGATTTTTGTCCAATGGTCTTTTTTACTCTTTATATACAAATGAAAAATTTATTTATGATACGGTTCACCACGATTAATCCGAAACGCTCTATACACCTGCTCAAGCAATACTAATCGCATTAATTGATGTGGTAATGTCATCTTTGAGAAAGAAAGAGATTCGTTTGAACGCTTCATTACTTCCGAACTAAGCCCCAGTGATCCGCCAATTACAAATGTGATCTTGCTCTTTCCATATGTAGCAAGGCGATCTATACTTACCGCAAATTCTTCTGATGATTTTTGCTTTCCTTCTATTGCTAATGCAATGACGTGCGTATCATCAGAAATTTTATCTAGTATACGAATACCTTCTTTTTCTTTTACAATTAACATTTCTGCTGCACTTAAATTTTCTGGTGCCTTTTCATCTGGCAATTCAATTACTTCTACTTTTGCGTAAGAAGATAATCGTTTTAAATATTCTGCTATACCTTGTTTTAAGTACTTTTCTTTTAATTTCCCAATTGAAATAATCGAGATATTCACATTTATTCCCCACCTTACAAACACGTTATCCACAGGACTTATCCACATATCCACAAATGTTACCCACATATTGTGTGAGAATCTGTGTTCGATACAACATATGTCGCCTCATTTTGACAAAATTCACATGTTTTTTTCTCTTCTTTAGAGTTATCCACATTGTTAATAACCGGTGCGACTTCACACTCATCCACAATGATATCTAATGCTAATTCAACATGTTCTAAACAACAAGGTAAATTCATATTCTTCACCTCACTTTTCTACAATAGAAAACAGGAGGTAGGCCCTCCTGTTTTTAATACTTTTGAATGCCTAATTTCACCGTTGTTGTCGCTCGTTTTGTACCACGATAAAACGTAAGAGTCATTTTATCATTAATTTTTTTATTATATAAGGCCGTGCGGAACCCAATAATATCGTGCACCGCTTTTCCATCTACCGCCACAATAACATCATGTTCTCTAAGACCCGCATCCGTACCTGGCGAAGGACTTTTCACATCTAAAATGCAGACTCCTTCTTTTACGTTATCTGGTAATCGTAACGTTTTTGACCAATAGTAACTCGGAATCTCGTTTAAAGACCTTAGTTCAATCCCAACGTAAGGTCTTTTTACTTTACCGTACTTTTCTAGTTCATTCATAATAGGAACAGCTCTCGTAACTGGAATAGCTAGTCCAATTCCTTCTACTTCTTTTGCTGCAATTTTCATTGAGTTAATACCTATTAATTGTCCCGCTACATTTACAAGCGCTCCACCACTATTACCTGGATTAATTGCCGCATCTGTTTGCAATACTTCTACTTGCCAATCGTAATGTCCATCTTGATTTAAATCTACAGGAACAATACGCTCATTAGCCGAAATAATACCTTGTGTGACAGTTCCGGAAAATTGTAGCCCAAGTGGATTTCCAATCGCAATAACTGGTTCTCCTCTACGAACGGTATTAGAATCGCCAATTTCAATCACTTTCTTCACATACTTCGCATCTATTTCTAGTACCGCTAAATCAGTGACTACATCGGTTCCTAATACTTTACCTGGAATTTTCTTACCGTCACTTAAGCTCACTTCAATACGATTCGCCCCAGCAACAACGTGGTTATTCGTTACAATATACGCATGTCCATCTGTTTTCTTATAAATCACACCAGATCCTGTACCAGCTTCCGAATCAGCCTCTGAAAAATCGTCTCGTTGAATATTAATAACACCAACAACAGCCTCTGAAGCACGATCAACAGCGTCTACAAAGCTAATCTGTTTAACAGGAACATTTCCACTTTGAGCTTCAGCCATATTTTTTTCACTCGCTTCAACTTGCGGAAGCTTACCTTCATCATTTGAAAATAAAGGCGCTCCAAATGCAAATAATGAAGCCCCTACAATTGTTCCCGCTATACTAGAAATAACAATACCTTTATGTTTCTTTTTCCCTGCACGTTTAATACGATATTTTTCTTCATCAATAAAGGACATATTTGTTCACCTATCTTCCTGAAAACAACTATATTCACCTTTATTGTTTACTAAAATGAAGAATTATACGTATTGAATTTTCGTAGGCATTTTTGGATCTGTATCATGTATTTCAAAGGATTCTCCAACCCCAAAACCTTTTTCTTCTAATACTTGTGATACAGACATACGCGCTAATTCTTTCATGTTATTATCTAAGCTTAAATGCGCTAAATAAATGTGTTTTGTATCGTCTGTAATAACATCCGCCATCGCTAATGCAGCATCCTCATTACAAACGTGACCTACATCACTTAATATGCGTCGTTTAATGCTCCATGGATAACGTCCCATACGAAGCATTTCCACATCATGATTGCTTTCAAACACGAAAGCATTCGCTCCCTTAATAACACCTTTCATACGGTCACTTACGTAGCCCGTATCTGTAATAAGAGCTAACTTTCTATTATTGTTATGAAAAGCATAAAACATCGGTTCTGCCGCATCGTGAGAAACACCAAATGATTCAACTTCAATATCTCCAAATGTTTTCACGTCTCCTACTGAGAAAATGAATTTTTGATCAGTTGGGATATTACCTATTAAATGTTCCATTGCATTCCATGTTTTCTCGTTCGCATAAACAGGTAAATCATATTTACGCGCCAATACACCTAATCCTTTAATGTGGTCACTATGCTCATGCGTTACAAGAATACCTGATATGTCATTTATATTCAGTTCAGCTTGCTTAAATAAGGCCTCTGTAGCTTTACCACTTAAACCTGCATCGACGAGCAATTTTTTTTCATCTGTTCCTACATATAGCATATTCCCTGTACTTCCACTTGCAAGTACACTAAAGTGCATACTCATTCTTTCTCACTCCATTATGTTCTTCCGGCACTTGAGTTTCCCCTAATTCCATAACTTGTCCTTCAATTGCATTCACAAAATAGTCCTTTTTCTGCTCTGTCTTTAAGTTCCACGTTGGAGCAAGCACTTGTATATTAGAAGAAGATTCAGCTAGAGTCGCATATCCAATCTGCGCCTCTTTCACGTGCGTATTTTCTGCAATTTTATTTTTTACATATATATTTTCTAAAGCTGTTTGAGCAGTGATAATTTCTTGTTCTTTCGTTTTTTCACTTTCGCCCATTTCCTTCAAATCCGTTAACATTGTTTGTGTATACGAAACAAGCTCATTTTTTTCATTCAAATCTACAACAATCATTGCATGATTGTTGTAGAAAATCGGCTTATCCTTATACTTTTGAAAGAAATAAATTTTTGAATCTTTCATTGCCCCAAACTCGTATTTCTGCCCATCAAGCACGTAGTTTTTTAAGAAATCATTATACTTGTCCTTTGATAACGATTTTGCATTTAAAAATGGTTCTTTCAACTTACTTTCTATCTTATATTCTTCTTGCAGATGCACTGTTTGATTTTTTAAAGACTGCACATCTTCTTCCTTAAAGCTTTTATTTTTCGCCATAATAAACGACTCTTTTTTCGGCTCTTTAGGAAAACTTCCCATAGTAATTTTAGACTCTTTTAATTGTTGATCAATTTTTGTTTCTGTCACAAGTTCCAATTGATTACTATCTTGCTTTTGAATGAACTGAAAGATAAGAAAGAGATCTAAAACAAAAAAGGTCACAATAAATATGGTTTTAATTCGATCCCAATCCATTTAGTCCCCCCTCACTCCATTCAAATATTTTTTGCTTACCATTTTCTTCACATTTTACATACCATATTGGCTTTAAAATAATGTTTTTTCCTTCGTTAATGGAATCTTCCAATGATAACTTATAACCAATTCCAACATCCTGAATTGAATTTTTATCAATTTGCGGATTATTCTCTAATGATGTCATCACTGTACGACCCGATGCGAGAGAAGTTGTTAGTTGTTTTCTAGGTAATTTGAAACTTGGATCAAAAAAGGATCTTTCATACTGCATGATTTCACCTGAACCCCATGCTTGCTTTAATTCCGCCATTCCATCGCTATTAAATACAGGCAACCCATCCTCATAAAAACGGAAGGACGTTTTCCCCTTATTAATATAATCAAAACGATAGAGCTTTAACGCACCACTATGCCCACTTACAAAGTCAAAACTTTTTTGTAAAAGTGCTGCATTATCCATAGATTCATCACTATGTACAGCGGAGTTTTTATATTTCAACATTGCATTTGACTGATCAATTTCCATAGAACGTATACCATCTGTAAATGTTTTCTTTGATTTCTCAGAAATAGGGCTTAAATAACGTGGATCACTAAATAATGCATTTTTAAATGTATCCTCATCTAACCTAGCTCCAAAATACTCTACCTCACTTAATTCCGTAATTCCATCTGGTAAGTAAAGTTTTTTTCTATCACTTATTTGATATTCAAAATACGGTCTCGCTACTGTTATAAGTTGATTTTGAGCATTTATAACATCCTTTACGTAAACACCACTCAATTTTGCTTCATATATTTTACGATAAGGATAAGTATCATAGGAAACAAAACTAATTTTAATTTCTTGGTCCTTACTTCGAGAAGGGTCAATTATAATACGATTGAAACTCCTATTACCTTCTATGTTTTTATCTTTAAAATTAAACATACTTTTAATCGTACCCAGTGGAATGTTTGTAGGAAAAACAAATTCAATTTTTTCTTCTCCATGTACATACGAAAGAAAATCACCTTTAGGAACTGTCCCTGTTATTTCCTTTAAATCATGTAACTCTCCATTTTCAAGAATTCTATAAATTAAATCCACATTACTCTTGTTTTCACTCACATAATGATTTTTCTCTTTATGAACGATTACAGAGGATGGGCGAACAACCTCCGAAAGTTTTATTGGATTTATCTCTTCATTACCTTGAACAAATTTTGCATTTTGTATCGAGGTAGAATCAGGAACATATGTCCATAAGTTAAAAGTAAGAAATAGGCTAATAACAACTAAATTAATTAAAACTATTGTTTTAAAGTTTTCCATACTCATTCCCAATCGTCCTCTTCATCAGTTGCCATTGGCAGTGTGAAATAAATAGTTGTTCCTTTTCCTTCCTCACTTTTCGCCCAAATTGAGCCGCCGTGTGCCTCAATCATTTCTTTCGCAATGGCTAATCCAAGACCTGTACCACCCATTTGTCTCGAACGCGCTTTATCTACACGGTAAAAACGTTCAAATATTTTATCTACATTTTCCTTCGGGATACCCATTCCTTGATCACTCACACTAATTTCTAATAACTCACCACGGTCACGCAGGCGATATGTTACTGTGCCACCTTCTGGCGAATATTTTAATGCATTGGAAATAATGTTATATAAAACTTGTGTAATTTTGTCTGTATCCATATCAATAAATCGAGATTTTTTAGAGAAAGATCGTTTGAAGCTTACATTTTGCTCTTTAGACATTTCAAAACGATCGATAACGTTATTAAAGAAATCAGTAAAGTCGACCCATTCCTTCATTAAGCGATGTTCTGTACTATCTAGTTTAGATAGTTGTAACAACGCATTTACAAGTCTAATCATTCTTTCTGTTTCTTCTTGTGTAACCGTTAAAAATTGCGGTGCGATATTCGGATCTTGCCATGCCCCATCCGTAAGTGCTTCTAAGTAACTGCGCATCGTTGTTAACGGTGTTCTTAGCTCATGAGATACGTTCGCAACAAACTCACGACGCTCTCGCTCTATACGCTCCTGCTCCGTTACATCATATAATACAGCAATTAAACCATTTGCCTTCCCTGTTTCTTTTTGAATGACAGAGAAACTAGCACGTAAAATATATGGTTCATTCCTCGTACTAAAATCTAATAAAACTGAATCAGGTTCTTCATATAAATGATCCAGCGTAAATTCTTCTTGTATCCCTAACACTTCTAAGACAGATTGATCTAATGCCGTTTCACGCGAAACATTTAACATTTTTTCCGCAGGATCATTTAATAAAATGATGTCACCTTTTCGATCAGTAGCAATTACTCCATCTGTCATATGTGATAAAACAGATGATAGTTTGCGCCTTTCACTCTCTGTTGAAGAGCGGGCTTGTTGTAATTTTTTTGATAAATTATTGAAAGATAATGCTAGTTGTCCAATTTCATCATGGCTATGCACTTTTACTTTTCTCGAATAATTTCCTTTTGCCATTTCAATTGCTTGTCTCCGCATATCTGAAATTGGTCTTGTAATTGTTTGAGCCAACAAAATCCCAAGTACAGCTGTTACTAGTAAAGCAATTACTGTCCCCGTCGCGAAAATTTGGTTTATATCTTTCATTTGTTTATACACATCTTCCATAGATGCAACAATACGAATGACGCCAAGTACCTCTCCTTCTTGCTCTTTTAGAATAGGAGTAATCATCACTTGAACCCGATGACCTGTTTTCACGTCTTTCTCAACCTTTGACTCTGGTTTTTTTTGTACCATTACCCGTTGTACAGCTGTGTCTGCTGACGTTCGTCCTACTTTATTTTGCTTAGACGCGTCTGAAATTGCCATTAATTTTTTAGTAGAATCAATTACACTTATTTCTTGAATATCTTTCTTACGATCCGATGCAAGTTTTTGAATCGAATCATTAATAGCTTTATCTACTGATTCTGCTTTAGGACGCTCTTTTACAAACTCTTGCTTCAGGTTATAAGAAAGTAAATTTGTTTGCTGCGTTAAGGAATCTTGAAAACCTTTTACAAGGCTTTTTTCTAATTCCCTAACGAAATATACACCAATTACTTGCATTGCTATTAATATTAACAGCATATATATGAGCACAAATTTTAAATGAATAGATTGAAAAAAACCAACTTTCTTCATATACTATTCCTGTTCTGGGTCACGCAAGTAATACCCTACCCCACGTCTAGTTACAATTAAAGTAGGATGACTTGGATTATCTTCAATTTTTTCGCGTAAACGACGTACTGTTACGTCTACTGTACGTACATCTCCAAAATAATCATAACCCCAAACTGTTTGTAATAAATGTTCACGAGTCATAACTTGACCTAAATGCTTTGCTAAATAATGTAGTAATTCAAATTCACGATGTGTAAGCTCAATGCTTTCTTCACGCTTCGTTACACTATAAGCGTTCGAATTGATAACGATTGGTCCAATAACCATTTCGGTATTTTCTTCTTTCTCTGCAGCACCACCCTGCTGATGGCGACGTAAATTTGCTTTCACACGAGCAAGTAACTCCCTCGTACTAAATGGCTTCGTTACATAATCATCTGCCCCAAGCTCAAGCCCTAATACTTTATCAATTTCAGAGTCTTTTGCTGTAAGCATAATAATTGGCATTTCTGAGCTTTTACGTATTTCACGACATACCTCTAAACCGTCTTTTCCCGGTAACATAATATCTAATAAAACCATATCTGGCTGTTCTTCATTTGCTTTTTCAATCGCTTCATCACCATCATGCGCCATTACAATTTCAAAACCTTCTTTTTCTAGGTTGAACTTCAAAATATCCGCAATTGGCTTCTCATCATCAACTACTAAAATTTTCTTTCCCATCATCGTCTATTTCCTCCTTATAAAAATATGATCAATAATCCTCAAACATATTGGTGTTTCTATAGTATGTTCCTATATGACAACAATCTTAGTCTAAGTATTTCTCCTCTATTCTCATAGACTCATGTATCATCCACTTTTACACGGAATCCTATACGATCTATAGAAAAACCTCTAGCTTCAACTGCTAGAGGCTCCTCATTCTATTGTAAAATAACTACCCACATTTGTAAAACTGGACAAAATAAAAAGGATATTAAGTGGGCCCACTTAATATCCTGAGAGTGGCTCGGGACGGAATCGAACCGCCGACACGAGGATTTTCAGTCCTCTGCTCTACCGACTGAGCTACCGAGCCAAAACTATATATAAAACCACTAATGGTGGTATAAACAAAAGTGGCGGTCCCGACCGGGGTCGAACCGGCGATCTCCTGCGTGACAGGCAGGCATGTTAACCACTACACCACGGGACCAAAAATGAACATAAAAAAACATGACCCGTACGGGATTCGAACCCGTGTTACCGCCGTGAAAGGGCGGTGTCTTAACCACTTGACCAACGGGCCACGAAAAATAAAATGGTGAGCCATGAAGGATTCGAACCTTCGACCCTCTGATTAAAAGTCAGATGCTCTACCAACTGAGCTAATGGCTCATACTCACCAACGTCATATTTTCGTGACGACAAGACATATCATAACATGCTATCTTTCATTTTTGCAATACCTTTTTTTATTTTTTTATAAAAAATAAGAAAAAACTCATAAAAATATGAGTTTTTTCTTAAAAAAATCAATTTTTTATATCAATTAAGCTTCGTATACATTACGAACGATATTTGTTTGATTACGATCTGGTCCAACCGAGAACATAGATAATTGGATTCCTGTTAATTCAGAAACACGCTCTACGTATTTTCTTGCATTTTCAGGAAGTTCATCCAATGATTTCATAGCAGTAACATCTTCTGTCCAACCTGGAAGCTCTTCATATACAGGCTCACATTTCGCTAAAATGTTTAAGTTAGCTGGAACTTCATCGATAACTTCGCCATTGTATTTGTAAGCAACACAAATTTTAAGAGTTGGGATACCTGTTAATACATCGATAGAGTTTAATGATAAGTCTGTTAAACCACTAACGCGACGTGCATGTCTTACAACAACGCTATCGAACCAACCTACACGGCGTGGACGACCAGTTGTTGTTCCGTATTCACGACCAACTTCACGAATTTGATGACCGATTTCATCATTAAGTTCCGTAGGGAATGGACCATCACCTACACGGCTTGTATATGCTTTACATACACCTACAACGCGAGTAACTTTCGCAGGACCAACTCCAGTTCCAACTGTTACACCACCAGCAATTGGGTTAGAAGATGTAACGAATGGATACGTACCGTGGTCGATATCAAGCATAACACCTTGTGCACCTTCAAATAATACACGATGATTGTTATCTAGTGCATCATTTAATACGACAGATGTATCGCATACATACTGTGCGATTTGTTGTCCGTATTCGAAGTACTCTTCAAAGATTTCTTCTACGCTGAAACCTTCTGTATCGTACATTTTTTCAAATAAACGATTTTTTTCCACTAAATTGCGCTCAAGCTTCTCTTTAAATGCTTCACGGTCTAAAAGATCAGCCATACGGATACCAATACGAGCAGCTTTATCCATATATGCAGGACCGATACCTTTTTTGGTTGTACCGATCTTGTTATCACCTTTACTCGCTTCTTCTAACTCATCTTGTTTTAAGTGATAAGGTAAAATAACGTGCGCACGGTTACTTACACGTAAATTATCAGTACTTACACCACGATCGTGTAAGTATTTTAACTCTTCAAGTAATGCTTTCGGATCTACTACTAAGCCGTTTCCGATTACACAAATTTTCTCTTTATAGAAAATACCAGATGGAATTAAGTGTAATTTATATTTAACTCCGCCGAAAACAATTGTATGTCCCGCGTTATTTCCACCTTGATATCTTGCAACTACTTCCGCATGCTCAGAAAGAAAATCAGTGATTTTACCTTTTCCTTCGTCGCCCCATTGTGTTCCTACAACTACTACTGAAGACATTATTAAAGCACCTCCGCAATTTTCAAACGATCTATTCAAACAATATAATTGTACCAAAACAGAAAGAGAAGTCAACCAAAAAGCGAACATTTTTTTATAGAAAAACGTTTTCGTTCGTAAGAATTACATATTCACCTTATGAAAGCCCTATCTTTCATATAAAAAAAAAGAAACACATCTTATTATAAGAAATGCGTTTCTTTTTTATACTGCCTTTATGCGTGCGGTGCATGTCCATCCTCAAAGCGGCGTTCTAAGTTGACGAATTTATTAAATTCCTTAACAAACGCAAGCTCTACTGAACCTACCGGACCATTACGTTGTTTTGCAATGATAATTTCAATTGTATTTTTATTTTCTGTTTCACGATCATAGTAATCTTCACGATATAGGAAGGCTACAATGTCAGCATCCTGCTCGATACTTCCTGATTCACGAATGTCAGACATCATCGGACGTTTATCTTGACGAGATTCTACACCACGAGATAACTGCGACAAGGCGATAACAGGTACTTGCAATTCACGTGCAATCCCTTTTAATGTACGAGAAATCTCAGATACTTCCTGCTGACGGTTTTCTCCTGATTTCCCACTTCCTTGAATAAGCTGTAAATAGTCAATCAAAACCATCCCAAGACCTTGTTCTTGCTTTAATCTACGACATTTTGCTCGAATCTCATTTACTTTAATCCCTGGTGTATCATCAATATATATACCAGCATTAGAAAGGCTACCCATCGCCATTGTTAATTTCGCCCAATCATCAGAAGTTAATGAACCGGTACGAAGTCTTTGCGCATCAATATTTCCTTCCGCACAAAGCATACGCATAACAAGCTGATCAGAGCCCATCTCCAAACTAAAAATCGCTACATTTTCATCAGTTTTCGTCGCTACGTTTTGTGCGATATTTAATGAAAATGCAGTTTTCCCTACCGATGGACGCGCCGCCACGATGATTAAATCATTTCGCTGAAAACCTGCGGTCATCTTATCTAATTCAGTAAATCCAGTTGGTATCCCGGTAACTTCACCCTTTTGATTATGCAAAAGTTCAATTTTATCATAAGCATCTACAAGAACATCTTTAATGTTTTGGAATGCTTTTGCATTTGTTTGGTGAGATACTTCTAATATTTTTTTCTCAGCCTCATTTAAAAGGCCATCCACATCATCTTCTCGCTCGTATCCATCCGATACAATATGAGTCGCCGTTCGAATTAAACGACGTAAAAGTGCCTTTTCAGCGATGATGCGTGCATAATATTCTACGTTAGCAGCTGTTGGAACAACTTCTGCTAACTCTGCTAGATAAGAAACCCCACCAACTTCTTCTAGTAATCCTTGATCAGCCATCGCTGATGTCATTATTACTAAGTCGATTGGTTCTCCCTTATCAGACAACCCAAGCATGACTTCAAAAATCTTTTGATGTTTCGTTCGATAGAACGAGTCAGGTAGCAACAGCTCTGATGCTGACGTTAATGCATCTTGATCAATCAATATAGCCCCTAAAACCGCCTGCTCTGCTTCTATATTATGCGGAGGGGTACGATCAGCCATTACATCACTCATGCGCAATCCTCCTTGCTTAATTTATTTTTATTGTTCACTAACATGAACTTTTACTGTTGCTGTTACTTGCGGATGCAATTTCACAGTGACGTTTGTATAACCTAATGCACGGATTGCATCATCCATTTCAAATTTACGTTTATCAAGTTTAATCTTGTGTGACTTTTGCATTACATCTACAATTTGTTTACTCGTGATAGAACCAAATAAGCGGCCACCTTCTCCAGATTTCGCCTTTACTTCTACAGTTAATTTCTCTAATGTTTCTTTCAGCTCTTTTGCATTCTCAACTTCTGCTGCTGCATCTTTTTCCTCTTTGCGCTTTTGAGCATCTAAAGTTTTCATACTGCTGTTTGTCGCTTCGGCAGCTAACCCCTGTTTTAGTAAGAAATTATTTGCATAACCGTCTGGTACGTTTTTTATTTCTCCTTTTTTACCTTTACCTTTTACGTCTTTTAGAAAAATTACTTTCATGATTGTGTGCCTCCCTGTAAATAGTCATCAATAACAAATCGAAGCTTCTCCTCCGCTTCATCTACTGTAACATTTTTCATTTGTGTGGCTGCATTTGTTAAGTGCCCGCCACCTCCTAAATTCTCCATAATTAGCTGTACATTCAATTCACCTAAAGATCTACCACTAATTCCAATGAAATTTTCTCCACGTTTTGCAATAACAAACGATGCAATGATACCTGTCATTGTCAATAATGTGTCTGCTGATTGTGCAATAAGTACTTGGTCATAATATTCATCACCATCAACTTTAGCAATCGCAATTCCATTTTTATAAATGTACGCATTTTTAATGGCTTTTGCAACTCGTAAATACTGACCCATATCTTCTTTTAAAAGTTCTTGTACAAGTACAGTGTCTGCGCCATGCGAGCGTAAATAAGAAGCGGCATCAAATGTACGAGCGCCTGTACGGAATGTAAAACTTTTCGTATCAACAATAATACCAGCTAACAATGCCGTTGCTTCTAACATTGTCATCTTTAAATTTTTCGGTTGATACTCAAGTAATTCTGTAACAAGCTCTGCCGTTGAAGAAGCGTATGGCTCCATATAAACAAGTAATGGATCTTCAATGAAATCTTCCCCGCGGCGATGATGGTCAATAACTACTACATTTTCAATCTTGTGTAACAGTTTTTCCTCCATCACCATTGAAGGTTTATGCGTGTCAACAACAACAAGTAATGAATCATCGTTTGCAAATTCCATCGCTTGCCCTGGTGAAATAAAATGTGACCATAACTCTTCATTTTGTTTCACTTTGTCCATCAAACGTTTGATTCCTTTATCAGAATCATTTTCATCTAATACAATATATCCTTTGCGCTCATTTAATTGAGCTACCTTTAAAATACCAATCGCTGCACCAATCGCATCCATATCAGGAGCTCTATGCCCCATTATAATGACATTACTGCTTTCTAATACTAAATCCTTTAATGCATGTGAAATAACTCTAGCACGTACACGAGTACGCTTTTCGACCGGATTCGTCTTGCCACCGTAAAACTTAACTTTACCCGTCGCTTGTTTTATAGCTACTTGGTCTCCTCCTCGTCCTAATGCAAGGTCTAAACCAGATTGAGCCATCGCTCCAAGCTCCGATAAAGGTAAATCACCCGAGCCAACACCAACACTTAGCGTAAGTGGTATATTCCTTTTTGATGTTTCTTCACGCACTTGATCCAAAATACTAAATTTCCCTTTCTCCATTTGTGCTAAAATACTTTCATTTAGTACAACGAAGAATCTTTCTGAAGATGCACGTTTCAAATATGCACCATACTTAACAGCCCATTCATTTAGACGTGACGTCACAAGACTTGTTATATTCGTGCGTAATTGATCATCTAACCCTTGTGTAACTTCATCATAATTATCTAAATAAATAACAGCTAAAACGGTGCGCTGATCCTCATACATTTTTTCAATCTCTGTTTGCTCAGTTACATCAAAAAAATAAATTAGTTTTTCTTCTTTCCTTACAAACACACGGAACTTTCGACTATTTAAAGATACTATATCGTCAGAAGTCTCTCCTTTAATAAAAAGGAGTAATGTTTCTGATACATCGTACAGATGCCACCCAGCTAATGCGTGTTGCCCCAAACATGAAGACAAGTAAGGATTTGCCCAATCAATCCCATACTCCTTATTGTATAACAATATACCGATTGGCATCTGGTTGAATGCTTCGTTACTCACTTTTTTTACCCTAGTAATCATATCTGTCGTATACTTTTCAAAATTCCTTTGAAAGTTAAGTTCAAATCGTATAACTAAAAAGAAAACGATGCTAAAAATAAAAAAGGCAGCTATCCCCATAATTAAGTGAAAATAACAGAGAATCGAGATTAGCACCAACACAAAAAATGCCAATACGTAAACAGGATATAAAAACCACTGTTTCTTATAAAATTCAGGCATGTATACAACTCCTATAAAGTAAAACTAACTCACTTTCCAGTTAGTTAAACAAATTAAAATAGTGTAAGGAATATTATTTTATTCCCCTATTTTAGAACGCAATGAAATCCCTAAATCAATTATACCTAAGATTGTCACAAGAGGAAACATCATCGGAATAAACATGCAGACAATAAAACTAATAATAGGAACACCTTTAGTAAATCCTTTTCTATGTGCTAAAAAGGCGATAAATGTCAGACCTTGCAGTACGAGCAATAGTGCAAAGATTACATATAGGTTAGAAAATACCATATGTAAATATGATGTTGGTTCTACCTTTATAAAAGTTGCTAACAGAATAAATATGACGTAATACCAAATAATACTCTTTGGCAATTGTATGTCTTTAAATTTAGGCCAAAGTGTTACTTCATGCTTTAACTTTTTCAAAACACTACCTGATATCATAACCGTAATCCAAGAAAGACACACAGAAACCATTACAAGTATACTCGGGAGTATCGTTTGTAATATATCATTCATTTGTGCGAATAAATCTTTTTGTTTCTTACTAACCTGCATACCAGCAGCATTTGCTATCTTTTCACTTTGTACTACACTTTCACTAAACATATTTTGCATTTTCTGTATTAAATCTATGTTGAAAAATTTTATACTCACAACATAAATGAGCATAATACCGATTAAGTATGCAAGTGTCCCTGCTATCAAAATTTCCAACGGCTTTCTTTGTTTTTTATACATGTATCCTAAAACAATACCCGTACACCCAAACATAATTGTCTTTACTAGACCTATTGGTTGACCCACAATAACAGCAATGAAAAATGCTGCTGTAAAAATCACAAAGGCATTAGGTACACCATATTTTATCGTTAACAATATAAATGGTAACGGCAATACAAATGTTACAACTGTACCCAAAATCGGAACATACATAGATATGAGCAATAACATTGCATATACAGCCAATAACGCTGCGCCTTCGGTAATAAACCTTGCTTGTTTCACATTTTAACCTCTCTTTCAAAAAGAAAAGCATAGCAAAATGCACAGTAGAGTCCGACTCTACTGTGCATTTCATACGCTATTATTCACCAACATATGGTAAAAGTGCCATTTGACGAGCACGTTTAATTGCAACTGTAAGTTTGCGTTGGTATTTCGCGCTTGTTCCTGTTACACGACGAGGTAAAATTTTACCGCGCTCAGAAACGAAACGTTTTAATAAATCAACATCTTTATAGTCAATGCGAGTGATGCCGTTAGATGTGAAGAAACACACCTTACGACGCTTCGCACGTCCACCTTTGCGTCCTGCCATGTCTATTCCCTCCATTCTTTGTTAAAAATAGCCGATTCACACCATTAAAATGGTAAATCGTCGTCCGAAATGTCAATCGGTTGACCAACATTCGAAAATGGGTCGTCATTCTTCGTAAATCCAGAGTTACCTTGATTACCTTGGTTACCTGAATTACTAGATTGACCAAATGGGTTAGAGCTTTGGTTACCGAAACCAGCTCCTGATGGTTGCTGATTGAATGAACCACGTTGCTCCCCACCGCCATTACGCGGCTCTAAAAATTGTACGCTCTCCGCAAGAACTTCTGTTACATATACACGTTTACCATCTTGTCCATCGTAATTACGAGTTTGAAGACGTCCGTCTACGCCTGCTAAGCTACCTTTTTTCAAATAATTTGCCACGTTTTCTGCTTGTTTACGCCATATTACACAATTAATAAAGTCAGCTTCACGCTCACCTTGTTGATTCGCAAATGCGCGATTCACAGCTAACGTAAAAGTAGCTACTGCAACACCATTGGGCGTGTAACGTAAGTCAGGGTCCTTAGTTAAACGACCAACGAGGATAACACGATTCATCAATCGAACCACTCTCCCTTATATATCAATTATTTTTCTTCTTCTTTAACAACGATATGACGAAGGATATCTTCGTTGATCTTAGCTAAACGGTCGAATTCGTTAATCGCCTCTGAGTTAGAGTTCACGTTTAAGATCATGTAGAAACCTTCACGTAAGTCGTTGATTTCGTAAGCTAAACGACGCTTACCCCACTCTTTTGTGTTAATGATTTCTGCACCATTGTTTGTTAAAACACCTGCAAAACGTTCAACTAAAGCTTTTTGAGCTTCTTCTTCAACGCCAGGACGAATGATGTACATAATTTCGTACTTTCTCATTACACTTTCACCTCCTTTTGGTCTAAACGGCCCATAATGGGCAAGGAGCAATTAATTTATAGTAATTACTCACGAGTTTAGATTATATCATAGTAAGTTATATGAATCAACTCACCAATACGTAAAAAACTTGGCAAACACATAATATATTTGCCAAGTTCATATCTTTATTTTTCCTAGGAAATATTAAATTAAACGTTAAAGCGGAAGTGCATAACATCTCCGTCTTTTACGATATACTCTTTTCCTTCTAAACGTACTTTACCAGCTTCTTTTGCAGCTGTCATAGAACCGTTTGTCATTAAATCATCATAAGAAACTGTTTCTGCGCGAATAAATCCACGCTCAAAGTCTGTATGAATTACACCAGCACATTGTGGTGCTTTCATACCTTGTTTAAACGTCCATGCACGTACTTCTTGCACACCAGCTGTGAAGTAAGTAGCAAGTCCTAATAAATCATATGCAGCACGAATTAATTGATCTAAACCAGATTCTTCAATGCCTAGTTCTTCAAGGAATACTTTTTTCTCTTCCTCGTCTAGCTCAGCGATTTCTTCTTCGATTTTTGCACATACAACGATTACTTGAGAATTTTCATTTGCTGCAAATTCTTTTACCATTTGTACATATTTATTGTCAGAAGGATCCATAATATCATCTTCACTTACGTTTGCTACGTATAGCATTTCTTTCGTTGTAAGTAAATGAAGGCCTTTAACAATCTTCATTTGCTCTTCTGTAAATTCAACAGTACGAGCTGGTTTTCCCTCTTCAAAAGCTTCTTTTAAACGAACTAAAATTTCATGCTCATATACAGCTTCTTTATCTTTTTGTCTTGCTAACTTCGCAACTCGTTCGATACGCTTATCAACAGATTCCAAATCCGCTAAGATTAGTTCTAAGTTAATTGTTTCAATGTCATCAATTGGATCTACTTTTCCTGAAACGTGCGTAATATTTTCATCTTCAAAACAACGAACAACTTGGCAAATTGCATCTACTTGACGAATGTGAGATAAGAATTTATTTCCTAACCCTTCACCTTTACTCGCACCTTTTACGATACCTGCAATATCAGTAAATTCAAATACAGTCGGAACAGTTTTTTTCGGTTCTACTAATTCCGTTAATTTATTTAGACGCTCATCTGGTACTTCTACAATCCCTACGTTTGGATCGATTGTACAGAATGGATAGTTCGCAGATTCTGCTCCTGCTTGTGTAATTGCATTAAATAAAGTGGACTTACCTACGTTAGGTAATCCAACAATCCCAGCCGTTAATCCCATATTTTTCACTCCTATGTCTCAATCTTTCATCATTATAGATAGTAACGAAAAAAATGACAAGTTTCCACCAAATGAAAAAAAGCAACGGCTGTCTACTGCAGCTGTTGCTTTTTCACTATTCTTCGTGCTTCACAAGTATTTTTTTCACCTTGCGATCAAACTCTCTTCGAGGAATCATTACCGAATGGTCACACCCCTCGCACTTAACGCGGATATCCATTCCCATACGAATAATCTTCCAGCGATTTTCACCACATGGATGGGCTTTCTTCATTTCCACAACATCGTACAAGTTATATTGCTTTTGCTCCATTCTCTAAATCCCTCCCACTATTAAATTGCTTTTTCACTAACTAATTCTTCGCGACTATATAAAACCATACGTGGGTATGGAATTTCAATACCATGTAAATCAAGACGATTTTTAATCTCTTTGCGAAGAGCCCTCGCAATAACTGCATGCTGCATCGGCTCAACTTCAGCAATAACACGTAATACAACTTCAGACGCTGCCAATGTTTGAACACCTAGCAATTGAGGTGTTGTTACCATTTTCTCATATTTTTCTGGTAGTTCCACTAATAAATCTTCAATAACTTGCTCCGCTCGTACTATATCACTTTCATAAGAAATAGATACATCAACAAATGCTACACTATTACTAACGGAAAAGTTCGTTACTTGTACAATACTACCATTTGGTATTATATGAATTTCACCTGTCCAGCTTTTCATCTTCGTTGTACGTAGTCCAATTTCCAAAACAGTTCCTTCAAATTGACCTATTCTTACATAATCACCTACTGAAAATTGATCCTCTAACAAAATAAATAATCCTGTAATAACATCTTTAACTAAACTTTGTGCACCAAAACCGACTGCTAAACCAATTACCCCAGCACCGGCTAATAGACCTGATGCATTAATATCAAACACACCTAAAATCGCAATTAACATAATGAACATAACAACGTATGCCACAATATTTTCAAGCAACTTCGCTACCGTAACTGTACGACGTTCTGAAATTTGAATCGGCGAACGGCTTCCCATACGAAACGCATTTCGTACAATTGCCCTTGCAACTCGCACAACGATTGCACCAAGTATTAAAATAACGATTATTTTTAGTGACTTCACACCTATATTCGTCCAATCAATGGACTCAAACCATTTCAACGCTAAATCCATGTCCCTCTACCTCTCTGGCTAGAATTTCTTTTTAGTTATCCTTATTATTGTATCAGAACTCTCTCTGATTTCTGAAAAAAATTTATGACTTTAATTCCATTTGTTAACTTCCATTCAGGTATAAAATGAAACGAATATATATATACTAGTACTATTATTTCCGTTTTCATTCACAGTTTGTAAAAAGTATGCACTTATAATTTTCCATTTCACACACCATATAACATATTGTGAAAATTTATTAAAAGGATGGGTGCTTCATGAATATTAGAAGTTTTCGCTTACCTTTTTTTGAAAAAGAAACTCAAAATGTTATGCATCATGACTTAGAAGCCTCTGAGACAATCAGTAATTTCTTACTTTCCCATATTCCCATTAAGACTAATATGCCACTCATTCTCATTTGTATCGGAACAGACCGTTCCACCGGTGATGCACTTGGTCCATTAGTTGGTACTAAACTAGAACAAATTGAAATCAAAAACCTTCAAGTATTCGGCACACTAGACGAACCAATACATGCACTAAATTTAGAAGAGAAAATTCAGAATATACAGAAAGAAAATCCTACTTCATTTATTATTGCTGTTGATGCATGTTTAGGGAAATCTCAAAGTATCGGTTCTATAACTACTGGAAAGGGCCCTAGTAAACCTGGAGCTGCGATGAATAAGAAATTACCTGAAATTGGTGATTTGCATATACATGGCATCGTAAATTTAAATGGTTTCATGGAGTTTTTCGTACTTCAAAATACAAGACTAAGTTTAGTCATGAAGATGGCTGATGTAATTGCACAAAGTATAAAAGAAACAGACCAAAAATTATCTGCATTAAAAAAAGCAAACCATCTATAAACAATAAGATGGTTTGCTTTTTAATTTTCCTTTGATAATAATTCTAAAATTCGATTTAAATCTTCTTTATTAAAAAATTCGATTTCGATTTTACCTTTTTCTTTTTTCGTTTCTTTGATTTTTACATCCGTACCAAACTTTTCTCTTAAAAACGTTTCACGCTCTACAAAAAATATATTTCTTTCTTTTTTCACTTGTTGTGTTTCACGTGAAACACGTTGATTAATTTCCTGGACAATTTGTTCCAATTGGCGAACATTCAGTCCTTCTTTTTCAATTCGCTTCAATAAAGATTTCAACTGTTCTTCATCTTTTATTGTAAGTAAAGTTCTTCCATGAGCCATTGAAAGCTCACCGTTTGCAATCATATCTTGAACGAATGAAGGGAGGCTTAACAAACGAGTATAATTTGCGATATAAGGTCTGCTTTTACCAAGACGTTTTGCTAATTGTTCTTGTGTTACATTTAGCTCGCTCATTAACATCTGATATGCCATTGCCTCTTCCATAGGATTTAAATCTTCTCGTTGTAAGTTTTCAAGCAAAGCAAATTCCATCATTTGCTGCTCATTTAATTGCCTTACAACAGCAGGCACTTTCTCAAGTCCGGCCTCTTTAGCAGCACGATATCTTCTTTCACCTGCAACTATTTCATATCCTTTAATACTCTTTCGAGCAATTAACGGTTGCAATATACCGTGCTCTTTAATAGAAGCCGCTAATTCCTGAATCGCTTCTTTATTGAAATGTTTACGTGGTTGATATGGATTCGGCCTTAATTCAGTTACTATAATCTCCTGAATCGTTTCTTCTTCTTTCACATCTAAATCTGGAAAAAACACGTTGATTCCTCTTCCTAATCCCTTAGCCACCTGCAATCACTTCCTCTGCTAAATCTAAATATACTTCTGCTCCTCTTGATTTAGCGTCATACTGCATAATTGGTTTTCCATGACTTGGTGCCTCACTTAAGCGAACATTACGAGGAATAATCGAACGATATACTTTATCCCTAAAGTATTTTTTCACTTCATCTATAACTTGAATTCCTAAATTTGTACGAGCATCCAACATCGTTAACAATACACCTTGAATTGCTAAATTTTTATTTAAATGCTTTTGCACAAGTCGAACTGTATTTAATAGCTGACTTAACCCTTCCAGCGCGTAATATTCACACTGTACAGGAATAATAACAGAATCTGCTGCTGTTAATGCATTAATCGTTAATAACCCTAATGATGGGGGACAGTCAATAATAATATACTCATATTCATCACGAATTGGCTGTAACGCTCTTTGCAAGCGTACTTCCCGGGAAATGGTTGGTACCAATTCAATTTCAGCACCAGCCAATTGAATTGTAGCGGGTAGAACATCTAAGTTTTCAGTTGCGGTTTTCCGTATGGCACCTTGAACATCTGCATCTTCTACAAGAACATTATAAATACATTGATCTAATTCAGACTTTTCAATCCCTACACCAGTCGTTGCATTTCCTTGAGCATCAATATCTACGAGAAGTACTTTTTTTCCTACTTGTGCCAATCCAGCCCCTAAATTAACGGATGTTGTTGTTTTTCCAACACCGCCTTTTTGATTAGCAATAGCAATGATTTTTCCCATGATGTCACCTACTTTCAACCTTTCTTTCTTATTCTAGAAACAATTACGTTTATTGTAACATGAAATAAAAGTTTTTCTTTTACGTCCTTATTAAACTTCAAAATTTATTTCTAAACTCCTTCTTGCTTTAACAAGAAAATATAGTAAAAGAGACCTCTCCAATAGGATAAGGTCTCTAGCACGTGATTATTTTTTCTTCGGAATTTTAATCGTAATTTGATAGTATTCATCAAACTCTTCTTCCGCAGAATTAACATTCAAACCACTATTAGCAACCATTTGTAATGATTGTCTAATTGTGTTCATAGCAATTCTCGCATCTCGACTTACTGCTTTTTGCTTCGCTTTGCGCTTTGGTTTTACTTCTTCTAGTAACTTTGCAATTCGTTCTTCTGTTTGCTTTACATTCAATTGCTTCTCCACAATCTCTTGTAAAACCTTCAGTTGTAATTCCTTATTTTTCAAAGGAATTAGGGCGCGAGCATGCCGTTCTGTAATACTTTTTTCTAATAATGCACTTTTGATTTCTTCAGGCAATTTTAATAATCGCAATTTATTTGCGACTGTCGATTGTCCTTTTCCAAGTCGTTGTGCCAATGCTTCTTGTGTTAAATTATGTAACTCAATCAGCTTTTGATATGCCACAGCTTCCTCAATTGCTGTTAATTCCTCACGTTGCAAATTTTCAATTAACGCTACAGAAGCTGTCTCAGTATCATTTAAATTCTTTATTATTGCAGGAACTTTTTCCCACCCTAACTTTGTTGCTGCGCGGAAACGCCTTTCCCCGGCAATAATCTCGTACTTATCATCCTCATACTGTCTCACAACAATCGGCTGGATAAGCCCATGTGTACGAATCGTTAATGCTAGCTCCTCAATACGTGCATCGTCAAAAACTGTTCGTGGTTGATAACGGTTAGGGGTAATGTTTACTATCGGAATTTCCTGTATTTCTTCATATACCTTTTTAGCTATTTCTTCATGGCTTTCGTCTTGTAATTCGAATTCGCTCTCTTTATCTCCAAAGCCAAATAAACGAGAAAACGTATTTTTCATACATATTCCACCACCTTTTAGGCCTATTGACTGTTCTACATAAAATGTTTCCTATGAAACATTTACGTTTTCATTTATATAATTTAATCTTACGTCTAATAAGATTTATTTTTCAATAGGTAATTTATTGGGCGTTCCCGGTTTGCGTGGATATTTCTTTGGTGTCTTGCGCTTTTTCTCGATTAATAAAATATTACGCTCACTTTCTTCAAACGGTAATTGGAACGTAGACATTTCTTTCAATTCTCCGCCAAGTACCTCTAAAGCATATTTGCCATTTTCGATTTCTTCGTTAGCCGCTGCACCTTTCATTGCAATGAATGTTCCCCCTACTTTTACAAGTGGTAAACATAGCTCACTTAATACAGAAAGACGTGCAACTGCACGTGCCATTACAATATCGTATGCTTCACGTACACCTTCTTTTTTTCCAAATGTTTCAGCACGATCATGACAAAATGCAACATCACTTAATTCTAACTTTTGCGCTAAGTGATTTAAGAAATTAATACGTTTTTGTAATGAATCTACAATTGTTACTTTTAAGTGCGGGAAACAGATTTTTAAAGGGATACTTGGGAATCCAGCTCCTGCTCCAACATCACAAATAGAAAATGGTTTCGAAAAATCATAATAAAAAGCCGCTGTAACAGAATCAAAAAAGTGTTTTAAGTATACTTCTTCTTTCTCCGTAATAGCCGTTAAGTTCATTTTTTCATTCCACTCTACTAATGTTTCAAAATAGATTCCGAACTGCTCTAACTGTCTAGAAGAGAGGGAAATACCCTTCTCTTCTAGCATAGATTGAAATTGTTCTATGTTCATCTAGCAATATCTCCTTACTATGTTATTGGTTCGATACTCGTGCAATTTTTCCTTGTTCAATGTAAATAAGCAAAATGGAAACATCAGCTGGATTTACGCCAGAAATACGTGAAGCTTGCCCCATTGAAAGTGGACGAACATCTTTCAATTTCTGTCTCGCTTCTGAGGCAAGGCTAGAAATCGCATCATAATCAATATCCACAGGAATTTTTTTGTTTTCCATTTTCTTCATACGTTCTACTTGCTGTAAAGATTTTTCAATGTATCCTTCGTACTTGGTCTGAATTTCAACTTGTTCCGTAATTTCATCACTTAATGCTACTTCACTTGGTACTAAAAGATGAATATGCTCATATGTCACCTCTGGACGACGTAATAAGTCACTTGCACGTATTCCATCTTTCAATTCACTTCCGCCAATACTACGAATTAATTCTTGAACTTCAGGACGTGGTTTAATAAAAATACTCTCTAATCGTTCCTTTTCCTGTTCAATTTGTAGTTTTTTATTTGTAAATCTCTCATAACGATCTTCTTTAATTAAACCAATTTCACGACCAACCTCAGTTAGACGAAGATCTGCATTATCATGGCGTAATAATAAACGATATTCCGCACGAGACGTTAATAAACGGTATGGTTCATTTGTGCCTTTTGTTACAAGATCATCAATTAAAACACCAATATATGCATCAGCGCGACCTAAAATAACTTCTTTTTTACCTAAAGAACGACATGCTGCATTAATTCCAGCCATAAGCCCTTGTCCTGCCGCTTCTTCGTAACCAGAAGTTCCATTAATTTGTCCTGCTGTATATAAATTTTTAATTTTTTTCGTTTCAAGTGTTGGCCATAGTTGAGTTGGTACGATTGCATCATATTCAATTGCATAACCCGTACGCATCATTTCAACATTTTCCAGGCCAGGAATTGTTCTAAGCATTGCACGCTGTACATCTTCTGGTAAGCTCGTCGATAAGCCTTGTACATATACTTCTTGTGTATTACGTCCTTCTGGCTCTAAGAAAATTTGATGACGTGGTTTATCATTAAATCTTACTACCTTGTCTTCAATTGAAGGGCAATATCTAGGCCCTGTTCCTTTAATCATACCAGAATACATAGCTGAGCGATGTAAGTTTTCATCTATTAAACGATGTGTTTCTGTACTTGTATACGTTAACCAACATGGAATTTGATCCATAATAAATTTTGTCGTTTCAAAAGAGAAAGCACGTGGCTTATCATCACCTGGTTGAATTTCTGTTTTACTATAATCAATCGTATTACTGTTTACACGCGGAGGTGTACCTGTTTTAAATCTAACAAGATCAAAACCAAGTTCCTCTAAGTGTTCAGATAATGTAATAGATGGTTGCTGATTATTTGGACCACTTGAATATTTTAAATCTCCCATAATAATCTCACCACGTAAAAATGTTCCCGTTGTAATTACAACTGTTTTCGCTGTGTATTCAGCACCAGCTTGCGTAATTACCCCTTTACATACACCATCTTCAATAATTAAACGCTCTACCAGACCTTGAAACAACGTTAAGTTTGGTGTTTCTTCAATTGTTTTCTTTAATTCATGCTGGTAAGAGAATTTATCAGCTTGTGCACGAAGCGCGCGTACAGCTGGTCCTTTACCCGTATTTAACATACGCATTTGAATATGTGTTTTATCAATATTGCGTCCCATTTCTCCGCCTAATGCATCAATTTCACGAACAACAATCCCTTTTGCTGGTCCACCAACAGAAGGGTTACATGGCATGAACGCTACCATATCTAAGTTAATTGTTAACATTAATGTTTTTGAGCCCATTCGTGCTGCCGCAAGACCAGCTTCACATCCTGCATGACCTGCACCGATTACTATGACATCATATAAACCGGCATTGTATCCCATTGTTTATTCCTCCTAATAACCTCTATCTTACTAAATCATCTCTGATTAAAGTTTCACTTTATTTTCCTAAACAAAATTGAGAGAACAATTGGTCAATTAAGCTTTCATGGACAGTATCACCAGTAATTTCACCAAGTATTTCCCACGCTCTTGTTAAATCAATTTGAACCATATCAATCGGAACACCATTTTCTATCGCTTCAATTGCATCGTTAATTGTTCTTCCTGCTTGTGTTAATAATCCGATATGTCTCGCATTAGACACGTATGTCATATCCGCAGAATCAATTGTTCCTTCAAAGAATAAATCAGCTATTGCCTTTTCAAGCTCATCTATTCCTTGCTCCTCAATTAAAGATGTTGTAATAACACGATTGCCTACCGCTAAATCTGTAACACGTTCCATATCAATTTCTTGCGGTAAATCTGTCTTATTTACAATGACAATGAAATCTTTTCCCTGTACGGCACGGAATAGATCCTCATCTTCATTTGTTAAAGCCTCGCTATAGTTCACTACAATTAACACTAAGTCTGCTTGGCTCATCATTTCCTTCGAACGCTCTACACCAATTCGTTCAACAATATCTTCCGTTTCACGAATTCCGGCTGTATCTATAAGTTTAAGTGGTACACCACGCACATTAACGTACTCTTCAATAACATCACGAGTTGTTCCTGCAATATCAGTTACAATTGCCTTTTTCTCCTGAACAAGACTATTTAATAGCGATGATTTCCCAACGTTAGGTCTACCGATAATCGCGGTAGAAATGCCTTCACGTAAAATCTTTCCTTGCTTCGATGTTTCTAATATCTTTGCAATTTCAGCACGGACATGTGTAGCTTTCTCAATTAAAATATTATGCGTCATCTCTTCTACATCATCATATTCTGGGTAATCTATATTCACCTCAATATGAGCTAATGTTTCTAATATTTCTTGACGCAGATGGCCGATTAATTTAGATAATCGTCCTTCCATTTGGTTAATCGCTACATTCATAGCACGATCTGTTTTCGCACGGATTAAGTCCATAACAGCTTCTGCTTGTGACAAATCAATACGTCCATTTAAAAAAGCACGTTTTGTAAATTCACCAGGCTCTGCCAGTCGTGCTCCTTGCGCTAAAATAAGCTGTAATACTTTATTTACCGAAACAAGTCCACCATGACAGTTAATTTCTACTATATTTTCACGTGTAAAAGTCCTTGGTGCACGCATAATGGACACCATAACTTCTTCAATAACTTGATTTGTATCTAAATCGACAATATGACCATAATGAATTGTATGAGAAGAAACCTGTGTTAAATCCTTCCCTTTAAAAATACGATCAACTTTCTCAATCGCATCATCCCCACTTACTCGAACAATGGCAATTGCACCTTCCCCAAGTGCTGTGGAAATTGCGGCAATTGTATCAAATTCCATGTCCTTTCACCTCACTTGCTTATTTATCTCTATTTCAACATGAATTTTTTCCGTCACTAAATTATTAGGATACCATAACGAACCTATCTACAAAAGAATAATAACTCATTTTATTATGTCCTTATGTAAAAAACACTAAACTTATTCACAGTGGATAAGTTTAGTGTTTTTTAGTTATCCACATTTATTTTCTCCTCAAAAAAACCGGCACTCAATTGAGTAACCGGTCACTTGGAAGATATTACAACATACCGATGTGGTTCTTTCCCTTCAGAAGTTGTAATGATATTTTGATGATTAGATAATGCTTGGTGAATAATTTTCCGTTCAAAAGAAGGCATTGGTTCTAGAACAACTCTTTTTTTCGTACTCACTACTTGTTTTGCTAATCGATAGGAAAGAGATTCTAACGTATTTTTTCTTTTACTACGATAGTTTTCAGCATCCAGTGTAATACCAATATATTGCTTTGTATTACGGTTCGCAACAAGTTTTGTTAAATATTGTAAAGAATTTAACGTATTCCCTCTTTTACCAATTAAAACACCGATATTTTCACCAGAAATTGTAAATTCAACTTCGCGTCCTTTTACAATTTTTCTAATCTCAACTTCCACACCCATATTTTGAATAACATTTTTTAAATATTCTTCACATTCTTGGATTGGATCTTTTTTCAATACAACTTCTACAACAGCGGGGCGATTCCCAAATAAACCTAGGAACCCCCTCTTACCCTCATCGATAATATTTATATCTACTCGATCTTTCGAAGCATTTAATTGTCTTAAAGCATCTTGTACTGCCAGCTCGACTGTTTGTCCTTTAGCAGTAATCATACTCACTTGCTTGATCCTCCTGCCTTACTGGCCTTAATTTCAGGCCCTTTGATCATATACATTTGAGCGATACCAAAGATATTACCAACTACCCAGTACAATGATAGTGCTGCTGGGAAGTTAATTGCAAAGACTAAAATCATAATTGGCATAAGCCAAATCATCATTGCCATTTGCGGATTTTGTCCAGCCGTTCCTGCCATTGCAAGTTTTTGCTGAATAAACGTCGTAATAGCTGCAACAATTGGAAGGATATAGAACGGATCCGCCTGTCCTAAATCGAACCATAAAAATGTATGTTCACTAATTGCTGTTGTTCTCATAATCGCATGATAAAACGCGAATAAAATAGGCATCTGAACAAATATTGGTAAACATCCTGCTAATGGGTTTACACCATTCTTTTGATATAACTGCATCATTTCTTGTTGTAGTTTTTGCTGTGTTGCTTGATCTTTAGAACTATATTTCTCTTTTAATTTCACCATTTCTGGTTGTAACGCCTGCATTGCTTTCGTACTCTTCGTTTGTTTAATCATTAATGGTAATAATGCAAAACGAATGATAAGAGTTGTAACAACGATTGCTAAACCATAATTACTACCAAATAATTCTGCAAAATACGTGATTAACTGAGAAAGCGGGTATACGAAATATTCATTCCAAATCCCAGTGCTTTTCGGTGTAATCGGTTGATTTGTTTCACTACAGCCGGTAGCAATTGCCATTAGCATAATAACCATGGCTAATAAACCTATTTTCTTTTTCAAAGCCTGCTCCTCCTTGTTTCGGTATGTATATAGTGTAATTCATTTCCTTACGCTACTTTTTTATTCTTTTCATACCAGAGCGTTTAAAGACATGAATTAAGCTTTTCTTTAACTCTTCATATGTCATCTCTGCACAAGGCTTCCTTGCTATTATAACAAAATCTTTTCCAGAATCTATCTCATCTTTTAATTCTATAATCGATTGGCGAATCATACGCTTAATTCGATTACGCACTACTGCATTTCCTATTTTCTTACTAACAGAAAGACCAATGCGAAAATGCGGCTGTTTTTCTTTATCTAATTTGTATACAACAAACTGGCGATTGGCATTTGATTGTCCTTTTTGGAAAACAGCCTGGAATTCATCATTCTTTTTTATACGATTTTTTTTCTTCATATCATTTGACACTCCTGTATTTCATCAGCGGAAACTCATTATTATTAGAAAAAAAGACCACTGAACGTTCAGTGGTCTACGCAGATAATACTTTTCTTCCTTTACGACGACGAGCTGCAAGCACTCTACGTCCGTTTGCTGTGCTCATACGGCTGCGGAAACCATGTACTTTGCTGCGCTTACGTTTATTTGGTTGGTAAGTTCTTTTCATTATATGACACCTCCCTGAGGAATATCTGTTAAAGACAGTCTAATAAATTATAGTAAATCAAATAGGAAAATGTCAATGGTTCTCGAAATTTTCATCAAATATTCATTTTTAACCTATTCACATACTTTTTCACAGTCCCTATATTTCCTTGTGGATAAATATTTTTTCTCTTTTTTATATCCACAAACTCTTTTTTTACTTTTACACAGTATATCGTGTTGTGGACAAGTTTATTCCACAAGGTATTGATTTTGTGGATAACTTTCTTAAATTCATTGCTATAGCTGCTTTTTTTTGATATTATAGTTGTGTTTTCACTTTGAATAAGTTTTCCACACCTTTATTTTATCCACAATTTGTGTATAACATGTGGATAGTTTAAATCACATGTGGGTAAATAGTTGTCCACATGTGTTATTTTGTCGAAAACTCTATCTCGGATACTAACGACGTTTTTATATTTTAAAATACGTTTCGTATAAATATGCATTAGAAGTATTTACAGGTTGTACAATTGTTGCGCAACCTTATTCTTTTACCATCTTTGTAAAGGAGGGACACCTTTGGAAAATATCTCTGATTTATGGAATAGTGCCTTAAAAGAATTAGAAAAAAAGGTAAGCAAGCCAAGTTATGAAACATGGTTAAAATCAACAACTGCTCATAACTTAAAAAAAGATGTATTAACTATTACAGCTCCAAATGAATTCGCTCGTGACTGGCTAGAATCTCACTATTCGGAACTAATCTCCGAAACACTTTATGATTTAACAGGGGCAAAACTAGCTATTCGTTTTATCATTCCCCAAAGTCAGGCAGAAGAGGATATAGATCTTCCTTCTGTTAAGCAAAAACACGCACATGATGAGTCTAATCACTTACCACAGAGTATGTTAAACCCAAAATATACATTTGATACATTTGTTATTGGCTCTGGTAATCGTTTTGCACATGCTGCTTCTTTAGCTGTAGCTGAAGCACCAGCTAAAGCCTATAATCCGCTCTTTATTTACGGGGGCGTTGGACTTGGAAAAACACATTTAATGCACGCAATTGGGCATTATGTAATTGAACACAACCCAAATGCAAAAGTTGTATATTTATCATCTGAAAAATTTACAAATGAATTTATTAATTCAATTCGTGATAATAAAGCTGTCGATTTTCGTAATAAATATCGTAATGTAGATGTCTTATTGATAGATGATATTCAATTTCTTGCTGGAAAAGAACAAACACAGGAAGAGTTTTTCCATACATTTAATGCGTTACATGAAGAAAGTAAACAAATTGTGATTTCAAGCGATAGACCACCAAAAGAAATCCCAACTTTAGAAGATCGCCTTCGTTCTCGCTTTGAATGGGGGTTAATTACGGACATTACGCCACCAGATTTAGAAACTAGAATCGCAATTTTACGTAAAAAAGCAAAAGCAGAAGGTCTTGATATACCAAATGAAGTTATGCTTTATATCGCAAATCAAATCGATTCAAATATTCGTGAACTAGAGGGTGCACTTATTCGAGTTGTAGCTTATTCATCTTTAATTAATAAAGATATGAATGCTGATTTAGCGGCTGAAGCGCTTAAAAATATTATTCCAAACTCTATACCTAGAATTATTTCTATTTCTGATATTCAAAAGGCTGTTGGGGGCGTCTATCAAGTAAAATTAGAAGATTTCAAAGCAAAAAAACGGACAAAATCCGTTGCATTCCCTCGCCAAATTGCGATGTATTTATCACGTGAACTTACGGACTCATCTTTGCCAAAAATAGGTGAAGAATTTGGTGGCCGCGATCATACAACAGTAATCCATGCTCACGAAAAAATTTCGAAGCTATTAAAAACGGATACTCAATTACAAAAACACGTTGAAGAAGTTAAGGATATTTTAAAATAGTAGTAGCTGAATAGTGTGAATAACTTAGCTTATTTTACGCACAGTCTATCCACATGTAGATAGACTGTTTTTACATCTTTAAACAGGGTTATCCACATATCCACAAGCCCTATTACTATTACTACTACTTTTTTATCTTTATTAAATAAATAAAATCTTATACTTACCGGAGGTTTTTCGTTATGCGTTTTACAATACAAAAAGACTATCTTGTAAGAAGTGTACAAGATGTAATGAAGGCAGTTTCTTCTCGTACAACAATTCCAATTCTTACAGGGATTAAAGTTGTAGCAACTGAAGAAGGAGTTACTTTAACAGGTAGTGATGCAGACATCTCTATCGAATCATTTATCCCAGTCGAAGATGCTGGAAAAGAAATTGTGGAAATTGAACAATCAGGAAGTATTATTTTACAAGCAAAATATTTTAGTGAGATCGTAAAAAAATTACCTAAAGAAACTGTCGAAATTTCTGTGGAAAATCATTTTATGACAAAAATAAAATCTGGAAAATCAGAGTTCAACTTAAATGGTTTAGATGCTGCTGAATATCCGTTATTACCACAAATCGAAGAACATCATGTATTTAAGATTCCAACAGATTTACTAAAGCACATGATTCGTCAAACAGTATTTGCAGTTTCAAGTTCTGAAACAAGACCGATCTTGACAGGTGTAAACTGGAAGGTATATAACAGCGAGCTAACTTGTATTGCAACAGATAGTCACAGACTAGCACTTCGTAAAGCAAAAATCGAAGGGTATAATATTGCCGATGAATTTCAAGCGAATGTCGTTATTCCTGGTAAGAGCTTAAGTGAATTAAGTAAAATTCTAGATGAATCTGAAGAAATGGTAGATATCGTTATTACGGAGTATCAAGTATTATTCCGTA
The DNA here is from genome assembly GCF_044907945.1 of Bacillus sp. RC240. Lineage (NCBI taxonomy): Bacteria > Bacillati > Bacillota > Bacilli > Caryophanales > Bacillaceae > Bacillus > Bacillus sp. RC240. Next base: position 6,735 of record NZ_JBIYCT010000005.1, on the reverse strand, counting down.
CAAAACATTTATTATTCTTCTCAAGATTATTAGAAGGAAATTATCCAGATACAACGCGTTTAATTCCAGCTGAAAGTAAAACTGATATATTTGTAAATACAAAAGAATTTTTACAAGCGATTGATCGTGCGTCGTTGTTAGCAAGAGATGGTCGTAACAACGTTGTTAAATTATCGACATTAGAACAACAGATGTTAGAGATTTCTTCGAATGCACCAGAAATCGGAAAAGTAGTAGAAGAGGTTCAATGTGAAAATGTAGATGGAGAAGAATTAAAAATATCTTTTAGTGCAAAATATATGATGGACGCATTAAAGGCCTTAGATAGTACAGAAATTAAAGTTAGTTTTACTGGAGCGATGAGACCGTTTTTAATTCGCACAGTAAATGATGATTCCATTATCCAATTAATTTTACCAGTCCGTACTTACTAAGTAAGGATTAAGGGTTGCTAGTGTAAAGGTACTAGTGACCCTTATTTGATTTGTGGGGTATTACTTTCCTAATGCTAGTTTATTTAGTACAATGAAAGAATGAACACTTTCAGAAAGTGAGCGATTTTATGAAACTTATTAAGATTTCAACAGAATACATTACACTAGGACAATTTTTAAAGTTAGCTGATGTAATTGATACAGGTGGCGCTGTGAAATGGTTCTTACAAGAATATGAAGTATACGTGAATCAAGAACTTGAAAATAGAAGAGGCCGAAAGTTATATGCAAATGATATTGTTGAAATTCCGGGAAGCGGAACTTTCCAAGTTCAGGCATAAAGGGGGATCCCTTTGTTTATTACAGAAATACAATTAAAAAACTATCGCAATTATGAGCATTTAGAGCTTTCCTTTGAGGATAAAGTCAATGTAATTATTGGTGAAAATGCGCAAGGGAAAACGAATCTGATGGAAGCTATTTATGTATTGGCGATGGCGAAATCTCATAGAACTTCGAACGATCGTGAACTCATTCGTTGGGATGAGGATTATGGTAATATAAAAGGTAGATTACAAAGGCGAAATAGTTCAGTATCCTTAGAATTAAATATTTCAAAAAAAGGTAAAAAGGCAAAGTTAAATCAGTTAGAACAACAAAAATTGAGCCAGTATATTGGTGAAATGAATGTTGTTATGTTTGCCCCAGAAGATTTAAATCTTGTAAAAGGAAGCCCTCAAGTACGAAGACGCTTTTTGGATATGGAACTTGGACAAATAGCTCCGGTCTATTTGTATGAATTAAGTCAATATCAAAAGGTACTCACGCAACGAAATCATTTACTTAAGAAGATGCAAGGGAATAGTAAAAATGAGGAAACGATGTTGGATGTATTTACACTTCAACTTATTGAGCATGGTGCAAAAATTTTGCGAAAACGTTTTGAGTTTTTGCATTTACTACAAGAATGGGCTGCTCCAATTCATCGCGGAATTAGCAGGGGATTAGAGGAGTTAGAAATCGTTTATAAACCAAGTGTAGATGTATCAGAATCAATGGATTTGTCGAAAATAAAGGAAGTATACTATGAAAGTTTTCAATCTGTGAAACAACGTGAAATTTTTCGGGGTACAACTTTACTTGGTCCTCATCGTGATGATTTACAATTCTTCGTTAATAGTAAAAATGTTCAAGTCTTTGGTTCACAAGGACAACAACGAACAACCGCACTATCCCTAAAATTGGCTGAAATTGAATTGATATACTCAGAGGTTAAGGAATATCCAATTCTTTTACTAGATGATGTGTTATCAGAATTAGATGATTATCGTCAATCGCATCTGCTAAATACAATTCAAGGAAAAGTACAAACCTTTGTGACAACGACGAGTGTCGAGGGAATTGAACACGAAACATTGAAAGAAGCGAAAACAATTCATGTAACGAACGGCACGGTAGATTGTGAAATAGACAGAAAATAATTTCTGTTTAAATGGAAAAGTAGGTGATCTTTGTGTCAATGGAACAAAAGCAAATGCAGGAAAATGCATATGATGAAAGTCAGATTCAGGTGTTAGAAGGACTGGAGGCAGTTCGAAAGCGTCCTGGTATGTATATTGGTTCTACAAGTGGAAAAGGTCTTCATCACCTCGTGTGGGAAATTGTTGATAACAGTATTGATGAAGCTTTAGCAGGATATTGTGATGAAATTAATGTCAGTATTGAAGAAGATAATAGTATTGTTGTAACAGATGATGGTCGTGGTATCCCTGTTGGTATACAAGAAAAAATGGGACGTCCTGCTGTAGAAGTTATTATGACGGTACTCCATGCCGGTGGTAAATTTGGCGGTGGTGGTTATAAAGTTTCTGGTGGTTTGCATGGTGTAGGTGCATCTGTTGTAAATGCTTTATCAACAGAATTAGAGGTATTTGTACATCGAGATGGAAAAATACACTATCAAAAATATGAACGCGGGGTCCCGGCTGCGGATTTAAAAGTAATAGGTGAAACTGATCGTACAGGAACGATCACACGCTTTAAGCCAGATTCAGAAATTTTTACAGAGACGACAGAATACGAATTTGATACATTAGCGACTCGTATGCGTGAGTTGGCGTTTTTAAATCGTAATATTAAATTAACAATTGAAGATAAGCGTGAACATAAGCAAAAGAAAGAATTCCATTATGAAGGTGGAATTAAATCATATGTTGAACATTTAAATCGTTCAAAACAACCGATTCATGAAGAACCTGTATATGTTGACGGTTCAAAAGATGGGATTCAGGTTGAGGTTGCTCTTCAATATAACGAAGGCTATACAAATCATATTTATTCATTTACAAATAATATTCATACGTATGAAGGCGGTACACATGAGGTAGGTTTTAAGACTGCTCTAACACGTGTAATTAACGATTATGGTCGTAAAAATAATATTTTAAAAGATGCGGATAGTAATTTAACTGGTGAAGATGTTCGTGAAGGCTTAACAGCAATCGTGTCAATTAAGCATCCAAATCCACAATTTGAAGGACAAACAAAGACGAAACTTGGAAATAGTGAAGCGAGAACGATTACAGAGTCTGTATTCTCAGAGGCGTTTGAAAAGTTCTTACTGGAAAACCCCAATGTTGCACGTAAAATTATAGATAAAGGGACTATGGCAGCGCGTGCACGTGTAGCGGCTAAAAAGGCTCGTGAACTAACGCGCCGAAAGAGTGCTCTAGAAGTTTCAAGTTTACCAGGGAAGCTAGCTGATTGTTCTTCTAAAGATCCAGCAATTAGCGAAATTTATATCGTGGAGGGTGACTCTGCGGGCGGATCTGCAAAACAAGGACGCGATCGTCATTTTCAAGCGATTTTACCACTGAAGGGTAAAATTATTAACGTTGAAAAGGCACGTTTAGATAAGATTTTATCAAATGATGAAGTTCGTACAATTATTACAGCAATTGGTACAAATATTGGTGGGGATTTTGCTATTGAAAAAGCTCGCTATCATAAAGTTATTATTATGACAGATGCCGATGTTGATGGTGCACATATTCGTACCCTATTATTAACGTTCTTCTATCGTTATATGCGTCAAATCATTGAGTGTGGATATATATATATCGCACAGCCACCGTTGTTTAAAGTACAACAAGGTAAAAAAATTCAATATGCTTATAACAATAAAGAACTTGAAAAAATACTAGCTGAATTACCAGCTCAACCTAAGCCCGGGATTCAGCGTTATAAAGGTCTAGGGGAAATGAATCCAACTCAGCTGTGGGAGACGACAATGGACCCAGAAGTACGTTCGTTACTTCAAGTTTCCCTTCAAGATGCAATTGAAGCGGATGAAACATTTGAAATTTTGATGGGTGATAAAGTAGAGCCGCGTCGTAACTTTATCCAAGAAAATGCAAAATACGTGAAAAACCTTGATATTTAAGTGAGTAATGACAGGAATCTAAGTATTCCTGTCTTCTACATATAAATCAATGTATGTGTAACGGAAATGTAAGAGGAGGTGCTCGTTGATGTCAGACAATCAACAACAAGCACGAATTCGAGAAATTAATATTAGTCATGAAATGCGTACCTCATTTTTAGATTACGCAATGAGTGTTATCGTGTCTCGTGCATTACCAGATGTTCGTGATGGATTAAAACCAGTTCATCGTAGGGTTTTATATGCGATGAATGATTTAGGAATTACAGCTGATAAAGCATATAAGAAGTCGGCGCGTATTGTCGGCGAAGTAATTGGTAAGTATCACCCGCACGGTGATTCAGCTGTTTATGAAACAATGGTACGTATGGCACAAGATTTTAGTCAACGTTACATGCTTGTTGATGGACATGGTAATTTCGGTTCTGTTGATGGAGATTCAGCGGCAGCAATGCGTTATACAGAAGCAAGAATGTCTAAGATTTCTATGGAATTAATACGCGATATTACAAAGAATACAATTGATTATCAAGATAACTACGATGGTTCTGAAAGAGAGCCAGTTGTATTACCAGCGCGTTTCCCTAACTTATTAGTCAATGGTACGACGGGTATTGCGGTTGGTATGGCAACAAACATTCCACCGCATCAACTTGGAGAAGTAATTGATGGTGTGTTGGCATTAAGTCATAACCCTGATATCACTATCGCGGAATTAATGGAATATATTCCTGGACCAGACTTCCCAACTTCAGGTTTAATCTTAGGGCGAAGTGGAATTCGAAGAGCTTACGAAACAGGTCGCGGTTCTATTATACTTCGTGCTAAAGTTGAAATTGAAGAGAAAGCAAATGGTAAACAAACTATTATCGTAACAGAACTACCTTATCAAGTTAATAAGGCGCGATTAATTGAAAAGATCGCAGAACTAGTTCGTGATAAGAAAATTGAAGGTATTACAGATTTACGTGATGAATCAGATCGAAATGGTATGCGTATTGTTATGGAAGTACGTCGTGATGCCAATGCCAATGTACTATTAAATAATCTATATAAACATACAGCACTCCAAACAAGCTTCGGTATTAATATGTTGTCTCTTGTAAATGGAGAGCCACAAGTCTTAAATTTAAAACAAAATCTATATTATTATTTAGAGCATCAAAAGGTAGTGATTCGTAGACGTACTGCTTATGAATTAGAGAAAGCAGAAGCGCGTGCTCATATTTTAGAAGGCTTACGAATTGCTTTAGATCATCTTGATGAAGTTATTACTTTAATCCGTAGTTCAAAAACAGCTGATATTGCAAAACAAGGTTTAATGGAACGTTTCGGCTTAAGTGAGAAACAAGCGCAAGCGATTTTAGATATGCGTTTGCAACGTTTAACTGGATTAGAACGCGAAAAAATCGAACAAGAATATCAAGATTTAATGAAGATAATTGCAGAGTTAAAAGCAATTTTAGCAGACGAAGAAAAAGTTCTTGAAATTATTCGCGAGGAATTAGCTGAAGTAAAAGAGCGTTTTAATGATAAGAGAAGAACAGAAATTACAATTGGCGGTATGGAAGCTATAGAGGATGAAGATTTAATCCCAGAACAAAATATCGCAATTACACTTACTCATAATGGTTATATTAAGAGGTTACCGGCTTCTACGTACAAAACACAGAACCGTGGGGGACGTGGTGTACAAGGAATGGGTACGAATGATGATGACTTTGTCGAACATTTATTAACAACGTCTACTCATGATCATATTTTATTCTTCACAAACAAGGGTAAAGTATACCGTACAAAAGGATATGAAATTCCAGAGTATAGTCGTACAGCAAAAGGTATACCGATTATTAATCTATTAGGGGTAGATAAGGGTGAGTGGATCAACGCTATTATTCCAATTCGTGAATTTGGTGACGACCAGTTCTTATTCTTTACAACGAAACAAGGTATCTCTAAGAGAACACCACTTTCATCATTTGCCAATATACGTACAAATGGTTTAATTGCAATTTCTCTTCGTGAAGAGGATGAATTAATCTCTGTACGCTTAACATCTGGTGATAAGGATATTATCGTTGGGACAAGTAACGGTATGTTAATTCGTTTCAATGAGCAAGATGTGCGTTCAATGGGACGTAATGCGGCTGGCGTAAAAGCAATTACATTAGGTGATGAAGATCAAGTTGTAGGTATGGAAATTGTCGAAGAGGATGTAAATGTTCTAATTGTAACGAAAAATGGTTATGGAAAGCGTACACCGATTGATGAATACCGCCTGCAAAGTCGTGGTGGTAAAGGTCTGAAGACTTGTAATATTACAGATAAAAACGGTAAGTTAGTAGCGGTTAAGTCTGTAACAGGCGAAGAAGACATTATGTTAATTACAGCAGCAGGCGTTATTATTCGTATGCCGGTTGATCAAATCTCTCAAATGGGACGTAATACACAAGGTGTTCGTCTAATTCGATTAGAAGATGAGCAAGAGGTAGCGACAGTAGCAAAAGCGCAAAAAGATGAAGAAGAAGAATCTAATGAAGAGGATTCTTCTGAAGAGTAAGAGTGGGGATTTCTCCCCCTCTTATTTTTTTATAATAATACTTGCATAGCAATAGGAAAGTGTATATAATAGGAAAAGTCAGCAAATGAGAGATACAAGTTATCGAAAAAAACTTGTTGACGAAAATAATATACTATGATATATTATGAAAGTCGCTGAAACGCGATGTTGAACTTTGAAAACTAAACGAAACAAACAACGTGAAACGTCAATTTTTATTTTTAGATGCTAGACAAACTAACTTTATTGGAGAGTTTGATCCTGGCTCAGGATGAACGCTGGCGGCGTGCCTAATACAT